>JAAVJQ010000017.1 GCA_012038135.1 Salinimicrobium nanhaiense
ACAGGAGAACATCAAATAGCAGAGGCTTATTATTTATGCGGTTACTTGAGCAGGCTGTTATTGCAGAGCCTGTGACATATGATAAAATTATTAACGAAAATCACGGGTGTTGACTGGATACCCCATTTTATTTAAATTACCTGGATGAGTTGGAATCTGAGGCCATTTATATCCTAAGGGAAGTGTGGGCTCAATTCGAAAATCCCGTGATCCTTTTTTCCGGGGGTAAGGATTCGATACTCGTTACCCATTTAGCTAAAAAAGCATTTTTTCCATCCAAAATTCCTTTTGCCCTTATGCACGTTGATACCGGCCATAATTTTCCGGAAACAATTAAATTCAGGGATGACCTTATAGAAGAATTAGGTGTGAAATTGATTGTAGGTTCGGTGCAGGAATCTATTAATAATGGTCGCGTAGCAGAGGAAAAAGGAAAGAACGCCACCCGAAATGCATTACAAATTACCACTCTCCTGGATGCTATTGAAGAAAATAAAATAGATTGTGCGATCGGGGGAGGTCGAAGGGATGAAGAGAAAGCGCGGGCTAAAGAAAGATTTTTTTCTCACAGGGATGATTTTGGTCAGTGGGATCCGAAGAACCAACGTCCGGAGTTGTGGAATCTCCTGAACGGAAAGCATTTCGAAGGAGAGCATTTCAGGGCCTTCCCAATTAGTAACTGGACAGAAATGGATGTGTGGAATTACATTAAAAGAGAAAACATTAAAATTCCATCTTTGTATTTTGCCCATGAAAGGGAAGTGGTATTCAGAAGCAATTCCTGGATCCCCGTTTCCGAATATTTAAGGTTGGAAGAGGGAGAGAAGGTAGAGAAGAAAAAAATTCGTTTCAGAACTTTAGGCGACATTACCATTACCGGGGGTATTGAGTCTGATGCCGATACTTTAGAAAAGATTGTACAGGAGGTCTCTGCAATGCGTAAAACGGAAAGAGGGGATAGATCAGATGACAAGCGTTCAGAAACAGCTATGGAAGACAGAAAGAAACAGGGTTACTTCTAATAAAAAAATTACACGGATTTAAAGCGGATTGCGCGGATTACGGATTACGCGGATTGGATGGGAGACAATAAATTGATATTCGAGGAAGAGACCTATAAGATTATCGGGGCTTGCATGAAAGTTCATAGAAATCTTGGATCAGGGTTTTTGGAATCGGTCTACCAGGAGGCGCTGGAAAAGGAATTTAAATCTCAAAAAATAGATTTTCAGAGACAATTAAAATTAAGACTGATGTATGAAGGCCAACCCATGAAGAAATATTTTGTTGCTGACTTTATATGTTATGATAAGATTCTTCTTGAAATCAAGGCAGCTTCCTTCCTGGTCAAGGACGCAGAAGCGCAGGTGATCAATTATTTAAAATCCACCGAATTGCCTTTAGGTTTACTGGTCAATTTCGGACAGAAAAGTTTAATTTGGAAACGTTTTATCAACACAACCAATCCGCGCAATCCGTAATAATCCGTGAAATCGAACGAAAACCAATCCGCGTAATCCGCTTCAAACCGTGGAATCCTGTTTAATAAATAGTAAAATGAACAATGGAAATAAATAATAACCAACTTTTAAGATTCACTACCGCAGGCTCCGTAGATGACGGCAAGTCCACCCTCATCGGTCGTCTTTTATACGATTCTAAATCCATTTTTGAGGACCAGCTGGAATCTGTAAGTGCTACAAGTGCAAAAAAAGGCCATGATGGAATCGATTTAGCCCTGTTTACTGATGGTTTAAAAGATGAAAGAGATCAGGGGATAACCATTGATGTAGCTTATCGTTACTTCACCACTCCCAAACGTAAATTCATTATTGCAGATACCCCCGGGCATATCCAGTATACACGTAATATGGTTACGGGAGCTTCCACGGCTAATGCGGCCGTAATCCTTATCGATGCACGTCACGGGGTGATTGAGCAAACCAAAAGGCATTCTTTCATTGCTTCCTTATTAAATATACCTCACCTTGTCGTGTGCGTCAATAAAATGGACCTGGTTGATTTCTCTGAAGAAGTATATAATAATATAATAGCACAGTTTGAAGAGTTTTCTTCCAAACTGTTGATGAAGGATGTACGGTTCATTCCTATTAGCGCCTTAAAAGGAGATAATGTGGTAAACAGATCAGAGAACATGACCTGGTACCAAAATGGTACGCTTTTAAGTACCCTTGAAAATTTACATATTAGCAGTGATATCAATAAGATCGACGCGCGTTTTCCTGTACAAACAGTAATAAGACCGCAAAATGAAAAATACAGAGATTACAGGGGGTATGCGGGAAGGATCGCCAGTGGGATCTATAGAGTAGGAGATGAAGTAGCAGTACTACCATCAGGATTCTCTTCTAAAATAAGATCGATAAATGCCGGAAAGCAGGAAGTTGAAGAAGCCTATGCACCAATGTCGGTTGCAATAACTCTTGAGGATGACATCGATGTAAGCAGGGGAGATATGATCGTGAAAAAAAATAATCAGCCTGAGCAGGAACAGGAATTCGATGTGATGCTTTGCTGGTTGAATAATGAGGCCATGAAACCTCGCGCAAAATATACGGTAATGCATACTTCCAATGAAGAACGGGCCATGATCAGGGAGGTGGTGTATAAGATGGATATAGACACCTTTGAAAGAGATAATGAAGGTAAGGACCTTAGCATGAATGATATTGCCCGGGTAAAAATAAGAACTACCCGTAGTTTAATGCTGGATTCTTATAGGGATAACCGTAATACAGGAAGTTTAATTCTAATCGATGAAAGCACTAATGAAACTGTTGCCGCGGGGATGGTTGTTTAGGATGTGTGCTCAAATAAAGGATTTATGATAAAAAGAAATATTTTGATTACCGGCGGTGCCGGATTTATTGGTTCTCATGTCGTTCGCCTTTTTGTTAATAAATATAAAAACTATAATATTTATAATTTGGATGATCTCACATACTCCGGTAACCTTGAAAACCTTCTAGATGTAGAGAGTTCTCAGAATTATAAATTTCTGAAAGGCAGCATTAATGATGCTAATGTTATAAATAACTTCTTTGAAGAGTATGAATTTGATGCTGTTATTCATTTAGCGGCTGAGTCTCATGTTGATAGGTCTATAGCAAATCCTTTTGCTTTTGTTGAAACAAATGTTCTAGGTACAGTGAATTTATTAAATGCTGCAAAGAAGTACTGGGGGAGAAATTGTGTGAATAAGTTGTTTTACCATATCAGTACAGATGAAGTCTATGGCACATTAGGGGAAACTGGATTTTTTACGGAACAAACCCCTTACGATCCTAATTCTCCTTATTCTGCTTCAAAAGCGAGTTCAGATCATTTTGTCAGAGCTTATGGTGAAACCTATAATTTACCTTATATCATATCAAACTGTTCAAATAATTATGGACCTAATCAATTTCCTGAAAAGCTTATTCCGCTTTTTATTCATAATGTAATTGCAAATAAGCCTTTACCCGTTTATGGCGATGGTAAATATACCAGGGACTGGTTGTATGTAGTTGATCATGCTTACGCCATAGATTTAGTTTTTCATAAGGGGAAACTGCAAGAAACATACAATATTGGAGGTTTTAATGAATGGCAAAATATTGATTTGGTTCAATTACTTTGTCAAATTATGGATAAAAAACTTGATCGAAAAGAAGATGAATCGGCTAAATTAATTTCCTTTGTTAAGGATAGACCCGGCCATGACAAACGTTATGCTATAGATGCAAGCAAAATTAAGGAAGAACTTGAATGGGAACCTTCAGTAACATTTGAAGAAGGGCTTGAAAGAACAGTGGATTGGTACTTAAATAATGAAATTTGGTTGAAAAACGTAACTTCAGGTAAGTATCAGGAATATTATAAAAACCAATATCAGTCTTAATATATGAAAGGAATAATTCTAGCTGGGGGCTCAGGAACCCGTCTATATCCTATCACAATTTCAGTGAGTAAACAATTACTGCCTGTCTATGATAAGCCAATGATTTATTACCCTTTGTCGGTACTTATGTTGGCCGGAATCAAAGACATTCTTTTTATTACCACTCCTCACGATCAGGAATCGTTTAAAAAGCTTCTTGGCGATGGTTCTCACGTAGGATGTAATTTTGAATATGAAATTCAAGAGGAACCAAATGGACTGGCAGAAGCCTTTATTATAGGAGAAAAATTCATTGGAAAGGAAAAGGTTGCTTTAGTTTTGGGAGATAATATCTTTTATGGTAATGGTTTTGGATCTCTTTTAAGAAGTAAAGTCGATGTTAACGGAGCGGCAATTTTTGCCTATCCGGTAAAGGATCCGGAGAGATATGGTGTTATTGAATTTGATTCAAATCAAAAGGCGATCAGTATTGAAGAGAAGCCGGAAGAGCCCAAATCAAAATATGCCATTCCCGGTTTATATTTTTATGACAACAAAGTAATCGAATTTGCTAAAAAGGTTGAACCTTCAGCAAGGGGTGAAAAGGAAATTTCCACCATAAATCAGATGTACCTTAAAGCCGGAGAGTTGGAAGTAGGAGTGATGACAAGAGGGATGAGTTGGTTTGATACCGGAACTGTAGAGTCCCTTGACGACGCGACTGAGTTTATAAGAGTTATCCAAAATAGGCAAAGTGCCATGATTGGATGTATTGAAGAGATTGCCCTGGAAAGAAATTTCATTGAGAAAGAGTCTCTTTATGAAACATTGAAAAGGTATGGGAAATCCAAGTATGGTGCTTATGTGTCCGAGATTCTCGAAAGATACTAAAATTTCTGCGGTGAAATTAAAAATGAATATAACAACTGGTAGATCCTAAATGATACCCGTAACAAAAACTTACTTTCCAGATATTGCAGAATATCAAAAAAATATAGAGAGAATTTGGGAGAACCAATGGCTTACTAATCGTGGTGAATTGACTTTAGAATTGGAGGAGATGCTAAGAAATTATCTGGGTGTCAAAAATATAATTATTACTACCAATGGCACTTTACCATTACAGATTGCCTTGAGAAATGTGGCAACGGAAGGTGAAGTCATTACTACACCTTTCAGTTATGTAGCTACAACAGCTGCCATCGTGTGGGAAAAATTTACACCTGTATTTGTAGATGTCCATCCCGATTATCTCACGATTGATGAGTCCAAAATAGAGGAAGCTATAACTTCTAAGACTACTGCTATATTAGCCACACACGTTTTTGGTAATCCTTGTGAGGTGGAAGAAATTTCCCGTATAGCAAAGAAGTATAGATTAAAAGTTATATATGATGCTGCTCATTGCTTTGGAGTTAACTTCAATAATGAATCAATTTTTAATTTTGGCGATATAAGTACTTGCAGTTTTCATGCTACCAAAATTTTTCATACAGGAGAAGGAGGTGCCATATTCTGCAGCGATCAGGAACTTCATGATAAATTATATTACACCCACAATTTTGGACACAACGGACCTCTGGATTTTCACGGATTAGGAATAAACGCCAAAATAAGTGAGTTGCAGGCAGCTATGGGATTGTGTGTGTTGCCTCAAATGAATGAAATTCTAAAGGAGAGAAGAAAAGTCACGGAAGTATATGATCAGGCATTAAATTTTAAAAATTTTCGAAAAATAAAAATTAGAAGGAATACCGAATGGAATTACAGTTACTATCCCATTATATTTGAAGAAGAAAAAGAGCTGCTTGATAAACAGAGTAAATTGAATAAACAAGGAATTTATCCCAGGCGCTATTTTTATCCTTCTTTAAACACTCTGAATTATGTGAAGCCTATAAAAATGCCTGTTTCGGAAACCATTTCCTCTAGGATTTTATGTCTCCCGCTGTACGTTGGTTTAAAAGATGAGGATTTAAGTATAATAACTGAAATTCTCAATTCCTGACATGGTATTAGTAGGTGCCAGCGGCCATGCACGCGAGATTTTAGACGTAGTTCAAAGAAATAGGGATTACAGAGGGAAGTTAAGTTTTTTTGACAATGTTTCGCCAGGTATTCCTGATGAATTTCTAGGCTATCCGATCATTAAGAAATTGAAAGAGGTGGAAAAATATTTTCTTTTAGATAAGGATTTTATTCTAGCCTTAGGGGGTACAGCAAGAAGATTTGAGATTGCCAGGACCCTTAGAGGAATTGGCGGCAATCTTGTTTCTCTCATAGCTGATAGTTCCGAAATTTCACGATTTTCTGAATTAGGAAGGGGTTTAAATATTATGCCCTTTTCCTCAATTCTTGGGAATGCCATTCTTAAGGATGGGGTCTTGCTAAATTCATATGCAAGTATTCACCATGATTCAGAAGTTGGAATGTTTTCAGAAATTTCGCCTGGTGCAAGAATTCTGGGAAATTGCAAAATTGGAAATTTCTGTTCCATAGGAAGCAATGCGGTTATATTGCCCGGAGTTGAAATATGTGAACATGTTATCATTGGGGCAGGAGCTGTCGTAACCAAGGATATTAAAAGTGAGGGAACCTATGTAGGAACCCCTGCAAAAAAAGTTTTTTAATGCAACAAATAAAAAATCCTCTTGTAAGTGTATGCATGATCACTTATAAACATCAGGACTACATTCGTGAAGCAATCGATGGAGTTCTTTCTCAGGAAGTTGATTTTAGTTTTGAATTAATAATTTGCAACGACAATTCTCCAGATCAAACTGAAGATGTAATTAAATCAATTATAAAAAATAATGATAAGGGAGGTTTAATAAGATATATTAAGCATAACAAAAATATTGGAGCAATTCCCAATTTTCACTATTCATTTAAACAGGCCAAAGGAAAGTACATTGCAATTTGTGAAGGAGATGACTTTTGGATTGATCCTAAAAAACTACAAAAACAAATTGATTTTCTGGAATCCAATGTTGAATATTCAGCTTCCTTTCATGAAGTAGATATGCTTTTTGACTCAAAAGCAGTTTCTTTCTCTAGTTATCAAAGTAATATTATTGAAAATCCTGTTTTGTTCCAGGATGTTGTTGGAAAAGACTGGTTAATTCCAACCTGTTCCTTTGTTTTTAGGAAAGACAAAATGATCTTACCGGAATTTTACGATCAGTTAAATTATGGAGACTATCCTCTTTTTTGCTGCATCTTAATTAATTCCAGGGCCCACTATTTTGATGAAGTTATGGCTATTTATCGTCGAAACAATACAGGAAGCTTAACAAATACCATTCGTACCTTTGGGTTTCTTAATGTCAGTGCAGATTATATCCAACTTTTGAACTGGCTATATAAATATGCTGATCCCGAGGATGGATTAGCAATTGAGCAAAGAATAAATCAGGAAGTAGAAAATATTAGGAGGCAAATTGTTATTTATAAGAACTCGAAATTAATAAAAGTGTATAATAGGCTTCGGAAGTTTATATCCTAACAATAAATTATGAAGGAGGTACGTATTATTGATTTACCAAAATACGAGGATTTAAGGGGAAACCTTTCTTTTCTCGAGGAAAAGAACCATTTACCTTTTAAAATTGAAAGAACCTATTGGATATACGATGTGCCGGGAGGGATGAAAAGAGGAGGGCACGCTTTCAAGGAACAAAAAGAGTTTATTATAGCTCTTTCCGGAAGTTTTGATGTGTTGGTGAGTGATGGCAATACCAAAAAAACCTTTTCTTTAAATAGATCCTATTATGGCTTATACATACCTAATGGTTATTGGAGACAAATGGAAAATTTTTCAACCAATTCAGTTGCTGTCATACTTAGTTCTACTTTTTTCTCTAAGGATGATTATATTAGAGATTATGAGGAATATTTAGCCTATAAAAAACATGAATAGAAGTTCTGTATACGATTGCCATGTGCTTCATTTAGATAAAGTCAAGGAAAGAGCCGGTAACATTACAATAGTTGAGGGTAATAAAAATGTTCCGTTTGAAATAAAAAGAATGTATTATCTCTATGATATTCCCGGCGGAGAAAGTAGAGGAGGTCATGCTCATAAGGATTTGTATCAGTTAGTTGTTGCGGTTGGGGGAAGTTTTGACATTTTGTTGGATGATGGATCTAATAAAAAGATCGTAAAGTTAAATCGCCCGGATTACGGCCTGCTGGTCGTTCCAGGGATTTGGAGAGAACTGTTCGAATTCTCATCAGGTGCAGTCTGTATGGTTTTGGCTTCTCTAAGATATGATGAAAATGATTACTTACGAGATTATAAACAGTTTATAGAGTATAAAAAATGAAAACCTTTATTCATAAACTCTCTGATGTTCAATCTATTTCTATAGGAAGCGGCTCAACGATCTGGCAGTTTGTGGTCATTCTGAAGGATGCAGTAATTGGTAGAGACTGTAATATAAATTCACATGTTTTTATTGAAAATGATGTGGTTATTGGGGATAGAGTGACCGTTAAAGCCGGTGTTCAAATTTGGGATGGTTTAAGAATTGAAAATGATGTTTTTATCGGTCCAAATGTTACGTTTACTAATGATATTGTTCCCAGGTCAAAGAAGTATCCTCAATCTTTTAAAAAAACTCTAATAAAAAGAGGGGCATCAATAGGGGCAAATGCTACGATCATTGCAGGAAATGAAATAGGCGAATACTCACTTGTTGGTGCAGGCTCTGTTGTTACTAAAACAGTGGGGAAAAATGAATTGTGGATAGGTCAGCCTGCCACACATCGCGGTTATGTTACCAACGAGGGAGAGATCCTGGATCTATACTTAATAAGCAAAAAAAGCGGTAAAAGGTTTTATTGGAGTGAATCGAAATTGATAGAAGAGAATGATTAAATTTTTAGACTTACAAAAAGTTAACGCTGAGTACGAACAAGAGCTTAAAGAGGCAGCAGCAAGGGTCATTGACTCTGGGTGGTATTTACTTGGAAAAGAATTACAATCTTTTGAAGAAAATTATGCCAAATTTTGTGGAACAAGATATGCCATAGGGGTGGCAAACGGATTAGATGCCTTAAGGCTCATCTTTAGGGGCTACATTGAATTGGGAGTAATGGAACCTGGCGATGAAATCATTGTTCCAGCCAATACGTATATTGCTTCAGTTCTTGCGATTACCGACAATTGTTTAAAGCCCATTATGGTAGAGCCCAATATAGGAACTTTCAATCTTGATTCTTCAAGAATAGAAGAAGTTTTGACTTCACGTACTAAGGCAATTCTAACTGTTCATCTGTATGGGCAGAATTCGGTTGATACAAAGATGTTATCTATTTGTAAACTTCATAATCTAAAACTGATTGAAGATGCGGCCCAATCTCATGGGGCCTCCTGGAATGGGAAAATAACAGGTAGTATCGGTGATGCGGCAGGCCATAGTTTTTATCCTGGGAAGAATCTTGGAGCTTTAGGAGATGCAGGTGCAGTAACGACTAACGATGAAAAATTGAATACTACAGTTAAAGCACTTCGAAATTATGGATCATTACAAAAATATCAAAATATTTACAGAGGATTCAATTCAAGAATGGATGAAATTCAAGCAGCTTTTTTAAACGTAAAACTCAGATTTCAGTTGCGAGAGATAGAAGCCCGAAGGAGGACTGCAGATTATTATCTTAGAACAATCCGTAATCCACTCGTAGAATTGCCGACTGTAATAGACCCATTAGGGCATGTTTGGCATTTGTTCGTATTAAAGACTAAGTTTAGGGATGAGTTGCGTAAAAAATTGGAAAAAAATGGTATTGAAACCTTAATTCATTACCCAATACCTCCTCACAAGCAGGATGCCTATTCCCAATATAAAAATTATGATCTAAAAATTACAGAGAAAATTCACCACGAGGTGCTAAGTTTACCAATCAGTCCAGTAATGTCGGCAAACGACGAAGTAGAGGTCGCCAAAGTAATAAATGCATTTGCTTTGGATGATGTTAATAATAACGAATAAAATAATTTTCAGAAACAATTTTTTTTTTGATGGCTTACATATTTGTACACATCGGATTGCCAAAGACAGCTACAACTACTATTCAGAAGGATATATTAGAAAAACTTCCAGAAGAAAATAAGCTGAAATACTTTGGTGTAAAACATCCTAGAAAGGCTTCTCAAGAAAAACTTTTTAGAGAGTTTTATTGTTTTATTAGTACAGGAGATAATCTGGGTTCAATTAAGGAGATGATACATGAAGTCTTAGAATCTGGTAATGATGTCATTATTTCGGAAGAAATGATTACAGTGTCAACAGAAAAAAGTTGGAGAGAAAAAACCTATTTTCTTTCCCTATTATTGGAGAATTTTAATTACAAAATAATAGTTTCTGTCAGGGAGCCTGAAAAAGCTATGTTTTCTTACTACATTGAATTATTTGAAAAATATAACAAAGTTAACAATGAATTTTTACCTGTTGCAATGAAGGAGGAAAGTATGGAAATCTTCCATTATAAAAAATTATTTGAACATCTACATAGTATTTTTGATCGAAATAAGATAAGTGTTATACGATTCGAGGATTTAATTACTGGTAATCATTTGGTTATTCTGAAAGTTCTTTCAGTGCCATACAAAGACTTTAACGGAACATTAAAAGATAATAATACTAGGCAGAAAAACAAGAATTTTATAATTATTAATAAAGAGACGAATCTTGTCTATTTATTACAGAACCTCATTCCTCCTTTTCTCAGGCCTATAATCAATGCTCTAAAAGATTTAAGAGTATTTAAATTTTTAGGAAGAAAGCTAAATATGAAATTTTCTAAAACATATAAAATAAATATTCCACCAGAATCTCATTTCTTAATATTGGGAGAATTTCTTGAAGAAGATAAAAAGTATCTTCGAGAAAACTATGGCATAAAATATTAGAAACTATTCAATAGGTGATCGATATTGCCGCTAAAGAATAATTGGAAAGAAGTACTACAAATTTAAAATTACAAGCTACCCGTGGAATATTATGGAGTACGGTAGATAAGTTTGCTGGAAGATTCGGGCAATTTATAATAGGTATTATTTTAGCTCGACTTTTACTTCCTGAAGACTTCGGTCTTATAGGAATGCTAACTGTTTTTTTAGCTTTTTCCAAAAGCTTTATCGATAGTGGGATGGGTTCTGGCCTTATTCAAAAAAAGGATCGGACCGATGTTGATTTTTCCACTGTATTTGTTTTTAATCTTGTTATAAGTTTTTCTTTTTATTTCCTTCTGTTTCTAAGCGCCCCCTATATTGCAGAATTTTATAATAGGCCAGAACTTGTAAATCTAACCAGGGTTCTGGGCTTAATAATTGTGATCAATTCTTTTGCAGTTGTACAAAGAGCACGACTTACTATAAAAATAGATTTTAAGACCTACGCCAAAGTAAATGTCACATCTGTAGTAATTGGAGGCCTCTTTGGGGTATTATTTGCCTATCTTGATTATGGGGTATGGGCTCTGGTAATCCAGCATCTCTCAGGTGCATTCGTAACTGTAGCATTGTTATGGCATTTCAACAAATGGAAGCCCTCCATGGAGTTTTCACGGGATTCATTCCGGAACCTTTTTGGCTTTGGCTCAAAATTATTAGTGGCCAGCCTGTATGCCCAGGCTTTTCGGAATGTCTACGACATAAGTATAGGTAAGTTTTATTCAGCTTCTCAGCTTGGTTATTACACCCGGGCAATAGGATTTGCAGAATTGTCATCGGGGACTATTAGTAGTATTCTTCAGCAGGTAACTTTTCCAATTCTTGCTTCTTTGCAGGATGACAAACATAGAATGGTCTCTGCATACAGGCGTCTCATAAAAATGTCTTCTTTTTTTATTTTTCCTTCAATGACTCTTTTGGCCTTACTGTCAGAACCCATTATAATTTTATTACTCGGGGAAAAATGGAGGCCTGTTATTGTTCTCCTTCAATGGATGTGTTTTGCCAGAGTCTTCTATCCGATTTCGACCATGAATATGAATATACTCAACGCGTCAGGAAGGTCTGACTTATTCCTAAAAATAGACTTATCTAAATTGCCTCTGTTAATAATATCCCTAATTATTACGGTACCGATAGGTGTTGAAGCAATAGTAATAGGCCATGTTGTTACATCCTTTTTATCTTTTTTTATTAATGCTTACCTACCAGGGAAATTATACGGTTACGGAGCTGTTTCTCAACTTAGGGATATGCTCCCTGTTTTTTTATCTACCTTCATAATGGCAGGGGCAGTCTTTCTATTGACACTGACAGTAAAGAATCAGTATTTGGAAATTGCTTTAGGTGGAATGACCGGTTTGGGCGTATTCTGGTTAATGAGCTATTTCTTAAAAATGGATGAGTTGAAAGAAATTGAAGGCTTGTTTAAAAATTTATTAAAAAGAAAACTTTAGAAGGATTGTGGCCGTATATTTCGATGGCTGTTTTAAAGAATCTATCTTTGCTTAAAATAAAAAGAATGGATGAGAGGTTGAATTCGGAGGTACTTGTTTCGGTTGTTGTAGTGACCTATAACAGTAGTGAATTTATTATAGATACCTTGGAGAGTATAAAAAATCAAACCTATCCAAATATCGAGTTAATAATTTCCGACGACTGTTCAGGTGATGACACAGTAAAGGTCTGTAAAGAATGGATAGAGACAAACGAAGATCGCTTTGTTCGGGCAGAAGTGGTCACTTCTCCTGTTAATACGGGTGTTGCACCTAATTTTAATAGAGGCATAGAGAGAAGTCAGGGGGAATGGATTAAAACTATAGGTGGCGATGACGCTTTATATCCTGATGTCATAGAACAGTATTTAAATTTTGCCAGTAAACATCATGAAGTACAATTTCTCCACTCCAGGGCAGTAAATTTTTCAGGAAATTTTGATGAAGAAAATAAACTGGATAGCCCTCCCTCCAAAAACCTGAACATTAATCGTCCGGGAATCACCGCCCAGGAACAATTTCAGATATTATTAAGAACATGTAATATAGCAGCTCCTACTGTTATGATCAAAAGATCAGTTTTAGAGAAGGTGGGATTGTTTAATGAAGAATATCCCATGTGGGAGGATACTCCCATGTGGATCAAGATCACTAAGAATAACATCAAACTTTACTATTTAGACATTTTTGGAGCCAAGTATCGTATAAGAGTGGATTCTGTAATTAGAGAAAACACGAAAAGTAAAATTCTCTCAAATTTTAGTATGTATCGAAGTAGAGCTTATATGAATGTCTGTTTGCCACATATATCCGGATTTGAAAAACTTCTCAAGATATCCGCCTTAAGAATGAATGAATTATTTTATAAATTAAATAATAATTCAGTCTGGGTAAGAGGTGCTTATTCCGTTTTAGCGAAACCACTTATGTATTTAGTCCATCGAATCAACAAATCTTATAAGTATGGCTGAAACTATATTAAAATTTAAAATAGGAGACGAATGGTAAGCATTGTAATGCCTGCTCACAATCGTGAAAAAACAATAGTAAGGGCCATAAATAGCATTATTGACCAAACCTATAAAAATTTCGAAATTATTATTGTAGATGATTTTTCCACAGATAATACATCAAAGATAATTTCTTCAATAAAGGATCAAAGAGTAAGATATTTTTGTCTTTCTAAAAATCAGGGTGCTGCTGCAGCCAGGAATTACGGAATAAGAAAAGCTAAAGGAGAATTGATCTCTTTTCTGGATAGTGATGATTATTATGAGGAGGATTTCTTAAAAGAAAGTGTAAGAATATTAGAAGGAACTTCTCCTAATGTTGGTTTTATGTGGACGGGTATTCGCTTCCATTTCTCAAAGGGAAATTCTTTCGAGGAGGTGTGGAAACCTCAGTTCATAAAAAGTTCCTTTTTTACATTTTTAAATGAATTAAAAATAGGTACAGGTTCTGGAATTACCATAAAAAAAGAAGTCTTTAATAACTGCGGATTTTTTGATGAAGCTTTGCCCGCTGCAGAGGATACGGAATTTTTTTACCGCATAACGCAATCCTATGATTACACTTTCTCTGCCAGGGTTTTAATCAATATTGATAAGAGTGGAAATGACAGAATGTCTAAAGATTTCACGAACATAGGTAAAGCTTATAACTCGTTTATACCGAATTATTTGCAAATAATAGATAGTAATGAAAAGTTAATGAGAAAATTTTATTACAAAATGATGTGGTTAAATTATCATTTAGGTGATAAGAAAGAGGCGAGAATGTATTATAAAAAAATACCCAGACGTTTAAATACTCTCAAAATTAAATTGGTACGTACTCTGTTTGAGATTTTCCCCAAACGGGCTGCAGCTGTAATGCACAAAAACCTCTCTTTTTAACATGAAGAAAGTTCTATATTTATTTGATTCCTTAAAAAGAGGTGGGGAAGAAACCGATCACCGAAGTTTGAGAGATGGGAGCTATAACCACTAACCTTTTAAAAGAAAACTGAAATTTTAAGAAACTAAAGCAAATATTATCCATTCCTTCATGTGGAGCTAAGGAAGAAAGGCTCACATTTTTCGTCAATAAAAGACATTTAGGATCGTCCAAAATTATTAAAGTTAAGGATTCGATTGACAAAAATGCAGTCGTACATATAAATTTATTGTAGTAAGACGGGGAACAATAACAAAAAGAAGTGATAGAAATATATCTTCAATTACAAAACTGTAGAAGTTCAGCAGTTGAGCTTTTGAAATATTAATGGTGGGGAAGTTTTCCCATATAGTAAAAAAAGTTTATAAATCATGAACAAGGGGGAAAACTTCTTTTCATATTTTGAATGTTTTAAAAAAGAAAGAATGAAAATACTTATAACGGGTGCCGCGGGTTTTATTGGTTACCATCTGACCTATAGGTTAATCAAAGAAGGATACGAGGTAATAGGTTTAGATAATATTAATGATTACTATGACCAAACTTTGAAATACGACAGATTAAAAGAAATTGGAATAGATGATTTAGAAGCCAAGTCTAATAATGAATTAATTGCTAGTAATTTGTTTAGTAATTTCAGATTTATAAGAATGCATCTTGAAGATCGAAAAAATCTTCCAAAAATTTTTGAAAGTCATTCCTTTGATATAGTTTGCAATTTGGCAGCCCAGGCTGGTGTTCGATATAGTATTGAAAATCCCGAATCCTATATAGACAGTAATGTGGTAGGTTTCGTGAATCTTTTAGAGTGCTGCCGTAATTATAAGGTACCACATGTAATTTATGCAAGCAGTTCGAGTGTGTATGGTCAAAATGAGAAGGTGCCTTTTTCGGTTGAGGATGATGTAGATCATCCAGTAAGCCTTTATGCTGCAACAAAAAAAAGCAATGAACTAATGGCCTACACCTATAGCCACCTTTATGGGTTCAAAACCACCGGTCTTCGTTTTTTTACAGTCTATGGCCCGTGGGGTCGGCCTGATATGGCTATGTTTCTTTTTACCGATGCCATTATTAACAAAAAACCGATCAACGTCTTTAACAATGGAGATCTTGAGAGAGACTTTACTTATATTGATGATATTGTTAATGGTGTTCTGAAGATCATTGAATCCAAAGAAAACTCAACCCAAAATAAGTATAAAATTTATAATATTGGGAATAGCAAACCCGTGAGACTAATTGATTTCATAACAGAAATAGAGGAACAGTTAGGAGTTGTGGCAGAAAAGCAGATGATGCCGATGCAGCCAGGCGATGTAAACAGAACCTGGGCAGACGTTAGCTCTTTAAAAAAGGATTTTAATTATGAGCCCATTACCTCTATTGAAGAAGGAGTGAGACAGTTTATTAGCTGGTACAAGAATTACTATAGATTGGACGATGGAAATGACTCACCATAAAAAAAACTTGGTTCTTGAGGATATTGAGTTTGTGGTGAGAATTTCCATTTAGGTCAAAAAGAAGCTCCACCCATCGAAAAAAAGTGAATCGTCAATTTTTGAAATACCCCACAAATGACTAAAATTTTATTCCTGATAGATACACTTCAGACGGGTGGTGCGGAAAAAAGTTTGCTCGAAATAACTAAACGGTTTAAGAAATATGAACCTATATTTATTCATTTATTCGAAGGAGATGGTTTGAAAGAACAATTTCAGCAGGAGAACATCCAGACCATTTCTTTAGGTTTGCCTGCTTCTTTTGAAGTTAAAAAAGTTGCCAGTCATGTTATACCAATCGTCCGGGAGATACAACCGGCTTTGATTCATTCCACCCTTTTTCATTCTGATTTAGTCTCCAGGTTTCTGAGAAAGAAATATAATTTTCTTACTATAAATAGCTTTGTAAACAATTCCTATAGTAAAAGAAGATATGAAGAGCTTGACTTGAAATCGAAATTCAAATTATTGATTATTCAACAATGGGACCGAGTGACTTCGAAAAATGTAGATTTTTTTATTTCTAATTCGCATACTATAAAAAAGTCAAATTCCAGAGCATTGGGTATATCTCTGGATAAAATACAGGTGATTTTTAGAGGAAGGGATAAAACCAATTTTGAAGAACTACCAGAACACAAAATCCAAGAGATTAGGAAGGACTTAGGAATAGGTGATGAAAGAATTTATTTGAATGTCAGCCGACTCCTTGAGAGAAAAGGCCAAAGCAATCTTTTAAAAGCTTTTAGAAAGGTGATACTGGTATTTCCTGATTCTAAGCTTTTAATAGCGGGGGAGGGGCCTTATAGAGATGTTCTGGAGCAAAAAATATTTTCCCTGGGTTTGTCTGAAAACGTCTTCTTGTTGGGAAATAGAAGTGATATCCCTGCACTTTTGCAGATGGCCGACATTTTTGTGTTCCCCTCTCATTATGAAGGCTTACCAGGAGCTCTTATTGAGGCCATGATGTCCAAAATTCCTATCATTGCCTCAAATATAGCCGAAAATCTAGAATGTGTAGACGAGGACACAGCTTTTTTATTTAAAGTGCAGGATGTCGACGATCTTGCGGATAAGATGATAAAGGTGGCAACAGATGTAAACGCACTCAAAAAAGTGAAAAGGGCCCATAACTTTGCTCTGCAAAACTTCGATATAAGAAAAATAGCTTCAGATTACGAGAATGTCTACGATAAACTGCTGAAAGCTTGAAAATCCTTCAACTTATTCACCGATCACAGAAGCGTGGAGCGGAAGCATTTGCTTGCCAACTCTCCAACCACTTGACAGCTCGAGGTCATGATGTCAGAATAGTGTCACTATATGAAGGTTCTGCTAGTCTTCCCTTCGAAGGAGAAGTAGAATGTCTGGAGGCAATTCCGTCAAGAAAACTTATCAATTTCAATGCCTGGAGAAAATTGGCTGCCGTTGTCACGGATTTCCATCCGGATGTGGTGCAGGCTAATTCAGGAGACACTTTAAAATTTGCAGTTTTTTCAAAAACATTTTTCAGATGGTCTCATCCAATTATCTTCAGAAATGCCAGTGAGGTAGGTCGATATCTAACTTCAACACCACAAAAGCTTCTAAACAGTTTTCTATATCGCAATGTTGATCAGGTAATATCCGTCTCACAAGCTTCAGAAAGAGATATCCTAAATCACTTTCCATTCCTCCGGGGGAAAACTGAAGTAATACCTGTTGGTCTTGAAAAGACCTTAGGAGGAATTGAAGAAGTTTCATTAGAACCTTACGGAGCAAAACATATTATTCATGTTGGAGGATTTAGTTTTGAGAAAAATCACAAAGGCCTGATGAGAATCTTTCAAGCGCTTTTCAAATCTAAGACCGATTTACATTTGCACCTGATAGGAGACGGTCTATTAAGACCGGAAATACAACAAGAAGTGAGCAGGTTGGGTTTTGATGGGATGGTTACTTTATATGGTTTTGTCGATAATCCATTGGCCTATATCAAGGCGGCTGATGTTCTGGTGCTTCCCAGCATTATAGAAGGATTGCCTGGTGTATTGTTAGAGGCTATGTATTGTAAAACTCCTGTAGTAGCTTATGATGTGGGAGGTATTTCAGAAATTGTTTTACCTCATACAGGAAGATTAATCCCGAAAGGAAATGAGCACGCGTTTGCTACTGCAATTCTCGATACTTTTAATTCTCCTGACAGTTCAAAAATTGAAAATGCTTATAAGTTGGTTCTTAGAGACTACCTAAATGCCAAAATCGCCAAAGAATTTCTTCACGCTTACAACAGTCTTATAGCGTCTAAAAATTAGAATGAATGGCAATTCAGAAGTGTGCACCTCTTAAATAATTGCAAAAAGATTGCTGCCTTTTGATTAAGCCTTAAATTTGTTGCCCAGATGGAGATTCCATGCAAAAAATCAGAATCCTACACATAATAAAATCTTTAGGCAGGGGCGGGGCAGAAATGTTGTTGCCCGAGACTCTTAAACTCCATGATCTCTCCAGGTTTGAATTTCATTATGCATATTTTCTTCCCTGGAAGAATCAAATGGTGGAGGAGATTGAAAAGGCGGGTGGAAAAGTTGTTTGCTTTCCTGCCTCAAATAACCTGAAACTGCTCGGCGAAACTTCAGCAGTAGTAAAATACTGCAAGAAAAACCACATCGATCTGATTCATTGTCATTTGCCATGGTCCGGATTTTTAGGGCGCATCGTATATTTCCTAACAAAAATTCCGGTTATTTATACAGAACATAATATTCAGGAACGTTACCATCTAGCCACAAAATGGTTAAATAAGCTAAGCTTTAACAGCCAAAGCCTGGCCCTGGGGGTATCAAATGATGTGACCCGTTCTATAAACGAGAATATTAAATCTAAAATACCTGTCCAAACAGTCCTCAATGGGGTAAATACAGTTCGTTTTCAGAAAGATTTTGAGAAAGGAACAGGAATTAAAAGAAAGTACAATATACCTGAAAAGGCTCTGGTTATTGGAAATATTGCGGTTTTTAGACAGCAGAAATCCATTCCTGACTGGCTTCATGCCTTTCACCTGATTTCACAACAAAAGCCTGACGTCTATGCAATTCTAGTCGGAGCCGGTCCACAGGAAGAGGAGATAAAAAAACTTGCACGGGAACTTGAATTGACTGACCGGCTACGTTTTGCCGGACTTCAGACTAATACTGTAGATTTTTTTTCGTCTATGGATGTCTTTATGATGAGTTCTGCCTTTGAAGGACTGCCCATTGCTTTATTGGAGGCGATGAGCATGGAATGTGCTATTGTCTCCACAAGGGCTGGAGGAGTCGTAGAAGTTGTGAGAGATAAAAGGGATGGTTTGTTGTGTGAGGTGGGTGATTATAAATGTTTGGCAGAGAAAAGTTTAGAATTAATTGGGGATGCCAAGATGCGTCAAAAAATGCAGCTCTCAGCCAGGGAAAGGGTAGTAAGTTCCTTTAGTTTAAAGAGAATGGTGGATGAGTTGGAAGTTATTTATAGTGAGCATGTGAAGAAGTGATCTTGTGACCAAGTGACCTTGTGAAGAAGTGATCTTGTGATGTGGTGACGGTGAAAACCTGGAGACAAGGAGACTGTGGAAAGAGGGGACTCGGAGACATAGGGCTATAGCTTTGATTGGAAAAAGGAAATCTATGGTCTTTTTTTGGCTCCCTTTAGGGTCGGGGTTAAACAAAAAAAGGACTGAGAGAAAATTGGACTGCGGGACGAGGAGACTGGGGGAAGAGGGGACTTGGAGACGAAGGGCTATAGTTTTGATTGGAAAAAGGAAATCTATGATCTTTTTTTGGCTCCATTTAGGGTCGGGGTTAAACGAAAAAAGGAATGAGAGAAAATGGGACTGCGGGACAAGGAGACATGGAGAAGAGGGGACCTGGAGAAAACGAGACGAAGAGACTGGTAGATGAAGAGACTGGGAGACGTGGGGACTTAGAGAAGAGGAGACTGGGAGACGTGGGGACTGGGAGAATAATAATCAGTGGTCAGTGATCAGGAAGTTAGAAGAGGTGAATTATATTTTGGTGTAGCTTCACAAAATCCGTGAAATCCGCCAAAATCAGTGAAATCCGTATAAATAAATGAAGATAAGAGAAGCAACAGAAAAAGACATTCCAAAAATCGTGGAAGTTTTAAAAGCCAGCCTTGGAGAAGAAGACCTGCTGCTGTCTGAGGAGGTTTGGCGGTATAAGCACCTTGATAACCCTTTTGGGAAATCTATTGTTCTTCTTGCGTTAGAAAATGAGCATATTATAGGTGTTAGAGCCTTTATGCAATGGAAGTGGCAAAAAGGGGAGAAACTGTATTCTGCTTTGAGGGCTGTAGACACGGCAACCCATCCCGCCCATCAGGGAAAGGGAATTTTTAAAAAACTTACCTTGCAGGCAGTAGATATTGCTAAGAATGAAGGAGTACATTTTATTTTTAATACGCCAAATGAAAAAAGTCGTCCCGGATACTTAAAGATGGGATGGGAACAAGTGGGAAAAATAGCTGTTGGTTTAAAACCATCTTTAAGTTTCCTGAATTCACACAGTAGACGGCCGATTATTTTAAAAGAAATGGGTGATGAAGAAATCCAGGATCTTTGTGTCACCTGGAATGAGAATCAAAAGGGAATATCTCATTTTTTTACTCCTAAGTCTGCTGCTTATCTTAATTGGAGATATGAATTAAACCCGTTACAGGAGTACTCAGTGTTAGCCACAAAAGGTCTTTATGTGGCGGCCTACAATAAAAAAAGGAATGGATTGCGTGAATTGAGAATAGTAGAGAGTATAAGTACTAACAGAGGTGATTTTAAAGAAGGGTTGAGAAGGTTCAGGAAGAAATTGGGTGGACATTTGATCAGCTTTTCGCCAACGTTGCAGAAACTTTCGGGTGTGAAAGGAAATTTTGGTCCGGTTCTTACTGCAAATTCTCTTAACCTGAAAGCTGAGGAAAAGTCTCAGCTTCTCTCTATTGAGAAATGGAATAGCAGCTTAGGAGATCTGGAATTGTTTTAACAGATATGGTAGGAGTAGTTTTTTTATTTGTACTTTTTTTTCTGATTAATCAATCAATTTTTGCTGCTTATAAAAAAGAACATGCTTTTCTGGATTTAAAAAAGCTTAATCTACTCTACCTGTACCATACCTTATTTTTCGGAGTTTACTTATGGTATGCTTATAATAATCCTTCTGATTCTCATCGATACTATAATGATTTGATCAATCATGAAGATAGCTGGTGGAATCTTTTCGGAACCGATACAACCTTTATCAACTTCTTATCATATCCCTTTTTTAAGCTTGGCTTTAATTACGAAATGCTCATGTTTACTTTTTCCTGGCTGGGCTACCTTGGATTTTTCTATGCTTATCTTTTTTTTCGTGAAAAAATTCCGGTAAAGATAAAGGTATTCAGATCAGTTGATTTACTTACCCTGATCCTGTTCTTTCCTAACATGCACTTTTGGACAGCTTCTCTTGGCAAAGGAGCACCTATTTTTCTTGGGTTGATGATGTTTACCTATGCTATAATTAATCCGAAGTCTCGTATAGGAATGCTTATTTTAGGCTCGCTAATTATTTTTTATATCCGGCCCCACGTTTTTATGTTTGTGGCAGTTGGTGCTGTTCTTGGCTTTATGAGTGGAAAGGAGAAGATTGCATTCTGGA
This sequence comes from Salinimicrobium nanhaiense, assembly GCA_012038135.1. Lineage (GTDB taxonomy): Bacteria > Bacteroidota > Bacteroidia > Flavobacteriales > Flavobacteriaceae > Salinimicrobium > Salinimicrobium nanhaiense. The sequence continues at coordinate 21,435 of JAAVJQ010000017.1, forward strand.
AAAAATTATTGATATACATCTCCATGATTGGTTCTTTGGTCCTTGTGCAAGATGAAATTCTGGCAGTCATAGGGCTGCAGGGATCGGAAAATTTGATAGAAGACTTTCAGGCAGCTTCTGAAACACGTGCAGAAGATCTTAGCGATGCCGGCTCCGGAGTGGATATGTCTACATACCCTTTACCTCTAAAGCTGTTCACCTTCTGGTTTCGTCCCCTATTTATTGACGCTCCTAATATCCTCGGCCTTATAACCTCCTTTGAAAACCTAATTTATTTGTTGTTGTTCTTTAAAATTTTAAAAGTTGACTTTATAAAGTTTATTAAAAATTCCCCCTCGCTGGTCAAGATGAGCCTTGTGATTTTTTTAATGTCCTCTTTTGCAATGACCTTTGTAATGTCCAATCTTGGAATTATTATGCGTCAAAAGTCTATGGTGATGTACTTCTTATTTTTTGTTATTTATTATTATCTGGCACAAAAGAAGTATGATAAAATTATAAAACTTCGAAAGTTACGCCAGCAGAAAAAGAAAGAAATGGAAGTGGCTGTTTAGGATGGAGAGACTGGGAGCCAGGGAGACTGGGAGACTGAGACTTGGGGATTTGGAGACTTGGGGATTGGGAGACTGGGTGACTGTGAGTGTGTTAGAAGGGACTACCGCCCATCTTCTTCCAAATCAACGAATTGACGAATCCCGAATAGCGATTTAACGAATGAAAGGATTAACGAATCCGAATTAACGAATTATCAAATGAACGAAGTAACGAACAACGGCGCCTTAGTAATATCTCTGGATTTTGAATTGCTTTGGGGAATCTTTGATGTCATAAACGTTAAGAAAAAAAAAGAATATTTTGAAAATACCCGTCGTGTGATACCCGAAATTCTCCATCTTTTCGAGAAAAACAATATTCATGCAACCTGGGCCACGGTAGGAATGTTGTTTAACAGGAACTGGGAAGAATGGGAACAAAATTCGCCTGATTTTAAACCTACTTACAATAATCCCGCTCTTTCGGCCTATGAATTTATGAAACAGCAGGAAAAAGAAAGACTGGACAAACTCTGTTTTGCTCCTGAGATCATTAAACAAATTCAGAAGGTTCCGGGGCAGGAAATAGGATCCCATACCTATTCGCATTATTATTGTCAGGAAGAAGGACAAACGGTAGAACAATTCCAGGCAGATCTTGAAAAGGCTATATCTATAGCACAAGAATTTGCAGTAGAATTTAGGTCACTTGTTTTTCCAAGGAACCAATTTCGGGAAGAATATCTTAAGGTTTGTTATAATCTGGGAATTAGAAGCGTTCGGTCCAATCCGGCATCCTGGTATTGGAAAAATCCGGGGAGTAACGGGTTTTTGACCAGGCTTTTTCGTACAGGAGATGTCTACAATGTCATTGGTAAAAAGAAGTCTTATGCTTATTCCGGTTTAATTAGAAGAGACGGATTTCCCCTGGCACAGAAGGCAAGTCGGTTTCTCAGGCCTACAGAAAGCATGTCGGGTATGAGAGCTTTAAAATTGAAAAGAATTAAAGCTGAAATGACTTTAGCGGCAAAAAAGAACGAAATTTATCATCTTTGGTGGCACCCTCACAATTTTGGAGTGAATCCTGATGAAAGCCTGAAGGACCTGAAAGTCCTTGTGGGCCACTATCGGCACTTAAAAAAACAATACAATTTCCAATCTTTAAATATGGATGAAATTGAAAGAATGGAGCCTATAAAATGAACCTTCCACTTCTGGAGAAATACTAATAAAAATCAAATTGCCTTTTAAATATGTGTGGAATTAATGGATTCTTTTCTAAAACCCTTTTGACTGAAGATAAAGTTGCTCATATCCTTTCCCAAATGAACCAGAAGATAATCCATCGGGGCCCTGATGAGGACGGTGTGTTGGTGAAAACACCCGGAGATTTTTCCGTAGGTATGGCCATGAGAAGACTTTCCATCATTGACTTAACTACAGGGAAGCAACCTATCTTTTCTGAAGACGGTAAGATTACAATAGTTTTTAACGGCGAAATATATAATTATCAAAAGCTAAAGGAACTACTTAAGGCAAAGGGGGCAATATTCCGTACGACTTCAGATACCGAGGTAATTCTACGGCTCTACGAGGAATGTGGGACGAAATCTTTTGGTATGCTTGATGGCATGTTTGCCTTTAGTATTTTTGATGAAAATCAGGGGAAAGTTTTTATTGCAAGGGATTTCTTTGGAGAAAAGCCTTTATATTATTTTCAGGATCCAATGAAATTAATTTGGGCATCAGAATTGAAGTCAATCACAGCTGTACTTGAAAACAAACCTACGATTTCCAGAAAAGGTTTAAGTCTCTATTTTCAGCTGACGTATATTCCGGCTCCTTATACCATTTATGAAGGAATCCATAAGCTGGAGCCAAATCATTTTCTGGAAATAGATTGTAATGGCTTTAAGGTCAAATGCACAGAGATTGAACAGGATCTTCCGAATAATCTGGCTCCTGATTTAAATTTTCAAAAGGCTAAGGTGCTTACCCATGATCTTATTAATGAGAGCGTAGAATCCCGCTCGGTTGCAGATGTACCAATTGGAACCTTTCTGTCCGGAGGTGTGGATTCCTCTATTGTTTCATTAGCTCTTGCCCGTCAAAGAGAAGATAAAATTAATACCTTCTCTGTTGGTTTTGAAAAGAAAAGTTTCGACGAATCGGATAAAGCCCGTACTGTAGCAAAACTCATTGGGAGTAAGCATCATGAATTTATAATCTCAATTAAAGATCTGCAGGAAAATCTGGATTCGATCCTCCTGAATTTTGATGAACCCTTTGCTGATTCCTCTTCATTACCCACTTATTTAGTAGCCAATAAGACCAGGCAGCATGTAAAGGTGGCCCTCACAGGGGATGGGGGGGACGAAGTGTTTGGAGGCTATAACAAGTATTACGTGGGTAATCTTAACAATAGATATGCTTCAATAGTACCTTCTTTTCTACACGACGGTTTGAAAAAAATTCTTGTGCCCTTATTATCTACTAAAGATGATGTTCGGGGCAAAAGGTTCCAGATGAAAAAAATGCTTAACGCAATTAATTATGAGGGAGAATTTTACTGGAAGATGATTTCTTTGGGATTTCAGGAAGAGGAGGCTGACAGAATACTCAAAGCTGATCGATATGAAAATGATGTGTTAGGGTACTATAAACATAAGATAACAGGGGGTGCACGAAACCTTACCGACTTTAGAAATATAGATAAAATTGTAAGTTTAGAAGGGGATATGTTAGTAAAGGTGGACCGCACCAGTATGCTCACTTCCCTGGAAAGCAGGGCACCTTTTTTAAATAAGAAAATCTGGAATTTCACATCTCAACTTCCTGAAAATTACTTAATCAAGGGCTGGGATAAAAAACATCTATTAAAGGAATCTTTTAAGCATTATTTTCCTGAAGGATTCCTGGACAAATCAAAGAAGGGTTTTGGTGTTCCCGTGGGCGACTGGCTCAGGGAACATTTATCAGAAGAATTACTTTCTTATATTGAACCCGGGTTTTTGAAAGCCCAGGAGATTTTTAAAATAGACGAAATCGTACCGCTGGTAAAAAGACACTTATCAGGCAAAGAAGACAATACTTTTAGGGTATGGACTTTTTACTGTTTTCAAAAATGGTATAAGACAACCTATCTCAATCTCTAGCCCGATTTTTGGAAGATGGTAAGAAGCAGTAAAACAACGAATTTAGTTGGAACTCTGGTTTCAATTGTAATTCCCACTTACAACCGTGGGAATATTCTTCCTGTTGCCATCGATAGTGTCCTGAAACAGACACACAGTAATTGGGAATTGATTCTAATTGATGATGGCTCCACTGATAATAGCAGAGAGGTGGTTGAGCCTTACCTGACGGACGAGAGAATAACCTATTATTTTAAAGACAACTCTGGAGTTTCGGCAGCAAGAAACAAGGGCATCGACCTGGCGAATGGACAATATATTATATTTCTTGATTCAGACGACTATTTCGATAAGGAGCTGCTGGAAAATGTAAACCAGGAGCTTACAAATCAACCAGATCTAGTTTGCTGGGAGGTAATTAAAATTATTGATTCAAAAACAAAATATTGGAAAGCTCGAGAACTCGGGGGAATGTATAGGAATATAAGAGCGACTTTTCTTGCTGGAAGTGTTTGTTACAAAAAAGATACTTTAATTAATCATGGAGGATTCGACCCGAAAATTAGTTTTGGAGAAAATTATGAACTGGGACAGAGAATAAGCCGGAAAGAATGTTTGAAAATCCAACTAATTAATAAACCTTTATTATATAATATTGTAAAAACAGAAGACAGGCAAAGTAACAGCATTAAAAACAGACTAATTTCTTATATTTACATTTACAAAAAACATCGAGAAAAATATGATCAAAATCCCAAAGCCAGTGCAGAGATGAATTATCTCCTGGGTTTCGTTCTTGAAAAAGCGAACAGGAAAAACGCTGCGTTTGGTAGATATAAAAAGTCCTGGTTTGCCAATCCTTGGAATCTTAAACCTCTTTTAAAAATTCTTTATTTGAAATTTGTATCATGAAGGTAATCTTCATCATTGACTCCCTGGAAGGATATGGAGCGGAAAAAAGTATGGTGGAAATAGCTTTACGGATGAAGCATGTTATTCCGGTATTTATTAATCTTTATGGGGGAGGGAATTTAACATCAAAACTGGAAAATGGGGGAATTTCGGTTTATTCACTTAACATTGGAAAAACCTATGGTTTTAAAGAGGCAGTTAGTCAGATTGTACCTATTATTGAGAAGGAGAATCCGGAGATCCTCCATTCCACTTTATACCGGGCAGATTTAATAGCCCGAAAGCTTAAAAAGATATTTCCAGATATTATTCTGGTGGGTAGCTTCGTAAGTAACTCCTACGGTTTAAATCGCTATAGACATCTCTCAACATTGTCTAAATTAAAACTTTTTTCAACACAGTTAAAAGATCGATTGACAGCCGGAAAAGTGGATTTTTTTCTTTGCAACTCCAATGCTATAAAGAAGACAAATGTTAGAGCTTTAAATATAGACGGGAACAAAGTGCAAGTCATCTATCGCGGTAGGTGTCTTGAAGACTTTAGTGCCACAACAGAAGCTCAACCCTCTCTTCTCAGAGAATTGAATTGGACAGGGCAAAAGATATTTCTTAATGTAGGAAGGCTGAATAAAGGCAAAGGACAAATTGACTTGTTGAAGGCTTTTACAGTAATCAACAAGAACAATCCTAATACTCTTCTGATCATTGCCGGAGAAGGCAGCTTGAGGAGTGAGCTAGAAAAGTTAATAATTGAATTACAGCTACAAAAAAAGGTTTTTTTAATGGGATACAGAGAAGATATCCCTTCTCTTCTTTCGGTAGCCGATTTCTTTGTTTTTCCTACTTATTATGAAGGCCTTCCCGGCTCTTTAGTGGAGGCAATTATTTCTAAAATTCCGGTAATTGTTTCTGACATATCAGAAAATCGTGAATGCTTTCCTGGAAATGAAGCACTCTTCTTTCCTCCGGGAGATATTTCCCTGCTTAGTAAGAAGATGGAGCAGGCACTTCATTTAGAAGATTGGAAAACCAGAACTTCCCGTGCTTTTAAATATGCCAAAGAAAATTTTGATATAGAGCGTATTTCCTTAGATTATGAAAACTTCTACGAGACAATTTACAAGAAGAACTTTCATAGGGACGAACTTTAAATCAATAGATTCCTGTTTCAGATCAAAAGCTGTTCCCGAAGGGACACTTTTAAAAAAATCCGATCATCTCATTTACCAGGAATTTGTCCAGTGTATAAAAGCCTGAGATAAATTTCCGCTTTTCAGAGAGCGCCAGGATTGCATCTTATGAGTCTGGGCAATTTTTTGATCAAAATATTGAGCCACTTTTCTCTCATTTTTGGAATAAAAATCCCGGAGCTTGGTGTAAGTCAGGATTTTTGAATTTAATTTAATCTCTTTTCCTTTCCTGCTCCAGATTCCTCCCGTATGTCTCCGGTAATAGGAGGCTGCAATATCAGGATGATACCCTGCTTCCCCATAATTTCCCAACAAACTGAGTAAAAAACTATCTACATTAATGACCTCTGCCATTTGTTCCGGCAAAACTTTTCCAAATTTCCGGAAGCACATGGTGGAAAGGAGGGGATGAAAGGTCAGCTTCTTCAGATCTTCTTCTGAAATATCTTGTGTTGGCTGCTCTAAAACGAGTTCTTTCGGAAGCAATTCCTCTCTATGATTGACTTCTGTATAGGAATGATAGGTGAAGGCAAGATCCGGTTTCTGAATGAGAGCATCTACTTGTTTCTGTAACTTCAGAGGATCCTTCCACAGGTCATCCCCCTCACAAAAGGCAACATAAGCTCCCCGGGCAGAATAAAAATTATATAAAGCATTAAAATTCCCGGTTGTAATTCCTAACACTGTGACCTTATTCTCGGGCTGGTGCAGAAAAAGCCTGATCTTCTCCGGGAACTTTTTCGCATATTCTATACAAATCTCTCTTGTGCCATCTGTAGAACCATCCTCTCCTAAAAGGATCTCAACAGGGAAATCTGTTTGCTGCTCTAAAATGGCATTCAGGCAGTCTTTAATATAATCCTTGTGCTGATAAGTTTGCACCATCACACTAACCAACGGTCCAGAAGGAACCCTGTTAGGGTATTCAGTAACTTCTTTTTTCTGGTACTTTTTCCGGAATTCTTCGAAATTCATTACAGCAGAAATCTTTGGGCTATCTGGTCATATGTCAAAGCCCTTTTTTGGCTTCCTTTATGGGTGTAAACTGAGTTTTCAGCTGTATTTTCTTCAATGGACACATTCATGCCTATTATATTTTTGGAACCAATATGAATATTTTGTTGTACCGTGGAATTCAGACCAAGATAAGAACCTTCCCCAATTCTTGTATTACCTCCAATGGTAGTGCCGCTTAACAGGGTATGATCCATAACTGAGCTGTGATGGCCTATCCTTGACCCAAAATGAATTGAATTATTACCAATCCTTACAAAAGGTTGTATAATTGATCCTTCTCCAATGAAGCAATTCTGACCAATGATCAAATTCGGCCAGGTCTCTGCTTTACTGGAGACATAAGTAGCCATGGAAAACCCTTTTTTGAGCCCTTGTTCAAAAAATTTCTGACGAAGAGAATTTTCACCTACAGCGATGAATAAAAATATTTCTTCTGTTGAAAAAGTAAATTCAAGGTTTTCAAATACGTAGAGTGGAAGACCATCGAATTCTTCATCATTAGAATAGGATCTTTCGATACAAAATCCTTCAACCTTGTAAGAACTATCCTGGTCGAACACATATCTTACGTATTCGGCGAATCTTCCCATTCCATAAATAATAAGTTTCTTTTCCTCCATCTTATGCCCATATTTTCTTTTCAAATATAACCAAAGCCCCCGCGTAATAACTCACTTTTATACCAAAAAAAGCAGCAGCAGTCTGTCGGGGAATTTTCCTTAACTATTCTTTGAGTAAAATTATCAGAAATCTATAGAATTTTAGACATCTTTTTCTTCTAAACAACCTGTGAAATTGTCTAAAATATATTTAAAACTCTGCACTCTAACCGGATTTTTGACATCTCACCGAATTTAATTTTCCTTTTAACAAATGGATTAAACTAAGGCTTACATTTATCTTAATAGAAACCAAATCAAATTGTTATGAGAAAAATTTACTTATTGTTAATGGTCGCTTTAGTTTACTCTTGTTCTGTTGAAGATGATAGCTATCTTGAATATGGCGACACCAATGCTTTTACCGCCTCAGCAGAGGCAGATGCCTGTACCATAAGTGCGGGAGCCGATAAATCTACTACTATTACTGTGGCACAAGCTGAAGCCATTCCCAGTTGGGATGAAGTTAGAAAATTATATCTGAGTCTTCTGGATGAGGGGGTAAGCAGAAATGGAGAGTTTGACCCTACGATCTGGGACCTGATTGATGCCTTCAACGAGAATCCCCTGGGAGAATTTACTACCGTTTACACAGTGACTGAAGGAGATTGTTCAGATTCTGTGGTATTAACTATTAATGTGGTAGAAAAGCTACCTTCAGATCCTACCTGCGAACTTAGTGCAGGTGCCGACGCTTCAAAGACCATTACACAGTCTGAGGCAGATGCTCTTCCAAGTTGGGATGAAGTAAGGAAACTTTATCTGAGTCTTCTTGAGGAAGGAGTGGCCCGCAATGGAGCATTTGATCCTTCTATCTGGGATCTAATTAATTCCTACACAGGACCGGGAGAATACTCAACTACTTATACAGTAACTGAGGGAGATTGTACAGATTCTGTAGTACTGACCATTAATGTGGTAGAAAAGCTACCTTCAGATCCTACCTGCCAGCTAAGTGCAGGTGTTGATGCTTCAAAGACCATTACAGAATCTGAAGCAGATGCCCTTCCTAGTTGGGATGAAGTAAGAAAACTTTATCTGAGTTTACTCGAGCAAGGAGTTTCCCGCAATGGAGAATTTGATCCGTCTATTTGGGATCTTATCAATTCTTACACCGGCCCCGGTACTTATTCTACGACCTATACTATAACTGAAGGAGAATGTACAGACTCTGTAATATTGACCATTAATGTAGTTGCCGATCCCCCTCAAGACCCTTCCTGTGGTTTGAGTGCAGGACCCGACAATTCCAAAACCATAACTTATTCTGAAGCCGCTGCTCTACCCAGCTGGGATGAGGTGAGAAAATTATACCTGAGCCTGCTTCCACAGGGTGTAAGCAGAAACGGCTCTTTCGATCCTTCTATCTGGGATTTGATCAATGACTTCAACCAAAGAGGTGCCGGAACTTATACTACCACCTACACCATTACTGAAGGAGATTGTACAGATTCTGTCAAACTGAGTATAATAGTGGTTCCGGATAATTCTTAAGCAAGATTCACATGAATTAAAGGCTGTTTAAGTTATTCCAGACAGCCTTTTTTATTGCCATGAAAATCCTTTCTGTTGGTTAAGGAGAGTTGCAGAATGAAACAAGAAATACAATAACTGGAAGGAAAATTCCCAATCTCAAAATACCTTAACATAATCTTTAGGTATATTTTAGAAAAGTCCTGAACTTTTTGGAATCTTTTTCTTTCAATTCTTGTGAAATATGCCTAATTACCTTGGGAAAAATGTAGTTAAACCATGAAAATCATATACTCAACGAAAATTAACCGGGGGATCTTATTCTACAGGCTGAAAAAATTAAATTTAGGTTAATACTAACCAAATCAAATAGTTATGAAAAGAATATATCTGTTGATCGTTATTTTTACACTGGCATCCTGTTCAGTGGATAACGAAGAAATTGTTTCGGAAGCCGGAACCCTGGAGACTTTAAATGCGGTAGTGGAAATTGACGGATGTGAGTCTGAATCTTACTCCTTTGCGAATGCAGGCTCTATTGAAGTAATCAATGATTCCGACTACTTATATGTAAGTATAGTTGCGAATGATATGTATGGGCTGAACCATACGAAGCTGCATGTTGCCGATTCTGAAGATGCTTTTCCTACTGTGGGACAGGGAAATCTACCTCCCGGAAAAATGGAATACAAAGAAAGCTTTGAGCCGGCTGTAGAATCTCACACTTTCCAAATTCCTCTTTCAGATTATGAGGGTTGCATCTATATTGCTTCCCAATCTGCATTCTCAAACGGTGCAGGTTCCGGAACTTACTGGGCGGGTGATATTGCAGGAAAAAGTGGAAACTGGTCTTACTTTGAGTATTGCATTCAGGTTTGTGAACCTCAGGATCCTACTTGTGATCTTTATGCCGGTCCCGATAATTCTATAACCCTTACTTATTCTGAAGCAGCTGCTCTACCTAGTTGGGATGAGGTGAGAAAATTATACCTGAGCCTGCTTCCACAGGGTGTAAGCAGAAACGGCTCTTTCGATCCTTCCATTTGGGATTTGATCAATGACTTCAACCAAAGAGGTGCCGGAACTTATTCTACCACCTACACCATTACCGAAGGTGATTGTTCAGATTCAGTTGAACTCAGTATTATAGTGGTTCCCGATAATTCTTAAAGGAAACTTAAACTCGAAAGAGGCTGTCTAAGATGAAATTCTTCGACAGCCTCTTTCGAGTTTAAAGAAGAAGTTAGAAAGCTCTATCTGAGTGTACTGGCAGATGGCGTTAGTCGCAATGTTACCCTTGATCCTTCGATCTGGAATATTATTAACGATTTAATGAAACAGGTGTTGGCACTTACACCACAATCTACACCATTACCGATGGAGACTGTTCAGATTCTGAAGAACTCAGTATCATAGTAGTACAAGATTAAAAAATATTAAAATTAAATTTCAAAACAGGCTGTCCTTTGGGCAGCCTGTTTTAATTTCTGGAGGTTACTACCAGTATTTAGGTTCTCAGAATGTTTGTAGACTCAAATTTGTTCTGTTGTTTTTTCCTGCATGTCTAGGCTCTAGATTCTAGATTCTTGACTCCATTCTTTAGGTTAGTAGCAGTTCCAAGTTTTACGATTTGCCGTTTTTCTAGTACAAAAGTAAACTCTCGGAAATTGTATCTTTGCCAAAAAATTCCATGCCTCCCAAACTCATCCGTATTACTACCATTCCGCTTTCTTTAGAAAAACTTCTTGAAGGGCAGCTAACCTTCATGAATGAGCATTTTGAGGTAACTGCAATTGCTGCGGAAAAAGAACGTCTCGAAAAGTATGGCCATGATAACGGAGTGGACACCTTTCACCTGGAAATGACCAGGGAAATTACTCCTGGGCAGGATCTGAAAGCCTTATTTAAACTCTACCAATACTTCAGGAAAAATAAACCTGAAATCGTCCATACCCATACTCCCAAAGCCGGAATTGTAGGGATGATGGCGGCGAAAATGGCCGGAGTTCCAGTTCGTTTGCATACAGTGGCGGGCATGCCCTTAATGGAAACTACGGGAATTAAAAGAAAAATTTTGGAACAGGTGGAGCGATTGACTTACAGTCTTGCCACCAAAGTATATCCGAACTCCGAAGGTCTCAAAAAGATCATTCTGGACCATAATTTCTCCGGACCTGAAAAATTAAAGGTGTTAGGAGAGGGTAGTTCCAATGGGATTGACACTAAATATTTTAATCCGGAATATTTCACCGCGGAACAAAAGCAGAAAATTCGCCAGTCATTAGAAATTCCTGCAGATGATCTGGTTTTCATCTTCGTCGGCAGACTGGTCAAAGATAAAGGGATCAATGAACTTGTACAGTCTTTTAAAAGACTATCTGCAGAAAATGAAAATATAAGTTTACTGCTGGTTGGACCCTTTGAACAGGAACTGGATCCTATAACAGACGAGAATTTTGAGGAAATAAAGACACATCCAAAGATCTTTACCACCGGCTATCAGGTAGATGTCCGGCCCTATTTTGCAGCTGCAGACGTGCTGGTTTTTCCCAGCTATAGGGAAGGTTTTCCAAATGTGGTGATGCAGGCCGGTGCGATGGGATTGCCCTCTATAGTGACCGACATAAATGGTTGTAATGAGATCATCAGGGACGAAGAGAACGGACTTATATTTCCGGTAAAAGATGAGCAGGCTCTTCTGCTTGCCATGAAGAAACTGGCAACCAATGTCCAACTGCGCAAAAAACTCGCCGCAAATTCCCGTGCTGTAATTACTCAAAAGTATGAACGAAACATTTTCTGGAATTTACTTTTGGAGGAGTATAAGTTGCGGATGAAGGAAGCGGGGCTTTAGGACCGGGAGACTTGGGGACTGGGGGACGGGGAGACCAGGAGACTTAAAAAGTGTTCAGTGCTCGGTGGTCAGTGATCAGAAAAGCTGGGAATAGGCAAACTGAAGTTGGCAGATCAATTTTTAATGGAAATTCAAGATAGGCTCCCTCTCCTTAGGAAAGGGCAGGGGGAGAGGATGGTTCAGTAAGTATATGACGGTTTCCCCACTCCCGATTCCCCAATTAACCAGTTAATGATTCCCGAATTAACGATTTAACGATTCTCAAATTAACCAATCCCGAATTAACGATTCCCGAATTAACGAATTAACGATTCCCGATTCCCGAATTAACGATTCCCGAAAAAAGTGTTCAGTGCTCGGTGGTCAGTGATCAGAAAAGCTGGGAATAGGCAAATTGAAGTTGGCAGATCAATTTTTAATGGAAATTCAAGATAGGCTCCCTCTCCTTAGGAAAGGGCAGGGGGAGAGGATGATTCAGTAATCAGAGGACGGTTTCCCAACTCCAGATTTCCGATTCCCGATTCCCCAATTAACCAATCAACGATTCCCGAATCAACGATTCCCGATTTAACGTTTCCCGAAGCAGGCGTAATGAAAATACCGATGGCGCGGATTTGTAATCCGTGACGATACCTCTAAAAAAAATTCCAAATTCCAAGCACCAAGCACCAGGTAATTACGAAGCACCAAATTGCAATATAATTGAAGATCAGGAGACCTGGGGACTTGGGGACTGAGGGAAGAGGAGATTGGGGACGAGGAGACTGGATGACATTCCCGCTTCCCGCTTCTCGAATTGACCAATCCCCAATTACCGATTCCCGATTTAACGATTCCCGAATAACGATTTAACCATTCCCGAATTAACGATTCCCAATCCCCAATCAACCATTTATCCAATACCTCAGTTTAACAAATATTTGCACTTTTCCCTCTCTTTAAATTTCTTAGTTTTGCCGGAAGAAAAATTTTTTTGTGTACCAAAACATCTTTAAACCTTTCCTGGATTTTTTTGTTGCCTTCACGGCATTAGTTTTCCTAAGCCCGTTCCTGTTATTTTTCACGTTTTTACTTGCAGTTGCGAACGGTGGTAAACCTTTTTTTCTACAAAGGCGTCCGGGGAAGAAGGGGGAGATATTCAGGATCATAAAGTTTAAAACGATGACAGACGCAAAAGATGCTGAAGGGAAATTGCTTCCTGATTCTGAAAGATTAACGGCTGTCGGAAAGTTTGTGAGAAAAACATCAGTAGACGAGATCCCGCAATTGATTAATGTAGTTAAGGGTGATATGAGTCTGGTTGGTCCGCGGCCGCTGCTTCCGGAGTACTTGAAGATTTACACCCCCAGACAACAAAAAAGGCATGATGTGCGACCTGGTATTACCGGTTGGGCACAGGTGAATGGCAGAAATGCGATTTCATGGAATAAAAAACTGGACCTGGATGTGTGGTATGTAGAAAATTTATCTTTTCTGCTTGATCTGAAGATCTTGTGGAAGACATTTTTAAAGGTGGTAAAATCTGAAGGAGTAAACACAGCAAATATGGCTACGACAGAACCTTTTAACGGAAATAATTAAATGAATATTTACGGTGCCAGCGGACATGGAAAAGTGATCATTGATCTGGTTCAATCCAGGATGGAAGAGATCCATAATATCCTGGATGATAACAGAGCTATTACCGGTATCTACAACTATTCGGTAATCCATGATATCACGCCTGATGTTCTTCGAAGGAAAACTTTAATTGCTGTAGGGAACAACTTTACGCGGAAGAAAATAGCCATAAATTTCGAAGGGAATTTTTTTAGGGGTATTAGCCATGCAGCTGCAGTAGTAGACGAAACAGTTGAACTGGGAATTGGTACTGTTGTAATGGCAAATGCTGCCATAAATGCCGATACTATTGTTGGAGAACATTGTATTGTAAATACAGGCTGTATCATAGAACATGATTGTGTACTGGAAGATTTTGTACATGTCTCCCCGGGAGCAGTTTTGGCAGGAGGGGTAAAAGTAGGGGAAGGGTCCCATGTAGGAATAGGTGCCCTGGTGATCCCCGGAAAAAAAATAGGCAAATGGTGCACTATAGGTGCAGGTGCTGTAATTATCGATGATGTTCAGGATTATGCTACAGTTGTAGGCAATCCGGGAAAAGTGATTAAAATATCAGATACAAGAGATGAATTATCCTAAGATCTATTTATCCTCACCCCATATGGGAGGAAATGAACAAAAATATATTGCTCAGGCTTTTGAGCAAAACTGGATTGCCCCATTAGGACCCAATGTCACAGGTTTTGAAGAAGACATTAGAACATATTTAGGAGAAGATGTAGAAGTAGCAGTATTAAGTTCCGGAACTGCCGCGCTTCACCTGGCGTTAATTCTTTGCGGTGTGGAAAGTGGTGATGAGGTATTGTGCCAGAGCCTTACATTTGCGGCTTCGGCTAATCCTATTATGTATCTGGGGGCGACTCCAATTTTTATTGATAGCGAGGAAGACACTTTTAATATTTCTCCTGAACTTCTTGAGGAAGCTATAAAGGACAGGATTCAAAAAGGTAAAAAACCCAAAGCGCTTATTGCGGTTCATCTTTATGGAATGCCTTATAAAGTGGAGGAAATTCATAGGATTGCTAAAAAGTATAATATTCCTGTTATTGAAGATAGTGCTGAGGCTTTAGGGAGCACCTATAATGGACAAAAATGTGGAACTTTTGGGGAATTTGCTGTTTTATCCTTTAACGGAAACAAGATCATCACTACCTCCGGAGGGGGAGCATTGGTAAGTAAGGATCCAAAAATGAAAGAGAAGGCCATTTTTCTAGCCACCCAGGCCAGAGATGCTGCGCCCCATTATCAGCATAGCCAGATTGGGTATAACTACAGGTTAAGCAATATTTCGGCAGGAATTGGCAGAGGTCAAATGGAAGTATTGGATGCTCATATTTCAAAAAGAAGAGAAATAAATAGCTTTTACAAAGGGTTATTTGCTTCTTTAGAGGGAGTAAAAGTGTTAAATGAACCTGAAAATTCTTACTTTTGTAATCATTGGTTGACTGTAATTAAGTTAGATAAGGACCAAATTCCTTTCAATACAGAAGAACTTCGGTTACATTTGGAGAATTGGAATATTGAAAGCAGACCATTATGGAAACCAATGCATTTGCAGCCTGTATTTAAGGATGCTCCTTTCTACGGAAATGGTATTGCAGAGGAGGCATTTTTGACAGGTTTATGTTTGCCTTCGGGTTCTAATTTGACGACTGAAGAAAAAGAGAGAATTAAAGAAGCGGTAGAGGAGTTTCTTCAGAAGAATTAATAGTCCCAATTTATAAATATGGGTAAAAAGCTTAATTACGCGTTACGCCAGATTCTTTCTTCAGAAAACAGTCTGGATATCAGGAATATTAAATACCTGCCCCGTTGGGCTATTCTGGGTATTGATGTTGCCATTATTATTGTTGCAGATTACCTCACTCTCCTGGCCCTGGAGGATCTAACCAATAATTTTTATGACTTTCTCTCTAATTGGGAAAGAATGTTTTTGGCAATAACTGTAAATATCTTTTTCTTTTTCATCTTTAGAACATACGCCGGTCTTATTCGACATTCATCTTATTTGGATGCCCTGAAGATCATGCTGGCTTGTTTCAGCACATTTGTTACTCTCCTGTTTATTAACTACGCGAGTTACGTTTTAATAGGTGAAAAGATCTATTTGGTAGCGGGATTAATTTTTTACTTTCTCGTTTCCTTTTCTTTGCTTTTCCTATTCAGACTTTCTGTCAAACAGCTTTATGAATATTTTAAAGCCACTCAAAAAAATCAAAATCTACAAAAGGCGGTGGTTTTTGGCGCCGATGAAAATGCCATTTCAATTGCAGGAGCTTTAGAAATAGAACATCCCAAAAGATTTGATATCCGCGGATTTATTACAAATGATAATACCCGAAGAAACATAAGAATACTGGGGAAACCTGTTATTTATAATGGTTTGCAGGTAAGTGCTGAAGCCAAAGCACTGGGTGCTACAGCTTTGATACTTTCAGAAAACACGCTCACTGCGGAAGAAAAATTCTCTCTGGTTGAAGAATGCCTTGAAAACGACATTAAAGTTTTTAATGCACCAATTGTTTCCAATTACGAAGACGAACAATCGGTATCCAATAAAGTAAAGTCCCTGCAGATCGAAGACCTTCTTGACAGGGAGCCGATCCTTCTCAATAAGGAAAATAAAAGGCAGCAATTAACCGGGAAAACAATTCTTGTGACCGGAGGTGCAGGTTCCATAGGAAGTGAGATTGTTAGACAGGTTGCTGAATATAATCCCAAGCTGCTGATCATTCTGGATCAGGCAGAAACTCCTATGCATAATTTACAATTGGAGATACAGTCGAAATTTCCGGATCTGAATTTTAGCTGTATTATTTGTGACGTAGGAAATAGAAAGCGACTTGAACTATTATTTCAGAAGAGGCCTGTGGACGTAATTTACCACGCCGCTGCTTACAAGCATGTTCCCCTAATGGAGGCAAATCCTCATGAAGCTGTTTTCGTTAACATCATGGGAACGAAGAACCTGGCAGATCTTGCTGTACAGTATAAGGTTGGCCATTTCGTTATGGTTTCTACCGACAAGGCTGTCAATCCTACTAATGTAATGGGCGCTTCAAAAAGAGCGGCAGAAATGTATGTGCAGGCTCTATATCATTCTGCCTGTGCAGAAAGTGATGCTAAGACAAAATTCATAACTACCCGCTTCGGAAATGTTTTAGGTTCCAATGGATCTGTAGTTCCTTTATTTAGGAAGCAAATAGAAAAGGGAGGTCCGGTCACCATAACCCATCCCGATATCATCCGTTACTTCATGACCATTCCTGAAGCTTGCCAGTTAGTGCTGGAAGCCGGAGCAATGGGAAAAGGAGGCGAGATCTTCATTTTTGATATGGGAGAGCCCGTGAAAATTATGGATCTGGCAATTAAGATGATCAAACTTGCGGGATATATTCCAAATAAACAGATTGGTATTAAAATTACCGGATTACGTCCCGGTGAGAAACTTTATGAAGAATTGCTCAGCGACAAAAGTAAAACGCTACCAACTCACCATAAAAAGATCATGATCGCGATTGATCAGGTTGGAAATTATGGTGAGATAAGTGAATCAGTAGAGCAGATCATAAAATCTGCGACCAAGCTGAAAAGTCACAAAGTAGTGGCCAAGTTGAAAGCCCTGGTTCCCGAATTCAAGAGCAATAATTCCACTTTTGAAAAGTTAGATATAGACCCTGTTTTACATCCAAACCAGAAGAAAATAATTTAAATGATCAATAAAAATCCCCTGAAACACTTTTTCAAGCGATCTTTTTTCCTGAAATACTTTCTCTTATTTTTTGCATTAGTATTTATTTCCTCCTGTTCTACCAGGAAAGAGATTGTTTACTTTCAGGATTTTGAGAGACTGCCAAATATGCCCGCCCCTGAAGATTTTGTAGCGAAAATAGAGATCAATGATGTGCTTAGGATAGATGTCTCGTCCATGGATGAAGAACTGGCCGCTCCTTTTCAATTAAACCTGAATAATCAAAGCTCCGGAGGTGGGGGAGGAAATCAAAGTGCTGCAATGACAGGTTATCTTGTAAATTCAGAAGGTTACATTAATTTTCCTGTTCTGGGAGAGATCTATGTAGAAGGAAAGAGCAGGGAAGAACTGGAAGAAGAGCTTACTTTAATTCTACGGGAGCAATATTTAAAGGATGCTGTAGTAAGAGTTCGTATAGTAAATTTTAAAGTGACGATCATGGGCGAAACCGGGAGCAGCGTTATAGATGTAGTGGATGAAAGGATCTCTGTACCCCAGGCCATAGCTATGTCCGGTGATATTACTTATGACGGTAAAAGAGATAATATTCTGGTGATAAGGCAGGTGGATGATCAATTGGCCTATGAAACTCTTGATCTCACCAGTGTGGATATTTTTCAAAATCCTTTTTATTGGTTAAAGCAGAATGATATTGTCTATGTAGAGCCTACGTACAGGAAAGTGAAATCGGCCGGATTTATTACCAGCTGGCAGGGACTGGTATCAATTATAACCACGGCTTTTAGCCTGGTTGTATTATTTAGCAGATAATTATGGAAGAACTCGAAGAGTTTTCAGAGAAGCAGGAATCGAATTTTGACCTCAAGGCAGAGATCTTTAAATATCTGAAGCATTGGAAGTGGTTAGTGTTTGGCTGTTTTTTAGGACTTACCATTGCTTATTTATATAACAGATACACGCTTCCTAAATACGCCACGGAAGCCACCATGATGATCCTTAAGGATGAAAGTAGTAACCTGGTAGGGGCATTACCTTCCGGCGGAAATTCCATTCTGGCTTTCGATAATAATTCTTTGGAAAATCAGATCGTGAATTTAAAATCCAAGAGATTAGTTGAAGGTGTTATCGATGAACTTGATTTAAATGTCACCTACTTTGTTGAAGGAAATGTGATCGCTGTCGAAGCTTACAAAAACACACCTGTTATTGTTGAATTTCTTTCAGAAGAAAGTGTGGTCCATGCAGCTTCTTTAAATTTTTGGGTCACTCCAGTTTCAGCTACTGCCTTTAACCTGGAAACTGCAGATGGATCTTCCAAACGGTACGACTTTGGGGTACCTGTGACCATGCAGGGAATAACCTTTCTTATTGCTCCCAATAAAGAGGAGATCAATAGCAATGTAACAGTAAATGTTCTGGTAAGGCCTTTAAGAGACGTTGCGAATGAATATATCTGGAATATGACTGTTGCGCCGCAAGGCAAGGCACAAGACATCCTTTCTCTTTACATTACCGGGGAGGTTCCTCAAAAATCTCAGGACTTCCTGAATACTTTAATGGTCCATTTTAATGCCGACGGAGTGGCCGACAAAAGACAAGTGGCTGAGAATACTTCTGAATTTATTAGACAGCGTCTGGAATTGATAACAGAGGAATTGGATTCTGTAGAAGGAGGAATAGCCGATTTCAAGAGTGAAAACCGGTTCATGGATGTAGGTAGTAGTGCCGGCCAGTATATGGCGAAATCTTCAATGGCAGAATCAGAAGTTTTTTCCTTAGAAACTCAATTGATAATATTGGAAGGTGTGGAGGCTACCTTACAGTCTGCAGAACCTTATCAATTATTACCTGAAGGAATGGGCCTTGAGCAGGGAGGATTGGGGAGTGCCGTTAGCCAGTATAATCAACTTATTCTTCAGCGTAATAAATATTTAAGAGCAGGAACTGCTCAAAATCCCGTAGTGGAAACGCTAACAGAACAGCTTGACGCCTTAAAAAATAATATTCTAGATAATATTGAACAAACTCGTAAATCGATCAATATCCGGATAAGGGAGCTGAATCAATTGGATAGAAGGGCAGAGGGGCAATTCAGCACCTTTCCGGGACTCGAAAAAGGGATACGGAGTATAGAGCGTCAACAGGCTATAAAGGAACAGCTATACCTGTTTTTACTTCAAAGAAGAGAAGAGTCGGCAATAGCTTTTGCTTCGACTTCCCCGGTGGCAAAGGTAATAGATCCTGCATTTACCTATAACGAGCCGGTCGATCCTAAACCTTGGCTTATACTAACCGGTGGTGGAGTAATAGGTTTACTCATCCCGCTTTTAGTAATATTTGTGATCAATTTCCTTGATACCAAAGTACATCATAAAGGGGATCTTCAACCTCTCACAAAACACATTCCTTTCCTGGGAGAAATTCCCAGAATACAAAAAGAGGAATCTGAGTTGATCCAGTTAAACGATCGTTCTCCCCTGGCGGAATCTTTTAGAATTCTCAGGACGAATCTGGCATATCTGGTCCAGTCAAGAAACAAGGAAAAGGCTGAAGTAATCTTTGTAACCTCTACTATAAAGGGAGAAGGAAAAACTTTTATTTCCTTTAATCTGGCACGTACTTTATCAAGTACAGGAAAAAGAATCCTCCTGGTAGGTGCCGATATCAGGAATCCCAGGCTTCATAAGTTTGCAGGGAATCCATTGGAAACAAAAGGGCTTTCAGATTATCTTTATGATCGTGATATTGAACCAGAGGATGTGATCCAGTCGGTCAATCAGGATAATATTCCCGTGGATATGGTGTTTTCGGGGGCGATACCTCCCAATCCTGCAGAGTTGCTTATGAACGACAGAATGGAACAATTTCTTCACGGTCAAAAAGAAAATTATGATTTCATTATTGTTGATACTGCACCAACGATGATTGTTACCGATACGCTTTTGATCAGTCAGCTTGCCGATACGACTATTTATGTGGTAAGAGCAGGATATACTGAGAAAAAACTGCTGGATTTTTCAAAAGAACTGAAACAGCAGGGGAAATTAAAAGGCCTGGCTGTCGTGCTTAATGATGTAGATTATTCAAAATTCTCCTATGGTGCCAAATACGGCTATTCTTATGGTTATGGGTACGGATATGCCGCCGATGAAGATAAAAAGGGACTTTTCAGCCGTCTGAAGAAGCCATTTAAAAGAAGTTAAGCTTAAACAAACCCTTTCAGGGTTTAAAACCCTGAAAGGGTTGAAGAACCGGCGCATTTCCAAAAGTCAAAAAACTGCTCTTATTAGACCTCACAGTTTCACAACCTCACAGGTTTCCGAAACTGTGAGGTTTGAATCTAACTCCAACTTATCTGTATTTACAACCGTTCCGGGAGGCATCACAAAAACAAAATTTCAAATCCTACAACCCTATACATATTTATATGTTGTCCCTAACGGGACAATGGGAAGAGGGGCCTTTTTCTACCCATATATTGTCCCTAACGGGACAGGGAAACCCTTTAGTGCTTAGCGCAGATTGGCAATATCTGCCGGGGTGCAAAACAAAAACGAAAATTCGAATCACAATTAACCCTGTCAGCGGCTTGACGCCCTGACAAGGTTCAGTTCGAAACATTTTATCTCTTGTCCTTATCGGGACAATGAGCAGAGGGGTGCTACCAACTTTCCCGTTATGGACAGTTTGTAGCCTCGGGGTTGTTTTATGTGCCGCTCCGCCGGAGCACTTGACACCATTCTTTCTTACTTGCTATAAATATTTTGCATGACTCTAATGAGCGCCGGAGGTGCTGCATATCATCAAAAAAGAAAAGCCTTACAACATTGACGACTGGTGAGATCTATTTTAGTAATGAAGTAAATCAGAATTTTCGGTTATTGGATTTTATTTCTTTCTAAAAACAACTAAAAAGAAAATGTTTCTCTGGTTCGTTGAATCACCGGTAGAATTAACTCAAGATGCTTTTTAGACAATTGCGCCATGGAAAGTTTTTCCAGGTGGCGCATTTGATGGGTATCTGTTCCCAGAAAATCGATCATATTATTTTCGAGAAGTCGAAATGCGATCTCCTGTATGCCTTTTCCATAATGTCCGGTTAAGCTGAGAACGTTAAGCTGAAAAAAACAGCCTCTGCTCTTTAGATCTTCATATTTGTTCAGGGATTTCGAATGAAAAAATCCATAACGCTCAGGGTGGGCGAGTACAGGTTTATATTGGGCGGTTTGAAGCTTGAACAGGATCTCGTTCAAATTAATGGGAGGTTGAAAATAAGACATTTCTACCAGCACCATATTATCTTTCAAAGTCAACAGCTTCTCTTTTTCCAGTAACTCCAAAAAAGCCTGGTCCATCATATATTCTGCTGCAGCTTTTATTTTGATTTCTTTTCCCAGATTGTCCAAATGATCTAATAATGAATTGTGGGCTTTTCCTATACTTTCCGAAGTATTGGGGTAGTAATCATTCATGATGTGCGGAGTAGAAATAAAGCTTTTTATTCCAATTTTCTCAAATCCTTCGATCAGCTCAACCGAGGCATTTAAATCGGCTGCACCGTCATCTATTCCTGGTAAAATGTGATTATGAATATCGACAAAACCATTTAACTGGTCCTGTAAGAAATATTTTTTCTGAAAAAAAGAAAACATACTTAAAATTTACGGCTAAAATTACTGTTTTTAAATTACAGCGTGTTGAGCTTTAATATAAGAATGCTACTTTTGCTGCACAAATCGAAAAAGTGATTAAGAAATTCCCCCTCATACTGTTACTATTTATTACGGTAACCTTTTCCCAGGAAGTTAATTATAATGTTTCGGCTACTGCTCAGGGAATAATTTACTCAGGGGAGGAGAATCCGTTTTGGATGCATTCGAATCAGCGGGGAAGGATTGATGAAAAGACCAATCTTAGTTCCTGGATCAATGGTATAGGAACTTATGAATTCCGCTACGGCGGGATTTTAAAAGCAGGCCTGGGAGTATTGTATCATGATGGGTACACTAATGATGTTCAACTGGATGAATATTTTGTAAGCTTTGAGAACAAGTGGTTTGAGGCTTATGCCGGAAAAAAACAGAAGGAGGAATTCTTTAGCGGAATTAGTGCTACCAATGAGAATTTGCTATGGTCGCTCAATTCCAGACCGATCCCGGGAATTAGCCTGAGCACTAAACCCATAATCCTTTTTAAACGGGCAGGAATAGGTTTCAAAGCTTCCTGGGAGGAATTTTTTTCTGATGAAACAGATCGCTATATTCAAAATCCACGAATACACCACAAAAGCTTTCACTTCATCTTCAACGGCATAAGGAATCTTGAATTGATCGCAGGAGGACATCATTACGTGCAGTGGGCGGGAAAATCTTCTGAATATGGGGAATTACCTTCCGGTTTTGAAGACTATCTAAAGGTAATCACAGGAGGAAACATGATTGGAGGGGATGGTTTTGTAGGAGAACAGGAGATCAACGGATTGGGAAATCACCTCGGGGGGTATGAAGTTCAGCTAAACACCTCATTCTCCCACTATGACCTGTCACTGGTCTATAACACTATTTTTGAAGATTTCTCCGGAATAAAGCTGCGAAATACTCCCGATGGACGGTATGGGATCTATTTAAAGGATCAGCAATCCGAAAAGTGGATACAGGCCATTATGTATGAGTATTATTTCACGCGGAATCAAAGTAAAAACTATCCCACTACCGATGGTAAAGACAATTACTTCAACAATCACCTCTATCGCTCAGGTTGGACCTATGAAAACAGGATCATTGGTCTACCATTCATTTTGCTGGATGAAGACCGGTTTAGAGTGGCTCATAACAATATTGTAGCTCATCACATTGGCCTCACAGGAATCGCCTTTTACACCTACCCATATAAATTCCTTGCCAGCTATAGGGGGAATTATGGAGCTAAGGGAGGATCTTCCAAACCAATAGAAAGAATTATATCCACATATTTAGATGTAAATGTATTGCAGGAATTCGTGAACCTTAACGTGCAGGTGGGGGTGGACATCCATTCTGAAGCAACTTCAAACGTAGGGCTTGGGCTAAGACTTCAAAAAAGCTTTTTTTAAGTATTGGTTTTTTCTGCCACGAATTCCCAAATAATTTATCGTCAAGCTTAACTGCAAGATTTATGGTTGGGCTTGAAGCTTCTCTCTTTAAATTAAGTAACTACCTAAAAGGTGCTGGAAATTCATTATCAGATCGTAAATACCCTTGCTTTCTTCAATGAAAAATGGAGATCATGAATTCCCCCCGGCTTTAGCCGGAGGATAAAATTGAAAACAGAACAAGGCTTTAGCCTAACTTTTGAATTCCTGAGCTCTATCATATAACTACCTCGGGGTCGCTCCTACGGACGGGATGATTCGAACATCTACAACCCGGTGTTTCACCCCGGGCTACCAATATTTCGCCCCGCTGGGGCTGGCATAAGCAGAAAATCGAAATTCGTACTTCTAAAATATAACTTTTACTTTACAGAAAAGTCATTTTGCCCGGCAATCCCGCTATTCTGCGGGGAGGTACTGACCACTGACCACCGACCACTGATCACTGAAATTTACTCATCCTTAAACAAAATAGTATAGCTCAAATAAATTCCTGCTACTGCGGCCAGCATGAAAAATAGAATTGCCAGCCCGGGATATCCAAAGATCATAAAAGGGGAGGGGACACTCATTAACATTGCAGCTCCCATGATCATTGCCGCTATGATCAATCCCAAAGTGATCCTGTTTGCGACTTTTTGAAAACCGTCCGTAAATCTTTTTTCATCTATAGCATCGATCTGCAGTCGGAAATTATTTCGCGCCAGGTTCTCCGTGATCTTGTCTAAGCGATCGGGAAGGTTTTCCACCAGTTTTTTTGAATCCAGTAAGACCGAAAAGATCTCTTCCGGCTTCAGCTCGTTCACCATTTTATGCTGAAGCAATTTGCTCATATACTTCCTTACTGCTTCCCTCAGGTCGTACTCAGGTGCCAAAAATGCAATAATTTGGTCCATGTTCAGGAGGATCTTTCCGAGGATATTCACCTCCACAGGAAGATGGATTCCGTTCATAGCTGCACTGCGATTCATTTGGATAAGGAGCTTACCCGTTTGCATGTCTTTGGCGGTGCTGTTGCTGCTTTCCTGCACCATGATGCTGATCTCCCTCCTGAATTCCCTCTCGGTGGCCTGTTCGGTGAGGTCGCTCATGTTCAGAAGAATATCAGCGATCTCTTCTCCATCATTCTTGCTAAGGCCCAGCAGCAGTCTAAGCAGGTGTTCTTTCATCTGTTTAGAAAACTGGGCCACCATACCAAGATCCATTAGCGCGATCTTCTCATTCTCGAGCAAATGAATATTTCCCGGATGTGGATCTGCATGAACAAACCCATCAGAAACGATCTGTTTTAGATAGGCTTCTATGAGTTCGTCGACAAGGGGGAGATAATCATTTTCTGTCTTTTTAAGAGGGGAAACGCTGGTGATCTTTTTCCCTTTTACGTACTCCATGGTTAGAACGCGGGAAGTGGTATAGTCCGGAATTGGCTGCGGAACGATGAGTCTCCTGTATTCCTTAAGGTTTATTCCTAAGGTAACCAGGTTATTTGCCTCCCGTAAATAATCCAGCTCATGTAGCATGATGCGCCTGAGCTCGGCCAGCACGTCATTAAAACCGTATTTTTTACCGACTTCGGTATGTTTCACCGCCAGGTCTGCCATTTCTTCCAGGGTGTCCAGGTCATCCATAAATTTCTTCCTGATCCCGGGTCGCTGCACTTTAACAGCTACTGTTTTGCCGGAGCGGAGTTCGGCTAAATGCACCTGACCAATAGAAGCACTTGCCAAAGGTTCTTTTTCAAAAGAATTAAATGCTTTAGAAATTTTTGTACCCAGTTCACTTTCAATGATCTCCTGTACTTCTTCATAAGGAATGGTAGGTAGGTCATCCTGCAGGGAAGACAGTGCTTCAAGGTAACGGTCCGGCAAAAGATCGGGTCGCGTGGATAAAAGTTGCCCTAACTTGATATAGGTGGGTCCCATTTGTTTTAGATCTTCCACCAGTTCTTCGGGAGTTTGTTCGTAATCCTGGAAAGAACGTGCCGTTTCTTCATCCATGGCATTAGAAGCAGTCTCGTTCAGGAGATCGCTGTTCCAGTACTTGAGCATGAAGCTCAGAAATTTTTGATAGCGGGCTAAATTTTCGGGGAGAATAGACATAGAGGGTTTTTTAGTGACTAATGGAGGTTACGGATTATTATTTTCGTTCTTATTAACATACTTCCCCTTATCCGGGACTGCAATCTCTTCAAAGTTGTCCATTAAATTCTGCAATCCGGTTCTCAGTTCTTCTCCCTCCATTGCCGGACCATGTCCGGTTACTGCCACATTTGGATTTAAAGCAGCCAGTTTTTCAACCGAGGCTTTTGCCTTTGCCCAGTCGGGGGTTAAATACCGCGGTGGTCCCTGGATTTCTTTTTTCTGAACCAATACCCGGTAAAAAGAATCCTGCTTCACTGTAATAAAAGCATCTCCTGCAATTAGGGTCCTGTCACTTTCTCGAAAAAAAGAAACATGGCCTCTGGAGTGGCCGGGGGTATGAATCCATTTCCAATCGGGAAGGAACGGAACAGATTGATCTGTAGGTAATTCCTCGACTACTTCAGAAATATCAATAGGTTCATGTGGATAGATGGAAGATAATTTAGCGAGCATACCACCTTCTACAGTAGGATCTGGTTCGGGATAAGCTTCTTTACCGGTCAAAAAAGGAATTTCCAGGCGGTGTGCATAAACCGGAACTTTCCACTTTTCAAGAAGATCCACAATCCCTCCCACGTGATCAAAATGGCCGTGAGTCAGGAGAATAGCTTCAGGTTTTGCATTTTTACCGAATCTTTTTTCGGCTACTTCTATAATATTAGAGTGGGATTTTGGCATTCCTGTATCTATCAGCACCCAATTGCCACTTTTCTCTTCACCAATAAAGATCACATTTACAATTTGATCGGTCAGAAAATGTACATCTTTTTTTGCAGTCGTTTCTGTGCCACCTGTTATGGAGGTCATCGGTATAAACTTGTCATCATCACTTTGCTTCATCACATCATTTCTTTATTCTCTTAAAAATATAATTTTAAAATCCGCTCACAGTTGGTTTTTCAATAACTTTAACTGATTTTGCCTATGTCTCCTCGGGACTTTCTTGCTACCGAAGGCTCTACAAATACGTGCCAAGATTTTTAAGGTCTTGAAAGAAAACACTTTATAAAAAGCTTAATGTTTCTGGGATAAAAAAGCATAAAAAGGTTTGCAGAAATGTATCTGAACACATACATTTGCAACCGCAAAATATTTGCAAGTTCATTACAATAAGGAGAGTTGCCAGAGTGGTTAATGGAGCAGTTTGCTAAACTGTCGACGAGCAATTGTCGCGTGAGTTCGAATCTCACACTCTCCGCTACCGGAATTCAAGATTCAGAATTCAAGATTCAAGATTTACACTTGTTGGAATTTGGAATTTTAAATATTGAATTTTGAATAACATCGAAGGTGTTTTCGGGGTGTGTAGCCCCTCGACAAATTTCTCACGAGATTTTCTCGGGATAAACTCCGCCCGGTTATCGCGCCCGCTTTGGGAGATAATTGGAATTTGTTAATTGTTTATTGAAAATTGTCAGCGTAAGCTGATTTCGGGGTGTAGCCCCTCGACAAATCTCTCACGAGATTTTCTCGGGATAAACTCCGCCCGGTTATCGCGCCCGCTTTGGGAGATAATTGGAATTTGTTAATTGTTTATTGAAAATTGTCAGCGTAAGCTGATTTCGGGGTGTAGCGTAGCCCGGTTATCGCGCCTGCTTTGGGAGCAGGAGGCCGCAGGTTCGAATCCTGCCACCCCGACGAATCACCTACTAAGTGGAACCAAAACACTGTTAATCTATTGATTTTCAGTGTTTTTTGTTTTTAGGGATATCAAAGAATATCATTTAAAAGCAAAAGTTTGGTGAATCATTCGGTGAATCATTTATTGCAGATAATTCCGTAACTTCATAGGGCATTTTAGTTGATTTGACTTTCGTCTTTGCTAACTGATTGTTTCATTAAAGACGCTTGAAATGCCTAATTACACTACCTTTTCCGTATTATTCTTTGTTCGTAAACATCATGATGAGACAAAGAAATTATTTATTTATGCCCGAATTACTGTCAATGGAAGACGCTCCGAAATCAGTCTAAAAAGATCAATTTCGGTGAATCAATGGGACGCTTCAAAAGGACGCGCCAGGGGAACAGCTCCCAAATCGCGAATTCTGAACCAGTATTTAGACCAGGTTTACAATAAGCTGTTAGACTGCCATAAGCAGCTGTCGTCAGAGAATAAAGTAATCTCCGCACAAAGTATCAAAGCTCGTTTCTATGGGAGTGATGATCACCAGAAAACCTTATTGGAATTGATGGATTATCATAATTCTCATATGAAAAATGTGTTGAAGCCCGGAACGCTGAAAAATTATTATACGACCGAAACTTATTTAAAAGAGTTTTTAAAGAGGAAAATGAGCTGCAATGATATTAGCCTCAAACAGATCAATTACCGGTTTGTAACTGACTTTGAACAGTTCCTACGCAAGTATTCTGCAAAGGTTTCCAGGAAGACTTGTGGCAATAATGGTACGATGAAACACTTGGAACGTTTTAAAAAGATGCTCAACCTGGCAATTAAACTAGAATGGTTAGTTAAAAATCCTTTTGACAATTTTAAATTCAGGTTTGAGAAAAATGAACGGCAATATTTAAGTAAAAGAGAACTTCAACTAGTAGAGAGCACTGAATTTACCAGTAGCAGCTTACAAAAAGTAAAAGACATTTTCATCTTCTCATGTTATACTGGGCTTTCTTATATAGATTTAAAAAAATTGACCATTCATCAGATTATTAAAGGAATCGATGGGAGCAACTGGATCTATAGCAAACGGGAGAAAACAGACGAAACGGTAAAAGTGCCACTTTTGCCCCAGGCTCAAAATATTATGAATCAATATGCCGATGGTATAAAAAGTGAATTTTTATTTCCGGTATTTTCGAATCAAAAAGTCAATAAATATCTAAAAGAGGTTATGCTGCAATTGAAAATAAAAAAAACAATTACCTTTCATTCTGCCAGACATACTTTTGCCACAACCGTTACTTTATCGAACGGTGTACCTATAGAAACGGTTTCAAAGCTTTTAGGACACACCAAATTATCTACCACTCAGATTTATGCTAAGGTTTTAGAAAATAAGTTGAGTGAAGATATGATGCTACTGAAAGAAAAAATAGGATCGTAATTTTAATAACGAAGATGTGTGCCTATTGCCTATATCTTTATACTACCGATGGTCACGTCACGTTTAAAAAATTCAGGCTTAGAGTATAGTAGATGAATCTCTGAAAATAAAAACTAAGCTTAAAAAG
This sequence comes from Salinimicrobium nanhaiense, assembly GCA_012038135.1. GTDB lineage: Bacteria > Bacteroidota > Bacteroidia > Flavobacteriales > Flavobacteriaceae > Salinimicrobium > Salinimicrobium nanhaiense. The sequence goes on from JAAVJQ010000017.1 coordinate 50,005, forward strand.
AAAATTTTAAACTTACCAGAAGTTGCGAAGGCCTAAGTCTATAGGTACTCTGAATATATGAGAACTCCGAATTAGAAACCCTCACAAATTCATTGGTATTTAAAACATTATTCCAACTGGCTCTTAAATCAAAAGCTGGTTTTTTGAAGGTGTACTGATAATTTAAATTTAGGAAATAGTTATTGCGATTTCTGTTTGAAATACTATTGTAATAATATTCAGAATTTGCACTTAAATATTGCTGCTCACTTAAATAAAAGAAGTAATCTACGGAATGTGATTGAGTTCTTATTGGTGCAGTCTCTCTACTTTCTATAATAGTGTATAAATAACCTAAATCAGCATTATAAGTAGTGCTTAACCAATCTGTAATTTCAGATTCCAATTTCGCATTAAAATTCAAATTTTGATTTTGTATGTCTGCAAAACGCTCATTTAACAATTGTTCCCGTTCAATGCTTGAAAAAGTAGAGCTTAAACTTAAAGTAGTATTGAGTTTGCTAAAATATTTACTGCCCCTAAGACTTAAATTATGTGAATTGGAATAATTTTCCTTTACTAACGCTTCAAAAATGGTCGTTCCATTTTGATTTATACGGTTGCTATATAAAAGGTTGTTTTTTGTTTGCGAAAATTTATAAGAACTACTGGCAAAAATGGAATTAATAGGATTACGGTAGGAAATTCGCCAGCTATAATTTTGTTGAAAATTCTCTGTTATTGGTGTATTGTACCGCTGTAAATTCCGGTAGTCGGTCAGGATAAATCCGTAGTATAAATTAGTAACATCGCCAAAATTATTCTTAAGATTTGCGGATACGCTAGCTTCCCAAAATGCTGAAAACTCTTTTTTAATATATAAATCAGGTTCAAAAGTGAAGCGGTTTAAGTTTTGCTCTTTATCTAAAACAATATCTTCAATATTAAAAATGCGATAATTGAAAGGTGTTTGAAGGCGTATATTCCAGCTATTTTTCTTATAGGTAAACTTGTTTGTTAAATAAATATTTGAAGAAAAGAAATTGAGATCATTACGATAATTTCCTTTGAGGGTATCAGTTTCATTATAGTCAATTAGAATTAATTGACTATCCAATTTTTCACTTTGTATTGCGAAACCAATCTCAGGTGCAATAGTAATATCTTTTAATCCTTTGGTAAAGCCTGCGGAGTTTTCGGTAAAAAAGGTGGAAGATTTTAAAATCTGATTTGTTTCTGTATAAGGTTGCTCTTCATTCAATAATTCTTTGAATTGACCAGGATCTACATTTAAAGTTTGTGAGGATTCTGTATAGCCTGTATTAGATGCAAAGGTCATTAATTGTTTTCCGAATGGTTTAAGAAGTTTTAATTTATTTCTAAATGCCAAGAATGGGTTGTTGAGTGATTGCGAAATATGGTCATCTTGGGTACGAATATCACCAAACTGTGAATCCCAAAAGCCATTTATTTCCAAAGTGTTTTTCAGGTAATTATCATCTGTGTTCTTTTCCAAAATGAATTTGGACTGTAAATTTTCGATATAAAAATTGTTATTAACTCTTTCGGAAATAGAAATGGTATCATTCTGTGTAAAGAAAAGGGTTTGAGTATTTCCCATTTGTTGTTGGCTATCGTTCAAATAGGAAACATTTACCTTTAGGTCAATATCTTTTTTAAGCCGAATCAAATAATTAGCTGATCCTAAATGTACATTATTGTCCAGCCAGCGTTCCTGGGAAAAAGATGGTGCTGCAATTTTACGGATTGAAAGCCAATCCCTTTTGTTGATATTAAATTCCTGTCTTCCAATATCTTCAAAGGAAAAGTCCCTGATCTCGCGAGATACATCGTTGCCCGTGTTGTTGCTCTGGTAAGAAAAAATTGCTTGTTGTTTTTTGGTAAAAACCATCGGGGTAATATTTGCTTTCCAAAGAATGGGTGAAAGACCGCTGCCAAATTCAGCACTGCCGGTTAAGGTCACGTTTTTTTTAAGTTTTATATTTAAGGAAGCCCTTTCGGAAAATTCCAGACTGTCCAATATCTTTATGGGTTGGTGGTTTTCCAGTATTTGAACCTGCGATACATCATCTGCCGAGAGGTTATTGTTGGCGAGGTTATACCGTCCTTCCAATAGATCGAGGCCTTCTATATAATATTTTTGGATAGGTTCGCCTTGGTAGTAGATCTGACCGGAACTGCGTATTTCTATTCCAGGCATTTTTTTTAGCACATCGGCTATCACGCGGTCTTTTTGATCTTTAAAAGCTGAAACGGAATAACTAAGGGTGTCTCCTCTTATTTCGATTATATTCGATTCTATATGCACCTCCTTCAATTCTTCTGATGATTCTGTAAGGCGCACTGTAAGATGTTGAGTTTTATTTTGAAGTTTGCTATTCCAATTTTTGAAGCCCAAGTGTGCAACCTTAATAAAAAAGAATTCTGAATCAGCCTTTACATCTATTTGAAATTTACCATGATTATCTGAAATTCCATAAGCAACTATATTTGCAGTTGAATCTTGGCTTATAGTAATGGTTGCCCCGCTCAAACGTTGCTTGTCCTTATCAGTAATTTCGCCGGTAATAACTGTTTGCGAAAAACCTTTACTGAAGATAAATACCAACAAAAAGAGAAAACAGCATTTTATCTTCATTTACTTTATTCAAGTTCGATAGGATTATTTTGATTTTTCAATCTTGCCCTTTGATTTCTATCATATTTATCCAAACCTTCTTTTGGGATTTGTATACCGGGATTGTTCAATATTAGGGATGGCTTTTCCTTTATTTTTTTTCGAAACAAATCTAAATTAGCATCTGAAATTCTGGTGTAATCTTGATCCGCAACATTTACGGACACTTTAATTTTCTCTATACCTTTGGCTGTAAAATGATAGTGATTTTTTGAATCATAAACTTCAAGGATCATTCCAGGCAGACCGTTAAACTTATAAGGACCTTCCGGAATCGGTAGGTTAGGGGCAAACCATGCTTCATAATCCCTGCCCTTAAAGTGTGTACGTGCTAAAGTAGTTTCATATCCCATTATATTTTTTTTACTGTTCTCAATTTTCCAAACTAACTGGGGTAATTTATTCTCTGTTTTATATTTAAATGTAGTAAAATCATATAAACAGATTAATTCATCATTTTTCCGATCCTTATATATTTTATATCTAAATTTCGATTTTTGAATCCCAAATAATGCCCTAGGATTTTTAGAGCTTAATATAGAATCTTTTAGGTGCGTAGTTTGACTTCTGAACACAGAAACTTTATCGTCTACATCTAAGTACATATATTCTGTATCTACAGAAGATTGATCTAAAGAATCAATTTGAAATGACAGTTCATAAATTACCCGCCATGGATTATTGCTTTGTTGAGAAAATAAGAGTATTGGAAAAAAGAAAAAGAGGGGATAAATAAATTTTTTCATATAGTTTTAAGTTCTATGGGGTTATTTTCTTTTAATTTTTCCTTATGCTCTTTGAGCATTTCCGTTTTTTTTGAATTATCAGAAAAATTAATTTTTATACCCGTTTCTTCCATCTTTTTAAAGGGATTTTCTTCGTACTCTTTTAAAACCTTCAAGAAGACCTTTTTTTCGGTTTTAATTGTGTTTGAACTGTCATAAAAAGAAATCGGATTTTCTATTTTTTTTAGATTGCTCAACTTGAAATGATATTCCTCTTCACTGTCAGATATTTCGAGGATTAGGCCTGGTAATCCACCGAATTTATAAGGACCTGAACTAACTGGAATTTCCGAGGTAAACCAAGCAGAATATTCACGTCCAGCATATTTTGTCCTTGCTTTTTTACAGAGATAACCAGCTATAGTTTTTTTTTCATTGTGAATTTCCCATTTTAGTTCGGGATTTTCCTTATAACTGAAATTATCTTTTAACACTTTTTGTTTATAAACTATATTGGAATTACTAATTTCGTTAAAGATAACATAGTCAAATTCGGTTTTGGGAAGGTTTCTTAGTATACTTGAAAAACCAGAATTTGTATTTTTTCTATTTCTCAATAATGAATCTTTTTTATGTTTCCCTAAACTCAAAAATACAGTATAATCTGAACCAATAAATAACAACATATCTTCCTGTTTTTGGGAATTATCCACTTTGCTTGGTTGATACGTCAATCTATAAATAGCCTTATAATTTGTTGATTTGCCATTCTGGGCATTTACAGCACTTTGAAAACTTAAAAACAGGAATATTATTAAGTAAAAATGAATTTTTATTTTTAATATCATATCAAAAATATTTAAATTATAAAAAACAGGACTGAAATTTCAGCCCTGTTGCATTCAACTACTCACACCAGTAAGCCTCTGCAAACTCAATGTGATCTATCAGCATTTCCACTGAAGTAACGTATACACATCCTGAAACTCCACAGGATAATGTTACATTTACGCAATCATCCACTTCTTCTACTAAATTTTCTCCGGCGAATGTAGAAGCAGTTCCCAATACAAATGCGAGCGTTAAAAATAAATTTTTCATACTTGTGATTTTAAGATTATAATTGTTTTTTTAATGTCTGCGAAGAATGCTACATTTTCAGCATATTCCTCTGGTTGGTAAATAACATGTTACATAAGCAGGTTGTTTAAGAGATTAATAATTAAGCAATATTAAGAACTCCCCAATCAGGGGTTTTTTATTCTAGGAGGGTAAATACTCCGAGGCTTGCCTCGTCAGTAAATGTTTAAAGTTTGAAAACGTGTTCCTCCAAAATGCTCCGTGGGCTTGCCCCGGAGAAATTTACTTTATAGAATAAGATTAATTAAAAAATTAAGGATTTGAAGTAGGGCGTAAATCCTTAAAAATTAAATATATATAAAAATTTTATAAAATCAATCTTTTCGATTAAAGAAATTTCTTACATAGTTGAAAAGTCTTTCACTGAATTTATGTAGTTTGTGCTGTATTACTGCATTTAAGCATTCCACAGAACAATTTAAAATAAATTTATCAAACGGATTACTTTTCTTTTTCCCTTTGCAACCCCCGGGCGCAAAGCAAGATTGTCATGAGAATGACACATCTTGCTTTGCTCATATTTAGTGTAAATCAATAACTACGACATGTGGCTTTTGGTTAACAGCGAGTAGGCTGGAATATAGCCGGAGATTTACCGCTAAAAAATGTTTTGAATAAAATTTGTCGCAAAAATCAACGTATTTACTGGGTTTCTCAAGGCATTTGTCGCAAATTTGGTGAAAAAGCACAAATTAAAATATTATAAATAACTAAAAATCAATTAATTAAGAATATGTAACATCGCATAGCGTGTTACCCTCTTGCTATTCCTAATTTCATTTTTAACCAAAATTAAAGCGGAATACTAAATGAAAAAATAACCTCACGGTGCTCCATACAATTTACTTTTTTTATCCTGAGCACTTTCCTTTTTTGATGGACCTTAATTTTCTGAAAACAAATTCTACATAGCTACTAAATTCAATTTACTTCTTCCAGAGCCTTCGCTACTACCTTTTTTTGATGCTGTTCTATACAAGGATTTAGAATTAGTAAAGGACTTATAAAAGGGCGAAGTATGAAGCCCGGCTTATGCAGTCCGGCTAACTTCTAAATCTTGTCCATTTGCATCAACTGCAAAAAAAGTAGTAGGAACATGGAAAAACAGTTTTTAGGAAAGTCAATTTTAAATAAAATCATATCTTTATAGCACAAAGACGATCAAATAATATGAAAGCTCTTTGTTTTATGGAGTTTGGTGAATCATTCGGTGAAACATCAAATTGATTATCAGTGAAAGTACTGTGGATAGGGCGTTTGTTCATGAATAAATTATCCTGCCACCCCGACAAAACAAAGCCCTGCACGAGAGTGTAGGGCTTTTTTGTTGTTCTTAGGCGTGAGCTTGCTCACTAGCCGAAAGAACAGCAAAAAAGACCGGGCAGGCGTCAGCCTGCAGGGCTTTGTTTTAGTCACCACCCCTTCAGGATCACCGACCGCAGGGAGGTAATCCTGAAGTTAGAAGTGCGAAGGTAGAATTACGAAGTGGAGAGTAGGCCAAAGCTTGCTTTGAAGCCGAAAAGAACAGCAAAAAAGACCGGGCAGGCGCCAGCCTGCAGGGCTTTGTTTTAGTCATCACCCCTTCAGGATCACCGACCGCAGGGAGGTAATCCTGAAGTTAGAAGTACGAAGGTAGAATTACGAACAGTGGAAAGTAGAGAATTGTCAAGGCCAAAGCTTGCTTTGAAGCCGAAAAGAACAGCAAAAAAGACCGGGCAGGCGCCAGCCTGCAGGGCTTTGTTTTAGTCACCACCCCTTCAGGATCACCGACCGCAGGGAGGTAATCCTGAAGTTAGAAGTACGAAGTTAGAAGTATGTACGAGGTAGCAGTAGAACATTCTTCGGACTTTTAATTGATGAATGATCCGGTGAATGACCATCAGGAAAGAAAATTTCCAGGGCTAAAATTTATCAAGGCTCTTACCCCCGTTACTTAAGATTTTACTTATTTTTATAAGAAATAGATTTTTTGGATCAGGAACCTTTATATCAATCAAGATTTGATGCGCTTAAATGCTGCGTGCTCATTCCTACATATAATAATCACGCTACCATTTCCAGGGTATTATCAGATGTACTGCAGTACACCAGAAATATAATTGTGGTCAATGATGGTTCTACAGATGCTACAGCCCAAATTCTTGATAATTTTCAGGATCTGAAAGTCTTACATGTTCCGGAAAATAAAGGCAAGGGAAACGGTTTAAGGACAGGATTCAATGCTGCGCAGGATCTTGGTTTTGATTATGCTATTTCTATGGATTCAGACGGGCAGCACTTTCCCGATGATCTTCATATATTCCTCGATACCCTAGAACGACACCTGCCGCAGCAGCCCGACCTTCTTATCATCGGCGCCCGAAAAATGAATGATCCCAGCGTGCCCAATAAAAGCAGTATTGGAAACCAGTTTTCCACTCTTACATTTTGGCTGGAAACCGGCATTAAATTGACCGACACTCAGTGCGGTTACAGGCTTTATCCTCTTAAAGCTGTAAATAGCCTCAGACTTTTTACCTCCCGGTTTGAGCTCGAAATTGAAGTTATTGTGAAAGCGGCCTGGGAAGGCGTAAAGGTGATCAATATGCCCGTAAAGGTGCTTTATGATCCCGAGGAGCGTGTGACCCACTTCAAGCCCTGGCAGGATGTGGCCAGGATTACGCTTCTAAACATTTATTTTGTAGTCATTGGCGCGCTTTATATCGCTCCACGAAATCTGCTTCGGAAGCTTAGATCGAAAAAGCAGCCAATCGAAACATCCACTTTTTCTGAAAAAGAAGTGCCTCTGGAATAGCCCCCAATTTTACACTTTTTGACACACCAGCACTACCTTTTCTTCAGATTTGAGGGTAGTAAAAAACAAATATTGATCTCCACCCTCTTTTATTTTCAGCTGTTTCCG
>JAAVJQ010000018.1 GCA_012038135.1 Salinimicrobium nanhaiense
TGAACTTAGCACGATTGGTCTCCCGCACGCACCTCATGGTTGCTTCAGACTGAACGACAAAGTGGTCTGTGTAATCCTTTCATATTACTGGGTTTATAATTAATGCACGCTTCTTGGCGTACCGAATACACGATTATTTTTTTTTCTAACTCAATAAACTGCTCACTGACCACTATCATATGACTACCTCGGGGTCGCTCTTACGGACGGGATGATTCGGAATATCTAACAACCCGGGGTTTCACCCCGGGCTACCAATATTTCGCCCCGCTGGGGCTGGCATAAGCAGAAAATTTAAATTCGTACTTCTAAAATCTAACTTCTACTTTACTGAAAAGTCATTTTGCCTGGCAACCCCGCTATTCAGCGGGGGAGGTACTGAACACTGACCACTGACCACTAAAAAGTCTTGGTTCTTGGTTCTTGACTCTTGGTTCTTGTCCTCGTGGTTATTGACTCTACAAACGAACATTCAGCATATCCTTCCTCGTCTCCTCCAGGGCCTGTTCGATATCTGTAATAAGATCTTCGGCTTCTTCTATGCCTACAGAAAACCTCATCAATTGATCTCCAATTCCCTGCTCTTCCCGCTCTTCGGCGGTTAAAAGCGCGTGAGAGGTCTTGGTGGGGGAAAGAATGGTGGATTCTACCCCTGCAAGGCTCATGGAAGGTTTAATAAGCTTAAGGTATTTCATAAACGTAGTCGAATCGAGATCCTTCAACTCAAAACTCAGCATTCCGCCAAAACCTTTCATTTGTTTTTTAGCAAGCGCATGATCTTCATGTGAAGACAATCCGGGGTAAAACACCTTTTTCACAAATTCATTCTGCTCAAGGAATTCTGCCAGCTTCTGCGCATTTTCATTCTGCGCCCTCACCCGTATTCCCATGGTCTTGATACTTCTTTCGAGCAGCCATACCGTGTAATCACTTAGGCTTCCGCCGAAATTTTTAGCGAGTTGAAAGATCCTGTCGATTTTCTCTTCCGAAGAAATAACGGCTCCAGCAAGAATATCGCTGTGCCCGCCCATATATTTCGTAGCGGAATGTATCACCACATCAATCCCTGAGTCAATTGGATTCTGGTTCACCGGTGATGCAAAGGTGTTATCGATCATACTCACCAGTCCATGCTTCTTCGCAAGATCTGCTACCGCCTGAATATCTGTTATTGTAAGCAGCGGATTCGACGGGGTCTCTATATAAATGACTTTGGTGTTCTCCTTTATCTCCTTTTCAAAAGCCGCTACGGAAAGATCTTTGGTAAATGAAAATTCGATTCCGAACTTTTCAAATTCTTCGGTCACCAGATTGCTGGTGCCGCCGTAAAGTGTCTTCTGAAGCACCACGTGATCCCCTTTATGTAAAAAAGCCAGCAGGGAAGTACTCACTGCCGCCATTCCGCTTCCAAAGATCAGAGCGGCTTCGCCATGTTCCAGGGCTGCCATTTTTTGCGCCAGGGCCCGCTGGTTGGGCGTGTTGAAATATCGTGGGTAACGTTTTACCTCCACATCTTCATAAGCGTAGGAGGTAGACATATAAAGTGGGGAAACGGCGCCGCGAAACTGTTCGTCTTTTAGCTCTCCCACGTGCGTACAAATGGTATTTAATCCGGGTTTTCTTGAGGTCATAGTTGCTTGAAAAAATTCTTCCCTAAGTTAAAAAGAAATACCGAGACATAAGAGGTGCCAAAAATGACATTTTCAGGAGGTATTCCTGCGAACCCCTACTGTTTCTCACTACTTTTCTATCTTTACATTATGAAATTGCTTTTTAAGAATATAAAACAACTGGTCCAGGTTAGAGAAGAGACACTTAAGTCGCTAAAAGGCAGTGAAATGAAGGAACTTCCCGTGTTAGACAACGCCTGGTTGCTGGTAGAAGACGAAAAGATCGCCGACTTCGGAAAGATGGCAGATATTCCAACTTTTGAGGATGCATCTATTATCGATGCCTCCGGAAAAATGCTGTTACCCGGCTGGATCGATTCCCATACCCATTTAGTTTACGCCGGAAACCGCGAGCAGGAATTCGTCGACCGCATCAACGGCCTCACTTATGAAGAGATCGCCGAAAAAGGTGGCGGAATCGTGAATTCGGCTAAAAAATTACAGGAAACTTCTGAAGATGACCTCTACCTGCAGTCGGCTAAGCGGCTGGAGGAAGTGATCAAAATGGGCACCACGGCCATCGAAATAAAATCGGGATATGGACTCACTACAGAAGCTGAACTCAAGATGCTGCGGGTGATCCAAAAGCTAAAACAGAACTACAAGCTTCCGGTGAAGGCAACTTTTTTAGGCGCTCATGCCCTGCCTCCGGAATATAAAGATAACAAAGAGGGCTACATGAACCTCCTCATAAGCGAGATGTTGCCCAAAGTAGCCGAAGCAGGGTTGGCAGATTATGTGGATATTTTCTGCGAAAAAGGTTATTTTTCAGTAGAGGACACCCACCGCTTGCTTGAAGCCGGTAAAAAATATGATCTCATTCCGAAGATCCATGTGAATCAATTCAACGCGATTGGCGGAATCCAAGCTGCGGTGGCTCATGACGCTCTTACTGTAGACCATCTCGAGGTAATGGAGCCGGAAGATCTTGAGGCGCTAAAAGGGAGTGACACTATGCCCGTTGCGCTTCCCTCCTGCTCGCTTTTCCTTGGCATTCCCTATACTCCGGCGCGCGAGATCCTGGATAACGACCTGCCCCTGGCACTAGCTACCGACTATAATCCCGGAAGCACCCCCAGCGGCAATATGAACCTGGTGATCTCCCTGGCGTGTATCAAGATGAAAATGAATCCCGAAGAGGCCATAAACGCTGCGACCATTAACGCAGCTTACGCCATGGGAATTCTGGACACCCACGGCAGCATTACAAGAGGCAAGGCTGCCAACCTCATCCTTACAGATAATATCCCCTCCTACGGATTTTTGCCGTATTCCTTTGGGGCCAACCATATCAATTCGGTTTACATCAACGGTAAAAAAGTATAGATGCGCCACCTGAAGCTTTATTCTGAAAAAAATATCTCTAAACTCATTGCAACCCGGGCGGGAGAGACCAAGCTGGGACAAAAGCTTCAGTTCGTGGAGAACCTGGAGGCGCTCGAAAAGACCGATGCCCGATTTGTCATTTTTGGCATCCCCGAAGATATCGGTGTTAGGGCAAATTTTGGAAATGCAGGAACAGCCACTGCCTGGGAAGCTTTTTTAAAAGCTTTTTTAAATGTTCAGGAGAACGAATACAACTCCGGAGAAGAGATCGTGCTGCTGGGAGAGATAGCTACTGCGGAATTGATGCAAAAAGCCGGTAACATAGATGTTTCAGATCCTAATTATGTTCAGAAACTGGGAGATCTTGTGGAGCAGGTGGATGTGATGGTGGGCGAGGTAGTCAAAAAGGTTATATCAGCAGGAAAATTTCCCATCATCATTGGCGGCGGACATAATAATGCCTTCGGAAATCTTAAAGGTGCTGCGGAAGCTTCCGGAAAGGCTGTCAACGTAATAAACATCGATGCCCATACCGATCTAAGGCAAATCGAATACCGGCACAGTGGGAACGGCTTCAGCTATGCCCTCAAAAATGGCTTTTTAGAGAGGTATTCTGTTTTCGGCTTGCATAAAAATTACACGCCTCAGTACATTTTTGACGAGATGAATGCTTCCGAAGCAATACAGTACCTGCTTTTGGATGAGCTTCCGAAGCAAAAACGAACAGAAGAATTCCGGCAGGCATTGGATTTTGTAAAAGGAGAAAAATTTGGTTTCGAACTGGATTGCGACGCAATAGCAAATTTTCCGAGCAGTGCCGTTTCACCCGTAGGATTCAGCCTCGACGAGGTAAGGAGCTTTTTAAAAATAGCTGCAAAAGAAAAAAATTGTTGCTATCTTCATATTTGTGAGGCAATGGCAACAACAAACTATCCCACAGGAAAGGCGCTGAGCTATTTAATAACCGATTTTATTAGAAAGAGAACCTATGCATGAAATGATTGGAGAATTTATAGGATTGGCAGCTATTACAATTGAAGTTGCAGGAGTACTTGTCATGGTGATAGGACCTTTTTTCGCTCTTTACAGGTATTTTTTCCATGAGCACGAGGATGGCAGCACCTATCGTACTTTTCGCCACGATCTTGGAAAGGCAATTCTACTGGGCCTGGAATTTCTTGTGGCAGGAGATATTATTGCTACAGTAAGTACTGCTCCAAAAATGGAGAATGTACTCGTTCTTGCAGTAATCGTTGTAATTAGAACCTTTTTAAGCCTTTCTTTGCAGGTGGAACTCGAGGGCAAATGGCCCTGGCAAAAAAGAGAAATCGGAGATTAATTCATGGAGATCATTTCATTTGAACCTAAATATGCCAAAGATTTCTGGGACCTGAACATCGAATGGCTGGAAAAGTATTTTTGGGTGGAGCCTCACGACGAGGAAGTTCTGGGAAAACCGGAAAAATACATTATAGAACCCGGGGGCAATATCTTTTTTGTTCGGGAAAACGACAAGATCATAGGTACTGTAGCACTGATGAAAATTGAGGACGGGGTATTCGAACTCACCAAGATGGCCGTGGTACCGGCAGCACAGGGAAAGAAAATCGGGCAAAAACTTATGGCCCATACCATTGACTTTGCAAAGAGTCGGGGCTGGCAAAAACTGATCATCTGGTCCAACCGCAAACTTGAAAACGCGATCTATATCTACTTCAAATATGGATTCACCGAAATTCCCATTGAAGGAGAGAATCCTTATGCCCGTGGTGACATTAAAATGGAGTTGCCCCTTTCCTAAAGAATTATTAAAGCGGTGGCTAAAGGAGCATTAAAGTTGTAATTTTAAAAAAATTATAAATTTATGAGATATATGAAACCTTTTACTTTCGTTCTTATTGCCGGTATTTTCTTTACCGGATGTAGAAATAATTCTGAAGAAACAGATTCCACAGTTGCTCAAGAAGAAGCGGTAGCTCGTGATACTATGGAGACTGCACAGGTGGAAGTAATCCCTGTTTCTCATGCTTCAACAATCATCAAATGGAACAATACCACAATTTATGTTGACCCTGTAGGAGGTGCAGATACTTATGCTGAACAAGATAGTGCAGATGTGGTTTTACTCACAGATATTCATGGCGACCACATGGATTCCAAAACTCTTCAGGGGTTGGAATTAGGAGATATTACCATTATTGCGCCCCAGGCGGTGAAGGATGAATTGCCTGACTCTTTGGCGACAAAGGTGACGGTGATGAACAATGGTGAAAAAAGGAGCCTTCAGAATTTTTCCATTGAGGCAATTCCAATGTATAACTTAAGAGAAGAAGCCAAACAATATCATCCCAAAGGTCGCGGCAATGGTTATGTAATTGAAAGTGAAGGCAAACGACTTTACATAGCAGGAGACACCGAAGACATTCCCGAAATGCGACAGCTTAAGGATATTGATATAGCATTGATCCCAATGAACCTGCCTTATACTATGACCGTGGAAAAAGCGGCTGAAGCTGTATTGGAATTCGCTCCGGATAAAGTTTACCCGTACCATTTTAGAGGTACAGATGGTAAAGCCGACGTAGAAAAATTCAAGCAGCTGGTGAATGAAGGCAATGACGATATTGAAGTGATCATTGCCAATTGGTATCCCGAAGACGCGACTGAATAGTTAGATTCAATTTCATATAAAACCCCGCAGCCTGCGGGGTTTTATATATTCATAGGGCATGAAAAATTTTATATCCAGTCTCTCTTCTACCTATCAAAATATTAAAAGCAAAATAGCTTTTTACCCCAGCCTTTTCGCATTGTCGGGATTATTGTTCGCCTTTATCATGATGTACCTCGAGGAAAGAGGAATCTCGGGATACCTGGTAGAGAACATACCCTTACTGGTTGTGAATAATGGTGACACAGCACTTACCATTTTAAGTGCCTGCATTACCGGACTCATTTCCATGATGGTCTTTAGTTTTTCCATGGTTATGGTGCTGCTCAACCAGGCTTCGACCAATTATTCTCCGCGACTCCTGCCGGGATTAATTTCTGACCATAAACATCAGATCATACTTGGTATTTACCTGTCGAGTATCCTTTATTGTATCTTCATTCTGTTTTCCATTCAGCCAACAGGAGATCAATACCAGGTTCCGGGATTTTCTGTACTGGTGGGCATACTGGCAACGGTAGTCTGCATCTATGCCTTCATCTATTTTATCCACACCATTTCTCAAAGCATACAGATCACCTTCATTCTCGATAAGATCTATATGGAAGCAAAGGCGCGGCTTAATAAGTTGCTGGATCGGGAAAAAGAGATTCCGGCTTCCTTTCCCGATACTTCAGGCTGGCATGAATATTATACCGAAACAAGTGGATATTTCAGGGATATCTCAAGGCAAAATCTAATTGAATTCTGTAAGGACAAAAACACCAGATTGGAAATATTACCGGTGAGGGGCATTTTTGCTTTACAGGGCAAACCCCTGTTCAGAAGTGAAAGAGCCTTAACCAAAGATGAACTGGAGACGGTAATCGGTTACTTTCATTTTGCAAGGGAAGAACTGGTGAGCAACAATTATGTCCTGGCATTCAAACAAATTGCTGAAGTCATAGCCAAAGCCATGTCTCCGGGAATCAATGATCCCGGTACCGCCTTAAATGCCATAGACTATCTCACGGAACTTCTTAGAATGAGAATGATTAAAACCGATCATTCCTATATTTCGGAAAAAGGAACAGTATTCGCCCGGGAGCGGGCTGTGCATTTTGAGGAGCTGCTTTATAATCTCCTGGCCTCTCTTCGCACCTACTGTAAACGGGATATCGTAGTGGTACAGAAGCTAGCTAAAATGTTCATCTATCTTCAAAAACAGGAGGCAAAGGAAGGCTCCTATTACAAAACTTTAGACAAGGAGGCCGAAAGGCTCCTCCTCGATGCCCGGCAAAGTATCGACAACAAGACAGACCAGGATGTGATAGAGAAAATGGCAAAGGAACTGAAGATCGACCTGAAACCTGATTCCAATAAAAAACTGCTTTAGAATTTCTTCAAAAGCAGTTTTTACAAACCTTTAAAAAGTGTTTATCTCACAAGCTTTTTATACTTGATCCTTTTTGGAGCCTGATCGCCCAGACGTTTCTTTTTGTTCTCTTCATATTCAGAGAAGCTTCCTTCGAAGAAATACACTTCAGAATTTCCTTCGAATGCCAGGATATGTGTACACACCCTGTCCATAAACCAACGGTCGTGGGAAATGATCACCGCACAACCTGCAAAATTCTCCAGACCTTCTTCAAGGGCCCTCAGCGTATTTACATCAAGGTCGTTAGTAGGCTCATCCAGCAGCAGTACGTTTCCTTCTTCTTTTAAGGTCATCGCCAGGTGAAGACGGTTCCTCTCCCCACCCGAAAGTTTGCTTACTTTTTTATTTTGCTCACTTCCACTGAAGTTGAACCGGCTTAAGTAAGCTCTCGAGTTCACCTGCCTGCCCCCCATAAGGATCAACTCCTGCTCATCGCTGAAGTTTTGCCAAATAGTTTTTTCAGGATCTATGTTGGTGTGGCTTTGATCTACATAAGCGATCTGTACGGTCTCACCTACTTCAAAAGTACCTTTATCGGGTTTTTCTTCACCCATGATCATTTTGAAGATCGTGGTCTTACCTGCCCCGTTAGGCCCAATGATCCCAACGATCCCCGCCTGTGGCAGTTTAAAATTAAGATCATCATACAGCAGTTTATCTCCAAATGCCTTGCTAACCCCTTTCGCCTCGATCACATTAGTTCCTAAACGCGGACCATTAGGAATGTAGATCTCCAGCTGTTCATCCATTTTCTTCTGGTCCTGGCTCAACAATTTATCGTAGTTGTTAAGTCGGGCTTTTTGTTTTGCCTGTCTTCCTTTTGGTGCCATACGCGACCATTCCAGCTCACGTTCCAAAGTCTTTTGACGTTTGCTGGCCTGCTTTTGTTCCTGGGCCAGACGTTTTGCTTTTTGATCAAGCCAGGAAGAGTAATTTCCTTTCCACGGAATACCTTCGCCGCGGTCCAATTCAAGGATCCACCCCGCAACATTGTCAAGGAAGTAACGGTCGTGAGTAACCGCGATTACTGTTCCTTTATATTGCTGAAGGTGTTGTTCCAGCCAAAGTACAGACTCGGCATCCAGGTGGTTGGTAGGCTCATCGAGCAGCAAAACATCCGGCTCCTGAAGCAGTAGTCGGCAAAGTGCTACCCTCCTTCTCTCTCCTCCGGAAAGTACGCCGATCTTTTTGTCGGGCTCGGGAGTTCTAAGTGCATCCATGGCAATCTCCAGCTTGGTATCAAGTTCCCAGGCATTGCTGGCGTCGATCTGGTCCTGCAAGGCAGCCTGCTTATCCATAAGCTTTTGCATTTTATCGGGATCTTCATAGATTTCCGGAAGCCCGAACATATCGTTGATCTTGTTGTATTCTTCAAGGATCGCAACAGTTTCGGCGGCACCTTCCTTTACAACTTCCAAAACTGTCTTTTCATTATCCAGTTCTGGTTCCTGTTCCAGCATACCCACAGAATATCCCGGCGCAAAGACCACATCTCCCTGGTAATTCTTTTCTTTTCCTGCTATGATCTTTAAAAGAGTAGATTTACCGGAACCATTCAATCCCAGAATTCCAATTTTAGCTCCGTAGAAGAAGCTTAAATAAATATTTTTTAGTACCGGTGTGTTCTCTCCCTTGTAGGTCTTGGTCAACCCACTCATGGAGAAAATCACTTTATTATCGTCTGCCATAAAATGCTGTTTTATTATTTATTTCTGAAAGTTTTAGCCCCTTCAATATGTTTTTGCTTAAAAAACAAATATCCAAAATTTCACTATGATTTAAGGGATGCTTTCAAATTAAATTCGGGAGGAATGCAAACCTAATTGTCTAAGGATGATAACTAATTGTCCTGTATGATATGCAGTGTGTTCAATTACTAAAAGTAATTCTCTAAAGATACTGTGATCTTTACCGGAAGGCACCTGTGCTCCCAGGTTTTTCTCATGTGAAACGATAATCCTCCCAAGAGCCTCCCTATCTTCGAAAAAATTCTCTTGTAGTTCACGCCATGATTCCTCCCTTCCAGGTGCCTGCTGCTTAGGCCAGTAATCATTTGGCCAGACCGGTGCCTGGTAATCTTGCTTAAGGCAGTAATGTAGAATATCCCGCTGAGTAAAGAAAATATGGTAGAACAGTTCGTAAAAAGAATAAGGAAGACCCTTGGGTCGTAAATGAATTTGTTCAAAAGGTATTTTCTTCAGCAATTCCTCAATAGTCATAAAAGCTTCCCCTCCAAAAAGGTGCTTTTTGAGCTGCTCTCTATTTACTTTCCCGGGTTTCATCTTTCAGAAATTTCTTCAGAAGATAAGAAAAAGATGTGGGGTTGGCGAATAGGAATACGAAATTGCTTCAGCTAAAAAAGACTCTGCTTTTTCAGAAGGAAAAATCGAAACAACAACTTCCGAAGAGGGACTTAGAAGGAAAGTATGCCTTTATACCCTTCCTTTCAAGGCATTGAAAGCCCAGGACATTACAAAAAATCCTATTCCTACCGTGGAAAAACCAATGGCATAGTCCTGATATTTTAGCACCCCAAGAAGAACCAGGGCAATACCAATCAAAAGCATACAAAATGATGCCCAGGCAAAAATTGAATTCTTGTTCATTCCCATATTAAAATTAGTAAAGGTTACAGGAGCAGCAGGCTCCCGGAGGGCAAAAGTATATAAGCACTGCCGGTGCTAATATGACAAAGGTCGCAATTTTAAATATTATTTTAAAGATTTATAGTTAGCGGGTTTTTGTATTTTAGCAAGCATTGAAAAATAGAGGCTGTTGAGAGCCTCCCATACATTTTAAAACCGACTCTTTAACCTTATCAATGGATATTCAATTTAATAAAAACGAAGACCACAACAAATTATTAGTTTCAGATCTTAACCACCGCCTCAAGCGGGTGAAACTTGGTGGCGGAGAAAAACGTATAGAGAAACATCATAAAAAAGGTAAAATGACTGCCCGCGAGCGGATCAATTACCTGCTGGATGATGAAAAAGAAGCCATCGAAATCGGGGCTTTTGCAGGAGATGGCATGTATGAAGAACATGGCGGCTGCCCCAGTGGCGGTGTGGTGGTGAAGATTGGAAAGGTTTCGGGAAAACAGTGTATTGTGGTTGCTAATGATGCCACGGTAAAAGCGGGAGCCTGGTTCCCTATTACTGCAAAAAAGAACCTGAGAGCACAGGAAATCTCTATTGAAAATCGTTTACCCATTATTTATCTGGTGGATTCCGCCGGAGTTTACCTTCCTATGCAGGATGAGATCTTTCCCGATAAAGAACACTTCGGAAGGATCTTTAGGAACAATGCGGTAATGAGCAGCATGGGCATCACCCAGATCTCTGCCGTTATGGGCAGCTGTGTTGCCGGGGGCGCCTATTTACCTATCATGAGCGATGAAGCCCTTATAGTAGAGAAAACCGGAAGTATTTTCCTCGCCGGAAGCTACCTGGTGAAGGCAGCGATTGGAGAATCTATAGATAACGAAACCTTAGGCGGTGCAACTACGCACAGTGAAATTAGCGGGGTGACGGACTATAAAGCTAAAGATGATAAAGACGCGCTGGATACCATCAAAGGATTGATGGACAAGATTGGGGATTATGACAAGGCCGGCTACAACCGGAAAGCTCCTAAAAAACCGGCTAAAGACCCGCAGGAGATCTACGGAATACTTCCAAAGCTTAGGAATGAGCAATACGATATGCATGAGATCATTGCCAGGCTGGTTGATGATTCTGAATTCCAGGAGTACAAAGAAGGCTACGGACAAACAATTATCTGCGCCTACGCCCGTATAGACGGCTGGGCAGTGGGAATTGTGGCCAATCAACGTAAGATTGTCAAAAATGCAAAAAAAGAGATGCAGTTCGGCGGGGTGATCTACTCAGATTCTGCCGATAAGGCCACCCGGTTTATAGCGAATTGTAATCAAAAGAAAATTCCGCTGGTTTTCCTTCAGGATGTAACCGGTTTCATGGTTGGTAGCAAGAGCGAACATGGCGGCATCATTAAAGATGGAGCAAAAATGGTAAATGCGGTGAGTAATTCGGTAGTACCAAAATTCACGGTGATCATTGGAAATTCATACGGTGCCGGTAATTATGCGATGTGCGGAAAAGCCTATGATCCGCGCCTGATATTTGCATGGCCAAGTGCCGAACTCGCTGTAATGGGTGGAACACAGGCAGCAAAGGTACTTGCCCAGATCGAAACTGCTTCCATGGAAAAGAAAGGCGAAAAAGTGGATGCTGAAAAGGAGAAGGAAGTCTTCGAGCAGATCAAAGCGCGCTATGACAGGCAAACTTCTGCCTACTACTCGGCAGCACATTTATGGACAGATGCCGTGATCGATCCCCTGGACACCAGAAAGTGGATCTCGACAGGGATTGAAGCTGCCAACCACGCCCCTATCGAAAAAGATTTTAATCTTGGCGTGATTCAAACCTGATCTTATGAAAATTCTTCTTTCTGTTGCTTGTTTTCTGCTCAGCTTTTCGGGCTTTGCACAGGATACCCTGATAAAGCAAAAAACCCGTAAAATGATGGGGATTAGTCATTTTAGAAGCAATGGCATACCTCTTACCAAAAAAGATTCTCTTAACTGGGTAATCCACAACAACGATACCCTGGTGCCTGTGGAAAATTTTCCTTTGGAAGGACCTGACAAAGTTCGTGTTCTATATGAGCCCAGAGACGAAGAATTTCTTGAAATGTACAAACAGGCGGTATTTGGGCATACCGAAGAACTTCAGGAGAAATCTACAATTAAGGTTTGGAAGGGTCCGATAAAATTGTTTTTCGATCCTTCTGTTCCCGAAGCGCACAGAGAAGAACTACTTGATTTTTCAGAAAAAGTTTCTTCAGGAATAGACTCTTTGACAATCACAGAAGTTCAGGAAAGAGCAAAATCCAATTTTCTTGTCTTTTACAGAAATTCAGATGAAGATTTCGATCAGGAGCAACGCATCAGTAACAGCAGAAATTCCGGATATTACATCAGCTGGAATGGAAAACAACAGATCAATCGCGGAGTTGTAAAGGTAAATGCTTTCAGAGTAACCGATGAAAATCATGGACTGGGCCTTTTGAAATACCATTTTTTTAAAGCCTTAGGTTACTTCCATTTCTCTCCTAAAGTTCCGTGCAAAGGTTATCTTTCCGGCTGCGCCGTAAAACGGGAATTGACTACAGAAGATCTTGAGATCCTGAAGTATCACTATTCATACGGGATGTGCAAGGGAATTGATATGAAAAGCTTTGATAAGATCCACAGGGATTCTAAAAGAACACTTGAAGAACATCCCGATGCCGAAATTTATTTGGTGCACCAAAACTAATAACATCAAAAATGCGATTTTTAGCCCCCTTTATTTTTTCCTTTGGCCTTGCGGCGTTGCCAATGCAGGCCCAGGTACTTTCTAATAAAGTCACTTTTACTGAAGCCGATACCCTTCGAGGGTCCTTACGCCCGGAAAGAAGTTATGATGTTCAAAAATATCATCTAAACGTGCGGGTGGAGCCCGATGAAAGATTCATTTCCGGCTATAACACCATAAGTTTTAAAGCCGAAGAAGACCTGCCGGTAATGCAGGTGGACCTTTTTCAGAACATGAAGGTGGACTCCATTTTGTACAAAGGAGAAAAAATGAAATTCAACAGAAGGTACAATGCCGTATTTGTTGATCTCCAGCCAAAAGTGACAAAAAGCAGTATAGATTCCATCCAATTCTTCTATTCCGGAAATCCCAAAGTTGCCGCAAATGCACCCTGGGATGGCGGATTCGTTTTTGACAAAGACAAGGAAGGAAATCATTTCATTGCTGTGGCAGTCCAGGGAACCGGGGCCAGCCTTTGGTATCCCAACAAGGACCATCAAAGCGATGAACCCGAAGAAGTTTTGATTCAGGTGGCAGTGCCTCATGAATTGATGAACGTATCCAACGGTAGGTTCATGGGCAAGGAAGTGCTGGAGGATGGGTACACACGCTGGGATTGGAAAGTGAAAAATCCAATAAACAACTATAATGTAGTGGTCAACATTGCTAATTATGTGCATTTTAAGGACAGGTTCAGAGACCTGGACCTGGATTATTATGTGCTGCCATACCATCTTGAAAAGGCGAAAAAGCAATTTGAAGAGGTGAAGTTCATGATGAACTGCTTCTATGAGAAGTTTGGCGCTTATCCCTTTGAAGAAGATGGTTTTAAACTGGTAGAAACCCCGTATTTGGGAATGGAGCACCAGAGCGCTGTGGCGTACGGGAATGACTATAAAATGGGATATTTAGGTAGGGATCTCAGCGGAACAGGAATAGGGCTCAAATGGGATTTTATCATCATCCATGAGACCGGCCATGAATGGTTCGGAAATAGTATTACGGCAGCAGATATTGCCGATATGTGGATACATGAGGGCTTCACCTCCTATTCGGAAGCTGTTTACATTGAATGTCGCTGGGGGAAAGAAGAGGCTCTTGAGTACCTGCAGGGAACAAGAGGTGGTATCGGGAACAAAAACCCTATAAGCGGAAATTACGGTGTCAACAATGAAGGCTCGGGTGATATGTATGCCAAGGGCGCAAACCTGCTGAACACCATCCGCAGCATCTATGACAATGACGAGCTGTGGTGGAAAACCTTAAAAGATTACACTGAAACTTACCGTCACAAGATCATAACAACAGAAGAAACTGAGAACTATTTTAATGCGGCAATATCCTATGATCTAAAGCCTGTTTTAGATCAGTATCTTCGGAATGCCGCTCTTCCTTCGCTACAGTTTCGGAAAAAAAATGGAAAGGTACAATATCGCTGGCAGGCCGATGTAGAAGGATTCGATATGCCGGTTGATGTGATCATCAATGAAAAGGAGATACGTCTTTTCCCGACGATGAATTGGCAAAAACTTGATAAAAAAGTTGCTTCTCCCGAAGATGTGCGGGTAGTGGAAAAAGAATTTTATGTCAACAGGAAGGATATTTAATCATCTTGTACTCCAAATTCAAATTCGATGGCGCGGATTTGCAATCCGTGCCGATTACTCTTCCTTACCTCCAACCGCTGTCAGGGTTTGAAACCGCTGACAGGGCCTTCCGATGGATGGCGCGGATTTGCAATCCGTGCCGATTATTCTCCGGTACATCCAACCGCTGTCAGGGTTTGAACCCGCTGACAGGGTTGTCCCATTGCTGGCGCGGATTTGCAATCCGTGCCGATTACTCTTCCTTACATCCAACCGCTGACAGGGTTTGAAACCGCTGCCAGGGCCTTCTGATGGAGGGCGCGGATTTGCAATCCGTGCCGATTACTCTTCCTTACATCCAACCGCTGTCAGGGTTTTTAACCGCTGACAGGGTTGTACCATTGCTGGCGCGGATTTTTAATCCGTGCCGATTACCCACCTAACACCAACCAACCGCTGTCAGGGTTCGAAACCGCTGACAGGGCCTTCTGATGGATGGCGCGGATTTGCAATCCGTGCCGATTATTCTCCGGTACATCCAACCGCTGTCAGGGTTTGAACCCGCTGACAGGGTTGTCCCATTGTTGGCGCGGATTTGCAATCCGTGCCGATTACCCTCCAGTACATTGAACCGCTGTCAGGGTTTGAACCCGCTGACAGGGTTGTCCAATTGTTGGCGCGGATTTGCAATCCGCGCCGATTACTCTTCCTTACATCCAACCGCTGACAGGGCCTTCTGATGGAGGGCGCGGATTTGCAATCCGTGCCGATTACTCTTCCTTACATCCAACCGCTGTCAGGGTTTTTAACCGCTGACAGGGTTGTACCATTGCTGGCGCGGATTTTTAATCCGTGCCGATTACCCACCTAACACCAACCAACCGCTGTCAGGGTTCGAAACCGCTGACAGGGCCTTCCGATGGATGGCGCGGATTTGCAATCCGTGCCGATTATTCTCCGGTACATCCAACCGCTGTCAGGGTTTGAACCCGCTGACAGGGTTGTCCCATTGTTGGCGCGGATTTGCAATCCGTGCCGATTACTCTTCCATAAATCCAACCGCTGTCAGGGTTTGAACCCGCTGACAGGGTTATTTATCTGATGTCGTGGATATATATTTCATGAAATTATCCTCTCACGCTTTTACAAATCACTAATTTTCAGTAAATTATAGTTTCAAAATCAGGAGCTATGATGTCTATCAAATCCTTAAACAAATGGGCCAATGCGCATACTTATTATCCGCTTGACCTGCTGAGAATCGTACTGGGAGTTTTCTTTTTTCTAAAAGGGATTCAATTTGTCGCACAAACTCACATGCTTACCGAACTTATTGGACCTCTTAAAGGTTACGGGGGAGTAATGTTGCTGGTGCATTATATCGCTCCCGCACATTTAGTGGGCGGCCTTTTAATCGCATTTGGATTACTTACCCGCTGGGCATTGATCGCACAGGTGCCGATATTAATTGGAGCTATCCTGATTAATTTCCTCGGACCTTTGCAGTGGGGAAACCTAATCCTGGCCGTAGTTGCCCTTGCCCTTACAGGCTTCTTTATCTATTACGGTTCGGGCAAACATTCCCTGGATTATTACTTCAAAATGCAGGTTTAGGCCATTCTGCTTTTTAAGGTGTTGGCGCGATGTATCTTGCCGTTGGGCGTTTCTTCAAACTTCTCAACGAAATAGATCTTTTTGGGCACTTCAAACTTGCCTAATTTCCGGCAGGCTTTGATCTCCCGCTCCAGGTTATTTAGAGCAACTTCAGAAAATTCACTCTCAACCATAAGCACCAGTTTTTCACCCAGAGCCGCATCGGGCAAGGAAGTCACAAAGAATCGGTGTGCAATGATAGGTGCCAGCTTGGCTTCGATCTCTTCGGGATGTAATTTTACTCCGCCGGAATTGATCACATTGTCTATCCTGCCTTTCCAGATAAATGTTTTATCTGAAAGCAGTTCCACAACATCATTAGTGATTAAGGTCTCATCGGTAAGCTGCGGCGCATCAATGATCAGGCAACCGCGGTCATCTGTACTTATAGTAACATTTGGGAGCACCGTGAAAGGAACGGGGTCTTCTTTAATTTTTTTCTTTGGATTCACATACCGGGCAGCAATATGCGACACAGTTTCGGTCATACCATAGGTTTCGTAAACTTCTGTACCTATTTCCTGCACCAGATTCCTGAGGTTACTTGACACTGCTCCTCCTCCAACAATGAGCTTTTTGATCAAGTGTAACCTGCTAAGGGAATTATCAAGTTGGAACGGGGTCATAGCACAAAAATCATAGATCTTGAAAATGCGGTCCAGAGGATTTGCATTAGGAAGTTCCAGGTCGAGTTTCCAACCCAGAAGCATAGCTCTCACCAGCATCATTTTCCCCGATATAAAGTTCACCGGAAGACAATGCAGCGCTGTAGTTCCGGGACCAAGATCAAAGAACTTGCCGGTTGCTCGGGCGCTGTTGATCATTTGCTGCTTCCTGATCCTTATTCTCTTTGGCGGCCCTGTGGATCCTGAAGTCTTTACTTCCACGTAATCCTTATCGTTTAACCAGTCCAACAAGAAATTTCCTGCCTGGCCTTCATAGGGTTCACCTTCCTTAATCAAACTATAAGCTACCGCAGCCAGATCCTCATTTGTATAGTACAGGCCGTTTAGCCTAAAATCGGGATGTGTCTCGGGTAAGCTGAATACATTTTGCATAACTTTAATAAAGTTTAACTGCTTAAACTTTAAAGTTAACAAATTGAAGAGGAAAATTAGATTTCTTCAGAATATTTTAAGGTTTTCGGAGGAGATACCTTTCCAAACAACTTTTCCTTCCAATTGGTCCAGCGGTAGGTTCTGGCCATCAAAAACAGAAAGATGGGGTAAACCACCAAAATTGGAAGCAGGATGTCAAGACCTGCGGTAGGTTCAGAAACATCTTTAAGAACAGAATTGGTTTCAAAGGCAGTCCAGTCGGCCGTGACAAGTAGTGCGCCTACCAGGTTGTTGCCGGCGTGGAAGCCCAGGGCCAGTTCCAAACCTTCATCCATGAGGGTCATAATTCCGAGCAGGAATCCGGTGCCTATATAATAGAACATAATTATGTAACCCAGCTTTTCTACTTCGGGATTAAAAATATGCATCCCTCCAAAGATCACCGAGGTAATGACCAACGGCAGCCATTTATTACCGGCCAAAACTCCAATTCCCTGCATGAGATAACCTCTAAAAAGGTATTCTTCAAAACTAGTCTGTAAAGGCACCATGATCAAAGCAATGGCAGCAAGGATAAGAAATGGCACCATATCAAAATTCCACAGGTAATCCTGGGGTTGCAGGTTGTAGTCTATAATAGTGGTCACCACAGTAAAGACAGCAATAATACTGAAACCAAAAAAGAACCTGCCCCAATCTACCTTTTTACGAGTCGTGGTGGCATCCTTGATCTTCTGATTATGCAAAAATCTTATCACGAATAACAGTGCAGCAAGGCCAACAGCAAAAGTGAGCAGTAAGAGAAAAAAATTGAGGTTGGAATCCAGCACCTTAAACATCTCTGCCTGGGTAAGGGTAAGGACTTCCGGGCCGGCTTCAAAGAATAGGGCCGCCATAAAGGGTATGGCACCAAACAATTGCCATCCAAGAAATATAATAATAAGGCCGACCAAATATCGCCACCATTCTGTTCTTGCTTTAAATGCCTGTTGTATAAACATGTTCTTTTATAGATTAAAATTCCAGTCTTTGTTAGGGCGATACCAAAGTTGTCCATTTTCCACCTCCAGAGGGGCTTCAAAATCGTTGGTATATAATCCGCCGGTGCCTAAACCTTGCGGCATTTCATTTTTAAGCATAAAAGTATGTTGTGCAATGGCGTTAAGTCCTACATTACTCTCCAGTGCACTTGTGATCCACCAGCCGGTATTTTGATCCTTTGCAAGTTTTATCCACTCTTCTGTTCCTTTAAAACCTCCAATGAGGCTGGGCTTAAAAATGAGAAATTGCGGCTGTATAATTTGTAGCAGTTTCTGCTTTTCTGTTACATGAGTTACGCCA
Source organism: Salinimicrobium nanhaiense (assembly GCA_012038135.1). Classification (GTDB taxonomy): domain Bacteria; phylum Bacteroidota; class Bacteroidia; order Flavobacteriales; family Flavobacteriaceae; genus Salinimicrobium; species Salinimicrobium nanhaiense. Next base: position 18,101 of record JAAVJQ010000018.1, read on the forward strand.
ATTAGCTCTTCATCTAAAGCAATAGGTAAAGGCGTGTTATTACAGAGCACAGCCATCTCCTCCAGCTGTCCCTGTTTAATGGGTTGTTCTATACTGTGCAGCTCCAGCTCACTGAGGCGTTTCAGTTTTTCCATGGCTTCGGAAGCTTTAAAAGCCCCATTGGCATCAACCCTTATCTCTATTTCTTCGGAAGTAAATTCTTTCCTGATAAACTTCAGCAGGTCAATTTCAGTTTCAAAATCAATAGCTCCAATTTTCAGCTTAATACACTTGAAGCCCTGCTCGATCTTCTGAATGATCTGCTCTTTCATGAATTGCTCCTCCCCCATCCATACGAGTCCGTTGATTGGAATAGAAGCATTTCCGCGGGTAAATTCCGAAGGGAACAACAGGAAAGGATCTTCAGCCTCCAAAGACCGAAACGCCATCTCTACACCAAACTGAATGCTTGGAAACTCCCGAAGCTCCTCCCAAAGTTTCTCCTCTCCTAAATGTATGTTTTTACAGACCCATTTCAATTTTTCCTCATAGCCGGGGCGGTCATCATAGCTAAGGCTGCGAAGGATCCCGCATTCCCCGATCCCTTTTTTTCCATTTTCTTCGAGGATGAGAAACCAGGTCTCCTTTTGCGTAAGAACGCCCCGCGAAGTTCCACTGGGGCGCTTAAAATTCAGAATATATTTTTGATAGTTTGCCTGCACTTGCTGCAATTAAAGTTCGATGCTTTCTCCTGGTTCCAGCAGCATAAGGTCTTTACCTTTCTCGTAAAATTTACGCTTTGCTTCTTCGTGATCGATCTCTATGTAGCCAAAAGTATCATAATGACAGCCCAGGATCTTGTCACATTCCACAAAATCACTGGCTAAAATCGCGTCATCTATCCCCATAGTAAAATTGTCTCCAATCGGTAAAATGGCAAGATCCAGCCTTGTATGCATAGGAATTAATTTCATATCCATGGTGAGAGCGGTATCTCCTGCGATGTAGATATTCTTATGCTCGCCTTCAATGACAAACCCTCCGGGTTGGCCGCCGTAGTTTCCGTCGGGAAAGGAACTGGTATGAATGGCGTTGACATATTTTACAGTTCCGAAGTCAAAGCTCCACTTCCCTCCATGGTTGAGCGGATGCACCTCCAAACCTTTATTTTCGTAGTGGGTGGTAATTTCAAAATTGCTGATGATCACGGCGCCCGTGCGTTTTGCGATGGCTTCGGCATCAAGGGTGTGATCCTGGTGTGCGTGCGTAAGCAGTATGTAATCTGCCTTAAGTTCTTCAATATTCACTTTATCCTTCACCTTCTCGTTTCCCGAAATGAAGGGGTCGACCAAAAGATGAATTCCTTTAACTTCAATAGAAAATGTACTGTGTCCGTAATGTGTTATTTTCATGATGTTAAGTTTTATAACAAAATACAAAATCCCTCCGAAATAAAGGGGCTACGAAATGCCCTTTTTGACTCCTATATAATTTGCCCCAGCCCGAACAACAGGGCGAGAATAAAGGTTCCTATAGCAAGTTTTTTGAGTTCGGGGTCCAGCAATGCCGGGTTTTTATTTCCCATTACTCTTTTAAGGTGCATCAACAGGGGAAAAAAGGCAAACAGGAATAACAAGTCGTCTATACTTTCATAGGAAAAAGCCGAATACAGGATGATGCAGCTAAAAGCGCCCAGCAGCAGGAAATAATGGTATTGTTTGGCATTTTTGGCACCCATTTTCACCACCAGGGTATTCTTTCCTGCCCGGGCATCGGCAGCATGATCGCGCATATTGTTTAGGTTAAGAACTCCGGCACTAAGAAAGCCGACAGTTGCAGCCGGCAGCAACACCCGCCAGTCCCATTCCAAAGCATATAAAAAGTAGGAGCCATAAACCCCTACCAGGCCAAAAAAGATAAATACAAAAACATCTCCAAGGCCGCGGTAACCATAAGCGGAATCACCCACGGTGTATTTCACTGCAGCCGCAATAGCAGCGATTCCCAGCAGCAGGAAGAGTACTGCATAAAAAAGGCTACGCCCGCCAAAGGCGACGTAAATTAGGGCTACGGCAAGTAAAAAGGTAATAATTGCAGTGGCTATCATACCCCAGTACATTTCCTTGCGGGTCATTAATCCACTTTGCAAAGCGCGTTGAGGGCCCACGCGTTCTTCGTTGTCTGTACCTTTTACAAAATCCCCGTAATCATTAGCGAAATTGGAAAGCACCTGCAGCCCCAGAGTGGTAGCCAGGGCAAGAGAAAAGATCACCGCATTGAATTCGTCCTGTGCCACGGCAATAGCGCTGCCCACAAGAATTCCTGAAATTGATAGCGGAAGCGTTCGCAGCCTCGCCGCACTCACCCAGGTGTCAAAATTTGCCATTATCGCATTATTTTTACCAGCAATTCCTTTAAAAGATCTCCCTGCGGCACATTAGCGGCTCCTACTCCTTTCCCCTTCACATCGGCCTCCCGCAGGTATGAAATTATGCTGCTCACTTTTTTCATGTTGTAATTCTTAGCTGCCGTGACATAATCACTCACAAAATAGGGATTCACCTTAAGGACCTTCGCAACGTTTCCCTTGGATTGATCTGTAAGGGCATGGTATTGCTGCAGCTGAGAAAAGAAGCTAAAAAGCAGGGCAACGGTTACCACCATAGGGTTGTCTTTTTCATTTTGCGAAAAGTAGTTGATGATTCGATGTGCCTTTAAACTATCCTTCATTCCAATTGCCTTGCGCAATTCGAAATTATTAAAGTCTTTGCTAATCCCGATATTCTCCTCAATAAGTTCGGGAGTGATAGTAGTTCCTTTTGGAGCTATAAGCTGAAGTTTTTGCAGCTCATTATCGATCTTCCCCAGGTCGTTCCCCAGGAATTCGAGCAGCATCTGAGCTGCTTTTGGAGAGATCTGGAAACCGCGGGTATGCATCTCACTCTGGATCCACTCCACCACCTGGTTATCATAAAGGCGTTTGTTTTCATAGATCACCCCGTTTTTCGAGATTGCCTTATGAAGTTTCTTCCTCTTGTCCAGCTTCTTGTACTTATAATTGAACACAAGTACGGTTGATGGCTGCGGATTTTCGGCATACCCGGTAAGTTGTTCAATGGTGCGGGAAAGGTCCTGAGCTTCCTTCACGATGATCACCTGTTTCTCGGCCATCATTGGGTAACGTTTGGCGTTCCCAATAATATCTTCTACAGTGACATCGCGGCCATACAACACCATTTGGTTAAAGCCTTTTTCATCCTCCCGCAGCACGTTGTCTTCAATAAAATCTGAGATCTTATCGATAAAATAGGGCTCTTCTCCCGTTAAAAAATAGATGGGTTTCACATCTCCTTTTTTAATGGCAGTCACTATACTTTTTACTTCATTCATTTAGAGGCAGTTTTCCTGAAAGGCTTTTTTAGGAACTAATTCTTTACTTTTGGGCATGCATGAACTCAATTTCCCCCGGTACTCATTCAGGTTCAAAAATAGGGAAAATAAAATAGCGGTTTTTGATGAGCTGCGGAAAAAATTCGTTTTATTAACGCCCGAAGAATGGGTGCGGCAACATGTGGTACATTTTCTTCTGAAGGAGAAATCTTTTCCGAAAAGTCTGCTGAATGTGGAAAAACAGCTGAAGGTGCATGACCTCATAAAAAGATATGATGTTTTAGCCTATAACCCCGACGGAAGCATTCACCTCGTGGTGGAATGCAAGGCAGCATCAATCCCAATAACTCAGGAAACCTTTGACCAGATCGCCAGGTACAATTTAGTGCTGCAGGCGACCTATCTTATGGTGACAAACGGGCTCCAGCATTATTTTTGTCAGCTCGACTATAAAACCGAGCAGTACCACTTTCTCACAGATATTCCCGAATGGACCTAAAAAATATCATTTTTGGCACCTTAGCTCCATGTGCCGGAATAATCCTTCAGTTTTCCCTTAATTTGCATTTGTGAAAGTCGCAGTAATCATATTGAACTGGAACGGAAAAGCTCTCCTGGAGCAGTTCCTGCCATCAGTAGTCCGCAATACTCCCGAAGCTGACATTTATGTAGCCGACAATGCCTCGACAGATGATTCTGTTTCCTTTGTGCAACAGAATTTTCCGCAGGTGAAGATCATTCAGAATAAGGTCAACGGCGGATTTGCAAAAGGCTACAATGATGCGCTGCAAGAACTGGATGAAGACATTTTTGTGCTTTTGAACAGCGACGTAGAGGTCACGGAAAACTGGCTGCCGCCTCTGGTAATTCAATTCAAGGATCCCGCAGTTGCAGCAGCCCAGCCCAAGATCAAAGATTTCCGGAAAAAAGAATTTTTTGAATATGCAGGGGCTGCCGGCGGATTCATTGATGCTCTTGGTTATCCCTACTGCCGCGGTCGCATTTTTGACGTCCTGGAGCAGGACCTGGGCCAATATGATGATACGATTGACATATTTTGGGCTACCGGGGCCTGTATGGCAATAAGAAGACCAGACTTTTTTGAAGCAGGAGGTTTTGATGAAGATTTCTTTGCACACCAGGAAGAGATTGATCTTTGCTGGCGGCTGTTCAACCTGGGAAAAAAGGTGAAAGCGGTAGGAACTTCAGAAGTATATCATTTGGGCGGAGGCACTCTAAACAGCATGCATCCTAAAAAGACCTTTTACAACTTTAGAAACAGCCTTTTCACCTTAATTAAAAATGCTCCCGCAAAAGGCCTTTTTTGGAAGATCATTTCAAGAATGATTCTGGACGGGGTTGCAGGCATCCGACTGCTCCTGCTGCTGCAGCCTTACCACACCCTGGCCATACTAAAAGCCCACTTCAGCTTCTATATTTACCTTCAGAAAATGTGGAAGAAAAGAACGAATCCAATAAAAAATATTAGGTATTATAACATTAAATCTATTGTTTGGTCCTTTTATATTCATAAAATTACGAATTATAAAAAGCTGTGAAAATTTATATATAAGTAGTAATTAAATTTCTCTAAGACTTCAGATTTTGTATTTTTGACACGTTTAATATTTAATCACAACTATAAGAATTATGAAAAAATTCATGCTTTTATCGGCAACCGCTGCCCTCCTTTTTTCTTCTTGTGTATCATCGAAGAAATATGCCGAGTTGGAAGCTCAACAAAAGGAGACTCAGGACAAGTTAAATACAGCTACAGTCAAGCTGAATTCATGTCTTGATGAAAAAGAAAGATTAAACCAGCAGATTGGCCAATTAAGCAATCAAAATACTGCTTTGTTGAACAATGTTGGAGATCTTGCTACTTTATCTAAAAAAGAAGCTGAAAACCTTGAACGTTCCCTTGAAAGCATCAAGGAAAAAGATATGAAGATCCAGCGTATGCAGGATGCAATGAACAAGAAAGATTCTGTTACTCTTGCACTTGTTACCAGCCTTAAAGGAGTTCTTGGAAACATGAGTGACGAGGATATCCAGATCAATGTTGAGAAAGGTGTTGTTTACGTTTCTATTTCTGATAAACTTTTATTCGAAAGCGGAAAATATAACGTTACTCAACGTGCAAAAGAAGTACTTGGAAAAGTTGCAACTGTAGTTAAGAACCGTCCGGATATCGAATTCATGGTAGAAGGTCATACAGATGATCAACCTATTAGAAACGCAGTTCTTCAGGACAACTGGGATCTTTCTGTGAAGAGAGCTACTTCTGTAGTACGTGTACTTCAGGAAGACCACGGAGTTCAGCCACAAAGAATGACTGCTGCAGGTAGAAGTTACTATGTTCCTATTGCCTCAAACGAAACTGCTGAAGGTAGAGCCAAGAACAGAAGAACACGTATCGTGATCCTTCCAAAACTTGACCAGTTCTACAATCTTATTGAAGAAGGTATGGAGTCTGCTAAATAAGCAATCATCTATATAAAATTTAAGCCCGGCAATTGCCGGGCTTTTTTATGCTCAAGATTTCCTGTAGTCCATTTTCCCACAAGTTTAACATGTTAATTTTCAGTTAATTACAAAATCAAAAATAGAGTTCTTTTATCTTTACCGAACCCTACTCATGTTAATCTACTAGAATGGCTTTATCTATTAAACATCTGCTTCCGGTTTTAGGTATGGGAATGTTGCTCTCCTGTGAGCCCGAAGAATTACGTGAGGTATCTCAGGCGGAAAAAATTCCCACGACTTATATTACTTCCACCGTTAACACCCGGAAAAATCACCCGCAACAAAAAACTCCAAAGACCGAAAATCTTCGGGATATACTCATGGAAGATGTTGTACCATCTGAATGCGGTGCCACCGAATTCTCTCAAGTGGTATGGGAGCATTTTACAGCATTGGCTTCAGATGATCTTGCTGTGGAATATATGAGCCAGTACCTGTTTCTACAGGAGAATGCATTGCGTTTAAGAATAGGGACAGATCATTTTGGTCCCCATGGAGAATATACTAACCACGTGGAAAGAATGATTCGTACCCTTGAAAGATTCTGGAATATGCCGAACGAAATAGAAGTCCTGGGGCAACACAATGAAACTCTGAATGACCGGGAAGCTCTTGTGGATATTATTTGGTATACCAAACAGGACCTGGAATCCCGGGAAGATGTTTTTCCTATTGTGGAAGAGATCCTTACCCGCAACAGGCTTTCTCCCATGCTTCCCAATTCACCATTTTTCGCTGCCGATGGCTATGCGAATTTCAATAATGAAATTGTCCTGGGAGACGGGCTTATTCAAATGTTTTCTGAAACAGGTTTGGAGCAGGAGATCGTGTGGACCGGGATCCTTTCTCATGAATGGTCACACCAGGTGCAGTTTGACAAGTTCTCAAGCTGGTATCCCACAGGTTACTTCGATTCAAAGGCAGAAGAGACCAGAACTATTGAATTAGAAGCCGATTTTTTTTCGGGGTATTTTATGACTCACAAAAGAGGTGCAACCTATAACTGGAAAAAGGCAGATGACTTTTTTGAGCTCTTCTATCAATCGGGAGATTGCAGTTTCGAGTTCGAACAACACCACGGAACGCCTTTACAGCGTAAAGCCGCAACTTATGAAGGTTATCTCCTGGCTGCATCTGCCCAGAAAAAAGGAAAGATACTTACTGCCGAAGAATTACATGAGATATTTATTACAGAGGTGCTCCCGATGGTGGTCAATGAATTACAGTATCTCTAAACTTCCTTTTCCTTCCCGCAGGACTTCAGGTTCTGAAGTGGTAAGATCTATTACTGTAGAGGGGATATTATCTCCATAGCCGCCATCGATCACGATATCCACCAGCTTATCCCATTTTTCGTGAATGAGTTCAGGATCTGTAGTGTATTCAAGGACCTCATCATCATCCTTTATGGAAGTGGAAATAATAGGATTCCCCAGTCCGGCGACTAAAGCCCTGCAAATGTTGTTATCCGGCACCCGAATGCCTACAGTTTTCTTTTTCTTAAAAACAGAAGGCAAATTATTATTTCCGGGGAGAATAAAAGTATAAGGCCCGGGTAAATTTCTTTTAAGGATCTTAAAGGTCTGGTTGTCTATTTGTCTCACATAGTCTGAGAGGTTGCTCAAGTTTTCACAGATAAAAGAGAAATTTGCCTTTTCAAGTTTCACTCCTCTTAGCTGTGCTACTTTTTCCAGTGCCGCATTGTTGGTAATGTCACAGCCAAGGCCATAGATGGTATCAGTTGGATAGATGATAACTGCCCCATCCCGAAGGGCATCCACTACACGTTTGATCTCTTTTGGGTTTGGATTTTCTTCGTAGATCCTTATAAGTTCCGCCATAGTTCAATAAGTTTAAATGCACCAAAAATTACAAAATTCCAAAGGCTTTTAATAGAAGATTAAGAAAAGATTAATCAGCCGTTCCACTTCGCTCTCCAGTTTGAGCACTTCGTTGCCATTTCCCTGCTTGATGAACAGCGCCCTGTTTTCAGGTTTTCCTTTTCTGGTGATCTTAGATCCTTTTATAGTGGTAGTAACTTCATGGTCGAAGATATCCTCCACCTTTCCTGTAGCAACACCTCTACCCCATTTCCATTTTACATTTGTACCTTCCCTTATCATGTTTTTATTTTAAAACTACAAACAAGACCCGGGATAACCTAAAGAATAACAGCTCCTTAACCCTTAGGAAAGAACCTTTAGTTTAGCAAATTTCAGAAGAAGTTTTTTAAGTCCGCCGTTCTCGAAATGGATCTCGGCTTTTTTATCCTGTCCCACTCCTTCTATGTTGAGCACTTTTCCCTTACCAAAGCGCAAATGTTCCACCTCATCCCCTACGTCAAGCTTTACTGCAGGTCCCGGTGCTGCCGAAGCAGCGGGAGAAGATACAGGCCTTAGTTTTCTAAGCTTTTGCAACTCTTCATCTGTAGGTTTATGCGAAGGTGGCGGAGTACCATTGACAGGCTTGGTCTGGCGGAACTTACTTTTATCCACCTCTCCAAAAATATCGGTATCAATAAGAGGTTTGTACTTATAATCATCTTGCGGGATCATGAAATCCAAATACCTGTCTTCGATCTCTTCGATGAAGCGGCTGGGTTCGGCATCCACTAATTTCCCCCAGCGATAACGGGACTGGGTATAGGTAAGAAACGCCTGCTTCTCTGCCCTGGTAAGTGCCACATAGAATAAGCGCCTTTCTTCCTCAAGTTCGGTCCTTGTATTCATACTCATCGCCGAAGGGAAAAGATCTTCTTCCATTCCCACTATATACACGTAAGGAAATTCCAGTCCTTTCGCCAGGTGAATGGTCATTAATGCCACCCGGTCATCATCGCCGGTGTCCTTGTCCATATCTGTAGCCAGGGCAACGTCTTCCAGGAATTCGGTAAGGGAGCCGGTAGCATCAGCCAATTCTTTCTGACCTTCCACAAAATCCCTGATCCCGTTGAGTAATTCTTCTATGTTTTCAATTCTTGCAATACCTTCAGGAGTTGCGTCCTTTTTGAGCTCCTGCAGCAGTCCGGTTTTTTTGGCAACCGTTTCAGCCAGTGTAAAAGCATCGGCTGTTTCATTCATGATCTGGAAACTCCTGATCATGTTGGAGAAGTTCTCCAGTTTATTTTTAGTACCGCGGTTGATCTTTAGATCGATCTTATCGAGGTTCTCGATCACTTCAAAAATTGACCTTTTGTAGTGGTTTGCTGCGATGGTGAGGCGGTCTATAGTTGTCTGTCCAATTCCGCGCGCAGGATAATTGATCACCCTTTTAAGAGCTTCTTCATCTTTAGGATTGATCACCAGTCGTAAATACGAAAGCACATCCTTGATCTCCTTGCGTTGATAGAAGGAAAGGCCTCCATAAATGCGGTACGGAATATCCTTCTTCCGCAGCGCATCTTCCATAGCCCTACTTTGGGCATTGGTACGGTAAAGAATAGCAAAATCGTTATTCATCATTTGCTTCTCCATCTTATTTTCAAAAATGGAACTGGCGACAAATCTTCCCTCCTCCCCATCGGTAAGAAGTCGGTTCACTACTATTTTAGGACCTTCGTCATTGGCGGTCCACACTACTTTTTCCAGCCGGGTCTTATTCTTTTCAATTATGGAATTCGCAGCTTCAACAATGTTTTTTGTTGACCGGTAATTCTGCTCCAGGCGATACATCTGTACATCGTCATAATCCTTCTGAAAATTCAGAATATTGTTGATGTTCGCTCCCCGGAAGGCGTAAATACTCTGCGCATCATCCCCCACCACGCATATATTCTGAAATTTATCTGAAAGCGCTTTTACGATAAGGTATTGTGAGTGATTCGTATCCTGATACTCATCAACCAGGATATACCTAAAGCGGTTTTGATACTTATGAAGTACATCGGGAAAACGGTTGAGCAATTCATTGGTCTTCAGCAAAAGATCATCAAAATCCATTGCTCCGGCTTTAAAACAGCGGTCTACGTACTCCTTATAGATCTCCCCCAGCCTTGGCTTTTTCGACATCGCGTCGGCTTCCATGAGCTCCGGGTTCTGAAAGTAAGCTTTAACCGTGATAAGGCTGTTCTTGTATGAGGAGATTCGGGAATACACCTGCTTATATTTATACACATCCTTATCCAGACCCATCTCTTTAATGATAGCAGAAATAAGCCGCTGAGAATCCTGGGTGTCATAAATGGTAAAATTCGAAGGGTATCCCAATTTGTCGGCTTCAAACCTCAGCATTTTTGCAAAGATGGAGTGAAAAGTTCCCATCCAGAGGTTTTTAGCCTCGCTGTTGCCTACGATTCTAGCGATCCGCGTCTTCATCTCCCTTGCTGCCTTATTAGTAAAAGTTAAAGCCAGGATATTAAAGGCATCGACTCCCTTGCTCATTAAATAAGCGATTCTATAGGTAAGTACCCGGGTCTTCCCCGATCCTGCGCCGGCAATCACGATCATTGCTCCATCCTTCTGCAACACAGGAGCCCGCTGGGCATCATTTAATTCGGCTAAATAAGATTCCAATTTTGACTTCTTTTTAAGGAGGTGAAAATAACCAAATTGAGGCAAAATCTAAACCGCATTCCTATATCTTTTTAAAGAATCTTTGACACTCCCATTGAGGCTTTTGGATTTATTTAAAGTTTAAAATTTTGAAACTGCTGCTTTAAGAAGTAACTTGATTTTTCGCAAAATCTTAAATATGGACAGTATTCTTGAATTTTTGGGTGACATCTCGTGGTGGACGTGGATTCTTATTTTTCTTGGGTTGGTACTTATTTATGACATTTTCATCAACAAGAAACACACAATACTTCATAATTTCCCTATTGTGGGCCATTTTAGATATATGCTGGAGAGCATAGGACCCGAACTAAGGCAGTATATCGTAGCCGGAAACCGGGAAGAGCTTCCATTCAACCGTATAGAACGGGGCTGGGTCTATGCCTCTTCAAAAAATCAAAACAATTATGAAGGTTTTGGAACAGACCAGAATATTTATGAGGTAAATTATATCTTTCTCAATAATGCTGTCATACCCTACTCCATGCCCGAAGAACATATCAACAGGCAGGATCCTTATTTTCTTGCCTGCGCAAAGGTGATGGGAGAATTCAATAAAAGAAGACGCCCTTATCGACCGGCTTCGGTCATTAATGTTTCGGCAATGAGCTATGGATCACTCTCTGCACGGGCCATTGAATCCCTCAATTTGGGTTGCAAGAAAGCCTATGCATTCCATAATACCGGGGAAGGCGGACTTTCCCCGTACCATAAAAAAGGTGCCGATGTAGTTTTTCAAATTGGAACCGGTTACTTCGGAACAAGAAATCCCGACGGTAGTTTTTCCATGGAAAAGCTGGTGAAACTTACTGAAGAAAATCCGGAGATAAGGGCAATAGAAGTGAAATTATCCCAGGGCGCAAAACCCGGAAAAGGCGGGGTACTCCCGGCGTCAAAGATCACCCGGGAAATTTCGGAAATAAGACACGTGCCTCTGGGGAAGGACGTGCTATCCCCTCCATCTCACAGCACCTTCAGCAATATGCAGGAACTTGTGGATTTTATTGAGGACATTGCAGAAAATACCGGTCTTCCCGTGGGTGTTAAGGCTGCCATAGGCAAACTTGATGAGTGGAGAGAGTTGGCGGCGATCATGGCAGAAACAGAAAGAGGACCCGACTTTCTTTCCATTGACGGCGGGGAAGGCGGTACCGGAGCCGCACCTCCAAGTTTTGCCGATCATGTTGCACTGCCCTGGATCTATGGCTTTACAGATGTGTACAAGATCTTCCAGGAGAAGGATCTTACCAACAGGATCGTTTTTATTGGCAGCGCCAAATTAGGATTCCCGGCAAAAGCCGCAATGGCGTTTGCTATGGGTGCAGATTGCATTAACGTGGCACGGGAGGCGATGTTGAGCATTGGCTGTATCCAGGCGCAGGCTTGCCACACCAACAGATGTCCTACCGGGGTAGCCACTCAAAACCGCTGGTTACAGGCAGGGATCAATGTGAAGAACAAATCTGAAAGGGTGAATTATTACTTTACAAATTTCAGAAAAGAATTGTTGGAGATCACTCATGCCTGTGGCTATGAGCACCCCTCCCAGTTCACAATGGATGATGTGGAGATCAATCTGGGAGATAGGTTTATTGCCAAAACCCTGGCAGAAACTTTTATGTACAACAAAACAAAAGTTCCATTTGATTCTGTTGCTACTTTGGCAGGATGTCCTAACTTAGGGGGCTCATATAGAAAAGGAGAGGAAACCGATGTTAAAGAGGTAGAAACTGAAGAAACCTCGGTCTCCGAACAATAGTTTACTATGACAGAAGATTCTATTTTACAGTTGCTGTTCTATCTTTTACCGGCAGTTGTTGTAGGCGTCATCGCCTTCTATTTTTTTAACCTCCATACCCGCAATGAAGAGCGTCGCCGGCGTTTCCTCCTCCACAAGGAATTACAAAAACATGCTTTGCCGCTCAGGTTACAGGCCTATGAACGTATGGCTCTTTTCCTTGAGAGGATCGCTCCCGGAAATCTGCTCGTACGGGTAAAACCCTATAAAAGCGGAAAAGAAGATTATGCAAATCACCTCATCAGGAACATAGAACAGGAGTTTGAGCACAACATGGCACAACAGATCTATGTGAGTGAGGAGTGCTGGAATGTGATCAAAGCTTCTAAAAACGCTACCATCAACAACATCAGGAAAACTGTAGCCAAAGAGGAGATCACCTCTGCAGATGAATTGCGCCAATCTATTCTCACCGCTCTCATCGACCAGCAACCTCCCAGCGAAACCGGACTTGCTTATATTCGGAAGGATGTGAAAAACCTGTGGTAAAAGGATTTAAGATTCAAGATTTAAAATTCAAAATTTGGATTTTGAAAATCCTACTTACTCATGTACTTTCTGATCACTGATCACTGATCACTGATCACTACTTTTCGTCCAGTCTCTTCTGAAGTGTATCCTGTTCCTCTGCGGTGAGTTGCCCACTATCGACCAACGTCTTTAGGAGTTGTTTGGAGAATTCCCTGAAGCGGTAGTTATGATGCCGTGCAGCTTCCATAAGATTGTAGATCGTTTCACTGCTAAAGGCATTTAATTGATACAAATATCCAAATGCATTCTCCCTCACCTGAAATTTTTGATGAGGTGCAGTATAAGCTTCAAGTTCTGTAATATAATTCTTTTTTGATTCGGCACTTACTTCAGGTGTGGCCAGGCTAAGCGCAAGCCATAAAGTCCGGATATTTTTGCTGTTAAAGCCATCCACATTCTCCAGTTGCTTAAGGTATTTTGGCCTGTCCCCGGGAAAATTCATCCATAGATTATATAAAGCTGATTCCTGCGTGAGATAGGATTCGTCTTTTAGCAGAGTTTCATACTGACCTTTAAGCTGCTGCGGAATTTGCTGCAGCGAAAAGGCAATGGCCTGTCGGGTAAAAATATTTCCGCTCGAAAATGCCTTTTTATAAAGGTCTGTTACAGTAGCCGGATCTTCAAGTGCCAATTGTAGAACGGCCTCCTGCCCCAGGTAATCATTCACCGGAAAACTCAAAGCTTGCTTCAGTAATTCTCTTTTTTCAGAAATTGGTAAAGGTTTGGCTGCAGCCAGTTCCAGGTATTTTTGAATGAAGGGAGACCTCTTTAGAGACTCGAATGCCTCTGTTCCCTGAAAAGCCGATTGTCGAAGCCAGTTCTTTTCAAAAGTGGAAAGATCTATTCCGCTTGCAGCTTCCATTTCAGCAAGAAGATCTTCTGTAGTGGCTGTTGCAAACTCATACTTCTCCAGATAATTCTTAACTCCGGCGTCAAAAGCTTCCGCCCCTATCAATTCCTGAAGTATATGCAGCGCCCAGGCTCCTTTTTGATAATAGGTAAGAGAATTTGCATTTTTGGATACTAAGGCCATCCCTTTCCCCTGGTCGCTTAACTGCTTGAGTTCCTCTGCTGTTTTGAACAATTTGCGGTAGTAATAGTCCTCTCCAAAAATCTCCTTTTCGGCAAGCAGGGCATAATAGGTTGAAAAACCTTCCTGCAGCCAGTGATGCTCGGGAGAAGCGGCTGTAACTAAATTTCCGAACCATTGATGCGCCAGTTCATGGGCATTTATGTTCACATAGTTTTGATCCTGATATCCGGTAGAATCCACGAGGAACAGGTCAGAATATATAGTGGCTCCTGTATTTTCCATCCCGGCATACAGAAAATCCTGCACTGGGATCTGCTTATATATTTCCCACGGATAAGCAACTCCTGTTTTTTCTTCGAAAAAATCCATGAGGAATTCGGTGTGGCGATAGGTAGGTTCTACTTTATGTTCCATTCCTGCCGGAAAATAAAGTTCCAGCGGAATTCCATTTTTTGAGAACCTTATCTCTTTCTCAAAATCTCCGGCGGCAATGGCTACAAGATAGCTGCTCATAGGCTGTTCCATATCGAACTGCCACCGGGTAAGAGAATCTCCAATTTTTTCCGTTTTTTGCAGCTCTCCGTTTGCGATCACGGTTTCTTCGGAAGGATAAATTACAGAAAGATCAAATTCCAGTTTTTCTCCAGGCTCATCAAAACTGGGAAGCCAGTGCGAAGTGTACCTCCCCTGCCCCTGCGTCCACACCTGGTAATCAGGCGCTTTTCCCAGAGCCGTTTTATTGATAAAGTACATGGTTTGGCTTGGGGCAGCACTATACTTCAGGCGAAGTTGCTGATCTTTGGCAGGCGAAAAATTTCCGGTGAGCCAGAATTTTTTTCCGTCAGTGCCAAATTCCGCAGGAGCATCATTCAGAAATACTTCGGAAAAATGCATTTTTTGAGCATCTATTAAAATTGAGTCTGTAGCCTTTAAAATATCAAAGGTGAAAACCACATCTCCCGAAACTGCTTTTTTAAAAGGATCTATTTTTACATTCGCCTGCAGGTGAGTGAAATCAACAGCTGCCGACTGCTGGGCATGCATTCCGGCAGTAAGAAATCCTAAAAAGCTGAAGAAAACAGGGAGCTTCATGCTTCAAATATACACTACCCGTGCCAAATTGGGAAAAACTAATCTTCCTAAAAGGCTTTTTTTTATCTTCGTTCCATGAATGCCAACCTGCTGCAAACTCCCATTGATTACCTCAAGGGCATTGGCCCCAACCGGGCAGAGATCCTGCGGAAGGAGATTGGCGTTCACACTTATGGTGACCTGCTCAACTTTTTCCCCAACCGCTATCTTGATAAAACCCGCTTCTATAAAATAGCAGAACTGGAAAGAAATTCTGCCGAAGTGCAGCTCGTTGGAAGGATCGTGCACCTGCGAACCGTGGAGCAAAAAAAAGGCAAGCGACTGGTGGCCGATTTTGTTGATGAAACGGGAAAAATGGAGCTGGTGTGGTTTCGGGGCCAAAAGTGGATCCGCGAAAACCTGAAGCTGAATACTCCCTACGTAATCTACGGAAAAACAACCTGGTATAACGGACTTTTCAGTATGCCTCATCCCGAGATGGAGCTGGTGGAAGATTATAAAAAGCAACTGCGCACCGCAATGCAACCGGTCTATCCTTCCACTGAAAAATTAGGAAAATCCGGAATAACCAATAGGGTTATAAGCCGTTGTGTGCAGCAACTTTTCGTCGAGAGCGGAGGTAAATTTCTTGATCCATTACCTCCCCACCTGCGGGAAGAGCTGCATTTATTACCTAAGGCCGAAGCTCTTTTTAATGCACATTTTCCTAAGAGTCAGGAGCTGCTCGCAAAGGCGCAATTCAGGCTGAAGTTTGAGGAGCTGTTCTATATTCAGGTGCAGCTGTTGATGAAGAACCTCATCAGGAAACAGAAGATCAAAGGTTTTCCCTTTGAAGCAGTGGGCAGTTATTTTAGTGACTTTTACAAGAATCATCTTCCGTTTGATCTTACCAATGCCCAAAAAAGGGTCATAAAAGAAATTAGGCAGGATCTTGGGAGCGGTGCGCAGATGAACCGGCTGTTGCAGGGAGATGTGGGTTCAGGAAAGACCATTGTGGCTTTAATGAGCGTTTTGCTCGCCCTGGATAACGGTTTTCAGACCTGTATTATGGCTCCTACAGAAATTCTGGCCATCCAGCACTACAACGGCATCTCTGAACTTGTTGCCGACCTCGGTATTAAGGTTAGGCTACTTACAGGTTCTACAAAGACTTCTGAAAGAAGCGAGATCCATGAAGCTTTGGAAAGCGGTGAATTGCACCTCCTTATTGGCACGCATGCCCTGCTGGAAGAAAAAGTTCAGTTTAAAAATCTGGGGCTGGCAATAATTGACGAGCAACACAGATTCGGAGTGGCACAGCGCGCCCGACTTTGGAAGAAAAACCATTTACCGCCGCATGTCCTGGTAATGACCGCGACCCCCATTCCCAGAACTCTGGCGATGAGCTTGTACGGAGATCTCGATGTTTCGGTGATCGATGAGCTGCCGCCGGGAAGGAAGGAGATCAAAACCGTGCACCGCTATGACAGCAACCGGCTAAAAGTTTTTAAATTCATTCGGGATGAAGTAAGGAAAGGGCGGCAGGTGTATGTGGTTTATCCGCTCATCCAGGAATCTGAAACCATGGATTACAAAGACCTCATGGACGGCTACGAAAGCATAGCCCGGGAATTCCCCATGCCCGAATTCCAGATCTCTATTGTCCACGGACAAATGAAACCGGCAGATAAGGATTACGAAATGGACAGGTTCGTAAAAGGGGAAACCCAGATCATGGTAGCCACAACAGTAATCGAGGTTGGAGTAAATGTTCCAAATGCCAGTGTGATGATCATCGAAAGTGCAGAGCGCTTCGGACTGTCACAGCTCCACCAGCTTCGCGGGCGCGTGGGTCGTGGTGCCGAACAAAGTTTTTGCATCCTTATGACCGGCCACAAACTTTCGAATGACAGCAAGACTCGCCTTGAAACCATGGTACGAACTTCTGATGGCTTTGAAATAGCCGAAGTCGATCTCAAACTCCGTGGTCCGGGAGATCTAATGGGCACCCAACAAAGCGGGATCCTTAATTTAAAGATAGCAGATATTGTAAAAGATAATGACATTTTAAAGACTGCACGTCATTACGCTCTTCAACTTCTAAGGGAAGATCCAAATATGGAACTGGACAAGAACAGGGTGGTAAAATTTACTTATTCTCAGTTGGTAAAGGAGAAATCGATCTGGAATTATATCAGTTAATTCCCACACATCGACTTTTCTTACATTCTCATCGAATAACTGGTTCCCAGTAATTTACGAGTCATTTTTTGATGTAGATTCGTTTCCTTAATTAACCAAAACTACCAAGGATTATGAAAAAAATTTATTTACTATTTGTAGCTGCGACATTAGCAGCCTGTAGTGCAGAGCCTGTGGAAAATGAGGTTTCCGGACTGGATGCTAATCTTCAGGGAAAACAAATTAAAGCTCAAGGAAACCACAAGGAAGCCTTTGATATTCCTGTTCTTACCTTAGGTGAAGGCACAACAGAAGATGAACTGCAAATTATAGTGACTGCCGGGGAATCTGGTGCAAAAGGGGGTTTCCGTTTACGCTGGATGACTGCTGAAGATTATGCAATTAATGGGTGGGGAGATTCTGAAGAACTAGATATGCAAATGTGTCAAGCTCAATTTCAAGTAACTGGAAATGACCAATCATTTTTTCTGCCTGCAAATGGAGACTTCACTTTCAATTTATCTGAATTTGTAGAAGGAGTTGAAGAAAGCTGTGATCGATCTGTTTCCTGTGGATTAAGTTATGTATTTAAAGTCCAGGCTTTAAATCAGAGTGGTCAAAACGGTCTTCAAAAAAGTGAATGGTCTCAAATTTATTCTTTTTCCACATTAAACTGTCCGGTAATGGAGTGCGAATCCGGTTACATGATCGGAGATAAAGATTTTTCTAAAATCGGAAAAAGCAATAATTGGGGTTGGGCTCATCAGTTTAATTTTACTAGCTCTGGATCTGAAACCCGTGAAATTCACCACAAGAATGGAACTTTAGGAGGTGAGGTAACAATTACCTACAATAATGGCATTGCAACTATTTCAGAAGGAGAAGGAGTAACCATAACTCACTTGTACCTTTCTGATGTTGAACCTACAGAAACAAATGCTCCAGGACAATTTGATAAAACTCAGGAATTTGAAGATGCAGATGGATCTTTTTGGGTCATAATTAAAGCTGAAGTTTGCAAATAAACAGATTCATTGTTAAAAATAAAGGCCCCACTCCGGGGCCTTTTTTCATTTAGGGGTTTTCCCCCCTTTTTTCATGCATTAGCTAAGCTTGTAAATATGAACCTTTAAATTAGTTAAATTTATAGTTAACATTTTTAAAATTAATGAGTTATGAAAACGAAGACCACAACCACCGCACTCACATGCCTGCTATTGATCATGTTTATTTTTACAGGATATGCCCAGGTGTTACCTCCGGATTCTATGGGAGAGAAAGTTTATAATGAGTATAAGGCCAATGGTGTAAAAAAAGCTATAGCCAAATACCAAACCCTCAAAAAAAATGAAACTAAAGAGTTGACCCAGGCAGACCTTAATCTTGTAGGATACAAGATCATGAATGAAGACAAAGACATGGATGCGGCCGAAAAGATTTTTAAATTAAACATGGAAGAACACCCTAAAGCCGCTAATCCCTATGATTCTTATGGAGATTACCTGGTGGAAAAAGGAAACGAAAAAGAAGCTAAAGAATACTTCAAAAAGTCGGCTGAAATGTCCCGGGACTCCAAAGATGATTGGGAAAAGAACACCCTACACCCTCAAACCAAAAGTAAACTGGCGAAGATAGATAAGAAGCATTTACAAATGGATTTCCTGCTCGGCGACTGGAATATTGATGCCACAGCCTATGAAGACGGGAAAGAAGTAATGAAGATGAAAGGCAAAGACAAGGTAGAATTCAACGAAGCAACTAATTCAATCTTTTTACATCATTACAATGAAGAGGGAGAACCCGACGGAATGAGGATCATCACCTATGATGCCATTGATGAAGAATTTGATGTAGCATATTTTAATACCGAAAGACTTAGAGGAATTGAAGTTTCCCGAATGAAAATGAACGCTATGACTGATAAAAAATATGAATTTATGGATGTTTTCACCACAGGTACCGGAGAGGAAACGGAACTCAAACATGAGATAGAAAAAATATCAGATAATAAAATGGGCTGGATCATTTATGAAAAAAATGACAGCGACCAGTGGCAAAAAGTCTATGCCATGAACATGACCAGGTAAGCTTATTACACCCAAAAAATTAAAGGAAGGAGGAATGGTTCTGCTTCCTTTTTTATTATGCCAAAATCATTCGTAATGTTATCTTTGCTGCTCGAAAAATATTTTCAATGAAGATTTCATACAACTGGCTTAGACAATTTATCAAAGTCAGCCGCAGTCCCGAAGAAACAGGAGAATTATTGACAGATCTGGGCCTTGAAGTAGAAGGCATTCAGGAATTTCAAAGCGTAAAAGGCAGCCTTAGAGGAATAGTTGTTGGAGAGGTACTCACCTGTGAACAACATCCCAATGCAGATCGTTTGAAAGTCACCACTGTTAACCTTGGGAACGGCGAACCTGTACAGATCGTTTGTGGGGCTCCAAACGTTGCAGCCGGACAAAAAGTACCTGTAGCCACTGTGGGAACTACTTTATATGATGACAAAGGAAATCCATGGGAGATCAAAAAGAGTAAGATCCGCGGAGAGAGCAGCCACGGGATGATCTGCGCCGAAGATGAACTTGGCCTGGGTCAAAGCCATGAGGGCATCATGATCCTGGATGTAGATTTAGTTCCCGGAACTCCGGCAGCCGATCTTTTCGAAATTGAAGATGATCACGTTTTTGAAATAGGACTTACTCCAAACCGCGCCGACGCCATGAGTCATTGGGGAGTTGCACGCGATCTAAAGGCAGGATTACAACAACAGGGAGAAAATCAGGAATTGATCACTCCTTCTGTAAGCAGCTTCCATGTGGACAGCCGTAGCAGAAGAATACCGGTAAAGATCACCAATGCAGAATTAGTCCCCCGCTACTGCGGAGTTACTCTAACCGGAGTTGAAATCACTGAATCTCCAAAATGGTTGCAAAACCGTCTTAAAGCTATTGGCATCACTCCTAAAAATAATGTTGTTGACGTAACCAATTATGTGATGCATGAACTGGGACAACCTCTGCACGCTTTTGATGCAGACAAGATCTCCGGAAATGAGATCAACGTCAAAACCCTGGCTGCAGGCACAAAATTTACCACCCTGGATGAAGTGGAAAGAGAGCTGCATGAAGAAGATCTAATGATCTGTGATGCCGAGAAGGCTTTGGCACTTGCCGGAGTTTTTGGGGGAATTGGCAGCGGAGTAACTTCAGCAACTTCAAATCTTTTTATCGAAAGTGCCTATTTTAATCCGGTGACGGTGAGAAAGACGGCGAAGCGCCATGGATTGAATACAGATGCTTCTTTTAGATACGAAAGAGGAATAGATCCTAACATTACAGAATATGCTCTAAAACGGGCCGTACTTCTTATACAGGAACTCGCAGGCGGAAGCGTAGCCAGTGATATTGATGATTATTACCCAAAGAAGATCGAAGATTTTCCGGTGTTCCTCACCTTTGATAAGATCAATTCTTTAGTGGGTCAAAATATTCCGCAGGAAACCATTAAATCCATTCTTGCCTCCCTTGAGATAAGGGTAAACAATGTAACCGAAACCGGAATGGGCCTTACCATTCCTCCTTATCGTGTTGATGTGAAGCGCGAGGCCGATGTGATCGAAGAGATCCTGAGAGTGTATGGGTATAATAACATTAAATTCGGGGAAAAGATCAATGCCTCGGTAGCAAATTCTACCAGGTTTGAAGATTTTAAACTTCAGAATTTAATTGCAGGACAACTGGTAGGTCAGGGATTTTATGAAACCATGGCAAATTCCCTTACCACGCCTACACATTTAGACTACAGTGAGCAGTTAAAGGAAGATCATGCGGTAAAAATGCTGAATCCGCTTAGCCAGGATCTTTCAGTGTTGAGACAATCTTTGCTGTTCTCGGGACTGGAAGCAGTGAGCTATAACCTGAACAGGAAACGTGCTGATCTTAAGTTTTTCGAATTCGGAAAAACTTATCACAGCTACGAAAGCGGAAGACAGGAAAATAAACATCTTTCTATCTTCATTTCAGGGAACAGAAGTAAGGAGACATGGACCAATCCGGTTCAAAAAGGAGATTTCTTTTACCTGAAAGGAGTGGTTACCACTATTTTGGAGAGATTGGGGATCAATGGAGTCAAGACTTCTCCTTCCAAAAATGATATTTTTTCTGAAGGGATTTCCTTCAGCTTCAATAAAACCAAACTGGTAGAATTCGGGGTGATAAGGAAAAAGATCCTGAAAAGCTTTGACATTAACCATGAAGTTTTATTCGCAGATTTTAACTGGGACCTGTTAGTGGAAACTTCTAAAAATAAGCAGAACAAATTCAGGGAGATCTCAAAATTTCAAGCGGTTAGAAGGGATTTTGCGCTACTGCTGGATCAATCTGTAAAATTTGAAGAAATTCATGACCTGGCGTACAAAACGGAAAAGGACCTGCTAAGGGATGTAAATCTTTTTGATGTCTATGAAGGAGCGAACCTTCCCGAAGGTAAGAAGAGCTATGCGGTGAGTTTTATTCTTCAGGATGAAAAGAAAACACTTACAGACAAACAGATCGATAAGATCATGAGCAAGCTGCAACAAAACCTGGAAAAACAATTGGGCGCCGAGCTTAGATAATAAAAATAAGAGGCTGTTCAAATGAACAGCCTCTTATTTTTCATAGCAATTTTTAAGCAGGGGAAATTATTTATTTTGGCAGCCTTTCAAAAATGGCATTAACGTAAGTTCTTAATTCTTCTTCGAGGTCATTACGCTCTACCACATCTACGGCACGGCCTCTCCAAACGATCTCGTTGGTCCTGCGGTCAATAAGGTCTATTACTAAAGTACCTTCTTTATATGGCACCTGCTGCACATTCACCCCGGCGATCCTTGGAATGGTAAAATAGTTATTGTAAGCGTAATTACGGTAGTATGGCCCCACATAGAATCCCGGACGGTAATAGCTGTAATTCGTATAAACCGGATTAGCGTTCACTGCATTCTCTTCATCCATCATAAGGTGATAATAAACCAGGAGATCGGGTTGATTTCGATCAAGACGGTAATTCTTCTCCTGCATATTAGTCCTTATTTCATTAATTACGATCTCGTTGACCTGTGCATTATTGTAATTTGAACTTTTAATGGTATCCTGGTTTGGTAAAAAAGCGTAACTGGTGTAACTACTCATGCTTTTAGTAGTTTTTTTATCACTCTCCACCTTGGGTCCACAGCCGGTAAAAAGAATTCCTGCCATGACACTAAGGCTAAAAAAGTGTTTCAAAAATTTCATTTTTTAAGGGTTTTAGATTATAGTTTTTGAAGATACAACATCTCTATTTTTATGATATACAGGAATGCATGTTTAAATTTAATTTAACCATACTCTCTTAAAATTAACAGTAAATAACCCTAAGGAACCGCCAAAAATTGGCGTTTTGCAAGTTTTGTTGTTATTCCCTATTTTTAAAGATTAAACGAAAAGGAAATGGTGGTAGAGAGAGTAAATCTTCAGAGAAAGCTGGAGGCCCTTAGAAATAAGGAGATGCAGGAAGAGAAACTACTGGAGGAGGTTCAAAAGATTCTTGAGGAGGAGAAATCTTCTGAAGCCGATATCCTGCACCGGATTAGTGCAGGAGATCCCGACGGAATTGATTACAATGATTTTAATTTTGACCTTTTGGAGAGTGGCAGGATCTTTCATCTTTCCCAGATCAAAAAGATCTGTGTTACTTACAGGTTGCGGTTTTTAAGCACCTCTTTTTTCAAAGGAGACCTTCCGCCGGAAGCAGTTTCGGCAATAAAGCAACTGGAGCGGGCTCACTCCACTACCCTCCGTAATTTTAGGATCATTGCACCTGCAGAATTCTTTAGGCTGGAAAATGCAGATGATCCTATGCTCTTTGCGCCCATTGGTAATAATTATTTTTACCTTATCCACAAATGGGGTAAGGATATGCATCCCCTTCGAAAAATGATGAAATGGCCTCTTAAGAACCTGGAGAACCTTATTATTTTCAGCTTTTTTGCCAGTTTTCTACTAAGCTTCGGAATTAGGGAAGTTTTCTTTTCCCGATTTCAGGAAACTTCAGAATTTCTGGTGATCTTTATGTACACCTTTAAATCTGTAATTGGTTTGATCTTTTTCTACGGAATTGCTCTGGGAAAGAATTTCAGTTCAGGAAACTGGAACAGTAAATTCTATAATGCATAATGTTAAACTGAGATTAAATACCACTGAAGTTTAAGGGGGTTGTTTAATTTTAAGAGAAATATTGAAACATGAGCGAAGAAGAAGAATATAAAAGAGTATATACCGGAAGCGAGGTGAATGTACAGCATTTGCAAAACCTCCTGAATGAACAGGGAATTCCAAACCGGGTTAGGAATGATTTTGATTCGGGACTACGGGCCGGATTTGGCGGCGGGCTGCCGGGTCAGGTACTGCTATTTGCTAAAACTTCACATTATGACCAGGCTCTAAGAATTGCTGAAGAAACTTTTCCCGACGAAGAAAAATGAGAATGAGCACTGCACCCCGAAAGAACTATTTTAGTTTGATCATAGGAACTGCCTTTCTTGGATATGGCGGGTACCGCCTGTTTACCTTTATTACCGGTGCAGAATATACCACCTTTAGGATCATTATCGCTTTAGGTTTTATTATTCTTGGTGCTTTTGATCTTTATAAATTCTTTAAAAACCGGCCGGAAGAGCAATAGCAATTCTGTAGAAAAAACCTTCGAAATTTTTTAAAAAGAAAAGGTCCCAAAAACTGCATTTTTGGGACCTTTATAATTTAAATTATACTCTTACTTCGAATACATTTTTTCACGCTGCTCCTTAATCTTTTTATCGCTCATATACTCGTCAAAAGTGAGGTATCTATCGATCACTCCATTGGGAGTCAATTCAAGTACCCTGTTTGCTACCGTTTGTGCAAATTCATGATCATGGGTAGTAAAAAGAACAGTTCCCTTAAAGTTCTTCAGGGAATTATTGAAAGCTGTAATAGACTCAAGATCCAGGTGATTGGTAGGTTCATCAAGCATAAGTACGTTAGCTCTCATCATCATCATTCGGCTAAGCATACAACGCACCTTTTCACCTCCGGAAAGCACCCGGGAAGTTTTTAATGCTTCTTCGCCACTAAAGATCATTTTTCCAAGGAATCCGCGTATATAAACCTCTTCCCTTTCTTCTTCTGTCTTTGCCCACTGGCGAAGCCAATCTACAAGAGTAAGGTCATTGTCAAAAAATCCGGAATTATCTAAGGGAAGGTATGATTGATTGGTGGTGATTCCCCATTCAAATTTTCCTGCTACAGGTTTTTCATTGCCATTAAGGATCTCATAAAAAGCTGTTGTAGCACGGGAATCCTTTGAATAAACTACTACCTTATCTCCTTTGGCAAGGTTGATATTTACATTTTTAAAGAGGGTTTCTCCTTCAATTGAAGCCTCTAAACCTTCCACATTGAGAATCTGATCTCCTGCTTCTCTTTCTCTTTCAAATATAATTGCGGGATACCTCCTGCTCGAGGGTTTGATCTCATCTATATTAAGCTTCTCGATCATCTTCTTTCTGGAGGTAGCCTGTTTAGACTTTGCTACGTTTGCACTAAATCTTCTGATGAATTCTTCAAGCTCCTTCTTCTTTTCTTCAGCTTTCTTGTTCTGCTGAGAACGCTGACGGGCTGCCAGTTGGGATGACTCATACCAAAAGGTATAATTCCCGCTGTAGTGGTTGATCTTTCCGAAGTCAATGTCAGAAATATGAGTACAAACCGAATCCAGGAAGTGACGGTCGTGAGAAACCACAATTACTGTGTTCTCATAATTGGCCAAAAAGTTTTCTAACCAGGTTATGGTTTCGTAATCCAGGTCATTTGTAGGCTCATCCATGATCAATACATCGGGATTTCCAAAAAGAGCCTGCGCAAGAAGCACCCTTACCTTAAGTTTATTATCAAGATCTCCCATGAGGGTATAATGACTGTCTTCCCTTATCCCAAGGCTTGAAAGCAAGGCAGCTGCCTCACTATCGGCATTCCAGCCGTTCATCTCTTCAAACTCCACCTGTAGCACTCCTACTCTTTCTCCATCGGCATCACTAAAATCTTCCTTTGCATAGATCTCATCCATCTCCTTCTTGATCTTGTACAAAGGCTTATTTCCCATGATCACCGTTTCCAGGACCGGAAATTCATCGTAAAGGTTGTGGTCCTGTTCCAGTACAGACATCCGTTTTCCCGGCTCCAGATGAATATGGCCCGAAGTAGGATCTGACTTGCCGCTGAGGATCTTCAAAAAAGTGGATTTTCCGGCACCGTTAGCACCTATAACTCCGTAACAATTACCCTGAGTAAAAGTGGTGTTTACTTCATCAAACAACACTCTTTTCCCGAACTGTACAGAAAGATTTGAAACTGATAACATATAGTCGATTCTAAATTTTTGCAAAAGTAGCTATTTAAGCTCATTCCTTAAAAGATTAACTTTTATAATTATCTATTTAACGAGGAGTTAACACTGTAGTGGAGCCTGCAAAATTACATTTGTTTTCCCGTTAATTGGACCCTCCGGCACACTTGATAAATAATAGATTACATACCCCCCGCCATGCTTTCCCGGCACTGTTTTTACTCTGCCTGATGTTTTTGTTTTCCGGCTGCGGCGAATCAAATGAACAAAGTAACATAGCATACCTGGCAGGCGAAATCTTAAATCCCACCTCAGACCAAATTATAATAAAGCGCAATGGCAGGATCCTGGATACGATCTTGCTTAATGATAAGAACAGGTTTAGCTACAAGATCGACAGCGTTGAAAAGGGGCTTTATATTATAGAACACAGACCCGAAACCCAGAACGTTTATATTTCTCCGGGGGATAGTCTTCTCCTTAGAGTCAACACACTTGCTTTTGATGAATCTCTTCATTTTAGCGGAAAAGGCTTTGCCAAGAACAACCTCATGGCCGAAATGTTTCTGCAGGATGAGAGTACCGGGCGACTTCTTCTTAACTTTTACAAGTATACTCCCCAAAGATTTGGAGAAATTGCCGACTCTATAAGATCAGAACGAGAAAGGCTTCTGGAAAAGAGTAACGAGAAGCAGAAATTCTCTGAAGAATTCATTAACCTTTCCAAAGACATTATTGCCTACGAGAACCGTGATCTTCGGGAACGCTATACCTATCTCGTGAACAAATACTATAAAAAATACGGCAAGCAATTTCCGCCCGGTTTTCACGATTACAGGGAAAATATCGATTTCAATAACCGGGAACTGCAATGCAGCCCCGGCTACAAAAGATTTTTGCAAAATTACCTCATTAATTATTCTCTCACCTGGTGCGCCACCAGCGGCCTGGATGAGAAGGATTGTTATGATCTTAACAATGTTGATAATGTCAATGCAAGGTTAAGAAAGGCAGGTGAACTTATCGAGCTACCGACTCTTCGGGAATACATCCTGAGGAGAATAGCAGTAAGAGGAATAGTGATGGCAGATAGCAGGGAGGATATTATTTCTATCCTTAAAGTGCTGCAGGAGCAAAAATTTGCAGAAGAAGACCTTGATGAGATGAAAAAGCTGGGAACAATTCAGTTGGCATTTTTACCGGGTATCTCTCTTTCGCCAATCTCGGTGGTTAATATGGAAGGTCAATTGAGGAAGCTTTCAGACATCATAGATCGCCCCACGGTGGTCTTCTTATGGTCGGCAAAAACAGAAGGTCATTTGGAAGAACATAAAAGGATCAGGCAATTGAGAAAGAAATATCCGGAAATTGATTTTATAGGGGTAAATCTGGATGTTGGCGATGAACCGGGTTGGAGAGTAGCTGTTAGAAAAAACAACTACAATACAAATTGGGAGTATCAATTAGGAGCTACCAGTATAGAGAATGAGTATTACGCCTATTATCTTGATAAGATATTGTTTCTTAATACATCGGGAGAGGTGGTCAAAGGAGATGCGGTTCTTACTTCACCAAATTTCGAAACTCACCTGCTGGAATTCCTTAACCGCTAATTTATAAATAGAGCTGTTAAAAAGTAACCAGAAAAGCAATCTCTAAAAGATTTTCTAAAAGTAGAAGCCTTTCTTTGGTGTAAAAAAGGCTTCTTTAAAATTAATTTTAGAGGCTGTTTAATTCCCTTTTTTGTGATCTGCAAGGAACTTCTCCAGACCAATATCAGTAAGAGGATGGTTTAATAATCCGGTGATCGAAGAAAGAGGACCGGTCATTACATCGGCACCTATCTTTGCACAATCGATCACGTGCATGGTATGACGCACAGAAGCTGCAAGGATCTGAGTTTCGAATCCGTAGTTATCATAGATCTGGCGTATCTCCATAATGAGATTCAAACCATCTGTAGAAATATCATCAAGCCTTCCAATAAATGGAGAAACATAGGTAGCACCTGCTTTGGCGGCAAGTAAAGCCTGCCCGGCCGAAAAAACCAGGGTACAATTCGTTTTAATTCCTTTATCGCTGAAATATTTTATTGCTTTAATACCTTCCTTGATCATAGGAACTTTAACAATGATCTGTTTGTGTAGGGCAGCAAGTTCCTCCCCTTCCTTTACTATCCCGTCAAAATCTGTAGCGATCACCTCTGCACTTACGTCTCCTGTAGTGATCTCACAAATCTTCTTGTAGTGTTCAATAATATTTTCTCTTCCGGTTATGCCTTCTTTGGCCATAAGCGAAGGATTGGTAGTTACTCCGTCCAGCACCCCAAGGTCCTGGGCTTCTTTGATCTGGTCAAGATTTGCAGTATCAATAAAAAATTTCATAGTGTGTTGTTATATGTGAATATTTCCTCTGAAAAAGGTCATTTTTCAGGCTTTTGCAAAATTACAACTTATAATGTTTTAAGAGTAATCTCTCATAAACTTTATCGGGCAGAACTCTTTTCAAGGCAATCGAGAATTTTTGAAGCGGCTCCCCTACTTTGTAATGAGTTTTTGGATCCTTATCTGAAATGATCTTCCAGATCGCTTCGGCCATCATTCGGGGATCCTTGCCTTCAACCACGTGTTGGTTTATTAGCTTTAAGGTATTCCCATACTGTTGCTCGTAAGGAGAACCCTCTATAATTGGTGCATGATATCTTCCTGCGGCGATATTTGTAGCAAAATCTCCCGGTGCAACATTGGTCATTTTAATATTGAATTGCTTCAATTCCATTCGAAAAGCTTCCGTAGTTAACTCCAGAGCTCCTTTAGATGCCGAATAAATTCCGCGGTAAGGGAGTCCCATATAACCGGCAATGGAGGTAATATTGATGATGAGTCCGCCTTTGTTTTTACGCATTCCGGGAAGCACGGCTTTAATTACATTAATGGGCCCAAAATAATTGGTGTCAAATGCTCTTTTGATCTCTTCATCTGGCGTTTCTTCAATAGGGCCTGTAATTCCTACTCCTGCATTATTGACCAGCACATCTATCTTTCCTGCGGAAGCAATAACTTCAGCAACTGCAGTTTTTATGGTATCGCGTTTTGTGACATCAAGGGCCACTAAGGGAAATGAGGATTGCCTGCCGGAAGGATTCCTGCTGGTTCCAAATACAATGTAATTTTTTGATTGAAGGAATTCGGCTATGGCTTTTCCAATTCCTGAAGATGCCCCGGTAACCAAGACCACTTTTGAAGCTGATTTTGTCATGCTGCAAAGATGCAACAAATCTGACTTATAGAAACAAAAAATGGCAAGCGACCCACATCACACCGCTACGACCACTTACCCTTGCTGCGTTCCCGCCCTGGGGGATTCAGCAGGAGCTGGTTGTGTGGGACTTGCCGGGGCAAATATACAACCTTTCGTACTTTTTGCAAGTATTTTCTAATCCTAATTAATTAAATTAGCTCATTAATTATTAGTCCAAAAAATGAAGATTTATAACCTCCTCTATTTTATAAGTTTAAGCCTTTTCCTTTTTTCCTGCGGAAGTGATTCTGAAGATTCCGACTCCACTTATTCGCTCAAAATTGCAGAAAACAAAAAGGAATTTCAGCTGGGAGAGAGCATTCAGGCGGAGGTAAATGGCGAAAAAGATTCAGTAGTTTATTACCTGGGAGAACAACGTCTCCAAAAAGTTACCGGCAATGGCTCCTTAAACTATACCTTCACTAATGAGAAGCTTGGAAAATGGGATTTCACGGCTAAGATATACAGAGGTGGGAATCTGGTAGAAAAGAAAGAGGAGATAAGCTTGTTTAATGATACAGCCCCTGTTGCATATACCTACGAGATCATTAATTCCTACCCACATGCCACAGATGCTTATACCCAGGGTCTGGAATTCTACAAGGGTTTTCTTTATGAAAGTACAGGGCAATATGGAAGCTCTTCCCTGCGTAAAGTAGAGCTGAAAACAGGAGAAGTGCTTCAAAAGATAGATGTTCCCTCAAATTATTTTGCTGAAGGTATCACCATCTTAAATGATAAGATCTACCAACTCACCTGGAAAGAAGGAGTCGGTTTTATTTATGACATAGAGACTTTTAAGAAGAGCGGAGAATTTGGGTATAATCAAAGTAAAGAAGGCTGGGGATTAACGAATGACGGCAACAGGATCTACAAAAGCGACGGCACAGAAAAGATATGGTTTCTTAATGCCGAAACCCTGGCCGAGGAAGGATTTCTCCAAACTGTAACGCACAGAACCATTTCCACTAAACTTAATGAACTGGAATGGGTGGAAGGAAAGATCTATGCCAACACCTACCAAAAAGATGGAGTGGCGATCATCAATCCTCAAAACGGGGCGATTGAAGGAGTAATAGATTTTTCGGGCTTAAGAGACCAATTAGGCAACCAGGAAGATCTTGATCCTTTAAACGACGTCTTAAACGGGATTGCCTATAACAAAGAAACCAAACAACTCTACGTCACCGGAAAAGACTGGGATACTTTGTTTGAAGTAAAAATTGAAAAAAAGTAACATGGTAGAACCGGCAGAAATTTACACGCACCATCGCACAGTCATGAAAGAAGACCTGGATGACCTTCAACATGTGAACAACGTAACCTATGTGCAGTGGATACAGGATATCGCAAAAGAACACTGGGAGGTAAGAGCAACAGAAAAGCTGAAGAAACATTTTATCTGGGTGGTGATTCGGCACGAGATCGACTATAAGAAGCAGGCATTCCTTGATGACGATATTCTTATCGAAACCTATGTGGGAGAGACCACATTTGTGACTTCAGAAAGATTTGTAAACATCAAAAATGCCGAATCAGGGGAAATCCTGGTTGCCGCCAAATCCATGTGGTGTTTACTGGATGCCGATTCCAAACGCCCTACAAAGATCACAGCAGATCTGCGAAAGGTTTTTCATAAACAATGAAAACTGCATCCCGCTTCCTGATCCTTTTAGGACTGGTGCTCTGGAGCTCCTGTCAAAGTGGTTTTGAAGTTGAAGAATTCGATGGCCAACTGGAGTTCTCCAGAGATACCGTTTTCCTCGATACCGTCTTTAGCAATCTTAGCACCTCCACTTACACTTTAAAAGTTTATAACCGAACCCGGCAGGATATTTTTATTCCTGAAATTTCTCTTGAAAAAGGGGAAAGTTCTATGTACAGGCTCAACGTTGACGGTATACCGGGTAAAAATTTTGACAGTATAGAGATCCTTGCCCGCGACAGCATTTATATTTTTATAGAAACTACCGTTGTCCCTGAAGCTTCCGGTAAAAATGAATTCCTGTACACCGACAAGATCCAATTTAAATCGGGCGCACACCTTCAGGAAATCCCGCTGGTAACATTGGTAAAGGATGCAATATTTCTGTACCCGAAAAGAGATGTAAACGGTTTTCCGCAACAAATTCCGGTTGGAGAAGATGACAACGGAGAGCCGCAATTTATTACAGGATTTCACCTGACTGACGAACAACTGAATTTAAATGCTAACAAACCCTACGTGATCTATGGTTATGCTGCTGTCCCTTCAGGAAAGGTCTTGAACATTGAAGCCGGTGCCCGACTCTATTTTCATTCCGACAGCGGGATCATAGTTCCTGAAAATGCATCCATGCATGTGAAAGGAAGGCCAGGTGCAGATACTCTAAAATTGGAAAATGAGATCATCTTCCAGGGCGACCGATTAGAAGGAATATATAAGAACCTCACCGGACAATGGGGAGGTATTTGGTTGCAAAAAGGCAGTAAAGATCACATTTTTGAACATGCTACTTTTTACAATTCGGGAATTGGGATTTTAGTGGAAGGAAGGGCAGAAGCCCTCACCGAAATCAAGCTTAAGAATGTGCAGATCTATAATTCGGCAATTTCAGGAATCCTTGCTGAAAATGCCCAAATCACTGCAGAAAATTTAGTGATCAACAACAGCGGTCAAGCTTCCCTGCACCTCAAAGGGGGAAAATACAGTTTTATTCATTCCTCCATAACAAATTACTGGCGGCAGAGCTTCAGACAATTTCCTGCTGTTTATCTTGAAAATATTTCAGAAGCCGGTCCTGCCCCGTTGGAAGCCAGCTTCTACAATTCTATCATTTTTGGAAATGAAAAGCGGGAGCTTCTTTATAATTCAGAAACTTCAGCAGCATTCGATGTTTACTTTTCTCACACCCTGATAAAATTTGCTATTGGAGATGATGAGGAACTGTATGATTTCAGCAACAAAGAAAAATATAACAATATCTGGATCAATGAAGAGCCTATTTTCACGAATCCTCAGGAAAATGACCTGAAGCTGCAAAAGAATTCTGCAGCAATTGACAGAGGTGATCCCGAAACTGCAAACCGGGTACCGCTGGACCTATTGAGAACCACCCGTACTCCCCTCCCCGACCTGGGAGCTTATGAATTTATTGATTAGAAGAATAAAAAAGCTGCCAGAAATCCCTTTTTTGAGACCTGAGGCAGCATTTTTTAAGAGTCAGGACCGCTGGCGCTGCTAGAATCAAGAACCAAGACTTTTACCTGGTTATTTACATCTGGAAAAGTGGTCTTCCTTTCATGAGTTCCAACACTTCTTCTCCAATTTCTTCTAATTTGCTTTCATCCTGATGGTTCATGATCACCCTATCCATAAGATCCACAATGGTGTTCATATCCTCCTCCTTAAGCCCGCGGGTGGTAACTGCCGGAGTTCCGATGCGAATTCCGGAAGTGACAAAAGGAGATTTATCATCAAAAGGAACCATGTTCTTGTTTACAGTAATATCAGCCTTTCCTAAAGCTTCTTCGGCTTCTTTCCCTGAAATATTTTTATTTCTAAGGTCGATCAACATCATGTGATTGTCAGTTCCGCCGGAGATCACGTGGTAATCTTTTTTCATAAAGGCAGCGGCCATAGCCTTTGCATTTTTCTTTACCTGAACCATGTAATGCAGGAACTCATCTGTGAGCGCCTCTCCAAAAGCTACTGCCTTGGCTGCAATGATATGTTCCAGAGGTCCACCTTGATTCCCCGGGAATACGCCGCTGTTAAGAAGAGCAGACATTTTCTTCGGGTTGCCATTTTTAAGCGTTTCACCAAAAGGATTGTCAAAATCCTTACCCATCATAATAATACCACCCCGCGGTCCGCGAAGGGTCTTATGTGTGGTTGAAGAAACTATATGACAATGCGGAATTGGATCACTTAATAATCCTTTTGCGATAAGGCCCGCAGGGTGAGCGATATCTGCAAACAGAATGGCTCCCACACTATCTGCTATCTCGCGGAAACGCTTGTAATCGATTTCTCTTGAATAGGCCGATGCACCTGCAATGATCATTTTAGGCTTTTCTTTTTCAGCTATTCTTTGAACCTCATCATAATCGATAAGTCCTGTTTCTTTGTCCACTCCATAAAACACCGGCTGGTACAGTTTTCCGGAGAAATTTACAGGAGAACCATGAGTCAAATGCCCGCCGTGAGAAAGATCAAATCCAAGAAATTTATCACCCGGTTTCATGCAGGCATGAAAAACTGCGGTATTCGCCTGAGAACCGGAATGGGGTTGCACGTTTGCATATTCTGCATTAAAGAGTTCTTTAAGTCTTTCGATGGCCAGGTTTTCTACCTCATCTACTACCTCACAGCCACCATAATATCTTTTGCCGGGATAACCTTCAGCATATTTATTTGTAAGCACAGAACCTGCCGCTTCCAGCACCTGTTCACTTACGAAATTTTCACTCGCAATGAGCTCTAAACCATTAAGTTGTCTTTCTTTTTCTGCTTTTATTAAATCAAAAAGTTCCTTATCCCTTTGCATAAACATTTATTTCGTTAAATAATACTCAAAAATAGCAAAAACATTCGGTCCTTAGTAAGAAAATAATATATTTGGATTGAATTGATTTTAACAAAATACCAACATTTATTATGTCCATTTCAGCTAACGACCCTACCCGTAAAACCTGGCTGCAAGTACCCGAAAATTCAGATTTTCCTATTCAAAATATTCCCTTTGGCGTCTTCTTAACCAGAGACGACATTATTACAATTGGAAGCCGAATTGGTGATACCGCTATAGACCTTGGTGCCCTGCATCAATTGGGCTATTTTGAAGGTATTCCACTTACCGATGATATTTTTCTACAGGATACACTTAATGATTTCATTTCTGACGGAAAAAAGACCTGGAGACTTGTAAGAAACAGAATTGCCGAAGTTTTTGATGCTAATAATGCTAAACTTCGGGACAACGAGGAACACAGGCAGGTAGTGCTTTTTGGTCTCGACGAGATCGAAATGCAGTTACCGGTACAGGTGGGTGATTATACCGACTTCTATTCCAGTAAAGAGCACGCAACCAACGTAGGAACCATGTTCCGTGATCCCGAAAATGCCTTATTGCCAAACTGGCTTCATATTCCCGTAGGTTACCACGGAAGAAGTTCCTCTATCATCCCCAGCGGAATTCCAGTTCACCGGCCACAAGGACAAACCAAAGCAAAAGATGCCGACGAACCTGTTTTTGGTCCCTCTCAAAGAGTGGATTTTGAACTGGAAATGGCCTTTATTACTACAGATGCCAATCACCTGGGAGAACCTATTCCTATAGATGAGGCCGAAGATTACATTTTTGGACTGGTGCTGTTCAATGACTGGAGTGCCCGGGATATCCAAACCTGGGAATATGTGCCTCTGGGGCCATTCCTGGCAAAGAACTTCGCTTCTTCTATTTCTCCCTGGATCGTAACTCTTGATGCTCTTGAACCTTTTAGAGTTGAAAGCCCTAAGCCCGTAAAGAAATTACTTCCCTACCTGCAATCAAGCGGCAAGAAGAGTTTTGATATTAACCTTGAGGTATTTGTTCAGCCGGAAAATGGCGAAGAAACCAGGGTTTCAAAATCGAATTTTAGATATATGTACTGGAATATGAGTCAGCAACTGGCACATCACACGGTGAATGGCTGTCCTGTACTTTCGGGAGACATGATGGGATCAGGAACTATCTCAGGACCTACCCCCGATTCTTATGGATCGATGCTTGAACTTTCCTGGAAAGGTGAAAAGCCTGTAAAACTAAAGGACGGAAGTGAACGCAAATTCATTGAAGACAATGATACCGTGATCATGCGTGGTTACTGCCAAAACGGCTACCGAATTGGATTCGGGGAAGTAAGCACCAAGTTACTACCCGTTTTTGAACCAAAGAAGAAGTAAATACTCTAATAAAATATAGAATGGAAAAGAGCCGCAAATTGCGGCTCTTAATTTTT
>JAAVJQ010000019.1 GCA_012038135.1 Salinimicrobium nanhaiense
CTCAATGATACCAAGTAATCAATGCATGCTTGCTCCGATTTAAACATTTCTTCAAATTCCATTTGGTCTGCTGGATATTTCATTCCATAAAGATAAAACTTTACGGGAGATGATCAGATACCCCATAAAGTATATTTTCCTGCAACCATCCATGGATCTTTCCAGATGAAATATGCCACTCTGCGTACCGGAAGCTTTTTCATATCCTCCCGAAACTGTTGTCTTAAAAATGATATTTTTTCTGCTATTTCCGAAGCATTTGCAGACACTCCTAAGATTTCTCCATACTGCAAAATGAGTTCCATTGAATCATCAATAGTTTTGACATCAGAAACATGAACAGCAGCGATCTTCTCAAGCTCTGCCACCATTTCTTCGGTGTTCTCTTCTTTATTACAAAGAATGATATCCGGTTCCAGGGCAGCAATCCTGTCGAAATGTACATTTTTGGTGCCGCCTACTATTTTTTTCTCTTTCCGGAGGTCTTTGGGATGTACACAGAATTTTGTCACTCCCACGATCTGCTCCCGAAGTCCGAGATCTACCAATAATTCTGTCTGACTCGGCACCAGAGACACAATGCGGCGGGGAAGCTCCTTCAGTTCAATTTTCCTGTTTAACTGGTCACGGAATACTTTCATAGACAAAAAAAAAGAGGTGTCAAAAAAGGTATTTTTAAAGCCCTTACTTCAGCAGCAGTTTTAAAGATAGCCGGCCATTTCCTGCTGAAGTTTTTTGGCTGCAGTTGCAGCGGCTTCAGCAAAATCTTCCCCTTCCGAAGCATAGATCACAGCACGGGATGCATTGATCAGCAACCCAACTTTGCGATTCATCCCGTACTCGCAAACTTCCTTCAAACTGCCGCCCTGGGCGCCTACACCGGGAACCAAAAGAAAACTTTCGGGGATGATCTCCCGTATTTGCTGAAGATATTCGGCTTTTGTTGCCCCCACGACGTACATAAGATTTTGGCCGTTAACCCAGTTTTTGGAAGTTTTCAAAACCATCTTATATAGCTCCTCCCCTTCCACATTTTTGGTCTGGAAATCAAAGGCTCCTTCGTTAGAGGTTAGCGCAAGTAAAATGGTATGCTTATTCTCATATTTTAAAAAAGGTTCCACGGAATCCTTTCCCATGTATGGCGCCACAGTGACCGAATCAAATTTAAGGTCGTCAAAAAAGGCTTTTGCATACATACCCGAAGTATTGCCAATATCACCGCGCTTTGCATCGGCAATGGTAAAGATCTCGGGGTAATTCTCATTGAGATAATCAATGGTCTTTCTCAAAGCTTGGAATCCTTTGATTCCCTGCGCCTCGTAAAACGCCAGATTGGGCTTGTAAGCCACCGTTAGATGATGCGTAGCGTCAATGATCGCCTTATTAAATGCAAAGACCGGATCTTCTTCCTTCAGCAAATGCTTCGGAATTTTGTCAATATCCACATCGAGCCCGATGCACAAAAATGATTTTTTAAGATGGATCTGTACGGTAAGCTGGGAAGTGGTCATGGGCTGGAAATAAAAAAGCTGCCGGAGTGCGGCAGCTTTGAATTTTTTATGGTTTAAAAAACGTCTGAATTCTCTTTCAGTTTTTCTGTGTTTTCTACTAATTGCAGTTCGTCAAGGATCTTCTGGATGTCTCCGTTGATGATGTTTCCAAGATCATATAGGGTTAGCCCTATACGATGATCTGTCACCCGGCCCTGTGCATAGTTGTAGGTTCTGATCTTAGCACTCCTGTCTCCGCTGGAAACCATAGAGTTCCTTTTCGCTGCATCCTCTTCCATCTTCTTGGCAAGTTCCTGCTCATAAAGCCTGGACCTCAACACGCGGAATGCCTTCTCCTTATTCTTGTGCTGGGATTTTTGATCCTGACACTGCGCCACCAATCCGGTTGGAAGGTGAGTCAATCGTACTGCGGAATATGTCGTATTCACCGACTGTCCACCCGGTCCTGAAGAACAGAAGTAGTCAATCCTCACATCTTTAGGATCGATCTCCACGTCGAACTCTTCCGCCTCAGGCAAGACCATCACTGTAGCGGCCGAGGTATGTACCCGTCCCTGGGTTTCGGTTTGTGGTACACGTTGCACGCGATGTACACCGGCTTCAAACTTTAAAGTTCCGTAAACATCCTCGCCGGTAACATCAAAGATGATCTCTTTGAATCCGCCGCTGGTACCTTCGCTAAAGTCAACGATCTGGTGTTTCCAGCCACGGCTTTCAATATATTTGGTGTACATGCGGTAAAGGTCTCCGGCGAAAATACTCGCCTCATCCCCACCGGTACCGGCACGGATCTCCATCACCACGTTCTTGGCATCCTCAGGATCTTTAGGTACAAGCATCATCCTGATCTTCTCCTCCATCCCCGGGATCTTCTCCTTGGCCTCTTCCAGCTGCATTTTGGCCATATCGGTCATTTCGGGATCGCTGCCATCGGCAATGATCTCTTCGGCTTCCTTTTTATTTTCAATAAGGCTCAGGTATTCGGCGCGAACCTCCATGAGTTTCTTAAGCTCCTTGTACTCCTTGTTCAGCTCAATATAGCGCTTTTGATCTGCGATCACAGAAGGCTGAATGATAAGGTCATTCACCTCGTCAAAACGCTGCTTCACAATATTTAATTTCTCGATCATAACATCTCCTTAAAGGGGCAAATTTACGATAAATCCGTTGGATTCCATTGATGGATTTAGAGAGGCATAAAAAATTCTTCAATATAATTTTAAGTTGTGTAATTATTAGGCAGTCCTACTCTAGAAATTTAAGAAGTGGCTTTATAAATTGATCAAAAGCTTCGATATGCGGAAGATGCCCCACATCCTCCAGCTCCACCAGTTGGGCGTTGGGAATAGCTTTTTGAGTGGTTTTTCCCAGCTCCTGGTACTGCCCCATTGTTTTTCGTACTTCTTCAGATACCAGGGGTTTTCCTAAAGCTGTACGGTCACGGGTGCCAATGATGAGCAAAGTGGGACTTTTTAGATCCTGAAATTCATGTACCACCGGTTGTGTGAAGATCATGTCATAAGTGAGTGCAGCATTCCAGGCGATCAATGGATAGTTTTCATTGAGTGTCCAGCCGGCAAGAATATTTACCCACTCATCATAGCGGGGCTTCCATTCTCCATCGTAATAATTCTTGCGCTGGTATTCCTTAATGTCCCCAAAATCTTGTTGCAATTCATTCTCATACCATGAGGTGATTGATTGATAGGGAACTTTGCGTTTATAATCTTCCAAACCAATAGGATTAACCAGAATAAGTTTTTCAGATACTTCGGGAAACATTAGCACAAAACGAGTAGCCAGCATTCCGCCCATAGAATGCCCTAAAACTGCCACTTTTGATACTTTTAAGGTGTCCAGTAAGTTTTTGGTATTGGCAGCCAATTGTTGAAAACTGTACTGGAAATATTCAGGTTTGGAAGACTTTCCGAAGCCAATTTGGTCTGGCACAATCACCCGATAACCCTCCCGGGAGAGGACCTCAATAGTAGTTTCCCAATAGGCTCCGTTGAAGTTCTTTCCGTGAAGCAGCAATACATTCTTATTGTTGTAATTCTCCGGCTGAATGTCCATATAAGCGAATTCCAGCTCCTGATTTTGATTACTTACCACAAGCTTATTTACTTCATAGGGATATTCGTAGTTCTCCAGCTGAAGCCCCAGGGATTTCAGGTTTTCCTCCTGGGTATGGCCGGAAAAAGAAATAGCAAATAGCATCAATAGAAATAATGACTTCTTCATTTTATAATTTTTTATTTAATATAAGCATTTTTAGGATGAGGAGCGGCCTCGCCGACATTCATAAGTTTGGGACTAAAACTATGAGTAGCTGTTGATTTTGTATCTTTATTTATGGTCGAAGTACAGAAAATAGGTTTAGGAGGTGGCTGTCACTGGTGTACAGAAGCGGTCTTTCAGGAGGTGGAGGGTGTTGTAAAAGTTGAGCAGGGGTATATTGCTTCTGAAGCTCCTGCCGACACTCTCTCCGAAGCTGTTATTGTGCATTATCTTCCAAAAAAGGTAAATCTGGGTAAGCTTTTAGAGATACATCTTCATACCCACAATTCGACGTCGGATCATTCCTTCAGGAAAAAATACCGGAGTGCTGTATATTTCTTCTCTGCGGAAGAGGAAAAGGAGGTAAAAAATCTACTTGAAAGACTTCAGGTACAATCTGACAAAAAACTGGTGACGCAGGTGCTGGCTTTCGGGAGGTTTGTAGCTTCACGCGAAGCTATTCAGGATTACTACAAGAGAAATCCTGAAGCTCCTTTTTGTAAAAAATATATAGAACCGAAGCTAAAAAAAGTGGAGGCATTAAATAATGTGAAGTAAAATTAATTGAACTCTGCTAAAACAGACCCTGTTTCACACAAAGATCACAAAGATCAAAAAGAAGATCACGAAGAAAGAGGTGTGAAATAGACTTTTGTATTTTTAATATATGAGCGAGAAAGATCTTTCATTTAGAATAATTGGAGTAGCACTTGAGTTACACAAGAACCTGGGGCCGGGGTTATTAGAATCTACCTACGAAAATGCCTTAGCCTACGATCTTCGTTCTGCTGGTTTAGAGGTTAAACAACAACATCCCATGCCATTTTATTATAAAGAAATAAAAATGGATGTTGGTTACAGGATCGACCTGCTGGTTGAAAATAAAATAATAATTGAAGTAAAATCCCTTGAGAATCTCGCTCCTGTACATTTCGCTCAGCTCCTGACTTATCTTAAACTCTCGTATATGAAGGTTGGCCTTCTTATTAACTTCAACACAAAATTACTGAAGAATGGCATTCACCGAATTGTCAATTAAAATCCGGATTTTTTCGCAAGAAGAATTTCTCCGTGAGCTTAGCTTTTTCTTATTTTGCTTTGTGTGAAAGTTAGAGTATCAATTTCACCTCTTATTCCTTAAGATAACCTCTTCCTTCATCCTCAAGATCAAAAGCTTCTCTACACTCTCTGCATCATGGAGTTGCCCGGCTTTTTCTGCGAGGGTGGTGAGGTGGCCGGTGGCAATGAGGTTGCGGTAGAGCTTTTCGAAACTTTCGCCCTTTGACTCATGGGAATCGGCTTTGATCTCCAGGAGGGAAAGGATCACCAGCATATAATACTGTAACTGCTTCTCATCTTTGATCTCTCCCGCTTCCTGCATCAACTCTTCAAAAGTGATATTTAAATGAGTCATTCCCTGTACAATTGTGCGGGCGGCATTATAGAAGGCTTCCCAGTTGGGATCAAAAAGGGCATTTTTGAAGTAGCTTCTTCCTTCGTCGCCACAAAGAGAAAAACCCAGGAAGATCCCTGCATTACAGTCGGTAGAAATGATGGTGGCGCCGGACCGGTAGAGCTGCTCCAGAAGTTCTTTACAATCTTCAAGTTTGCAAATGAGGGCAGGAAGATATTCCGGAAACAGGTTTTTATCCAGCACCTTCACAATACTGTTACGGATTTCCTCCCGATATTCTTTGCAGTCAAAATGCAGCAAACCGAGAACAGCCGCTTTGTTCAAATAATATTCGGGGGAATTAAAAGCGTAATGCGCCAGCACAGGTTTTGCGGGCTCATATCCAAGTTGGCCTAAAATTTCGAGCACAGTTTCAGGAAAATTTTCATGCAGCCGGCCATCAGAAATAGAGAATCTGAAGATCTTTTCGGCATGAGAGGAATCGCCCCAGCTGCCTATTACTTCAAGAAGGTCTCCTGCATAAGGATCTGTGGGATTTTGGAGAAAGTGCTGCAGAAGCTCATCTGCATCGGCCTTGCTTCCGAAGCTGAGAATGGCATTTTTAAAAGCACTGATGATCCGGAAATCTGCTTTTCCTGAAATTTCCTTCAGCAGACCGAAAGTAGCGGGAAGAATAGCCTTAGCGGTATTCAAATTGGCCGAATTCACTTTTAATGGTCAGTTTTTTCTCTTCGGAAGCTTCTACCCTGCCTACGATCTTTGCATCCACATCGAAGGACTTTGAAATAGCAATCAAATCTTCAGCAATAGCTTCATCAACATACAGCTCCATTCGATGGCCCATATTGAACACCTGGTACATCTCTTTCCAATGGGTTTTACTCTCCTGCTGAATGAGCCTGAAAAGCGGCGGAACATCAAATAAATTATCCTTGATCACATGCACATTGTCCACAAAATGCAGCACCTTGGTTTGCGCGCCTCCGCTGCAATGTACCATCCCAAAAATGTCATTTTTGGAATACTTTCCCAGGATCTTCTTTATTACAGGTGCATATGTACGTGTAGGTGAAAGTACCAGTTTACCGGCATCGAGCGGAGCATTCTCAACTGAATCTGTCAACTTCTTTGAGCCGCTATAGACAAGCTCTTCAGGCACTGCAGGATCATAACTTTCGGGATATTTTTCAGCTAAACTCTTTCCGAAGACATCATGACGCGCAGAGGTGAGTCCGTTGCTGCCCATGCCGCCATTATATTCCTTTTCATAGGTCGCCTGTCCAAAAGAAGCCAGGCCTACGATCACGTTTCCGGGTTTGATGTTCGCATTGTCGATCACTTCACTGCGTTTAAGACGGGCAGTGACGGTGGAATCTACAATGATGGTGCGTACAAGGTCACCAACATCGGCAGTTTCGCCGCCGGTGGAGTGGATATTTATTCCGAAGCTCTTAAGATCGGTAAGCAATTCTTCTGTACCGTTGATGATCGCAGAGATCACCTCTCCCGGCACCAGATTTTTATTACGACCAATGGTGGAGGAAAGCATGATATTGTCCACGGCACCTACACAAAGAAGATCATCGATGTTCATGATCAACGCATCCTGCGCAATACCTTTCCAGACACTGACATCACCGGTTTCCTTCCAATACATGTAGGCAAGAGAGGACTTTGTACCGGCACCGTCGGCATGCATGATGAGGCAGTAATCTTCGTCGCCGGTAAGATAATCGGGGACGATCTTACAGAATGCCTTCGGAAAAAGTCCTTTATCCACGTTTTTGATGGCGTTGTGGACGTCCTCTTTTCCGGCAGAAACTCCGCGGCCGGCATAGCGTTTACTTATTTCCTCACTCATGCTTTTGGATTTGAGGTTCAAAGATAATTAGTTTAAATTTTTCAGCCTTCAGAATAGAAAAAATAAAGCCACCCCGAAAAAGAGTGGCTTTAAAAAT
Organism: Salinimicrobium nanhaiense; assembly: GCA_012038135.1. Taxonomy (GTDB): domain Bacteria; phylum Bacteroidota; class Bacteroidia; order Flavobacteriales; family Flavobacteriaceae; genus Salinimicrobium; species Salinimicrobium nanhaiense. The sequence goes on from JAAVJQ010000019.1 coordinate 7,161, forward strand.
GTCATTTTTGACAGGTTTAACGGGTAAATAATAACTCCCTGTACTTGGTCAAGGGCCAGATCTCATCATCGATCAACAGCTCCAGCTTATCACAGTGATAGCGGATCACATCAAAGAAAGGTTTCACTTCGTTGCAGTAGGCAAAGGCTTTTTCTTCGGCCTCTTCCAGTTTATTTGCCTTTTTACGGGCCTCTATCATATCGGTAATTCCGGAATTGATCTTCTCAATGTGCACAGAAATTTCTTTGGTGATCTCAAGCTGTTCCCTGGAGTGTGTTTTAAAGTCATCTCCAAAAATGTCTTTTAATCCACGTACATTCTTGATCAAAATATTCTGATAACGAATAGCGGTAGGGATCACGTGGTTACGGGCGATGTCACCAAGAATACGGCTTTCGATCTGCACTCTCATGATATATTCCTCCAGCTGGATCTCGTAACGGGCGCCAATCTCCACATCATTCATCACCCCAAGCTCCTTGTACATATCAACAGTTTCCTTTTTTATAAGTGCTTTAAGGGCTTCAGGTGTATTACGGTTGTTGCTTAGACCTCGTTTTTCGGCTTCTTTTTCCCATTCGTCTGAATATCCATCCCCTTCAAAACGAACATTTTTAGATTCCTTAATGTATTCGCGAAGGACATTAAAAATGGCATCATCCTTCTTCATTTTTTTGTCTTTTATAAGGCTATCCACCTCCTGTTTAAAATCCCGAAGCTGCTTGGCAACGATGGAGTTCAAAGCTGTCATAGGTTCTGCACAGTTTGCGCTTGATCCCACGGCGCGGAATTCAAATTTATTACCGGTGAATGCGAAGGAAGAGGTCCTGTTCCTGTCTGTATTATCAAGTAGAATTTCAGGAATTTTTCCAACAACGTTTAGTTTAAGTTCGGTCTTTTCTGCAGGAGAAAGTTTTCCATCGGTCACCTTTTCCAGCTCGTCAAGAACTTCAGTTAACTGAGAACCAATAAAAGTGGAAATAATAGCAGGAGGCGCTTCATTGGCACCAAGCCTAAAGTCATTGGAAGCACTTGCAATAGTCGCTCTTAGCAGTTCCTCGTTATCATGAACAGCTTTTATGGTATTGATAAAAAAGGTCAAAAACTGAAGGTTCTTCATAGGAGTGCTTCCGGGACCTAAAAGGTTGACTCCGGTGTCTGTACTTAATGACCAGTTGTTATGTTTCCCGCTTCCATTGATGCCTGCGAAAGGTTTTTCATGGAATAATACTACGAAATTATGACGCTCTGCCACCTTATGCATTATATCCATAAGCAAAGAGTTATGATCTACAGCCAGGTTAGCTTCTTCAAAGATAGGAGCTAGCTCAAACTGGTTTGGTGCCACTTCGTTGTGCCGTGTCTTAACCGGAATTCCAAGCAACATGGACTCTTTTTCCAGGTCACGCATATATGCCAGCACGCGCGACGGAATGGAACCAAAATAATGATCATCCAATTGCTGACCCTTAGCGGGGGAATGTCCTAACAAGGTTCTTCCCGCAAGCTGAAGATCGGGTCTCGAAGCCGCCAAAGCCGAGTCAATTAGAAAATATTCCTGCTCCCAGCCTAAGGTCGCCTGAACCTTGCTTACATTTTTGTCAAAATATTTAGCCACCTCTGTGGCGGCATTATCCACGGCCTGCAGTGCTCTCAAAAGAGGAGTTTTAAAATCGAGCGCATCTCCCGTATAGGAAACAAAAACGCTTGGAATACACAGTGTAGTTCCATAAATAAAAGCCGGAGAAGTAGGATCCCAGGCCGTATAGCCACGCGCTTCAAAAGTATTTCTTATCCCACCATGTGGAAAGCTGGAAGCATCGGGCTCCTGCTGAACTAATTGTCCGCCGCCGAACTTTTCAATTGCAAGTCCATCCCCGATGGTTTCAAAAAAGGCATCATGTTTTTCGGCTGTAGTCCCTGTAAGAGGCTGAAACCAGTGCGTATAATGTGTAACGCCTTTGGTAATTGCCCATTCTTTCATTCCGGTTGAAATATGATCGGCAATAGAGCGGTCGATCTTTTTCCCGGTGGCATTAGCTTCCATGACACTTTGAAAGGCCTCTTTAGTTAGGAACTGTCGCATTACACTTTCGGTAAAAACATTTCTACCGAAGAGTTCTGAGCGCCGCTCTTTTTCTTCAATAAGGATAGGTTTGCGGTTGAGGGTTTCCCTGAGTGCCTGAAATCTTAAAGTTGCCATTAGAAGTTTTTTATGGTTTAACGGCAACAAATATATTTGTTTTTTTAATACACCCCCTAAAATTTTAGGGTATGTTTATTAAAAATTATAGTTTAATTATGAACACCCCCTGTTTTTAGCTCAATAGTGCCTGACTCACAAAAAAAGCATAAGCTCCTACCAAAAGAAAACCTTTTAGCCTTCCCAGGGAATATTTTGTAGGCAGGTAGGCCAGCGGAATAAGTACAAAGGCAATTCCGATCATCCAGAAGATATCATTGGTAAGGATCTCATCTGCTTTTACCACCACCGGCTGAATTATGGCCGTGATCCCCAGAACTGAAGCTATATTAAAGATGTTAGATCCTATAAGGTTACCCAGCGAAAGCGCTTTTTCCTTTTTCACCGCTGCAATGACCGAAGCGGCAAGTTCGGGAATACTTGTTCCTACTGCGATCATGGTAACCGATATTACTCTTTCACTTATTCCAAAGGCCGAAGCGAGATCTACAGCGCCATCCACAAGCAATTCAGATCCAAAGTAAAGAGCCAGCCCACCTATAACAAGCCAGAGGATAGTTTTAAAAGTAGAGGCGACTTTAAGATTGGGATCGATCTCTTCTGCCACTTCATCGGGCTTATTGCGGGCACGGCGGATGAGGAAGAAGAGATAAAAAATTATAGCTCCCAGGAGAAAGAGCCCCTCCCGGCGGGAAAGCACATCTTCTGAAGAAAGGAAAAAATAGAGTGCCAGGGAAAAGAGCATCATAATTGGCCAGTTGAACCTTACAAAGTCCCGGTCGATAAGCAAGGGTGAGATCATTGCAGTGATTCCCAGTACCAGTCCAATATTTGCAATGTTGGATCCTATAACGTTCCCAAGAGACATGTCTGAATAGCCGCCGAGTGCGGCCTGTAAACTCACCAGTAATTCGGGTGCCGAGGTAGCGAAGGAGACCACAGTAAGGCCAATCACCATCCGGGAAAGATCCAGTTTTAGGGAAATTGCAACAGAAGACCGAACCAAAAATTCACCTCCCACGACCAACAAAACAAAACCAATAATAATAAAGAGAACGCTCATTAAATCTTTTTTTGCGAAGATAGAAGTTTCTCGAAGAATGCGGAGATTTCAGCCTTTTTGGAGGGGTTAATAAAATCCTAAAGCCAAAGAGAAAAAAACAACTATAAAAACAGTTGTAAAACGAATTTTATAGTTATGTTTGTGTTGACCAAAAGAACATTAAATAGGGAGAATGGAAAAACTTACCAACAAAGAAGAAGAGATCATGAGGATCTTATGGGATCTCAAAAAGGCTTTTGTTAAAGAGGTCATTGCTGAACTCCCTGATGAAAACTTGCACTATAATACGGTGTCAACGATCATCAGAAACCTGGAGGAGAAAGGATACGTGAGTCATAAAGCTTATGGAAAAACACATCAATATTTTCCCGTTGTGTCAAAAGAAGAATATAGAAAGCAGTTTATGAAACTGGCAACTAATCGGTTTTTCGATAACTCCTATAAAAATGTCGTCTCCTTCTTTGCCAAAGAAGAGAAGATAAGTGCAGATGAATTGAGAGAGATCCTGGCAATCATTGAAAAGAAGAAATAATGCAGGAATTGATCACATACCTTCTAAAAAGTGCAGGATTGATGAGCCTCTTTTTTGCAGCCTATTTTTTCCTTTTAAAGGATGACACGAACTTTAGAACCAACCGGATTTTCCTGTTTGCCGGAATAATCACTTCCCTCCTCCTGCCCTTCCTCGAGATCACCCGCACAGTCATCACGGAAACTCCAACTGTACCCCTTTTCCTGGAGAATTTGCCTGTTGCCGGTTCCCCCGCCCCTGTAGGATCATCCCCAATGGACTGGTGGCAAATAGCCGGGATCACCTACCTCATCGGACTCACTTATTTTCTACTGAAATTTTTATATGAACTCTTTTCTCTTCTGAAGCTCCTCTACACCCACAAAAGCTACAGGCAAGGAGATTTACATCTTGTTCACAAAGCCGGAAACACACAACCTTTTTCCTTTTTTAAATTCATTGTCATCGATCCCGCACAACACAGTGAGGTCGAATTAGACCTTATCCTAAAGCACGAGCGGGCACATGTGCGTCAATGGCATTCCCTGGATCAACTTTTAGGTAGCCTGAGTGTTTATGTTTTTTGGTTCAATCCATTGTGTCGCCTGTACAGAAAAAGCATGGTTCAGAATCTGGAATACCTTGCGGACAAAGAAGTTATTGCCGCAGAGGTGTCAAAAAAGGAATATCAGAAAACCCTTCTGAAAATTTCGGTTGGTGATTTTCAACCGGCCCTCACCAATCAATTCTACCAATCCTTTATAAAAAAACGCATTATGATGCTCAATAAAAACACCCGTCAAAAATCTAATTTTTGGAAGCTAAGTTTCGTGCTTCCCTTTCTTGCTGTCTTCATTTTCTTTTTCAATGTCAAAACGGTAGCGCAGGAGACTCAGAAAACCAATAATAAAGGTTATGTAACATCTGAAGTTGAAGTTTCAGCAACAATTTCTAAAAAAACAACTCCCGAAACGCTTTCCAGCTTTGAAAAGCTTTTTGAAAAGCAGGGAATAACCCTGAAATTTGAAAACGCCAAATATTCTGAAGATCTACTTACTGCGATACAGATTTCTTTTTTTAAACCATCTACCGGGGCATCCGGTAATATAGTACTTAATAATCCTTCGGGAATTGAACCCACCGTTTTCTATACCAATGAAAAGGAAACGGGATTCAGGTCCGGTGTAGATCCCCATAAGAGTAAGACTCCTGCTTTAGCAGATCTTGGAAAGGAACCCTTATTTTTAATTTCCGGAAAGGAACATTCAGCAAAAAGCTTATTGGGGAAAAAGATCCAGGTAACAGGAAATATGAATGTGCTCAAGCCAAAAGAAGCTAAAGCCCGCTACGGAAACAAAGCTAAAGATGGCGCAATTATTTTGACCGAAGCTTTAATTGTTGATGATATTAAGGAGGTCCTAAAACATATGGACCTCCAAAAAGGCAACATTAAGAGCAGCTTTATTGAAGTTAGGAAAGACTCAGCTCCTGTGCTAATGAGTGCTGATATAAAATATTCAGAGACAACCCCTAACCCCCACCTAAAGCTTTCTGCCGATGATCTTCAGCCAGAATTTGATGACATTCTTGCGGTTCAGAATGACGGCGCACAAATTTATACCCGGCAGGAAAACAAACCTCTGATCTTTATTGACGGAGTAGAACAAAAAGATTTTACTTCGTCTGACGTGGATCCTTCAAAAATTAAATCTATTAATGTACTAAAAGATCATAATGCTATTAAGAAATACGGCGATCGTGCAAAAGATGGAGCTATCGAGATCCAGCTGAAGTCACAAGAAGAACTGCAGGAGAATGATATAACATTTAAAGAGAAAGTAGAGCCACCTACCTTTAGGATCACCAAGGTTACATTTGAAGAATCACCCAGGCTTTCTGTAAGAGATGTAGGCAGTGCAGATCCCGATGCTTCCAAACCTTTATATGTCATTGACGGAAAAGTAGCAGACGAAGATTTTGATCCCAACTCCATAGCTCCTGAAAATATTGAAGCCGTTACTGTACTTAAAGGAGATAAAGCAACTGCTAAATATGGGGAGAAGGCGAGGAATGGCGTGATCGAGATCATTATCAAAAAATAAAATGCAGGAAAGATATCTGCTTTTCTTCTTCGGATTCCTGCCGTTCATTGCTGCATCCCAAATAACAGGTTCGGTGTATTCAGCAAAAGATTCTGTCGCATTACAGGGCGTTTCAGTTTATTTTGATGGCACCAGCCTGGGAACTGTTTCAGATTCCCAGGGAAATTTCCGGTTAGAAAATTCCGCAGCAACTGTTCCTCTGGTCATCAGTTACCTGGGATATAAGCACGTACTGATAAAAGATCTCCAAAAAGGGCAGATTTTGAGACCTATTTATCTGGAGGAAGCTACAGAACAACTTGCGGCAGTATTTATAGAGCCTGACACCTGGAGCCGGGAAAAAAAGCTGCAGGTTTTTAAGCGGGAATTCTTTGGTTATACCGCTGAAGCTGCAAAATGCAGAATAAAAAATCCTGAAGTTCTGGAGCTAAGATACAGCCCTTCAAGAAAAATCCTTACCGCCTATTCCCGGGAACCTCTGCAAATAATAAACCGCCACCTGGGTTATGAGATCACCTATAGCCTTGATTCCTTTGAAGCTCTTTATGACCAGGGCAACAGCGGCCTTACTTATGTGCAAATGGTAACCTATCAGGGAACCAGTTTCTTTAGAAACCTGCATGATACACCAGGAAAGAAATATCTTAAAAACCGCAGGATTTCCTATCATGGATCCTCTCTACATTTTATGCGTGCTCTGGCTAAAAAACAACTGGAAGAGAATGGTTTTGAGATTTACTTTGACAGATTCAAAACTGCGCCTTACAAGCACTTTAAGATCGAACAGGATGAGGAACTAACAGCCATAGAACTTCTTGCAGAAAAGATTAGTATCCTCTATTCCGGAATATTACAGTCAGGATTACAAGCAACTTCTCCCTTTCATATAGATCATCTTGGAAATAACAACCCTCCTCTGGCAGTACTATTCAGCGGGGAAATGTCCGAACAGCGTATAGCTCATTTGCTTCCGTTGGACTATTGGCCTTGACGTTAAAGGCTAAAGCTGTTGGCCTTTCGGTTTCAAAATTCAGGTTCCGGTTCTAAGGTTATGATATGGAAACTGAATTATGAACCCTGAAAACTATTTTCTTACCTTTATTAGAAACTAACCTACCTCTTATGAAAAAGAAATTTTTCAGGCAGCTTTCCAGACTCAATAAAAAAATACTCCCCAGCTACAGCAAAAGACAGCTGGATTTAGCAAAAGCCACAAAATTTCAGAAAGCTGTTATAGGATGGAAGCTTTGGGTCACGAAGAATGCGCTTTGATAGTATTCAGTAGTGAGTTTTAGCAGTTATGAGTTATGCGTTAGGAGTTCAGAAACCGTTGCGGGTTTTGAAAAGATGCGGATTGCGGGTTCTTCCTCATCCTCTCCCCCGCCCTCTCCAGAGGAGAGGGGGCAGAATTGAAATAATTTTGAATCCTGATTCCTGATTCCGAAATACGCGGCTGCGCCGCGTTCCCGTTAAACCTCCGTTAAAGTAGGAATTGCAATTCGAAAGCTTTTGTACATTTAATAGATAATCGGCAGTAAAGGCTTCGGAAACCTGAAAAGTTTTCGCTTTTACTGTGAAAGCACAACCAAAAATTCTAACCAGCAGCCTTAAAGGCTGCACAAACTAACAATTATGAGAGATTTAGTATGGCTTATTATCGTTTTACTGATCATTGGATGGTTGATTGGCTATTTTGCCTTTCCTGATCTTGGAAGCATCATTCACATCCTGATCGTGATCGCAGTAATTTTGATCATTTACAAACTTTTGACAGGAAGAAGCCTGTAAAGGGAACCTTGCAGGCCATTGAATAGAGGGCCGCTCCATTGAATACCAACAAGAATTTTTTCTAGATCTACCAGGTTTTGGAATGGTTTAATAATTATTTCTTGTTTGTGTTTGGGGCGGCTTTTCAATTAAATGTGCCGTCAGTTCGAGTGATCCCGAGGACTCGGGATTGTATCGAGAACAGAGGCGAAAGAAGGACGAAGTTAGGGAAAGCTTTTAGTTGTTGGCTTTTAGCCTTTGGCTTTAGTAGATATCGTAGTTTCGGATTGCAAATCCGCGCCATCGATAATCACTTTTCCCGTTTTACCCCACCCTATCCCAAAGGATCGGGAGGAGCCGGGAAAAGCAGGTAGAAATAACGTATTGCAGAGGCCTCCTTCTACAGTCTTAACTCTTGGCTCTTGACTCCTGGCACTTGTTTCTCAAAAACAAATTAATCCTTAAACATTAAACCTTAATCATTTAAAAAATGTGGAACTTAAAAGGACAAACAGCAATAATCACCGGCGGCTCTAAAGGAATCGGTCGCGCGACGGTTGAAGAATTTTTAAAACTCGGAGCCGAGGTGCTCTATACCGGAAGAAATGCCGATGATATCTTGAAAGTAGAAGATGAATTCACTGCCGCAGGACATGCGGTAAAAGGCATAGTTGCCGACGTCACTGTGGCCGATGACAGACGTAAGATCTTTAGCTGGGCCGAGAATAACTGGAAAGCAGTAACCATCCTGGTAAACAACGCGGGAATAAACATCCGCAAGAAAGCGATGGACTTTTCTGAACAGGAATACCGGCAGGTTGTAGAGACTAATCTCATGTCTCCCTTTCTTCTTGCAAGAGAACTTTATCCCTATTTAAAGAAGTCAGGCAACGGAAAGATCATTAATGTAGCTTCCTCTGCCGCCACTCAGGACGTAGGCACCGGTACACCCTATGCCATGGCCAAAGCCGGACTCCTGCAGCAAACCAGAAGTCTGGCGGTAGAATGGGCCCGGGATAACATCAGGGTGAATGCCGTCTCTCCCTGGTACACCCGCACTCCGCTGACAGATTCTGTACTACAGGGCGAACGCAAGGAAATGATCCTTCGCCGCACTCCGCTCAACCGCATCGCCGAACCCGAAGAAATTGCTTCGGTCATTGCATTTTTAGCTATGGACAGATCCTCCTTTATCACGGGACAAACCATAGTGGCAGATGGCGGGATGAGTGTCAAGGCGTTGTGAAGTTAGAATTACGAAGGTAGAAGTACGAAATGCCGTCAATTCGAGTGATTTTCTTGAGCGCCAGCGAGAGGAAATTGTATCGAGAATAGGCATTTTGTTCAAGTTCTAACAGTAGCCAGTTGCAAGTTGCAGGTTTCAATTGTTGCGGGTTACGGGCTGCGGGTTTAAAAAGCTATTAGCTCTTAGCCTTTGGCTGTTGGCGTCATTGATTTCTGTTGCTGGTTGCCTAGTGTCACGCTGAGCCCGACCGGAGGGAGGAAAAGTCGAAGCGCTTTTTTCACGGGTGCGGTTTGATGTTCCCTGCTCTTTATTGCACAAAATAATCTGCGAAGATCTGCGGGATCTGCGGGAAATATTGTCTCCTTGCTCCCTTTTCCCGTTTTGCCCCTTCCCTATCCCGAAGGATCGGGAGGAACCGGGAAAAAAAAGTTAGCAGTGATCAGTGATCAGTAGGCAGCTAATAGTAGATCAAAATCTGCGAAGATCTGCGGGATCTGCGGGAAATATTTGTCTCATCCTCTCCCCTTGCCACTTTTCCTGTTTTGCCCTAACCCTATCCCGAAGGATCGGGAGGAACCGGGAAAAAAAGTTAGCAGTGATCAGTGATCAGTAGGCAGCTAATAGAAGATCAAAATCTGCGAAGATCTGCGGGATCTGCGGGAAATAGAGGAAGTGAGAATTAAAAATAATAAGAAAGCCGTTGGCTATTGGCTATTAGCCTTTAGCTTTCTTTAAATCTGCGCCCTTTGCGCCCACCCTTTGCGCACTTTGCGAGGAATGATTCAAGGTTCAAAATTTAGGATTCAAGATTCTTGTCAGCAACTCATCCCACTTTTGCTATCTTTATAAAACTAAACCTATCCAATGAAAAAGTTCACTCTCCTCCTATTCCTGGTTGCCCTAGTCCTTTCCTGCACAGATAATCAACAAGATCAAACCATAGTTCAAAAAATAGCCCAGGCTAACGGAATTGAAAACTTCAAAGACGTTAAGGAACTCCGTTACACCTTTAACGTCAGAGTCAACGACACCCTCAGAACCAGCAGAGCCTGGACGTGGCGACCGCAGGATAAAACAGCAACCTTGACCACTCCCGACAGCACTGTTACTTATAACTACGAATCGGAAGCTTCACAACATGAGCAGACAGATCAGCGGTTCATCAACGATCAGTACTGGCTGTTATTTCCGTTTCACCTGGTTTGGGATGATATGGAATGGGAGCATACAGAACAGGCCACAGCACCTATCGGCGGCGAACAAATGCAGCGCGTCACTGTCACCTATCCCGACGGTGCCGGCTATACTCCGGGAGATGTCTATGAGATCTACTTTGGAAACGATCACATGATCAGGGAATGGGTGTATTTATCCGGCGGCAGCAGGAAGCGAGCTTTCGCGGCGACCTGGGAAGATTACGAAGAGCACGGGGGACTCAAAGTAGCTACTATGCACAGGAGTGAAGACGGGAGTTTTGAGTTGTTTTTTACGGATGTTGAAGTTGTGACGGAGTGATGAAGTGATGGAGTGACGGAGTGACGGAGTGACGGAGTGACGGAGTGACGGAGTGATGGAGTGATGGAGTGATGGAGTGAAGCTGTTGGTCTTTAGCTTTCCGCTTTTTCTGCGGAGATCTGCGGGATCAGCGGGAAAAAATACAGGTTGCCTGTTGCCTGTTGCCGGTCTTTTGTCTTTACTGTGATGCTGTGACGGAGTGATGGAGTGATGAATCTGTTGTCTCATGGCTTGTTAGAATAAGAGAGATTCTTCGCTCCGCAAAAGCTTCGCTCTGAATGACAATTTCTGCGCACTTTGCGAGACCTTTGCGGCCTCTGCGTGAAAGAATTCCGGGTTCAAGATTATGTGAAAGATAGTGATGGAATGATGGAGTGATGGAGTGATGAAGTGATGGAGTGACGGAGTGACGGAGTAAATTAGGAAAAGTCATTGGCCTTTAGCCTTTGGCTGTTGGCGAAAAAAGGTTGCAGGTTCCACGTTGCAGGTTCTTCTGAGTTGCGGGTTCCAGGTTGCGGGTATACAGTGTTGCCGGTTACCGGTTGCCCGTCTGTTAAAGCTGAAAGCGAGCCTTTGGCTGTTGAGGGTGAAAAAGTTGCAGGTTCCATGTTGCAGGTGGTCGTGATATTGCGCGCAACTTCCTTCCGGTAAAGGAACAACTACAGTCTTTTTTTCAAAAGATCACTTTGAACTCATTAAAAGAACCATCTCCCAATTAACCATTCCCCATCAGTTCGAGTAAAACCAGACCTGCGGGAGCAGGAATGGATTGTATCGAGAACAACCAATCCCCAATAAACGATTAACGAATCACGATTCCCGAATTAACGAATCACGAATTAACGAATCCCGAATCCCCAATTAACCAATCTTTACCCACCGAAGCCTCTGGCGAAGGAGGGCCCGATTAACGATTCCCGCTTAACGATTCCCGAATTAACGATTCCCGAATTAACAAATCACGAATTAATCAGTCACCAATTAACCATCTTCAGGGATTAAGGATAGGATTTTGGATTAGGGATTCCCCATCCTGCAGTTATCATTTCAAATTGAGGAAGTGTATGTCTTTAACATTAATCACAGACTAACAAATTACAATCGTAATTAAACCTATTTACAGATTTTTAAAAAGTTATAATTATACTTATAACTTTTTCTATATTTGTAAAAGGTTATAATCATAATTACAACAATGATTCCAGGTGTACCAGATAAAATACTTATCCGCTCCCATTATTTGGAAAAGCTGCAGCCATTTATTGGCCAAAATATTATCAAAGTAATAACAGGCCAACGCCGGGTAGGTAAAAGTTATTTACTTTTTCAAATAATACAACTTATCCTTAATAGGGATCCTAAGGCAACTATTATATATATCAATAAAGAAGATCTGGCTTTTTCCTTTTTAAGAACTGCCCATGATTTGAACGAATATGTGGTTGCAAAGAAAGCCAAATCCGGTAAGACTTATGTTTTTATAGATGAAATCCAGGATGTGGAAAATTTTGGAGAAGCTCTCCGCTCTTTGTTATTAAACGGGGACCTTGATCTTTACTGTACCGGGAGCAATGCCAACTTATTATCCGGGGACATTGCAGGGCATCTTAGTGGCAGGTATATAGCCTTGGAGGTTTACAGTTTGGCTTATTCGGAGTTTATTGATTTTCATGGTTTAGCCGGGAATGATGAGAGCCTGGATAAATATCTTAAATACGGCGGACTTCCCTATTTAATACATTTAGAACTCAGAGATGAAATAGTATTTGATTATTTAAAAAATATCTATCAGAGTATTGTTTACCGTGATATTATCAACCGTTACGCAATTCGCAATGTTAACTTTCTGGAGCAACTGGTATTATTCTTAGCTGCGCATACGGGCAGTATCTTTTCGGCAAAAAAAATAAGCGATTTCTTAAAATCGCAACGTATAAAAATGGCACCAAACCAGGTGCAGAATTATATACAGCATCTGGTGAATGCCTTTCTTATCCATAAGGTGGGACGTTACGATCTAATAGGAAAGCGATTATTTGAGATTGGAGAAAAGTATTATTTTGAGAATTTGGGCATACGTAACGGCCTTTGGGGTTATAGATTAGAAGATCGGGGCAAGATCATGGAAAATGTGGTGTATAATCATTTGCTGTTTAGAGGTTATAAGGTGCAGGTAGGAATATTGGGGGATAAAGAAATAGATTTTATAGCAGAAAAAGAAGGGGAAAAGTTATACGTGCAAGTAGCGCTTAGCATTAACAATCCCGAAACCCTGGAAAGGGAATTTGGAAATCTTAAGAATATTCGGGATAACTACCCAAAGAAGGTAGTGACACTGGAAGCTTTTTCCGGTAACACAGTAGAGGGAATAGAAATCCAGGACCTGCGTAGCTTTTTACTTGCTTAACTGGAAACTTTTCTTGAAAATTGTCTTATAAGACGGTTGCCGGTTACCGGTTACCCATCTTGAAGCAGTTAGCGATTAGCCCTTGGCTGTCGAGGGTGAAAAGGTTGCAGGTTCCATGTTGCAGGTTCTTCTGAGTTGCGGGTTTCCAGGTTGCGGGTATAAACTGTTGCCGGTTACCGGTTGCCCGTCTGTTAAAGCTGAAAGCGAGCCTTTGGCTGTTGAGGGTGAAAAGGTTGCAGGTTCCAGGTTGCGGGTATAAAGTGTTGCCGGTTGCCGGTTGCCAGTCTGTTAAAGCTGAAAGCGAGCCTTTGGCTGTTGAGGGTGAAAAAGTTGCAGGTTCCATGTTGCAGGTGGTCGTGATGTTGCGCGCAACCTTTCCCAATTAACCAATCTTTACCCACCGAAGCCTCTGGCGAAGGAGGGCCCGATTAACGATTCCCGAATCAACGATTCCCGAGTAACAATTCCCGAATTAACGAATCACGAATCAACGATTCCCGAATCAACGATTCCCGAATTAACGATTCCCGAATTAACGAATCATAAATCACCAATTAACTAATTTTTACCCACCGAAGCCTCTGGCGAAGGAGGGCCAATTTAACCATTCTCCAATTAACCAATCCCATTAGTTCGAGTAAAACCAGACCTGCGGGAGCAGGAACGGATTGTATCAAGAACAACCAATCCCCAATTAGCCATTCCCCGTCAATGGTAGTGTTTTTTCTTGAGCGGAAGCGAGGGAAAAAATGTATCGAGAACAACCAATCACCAATTAACCAATCCCTATAAAACTTCCGATACCCTAACATTCACCACCAATCCCAGTCCGGCGAGGATAAGCTTAAGGCGTTTGCTGCCGACTTTCTGAATGACTGCTTCTTTCCCTTTAAAACTACCATTGGAGATGATGAGCTTGTCACCGGGGGTGAGGTGGCTGACTTCAAACTCTTCCACCCGCCCGTCTTCCAGCCAGGATTTTATGGTATTGATCTCTTCGTCTCTTATAATTGCAGGTTTTCCTAACCAGAACAGGTATTGCACCACGCCGGGAGTGTCAAAGACCTTTGCCCGGTCTTTTTCCGCCAGGTGCACAAAGACATAGGATTTGAAAAGCGGACTGGTGACTTTCTTTTTCCGGTCGCTCCACTGACGCACCTCCGTGATCTGGGGGCAATAGGTGTCAATTCCTTTCTCCTCCAGTTCTTTCGCTACTTTCTTCTCCCACCTTGGCTTTGTGTACAGGGCGTACCAATTCATAGAAAAATTTCTTTCAAATAGATTTTACTTTCCGCAGGTAGGGGTGCACAAGGTGCCGGGAAAGCCGGGAGTCTCCTCCCTTAGCTGCACAAAAATAGGAAAAATCTGTTAATTTGAGGATTTGAAAATGTGTTGATTTGAAGATCTTTGTTGGGTAAAAGACGGGAACGTTCTCAGTTCTCAGTTGTCTGTCAGGTCAATCGTCCTTTGTGAGCTGTTGGTTATTAGCTATGGCCCGTTGGCTTTTTCTGCGGAGATCTGCGGGATCAGCGGGAAAAAATACAGGTTGCCTGTTGCCAGTTGCCGGTCTATTGTCCTTACTGAGATGCTGTGACGGAGTGATGATGTGAGAAAGCTGTTTGGCTATTTGCTATTGGCCGTTGGCGGGAAAAATTGCAGGTTCCACGTTGCAGGTGGTCGTGATGCTGCACGTAACCTCCTTCCGGTAAAGGAACAACTACAGTCTTTTTTTCAAAAGATCGCCCAGTTAACCATTCTTTACCCGCCGAAGCCTCTGGCGAAGGAGGGCCGAATTAACCAATCTTCACCCGCCGGAGCCTCTGGCGAAGGATGGCCCAATTAACCAATCTTCCCGCCGAAGCCTCTGGCGAAGGAGGGCCGAATCACGAATCACCAATTAACCATTCTTTACCCGCCGAAGCCTCTGGCGAAGGAGGGCCGATTCAACGATTCCCGAATTACCGATTTCCCGATTAACGATTCCCGAATTAACGAATCCCGAATCCCGAATCCCGAATCCCGAATCACGATTCCCGAATCCCCAATCAACCATCTTTACCCGCCGAAGCCTCTGGCGAAGGAGGGCCCTATTAACCAATCTTTACCCGCCGAAGCCTCTGGCGAAGGAGGGCCAATTAACATAAATTTATTTTGTACGGTAATAATGCGTACATTTGCAATTAGATTATTTGTAAATAATTTTAAACCTAAGATCTATGGCTACTTTAAAAGATAGGATCGATATACGGATCAGCAAAGAACAAAAAGAATTTATAAGATATGCGTCTGAGTTGCGCGGATTTAAAAACTTATCCGAATTTGTGGTTCATTGCATTAATGCCGAAGCAAATAAGATTGTAAAAGAAAACGAGCTTATCGTAGAGACTCTGGAGGATAAAAAAATTTTCCTGGAGGCAATTCTGAATCCACCGGCGCCGAATTCTAAATTGAAAAGTGCTCAATTAAGATATAAAGATTTTAAGAAGAGTAATGCGATATAAAATTGAAGTGCTTTCGAGCAACCACCACAAGAAAAATTTCAGTTGTGGTTATGAAATGTTGGATAATTATATTCACCAACAGGCTAAACAAGATGTGAAAAGAGATCTATCTGCTTGTTTCGTTTTGTGCGAAGCCGGCAAAGCTGATATTATAGGATATTATACCTTGTCATCAGGTTCTGTTAACCGAAGTGAATTTCCGGAACATCTATCGCGCAAACTTCCACCACACTACCACAATTTACCCACCATACTACTAGGTAGATTGGCAATAGATGGTCATTACCAAAGTAGAGGATTAGGAGAAATGCTATTAATAGACGCTTTGAATAGATGTATGGAAATTTCAAACAACCTGGGAACTCTGGCGGTAGTGGTAGATCCCATTGATAAAACAGCAGAAATGTTTTACATTAAATATGGTTTTATTAAACTTCCCGGCACAGAAAAGATGTTCATTCCCATGAAAACCGTTAGAGATTCAGTTTAAAGTGCGCCAAAAGTTTACCTTTTAAATATTTATTCCCCGGAGCCGTGATAGGGACGATTTCTCTTTACCCGCCGAAGCCTCTGGCGAAGGAGGACCCAATTAACCAATCTTTACCCGCCGAAGCCTCTGGCGAAGGAGGGCCGATTCAACGAATCACGAATCCCGAATCCCGAATCCCGAATCACTAATTAACCATTCTTTACCCGCCGAAGCCTCTGGCGAAGGAGGGCCGATTCAACGATTCCCGAATTAACGAATCCCGAATCCCGAATCCCGAATCACTAATTAACCAATCACCAATCAACGATTCCCGATTCAACGATTCCCGAATTAACGAATCACGAATCACGAATTAAACTTAAACGCCATACCCCGAACATAAACATCAGAAAAACCGACAACTCACAACCGACAACCGACGACCGAAACAACGCAAACGTTTTCTTAAAAATTCCTCAAAAAATCCTTCAAAAACTAAAACTGCTTTTAACCTTTCCTAAACATTCTCCACCATTTTTTTTTTTTTGCTAGCCCTCTTCTCACCACTCCCGGTTCCTCAGCCCCAGAGTTTATTATACATTAAAAAATTTTCCACAGTTGTTGATAAAAAATTCTCAATATTTAACACGATATGTTTGTCTTAAAGGAAAGTTAAGAAATATATTTGCCGACTCATTCGATCAGATGTCAGATATCTGATTTTCTGATCCTTTTGCCGACCTGATCCAGCTTATCCTGGGACTCAGGGCGGCGAAGCCGTTTGCGCGAAGCGCCTGATTGTGAAGAAGTGACGGAGTAACCGAGTGACCAAGCCTAAATAACAACATTACTTCATTACAGCATCACTTCGTCACTTCATTACAGCATTACAATATCAATGTCGGGTGCTGAAATAAGTTGACCGTTTTACGGAGTTTTAGACAACTCAGTATTATGGCAAAACTACAAGATTTTTCTAATGAAGCTTCTAAGCGGGTAAATCGTTATTTTAGTGAAAGCTTTAAACGCAAAAAGGTTCGCGAGATTGAAAAGAATACTTCTACTGTTTTAGAGGTAAGCAGGGAATATGAAGTGTCTACAACGGCAGTTTATAAATGGCTGGATAAGTATTCTCATAACCGTAAACGTGGTGTAAAACAAGTTGTAGAACTTATGAGTGATACCCGAAGATTAAAAGATCTTAAGGCCAGGATCCGTGAACTGGAACAAATGCTTGGGCAAAAGCAGTTTGAGATCGAGTTCAAGGATAAGATGATCGATATTGCAGAAGAGATGTATGATATCGATATCAAAAAAAAACTAGGTTCCAAACCCTTACCTGGTTCTGGCTCCACAGGGAAGCCCACCGATGGAAAATGAACCAGATATATCGTTGGCTGGGCACTACAAAACAGAATATCCATCAGCGGCTCAACAGAGAATTAAAAAGAGCTGAGGAGGAAGAACAACTAAAAGTAGTTCTGCGTCAGGTAAGAGAGGATCATCCGCAGATGGGCTGTAAGGAGCTTTATAGAAGGATAAAACCTCAGACCATGGGGAGAGATAAGTTCTTTGAATTTTACCGTAGTTACGGATTTAAGATAACTCCACAAAAATGCTTTAGACGGACAACCGATAGCAGCGGAGTTATGCGATTCCCTAACTTAGTTACGGGTCGGGAGTTGACAGGTGTAAACCAGGTTTGGGTAAGTGATATAACCTACTATGAGATGAACAGTAAGTTTTACTATCTCACCTTCATCCTGGATCAATACTCCAGAAGAATCATCGGCTATAGTGCAAGTAGAACCTTAAGAACAGAAGATACTACTATACCGGCTCTGAAGATGGCTTTAACTCGTATTAAAGGAGATGAAATAATTAAACCAATTATCCACTCCGATGGCGGAGGTCAATACTATAGCAAAGAGTTTTTAAGCCTTACAAGAGGCTGTTTAAGAAATAGTATGTGTGAGACTGTATATGAAAATCCACATGCAGAAAGGATAAATGGAACCATTAAAAACGGCTACATAAAAGGATATAATCCTACCGATTTTAAAAGTTTAATTAGAAAATTAGATAAAGCTGTGTACATGTATAACAATGAAAAAGGCCATAGTTCCATTGATCACTTCACACCAGTAGAATTTGAACAGAGATTAAAAAAGAAATTAGTAATTTTAGAATGAATAGATTAATAACCAACTTCTAAAAATGGTCAACTCTATTTAGAACTCCACACAAACACAACCGACAACCGACAACTCACAACCGAGAACCGACCCTCCTCCGCTCAAGAAAGAGCTTCGGAGAGCAGGCAACCGAGAACCCACTGCCAACTGATCCTCCTACGCTGAAGCTTCGGAGGACGAGCAACTGAACACTGAGCACTTTTTCACCAGTCCCTACCCTGCTGAAAAGAAGAAAGAATAATCATGTTACCAACACTTCACTCCCACCGCGACAATTTACTCCCTACAGAAGCCGGAGCCGTGGAATGTGTAGGGAATCCGAAGCCGAAGGAGGCAATTTCACTTAAATATTAAGAATGGGATTTAAGCGGTTGAAGCTTTTTGCTTCTCTAATTAACCAATCCCTATTCTCTAATTAACCATTTTACTATGTCTAAAGTTTTACATGTGTTACTGACCGGCGGAGTTGGAAGCCGCTTGTGGCCGCTCAGCCGACAATCACGACCAAAGCAGTACCTGAATATTTTTTCTGATTCAAAAAGTCTTTTTGAACTGGCAGTAGAACGAAATGCTCCGCTCACAGATCAGCTAATTGTAGTCGGCAACCAGGGGAACAGACAACTTTCTGAGGCGAGCCTGCAGAAATTTGGAATTGAGAATTATATTGACATCGTAGAAGCTACCCCAAGAAATACTGCTCCTGCTATCGCCTTTGCAGCCTTTGCCGCGCAGCCGGAGGATATCCTACTCGTTACTCCTGCCGACCATATAATTATGGAAGGACCGGAATACACTATTGCAGTTCAAAAGGCTATAGAGTTAGCCAAACAGGGCAACGTTGTGACCTTCGGAATTCAACCTACGCGTCCAGAAACAGGCTACGGGTATATAGAATTTTCAGACCACGACGTAATAAGCTTTAGGGAAAAACCCGACACTGAAACCGCACAAAGTTTCCTACAGCAAGGAACTTTTCTTTGGAACAGCGGCATGTTCTGCTTTAAAGCAGGCGTTTTTCTGGAGGAACTACAAAAATATGCTCCACAGGTCTACACTAAATCCCTTTCTGCATGGGAAGAAGCTGAAAACAGTCGACTGGAAACCCTTTCTTCTCACGAGATCCTGGCAATTAGTGTGGATTATGCGGTTATGGAAAAGAGCGAAAAAATGAAAGTTGTGCCTTCAGCTTTTGAATGGAGCGACATGGGTAGCTTTGAAGCCATTTACGACTACCTCCGTGAACAGGGACATCCCGTTGATGCTTTTGGGAATATGCAGATAGGCACAACAAAATATACTGCCTTTGCAGGTTTACAAAATTGCATTCTTGTGCAAACAGAAGATGCCAATCTGGTTTTAGCCAAAGAATCCTCACAGGATGTAAAACAAATTTATCAGGAGTTGGAACTAAATAATTCGAGTTTAATTAATTAAATCGTTTGCTTCAGCGTTTAACGTTCAACGTTTATGGTTTTTTAAAGCCAATGCGAAAACTCAGTGGAACTCTGTGCCAAACTCCGTACAACTCCGTGGTTAGGTTTTCAAGTTCGTGCTTAAAAGTTTAACCACAGAGTACACAAAGGAATCACAGAGTTTTACAGAGTTCAAAGTTTGTAGTTTATTGTTTTTAGTTAAAAAGCAACACCAAACTATAAACACTAAACTTTTTTTCTCAAATCTCACATCTAATATCTCAATACTAACATGAAGATAGCACTCATCACCGGCGTAACAGGACAGGACGGAGCGTACCTGGCAGAATTTCTTTTAAAGAAAGATTACATCGTTCACGGAATAAAAAGAAGAACATCTCTTTTCAACACAGACCGTATTGATCACCTCTACCAGGACCCCCATGAGGAGAACAGAAATTTTATCCTTCACTACGGAGATATGACCGACAGTACTAACCTTATCCGCCTGATCCAGGAGATCCAACCGGATGAGATCTATAATCTGGCTGCGATGAGCCATGTCGCTGTATCTTTTGAAACGCCCGAATATACCGGAAATGCCGACGGACTGGGAACACTTCGGATCCTTGATGCTGTTCGCCTTCTCGGACTGGAAAAGAAAACCAGGATCTATCAGGCTTCTACTTCAGAGCTTTACGGGAAAGTACAGGAAGTACCACAAACCGAAACTACTCCTTTCTACCCGCGCAGTCCTTATGCAGTTGCCAAGATGTATGCATACTGGATTACGGTAAATTATCGAGAAGCCTACGGAATGTATGCCTGCAACGGGATTCTTTTCAACCACGAGTCGCCCCTAAGAGGTGAAACTTTTGTAACCCGCAAAATTACACGTGCTGCTTCCAGAATTGCTCTTGGGTTACAGGATAAATTCTACTTAGGAAATCTTGATGCACAAAGAGACTGGGGACATGCAAAGGATTATGTAAGAATGATGTGGATGATCCTGCAGGCCGAAGAAGCTGAAGACTGGGTAATAGCAACAGGAAAAACCACTCCGGTAAGAGATTTCGTAAGAATGGCTTTCACTGAAGTAGGCATCGAACTGGAATTCAAAGGAACAGGAATAGATGAAAAGGCTTATGTTGTTTCCTGCAGCAATCCTGATTTCCAGATCGAAATTGGAAAAGAAGTACTGGCTGTAGATCCAAAATACTTCCGCCCGACAGAAGTAGACCTCTTAATAGGAGACGCGAGCAAAGCAAAGAATAAACTAGGCTGGGTTCCGGAATATAATCTGAAAGATCTTGTGAAAGATATGATGTCTAGTGATGTTGAATTGATGAGAAAGGATCAGCATTTGAAGAATGGAGGATACCAGATTCTCAATTATTTCGAATAAATCTTAAACACAGAGGGCACTGAGGGATCCACAGAGGACACTGAGAAAAATCCGAGCAATCCGCTTTAATCCGTGAAATTCGTGTTTTGCACATACTCCCGCAGAGAAAGCTTTACATTTATTTTATCATTAGTCGGTAAAATTTTTTATATTTTTATCTATTCTAAAAATGATGCATCTAACGATAGACATAGAACAAATGGCTAAACCTGTATTAAACAATGCGGGCGAGTCATCTCATGCTTCACGCCGTCAACGTTTTACTCCTGTGGACAGCCTCAAGAGTTTCTGTAGTCAATTAGATATCTTTATCCTCTCTTTGGAAGGTTCTTTAAACCATTTGGACCAGCTAAGCTTAGAAGATGCAAAGGAATTATTATCCTCAACAAAAAAAACCGTTGGGGATTTAGATAAGGTTGATGAGGAACTTAGATCAAGCAGTTATTTTCAACATCAGGAGCTTAAAGAGAAATTCAGTTATATGCTGAAGTTGATGTTTAAAATTGAAAGTCGCCTTCACCGCATAGTTTTTCGTGACAGTCCAAGAATAAAAACAAGCCTGTCCTTGAAGGAAGGAATAACAAAAATGAATGCGCTCCACATTAAAAATCTCCTCTCAGATTAATGGCATTTTAAAGAGGTGACATTGTAGAAGTTTACTTTGATCTTCCTTACCACGATAAATCTGAAACCCATCCTGCAGTTATTATTTCTAATGAAGAAGTGTATCATACAGATGAAATTTACATCTGCGCTATGATGACCTCCAGCAAAAGGAAGGATCTGTTTACTTTTGAAATAACTCAGGACATGCTGCAATCGAAGAACAACAAAAGATTTAGCCAGGCCAGATGTCACCTTGTTACCTATATAATGGAAAAGCATATTGTAGGCAACCATCCAAAAAACACGATGAAGCCTTCAGCAGTAAATAGACTCATCGCCCGAATCAGCGAAACAGCATTAGAAGAATTCAATTAACAGATTCCACTGATTAGAACGGATTACACTGAAAATTCATTCTACGGATTAGTACGAATTTCGCGGATGGCTCCACTATTATTTGAAGAAGAGACTTACAAAATCATTGGTGCTTGCATGAACGTCCACAAGAATTTAGGGAGCGGATTTCTGGAATCCGTGTACCAAGAGGTTCTGACAAAAGAATTCGTGAAGGAAGAAATTCCTTTTGAAAAGGAGAAGAAGCTAAATCTGTTTTATGAAGGTGAGAAACTGGATAAATTTTTCAAAGCTGATTTTCTCTGCTATGGTAAAATAATAGTCGAAATAAAATCTGTTTCCTTTTTAAATAAAAATTTAGAAGCCCAGGTGATCAACTACCTTAAAGCAACTAACAAAGAAGTGGGACTATTGATTAACTTTGGAGAGAAAAGTTTAAAATGGAAACGTTTTATATATACATCCCATTCGTAGCAGCATCCATTACATTCAGTAACTCATGAAGATGAAGACCAATGAAGTAGTAATTTTTCGTCCGTCGAAGAAAGAAACCGAGTTTCAGGTAATTCTTGATCCGGGAAATGAAACTATTTGGGCTTCAGAACAGGAAATTGCAGATCTGTTTGACAGAGATAGAACTGTAATTGGAAGACATATCAGAAACTCTTTTAAGGAAGGTGAACTGGAGAAAGATTCAGTTAGTGCAAAATTTGCACATACTGCCCAGGATGAAAAAACCTATCAGGTAACCAGATATAATCTTGATGTGGTGATTAGTGTTGGCTATCGTGTAAAGTCTCCAATTGCTACTGAATTCAGAAGATGGGCTACCTCGAAATTGCGGGATTATCTGCTTAAAGGATATACTATCAATGAAAATCTACTCAAAGAACAAAAAAATCAAATAAAAAATCTTGAGCAGGAAATAAATCGTATTCAGGAAGAAGCTGATAGAACCCAAAGAAATCTTACAGAGGGTTTTCTATCTATCATCACAAGCTACTCAAAATCTTTCAGGCTTCTAAACCAATACGATTCAGAGGAACTTTCCATTGAAGGACTGAATAAAAACATCATCTATGTCATTGACCCCGGTGAGGTAAGAAAAGCTATTCAGCAGTTAAAATTAAACTTGATACAAAAAGGAGAAGCAACCGAATTATTCGGTAATGAAAAGGACAAATCATTTGAAGGAATTTTGGGAAGTATTTCTCAAACTGTTTTCGGGGAACTTGCGTATCCCACGATCGAGCAACAGGCGACACAATTATTATATTCTACCATTAAAGGTCATGCCTTTAGTGATGGCAACAAAAGAATAGGTTCTTTTTTGTTTGTATGGTTCCTCGAACAGAATAATTTTCATCTAGATTCTCAGGGACGTCCTAAAATAAATGAAAACACTCTTGTAAGTATTGCACTGGCAGTAGCCCAAAGCGCACCCGATCAAAGAGAGTTAATAAAGCAACTTATAATCAACCTGATAAAGGAATAATTCCGTGTAATCCGCAAAAATCTGCGGAATCTAAACTTCAGGGTAATCTGCAATAATCCGCGGAATCAAAACAACATTTGATCAGCGGTAGGAACATCCGAAAAAGTAAAAATTTAAAATGGACAAGAATACAAAGATATATATAGCTGGCCACCGCGGCATGGTAGGCTCCGCAATCTGGCGCAAGTTAGAAACTGAAGGTTACTCGAACTTAATCGGAAAAACTTCAAAGGAATTAGACCTACGCGACCAGAAAGCAGTAAACGACTTCTTCACCAAAGAAAAACCCGAAGTAGTTATTGACGCTGCAGCTCGCGTAGGCGGGATTCTTGCTAACAACGACTACCCCTACCAGTTTTTGATGGAGAACCTGCAGATCCAGAACAACCTGATCGATGCTTCTCACAAGAACGAAGTGGAAAAATTCATCTTTTTGGGCAGCTCGTGCATATATCCAAAGCACGCCCCTCAGCCGCTTAAAGAAGAATATCTGCTTACCGACAGCCTGGAACCCACCAATGAATGGTATGCCATAGCAAAGATCGCCGGAGTAAAAGCCTGTGAAGCTATTAGAAAGCAGTTTGGGAAAGATTACGTGTCGTTAATGCCAACCAACTTGTACGGCAGCCACGATAACTTTGACCTGCAAACCTCGCATGTACTTCCTGCCATGATCAGGAAATTCCATGAAGCAAAAGAAGCTGGAGAAACTCCTGTAACCATGTGGGGTTCAGGTACTCCAATGCGGGAATTTCTTTATGTTGACGATCTTGCAGATGCAGTATTCTTTGCTTTGGAAAACAAACTACAGGAGAACCTTTACAACGTAGGCACAGGAAAAGACTTAACTATCAAAGAATTGGCCGAATCTATACAAAAGATCACCGGCCACACAGGAGAGATTATCTGGGACAGCTCCAAACCGGACGGTACACCCCGTAAGTTAATGAACGTTGACAAGTTAAAGCAGGAGGGCTGGTCCTCCTCTACTCCCCTTGAAGAAGGAATTCAGAAAACATATCAATGGTTTCTGGAGAATAAAAATAAATTCAAAGAAGTTAAGTTATAACATATCCGCATAATCCACTCTAATAAGTGGAACTCGTGCCTGAAAGAGAATGAAAGAAATCAAAATAGCAGTAATAGGCCTCGGCTATGTAGGTCTGCCCCTGGCAAGGCTTTTCTCCACTAAATATCCAGTAATAGGCTTTGACATCAATGCTAAACGTGTTGATGAACTGCAGAAAGGACATGATTCTACTTTAGAAGTAGAAGACGGAGTATTACAGGCAGTTCTATTAAAAAAATATCCTCTGGCAGTTTCGTTGCCCGAAGAAGTGGAGGAGCTGGCAATTGCCGGACACTGGGAACCAAGGGCAAAGCTCAACGGAAACAGGCCGAGTCAAATTGGAGAGAACAAAAATGGGCTCTTCATTACCCGCAATCTGGGAGACATACAGGACTGTAATTATTATATCATCACCGTTCCAACTCCCGTAGACAAAAACAACCGCCCTGACCTGACTCCCCTGTACAAGTCAAGTGAGAGTGTTGGTAAAGTCCTAAAAAAGGGAGATATCGTGATCTATGAATCGACTGTATATCCCGGGGCAACAGAGGTAGAATGCATCCCTGTCCTGGAGGAATTCAGCAACTTAAAGTTCAATGAAGATTTCTTCGTAGGCTATTCCCCGGAAAGGATAAATCCGGGAGACAAGGAACATACCGTAGAAAAAATTTTAAAAGTAACCTCAGGGTCCACTCCCGAGATCGGCCAAAAAGTGAATGGACTCTATAAGAGCGTAATTACCGCCGGCACTCACCTCGCTCCTACCATTAAAGTTGCTGAGGCCGCAAAAGTGATCGAGAATTCACAACGAGATATCAACATCGCTTTTGTGAACGAGTTGGCGAAGATCTTCAATAAAATGGACATCAACACCAATGATGTTCTGGAAGCTGCAGGCACCAAATGGAATTTCCTACCCTTTAAACCGGGACTGGTTGGCGGCCATTGTATTGGCGTTGATCCTTACTACCTGGCGCAGAAAGCACAGGAAATGGGTTACCATCCTGAGATCATATTAGCCGGAAGACGTATGAATGACTCCATGGGACCATATGTAGCCAGTGAAGTAATTAAGCTCATGCTGCAAAATGACATGAAGGTAAAAGGTGCCAACATCCTGGTCCTGGGGATCACCTTTAAGGAAAATTGTCCCGACGTAAGAAACACTAAAGTTGTAGATGTGGTAAGGGAGTTACAATCCTACGAAACCAATGTGACTATTTATGATCCTTTAGCTAGTCCTACTGAAGTGAAAAATGAATACAACCTTGAAACCACTAATATTTTACCCGAGGTTAAATTTGATGCTGTGGTTTTGACTGTGGCACATAAAGAATTCCTCCAATTAAAACTTGCCCCTTTGAAAAAAACAGGTGCTGTAGTTTATGATGTGAAAGGAATTATAGAAGA
The DNA here is from genome assembly GCA_012038135.1 of Salinimicrobium nanhaiense. Classification (GTDB taxonomy): domain Bacteria; phylum Bacteroidota; class Bacteroidia; order Flavobacteriales; family Flavobacteriaceae; genus Salinimicrobium; species Salinimicrobium nanhaiense. Next base: position 32,891 of record JAAVJQ010000019.1, read on the forward strand.
AGCTGATAATAAACTATAAAAATGAGCGAAGATTTTTTTGCACATCCCTCCGCAGTAATTGACGACGGTTGTGAAATAGCTAAAGGAGTGAAGATTTGGCATTTTTCACACATCATGCCCAACTGCAAAATAGGAGAACGCTGTAATATTGGCCAAAATGTAGTTATCTCTCCTGATGTTCTTTTGGGAACTAATGTAAAGGTCCAGAACAATGTCTCAATTTATACAGGAGTAATTTGTGAAGATGACGTATTCTTGGGTCCTTCTATGGTATTTACTAATGTTATTAATCCAAGAAGTGCAGTTAACCGAAAAGCAGAATATGCAAGGACGACAGTTAAAAAAGGAGCGTCCATAGGAGCAAATGCAACTATCGTTTGCGGTAATGATATTGGAAGATATGCTTTTATAGGAGCAGGTGCTGTTGTAACTAAGAATGTTCCTGATTACGCCTTAGTAGTTGGAAATCCCGCAAAGCAGGTTGGCTGGGTAAGTGAATATGGTCATAAACTTCAATTCAATGACCAGGGAATAGCTGAGTGCCCGGAAACACAAGAAAAATATCAATTAAATAATAACTCTGTCGTTAAAGTTAATGAATAATACAACCACCTCAATAGATTTTGCTAATCTCCCTATGGCTTATGAAGAGCATAAAGAGGAGCTCGATTATGCAATAGCAGGAGTACTTAAAAATGCTAATTATATCATGGGGGAACCTGTGAGAGAGCTGGAGGAAAAACTTGAAAAATTTACAGGAGCTAAATATGCTATCTCGTGTTCCTCAGGGACAGATGCTCTGTTACTCGCTTTGATGGCAATTGACATTCAACCCGGAGATCAAGTTATTACCACCCCCTTCACTTTCATAGCAACTGCTGAAACTATTGCATTTTTAAAAGCAAAACCCGTCTTTGTTGATATAGAAGAGGAAACATATAATATCGATCCTTCGAAAATAGAAGATAAGATTACACCAAGAACAAAAGCAATTATCCCGGTCTCTATTTTTGGACAAGTGCCTGACATGGATCGTATAAATGAAGTTGCAGCCAAACATAATTTATTTGTAATTGAAGATGCTGCTCAAAGCTTTGGAGCAACATATAAGGGTAAAAGAAGTTGTTCCCTGAGCACCTTTGCCTGCACGAGTTTCTTCCCGGCAAAACCTTTAGGATGTTTTGGAGATGGTGGGGCTGTATTTACAAGTGATGAAAGATTTGCCAAAAAAATGAAAAGCATGCGTCTTCATGGGCAAACTGAGCGCTACTTTCATAAATACATAGGAATGGGAGGTAGATTGGATACCTTACAGGCAGCCGTTTTGAATGTCAAGATGAACTATTATGAAAAGGACATCAAGAACAGACAACGCGTTGCTGAAGAATATACAAATATTTTAAAGGATATAGTAGTGGTTCCAATTGTTGCAGCAGGAAATTCCTCTGTATGGGCTCAGTATTCAATACGGGTAAAAAATCGTGAAGAGGTAGTTGCTAAACTAAAGGAGGCTGGCATTCCAACAGCAGTACATTATCCCAGGCCACTTCACCTTCAGGAATGCTTTGAGTATATAAATCATACAGAAGGAGAATTCCCTATTACAGAGAAAATCTCTAATGAAATCCTAAGTCTTCCAATGAACCCTTATATAACAAAAAAGGAAATACAATTTATCAGCAAACACATTAAAACTGCTATAATATGAAAAATTTTGCATTAATGGGGGCAGCGGGGTACATAGCTCCACGCCATATGAAAGCTATTAAAGATACGGGCAATGATTTAATTGCTGCTCTTGATCCTTTTGATTCTGTAGGAATTATTGATAGTCATTTTCCGAATGCAGATTTTTTCACTGAGTTTGAAAGATTCGATCGACATATTGATAAAAAAAAGCGGGAAGGACAGAGAGTCGATTACGTTTCCATTTGTTCTCCTAACTATTTACATGATTCCCATATTAGATTTGGATTACGAAGCGGAGCTGACGTTATTTGTGAAAAACCTGTTGTATTGAATCCATGGAACATAGATGCTCTGGAGGTCTTGGAAAAGGAAACTCAAAGGAAAGTTTACAACATTCTCCAATTACGTCTACATCCCAGCGTGATTGCATTAAAACATAAGATAGAGACAGCGCCTAAAGATAAGATTTTTGATATTGATCTTACTTATTTGACATCCAGAGGAAATTGGTATTATACTTCATGGAAAGGAGAAATATCAAAGTCGGGAGGAATTGCTACCAATATAGGTGTTCATTTCTATGACATGTTAATATGGATTTTTGGAGATGTTAAAAGTAACACAGTTCATTTGCATACCCATGATAGAGCTGCTGGATATCTTGAACTTGAAAAGGCTCGGGTTCGTTGGTTCTTAAGCATTAATTACGATATCATTCCTGAAGGAATTAGGCAAGCAGGTATGACTACTTACCGGTCTCTGACAATCGAAGAGCAGGAATTCGAATTTTCTGGAGGTTTTACTGAATTGCATACCAAAAGTTATGAAGATATTCTAGCGGGAGGAGGTTTTAGAATTGGAGAAGCAAAGGCTGCAATTGAACTTGTTCATGATATACGAAGGAAACAAGCTATAGGATTAAAAGGTGATTATCATCCATTGGCAAACAAGGAATTGTCTCATCATCCATTTGAAACAAATCAATTAATCCCCAACTAGAAAGGTCTTTGAAGTTTAAGATGAAATCTGCCAGAATTTTATTAATAGAATATTTAAATCTTAATGGTCAACATTCTAAAAATATGTTGACTTTAATTTCTGGTACCTCAATAGCACAATTGATACCTGTAGCTATTAGTCCCTTTCTCACAAGAATTTATTCCCCGCAAGATTTTGGAATTCTCGGACTATTTATAGCCATAACTTCTATCTTAGGTTATGTGGTGAATGGAAGATATGAATTAGCGATAATGTTGCCAGACAACGACGACGATGCTTTAAATGTCTTAGCGCTCGGACTGTTAATTTCCTCTGTTCTGTCTGTTTTTCTTTTCTTGTTTGTTGTTATCTTTAATGAAGAAATGGCAGGAATGCTAGGAAATACAGCGATGTCCGTCTGGTTATACTTTGCTCCCCCTGTCATTTTCTTTCTTGGAACATTTTACTTATTAAATATCTATAACACAAGATCCCGCAACTATAGAACAATTGCTAGTGCAAACATTTCTAAATCTGTTTCGATGTCCTCTTTACAACTTGGACTGGGACTCCTCAAGGGAGGGGAGCTAGGTTTAATCTTGGGAGAGGTCATTTCAAAAGGAGTTGTAAATATCAGTCTTCTGAAAAAAGCACTAATGGGGAAAAAGTGGAGGGAAATAGTTTCCGTAAAAAAAATGATTCTTTTGGCGAAAAGATATCACTATTTTCCCAAATTTTCAGTCATTGCAGGTTTGGCTAGTATTTCTTCAATGTATCTAGCAAATATTTTCATTTCCTCTTTCTACAGTGCAGCAATCCTGGGATTTTTTTTTCTAGGGCAACGAGTATTAGGAATGCCTATTTCGCTTATTGGTGCCTCTATAGGACAAATCTTTTTTGAAGAAGCAAAAAGAGAAAAATTAGCTACTGGAGGTGCAGAAAATTCTTTCAATCAAACCTTTAAAAAACTACTAATTATTGGTTTACCTGTATTTGTGACACTTTTCTTTTTAATTGAATCTCTTTTTGTAATGTTCTTTGGCGAGGATTGGAGAATTGCTGGTGTTTATGCACAAATCGTGCTGCCACTGTTTTTTATTCGATTTGTAGTAGGACCTTTAACCTTAATTGCTCCCCTATTTGAGAAACAACAAACCGACTTATTCTTCCAAGGCGGGTTACTTTTTCTTTATTTGGGAACTTTATTTTTATGCCATTTATGCGAAATGGAATTTACTTATTATTTGCGTGCGAGTACAATTATTCTTAGTCTTTACTATTCAGGTTACTTTCTAATATTATCACGCATAAAACACGGGAAAACTTTGAGTTTTTGATCGACATGGAAAAACGTACTGAAATAAGAATTCTGAAAATCTGGTCAACTTTCCAGACCGAGTTGAAATATCATGATCATTATCTATCTGAAATTTTGATTCAAAAAGGTGTAATTTCCACCTTTCTATCTTCAAATAAGGTGGATCCAGAATTTAAGCCTTTTTTGAAAAAAAAGATTAAAGCTGGTGAAGACAATTATGCGGGTATGAAAATAATTCGTCTAAAATCTGCAGAAATCGGAAATAAACCTTTCTTACTTGAAGTTCATAAATTATATAAAGAGCTTACAACCAACAAACATGATATCGTGCATATAAATGGCATAGGAAATCCTATAACCTTTTATACATTAGCTACATTATTTTTGTTTAACCGGAACCTGCCAGTTATTATAAACGATCATTCCAATCCTAATTTAAAAAACAAAACTTTTCTGGGGAATATCTATTATAAATTCAATATTTTTCTGTTCAAGATCCTCGGAAGAAATGTACGCCAAATTATCACTCCCAATCTGGCTTCATTTGAGTTTGTTAAGAATCATTACGTCTTGAGACCTAAAAGAATGAGTATAATACCACTCGGATATGACTCAGATATATTTAATCAAAAGCAAAAAATATCAAACAGTAAAAAGTTCTTAATAGGATTTGCAGGCAAAATTGTTCCTGGAAAAAGATTGGAAACACTTGTAGATGCATTGGCAAACCTAAATGATAATAGTATCTATTGTGAAATTGTTGGATTAAATGATAAACCAGACGCGTATCAGAATCACATAGTAAATTACGCCAAAGAGAGTGGTGCAAATATCACCTTTTCCCCTTTAATTAGAGAACCAGAGCGACTGGCTTCATTCTACAATAGTTTGGATGTTGCCATATTTCCAGGGTCAATTTCCATAACAACAGTTGAAGCTAGTGGATGTGGAACCCCGATCATTTTGTACAATTCAATCCCAGGTTTGGAAGATAGAGTTGAGGAAAACAGAGGAGTTTTGTTTTCTTCACAAAAGGATTTGGAGCAAAATATCTTGCGTTATAAAGATTTAAAGAATGCAGGGCTTCTGAACAATGAGGAGATTGCAAGAAATACGATAAAATATTCCTGGAAGAATATAAGCCAACAGTACCTAGATTTATACAAAAAATGTTTAGAACAAAAATGAGCAGAGAGGCGTTGAGGTTTTTCAGTTATATAAAAAACAGCTCCGTTGCAAGAACCACAGTAATCTATCCGTTTTCACGGGTGGTTAATTCTTCTATATCTGATTTCTCTTATATAAGTTATGGTTCTATAATTAGCAATTGCTCAATTGGAAAATTTTGCTCAATAGCACAGAACGTAAAAATAGGATTAGGCAAACATCCTATTAATTATATCTCAACCAGTCCGGCATTTTACTCTCTTAAAAATCCTTTAGGACTACAGTGGAGTAAGGAACAAAGCTATCTGGAAAATGAACAGACAATAATTGGCAATGATGTATGGATTGGTACTAATGTAACTATTCTGGATGGAGTACAAATCGGTAATGGTTCTATTGTAGGTGCTAATAGCGTCGTCAGCAAAGATGTAGAACCGTATTCTATTGTTGGGGGTGTACCTGCTAAACTTATAAGAAAAAGGTTTTCTACCGATCTAATTTCAGAATTGGAATTACTTAAATGGTGGGATTTTCCACTCAGATTTCAACGGCAAAAAAAAGTAATTAAATTATTTTCCAAACAATTAGAATTAGAAGATCTCACCGTTTTATCCCAATATTTCAAAGAGTTCCAGAAAAAAGAAAAATTAGTGAGCCATAATTGTCCCTGAGTAGCACTCTTAATATCTTCAATACGAGAATATAATCCTTTGATTTATTATTCCAGGTATAGAAAAGAAAATATTTTTACCCTAACGAAATTTATTTATTTAAACCTGCTGTATTTTTTGAAATATTCAATTTTTCAAAACATTATCAACTGCAATTGTTGTAAAAATCTTCCGGTTTGTCATTTTCAACTTAGAATGACGATTATATGAATTATCAATCCGTAATTTTTGCACTATTGCTAATGGCAGGGATGCTTAAACCCTTCGTGAATACGTACGTTGGAAATTTTGATCTGGTACTCGGTATCGCTCTTATTGCTGCGGTAGATTTCATGTTTAGTAGAAAGTTTTTTCATCGAGATATCATCGTAATAATTGTGCTTCTTTTTACTTTTTATCTATTCGCAATTGTTAGTTGGTCCTATTCCCCTTCTCACAATTTCAAATATGAGAAGTCAGTTAGCTTTATATTAAATTTTCTATTTTTCTTTTACCCATTTTGTATGAAAAAAATAGTAATTCGAGATGTAGTATTTACTTATTTTATTTTTCTTGTACCTCTTTCGTTTTTTTTTATTTATATGAAGTCAATGGTCTGGAACGGTAGTTCACAATCAGAGATTTTTATGAGTTTGCGAAGTTATTACCTTTCAATTGCTTTACAATTAGGTATACTATTGATAATCCTTAACTATTATCGTTATAATATATTTCTACAAATAACCGTTTTTCTCTTAATTCTTGCTAGTTCTGCAAGGGGCGCATTGATTTTTGTAATCGTCGTTCTAAGTATGATGAATATACATAAACCTGTTTATATCGGGAAAAGAAATAGATTTTTCAGGCCTCTTCTACTTTTGTTTTTTTCTTCTATAACTTTTTTTGGTATGACGTTTAGTGACAAATTTCTTAATTTCTTTTCAACGACGGCGGAGCGTTTTTCAAGCCTAAGCTATTTGGATGAATCCGTTATGGAAAGATTCAATATGTATAAATTCGCTCTGCACCAACCATTTGATTCAACTAATGTGCTATTATTCGGTAATGGTTTTGGGAGTTTTGGATTTTTGTACCACGGAATTGATTATAAAGCTTATCCCCACAATGTCTTTTTGGAAATTTTTTTTGAATTGGGATTAGTTGGATTATTTATTTTCCTTTTATTCAGTATAAATGTTTTCTCCAAAAGCTTGCGAAATAAAAATGTTTTTAATTTTATCTTAATATTTGTTTTCCTAGAGGCTCTTAAATCCTCAAGTATTTCTGACTTATGGGTTCTCTTTGGGATAATTGGTTGTATTTGTAGATCCTTTCAACCTATTTTTCCGTCCACTCATCTGCCAGAGAGAACCACACCCTTCACACTAGCTTAGCACCCAAAAAATCATTTTTAGCGAAAACATGAAAAAAGATACTTTGAAAATTTCCATTATTACAGCAACTTACAATAGTGCGGCAAAAATTTCTACAGCTATAAGCAGCGTAAATGAACAATGCTATTCCCATATTGAATGGATAGTCGTGGATGGAGCATCAAAGGATAATACTGTTAAACTAATTAGAGCTGGTTTTAAAAGGAATTTAATTATTATTTCTGAAAAAGATAAAGGAATTTATGATGCTCTAAATAAGGGAATAAAACATGCTACAGGAGACATTATTGGTTTTCTGCACTCTGATGATCTTTTTGCATCAGGTGATATATTGAAAGAAGTAGCTGATAGTCTTCAACAAAACGATGTAGATGGAGTTTATGGAGATCTTCAATATGTGGCGAAGGAAGAAACTTCAAAGGTAATTCGGTACTGGAAAAGTCAAAAGTTCACTCCGTTACTCTTGATGAGAGGCTGGATGCCGGCTCATCCGACTTTGTTTTTAAAAAGAGAAGTTTATACTAAACATGGCTTATTCAACCTGGATTATAAGATAGCCGCAGATTACGATTTGATGTTGCGAATTTTCAGTGACAGCTCTCTTAAATTTCATTACCTGCCTCAAGTCATAACAAAAATGAGAGTGGGTGGCGCCAGTAATCGCAGCTTAAGAAATATTCAAAGAAAATCCTTAGAAGATTATAAAGCTTTAAAAGCCAATGACATCAAATATCCTTTAAAAGTTTTAGCATATAAAAATCTTTCAAAGCTCAACCAATTTGTTACAAAATAAAACCGTCGAAATCGGTTTAATTTTTCTCAAATCTTTTATAACTAGTTTTCCCTCTCGTCCCCTACCCGATTGGATCTAACCTTAAAACTTTCCAATTATGAACATCCTTGATCAGGAAGTGATTCTGGAACTCTTTCGCGCCAATTACGAGCTGTTTATCCTGCTTGTTTTCTCACTAACCTTTGGATTGACCTTTTATCTCATTCCCAAAGTTTTATGGGTAAGCCAGGAGAAAAATCTAATGGCTAGCGTGAATGAAAGAAGTTCACATTCTATGGCAGTACCAACTTTTGGCGGAGTTGCTTTTTACATCGCTATAATAATGGTTCTTACTATCCTTCAAAGCCTTCGTTTAACTTATGTTGGCAATCATCTTATCGCTGCCATGACCATCCTGTTTATGGTAGGCCTCAAAGATGACCTGGTGATCTCCACGGCAAAAGTGAAATTCCTGGGACAGATCACCGCGGCCTGTTTCCTTGTTTTTTCCCCGGAGCTACAGCTAACTAACCTACATGGATTTTTGGGAATGCATGAGATCCCGGCAGCTCTTGGTTTTTTGATAAAGGGTTTTCTGGTGCTCGCACTTATAAATTCTTATAACCTTATTGACGGCATTGACGGTCTGGCGGCAATAGTAGGTATAGTGATCTCTACAGTTTACGCCCTGGTCTTCTACCTCACCGGTCAACCATTTTTTGTACTGGTAAGTATGAGCCTCGCAGGAGTTCTAGCTGCATTTTTAAGATTTAATTTTTCCCGCGGTAGAAGAAAGATCTTTATGGGTGATTCAGGAAGTCTGCTGGTTGGGCTTATCCTGGCTTTTCTCACTATCAAGCACCTGGCAATGGAACCTTATCATCCTATAATGGCAGCAGGATATAATCCGGGCAATCGTTTATTGTTTTTGGCCTGTGTGCTATTCATTCCGGCCTTTGATACGCTACGCGTGATCATCATCAGAAAAATGAATGGCGTCAGTGCTTTCTCTCCGGACCGCAACCATTGCCACCACGTGCTACTGGATGTGGGACTTTCTCACAAGAAAGCCGCATTTAGTTTGGGTCTACTCAACCTGGTGGTTATCGGGATCTATCTCTCCCTGGCAAATATCCTCCCTCAGGCCTGGTTGCTCTTTGTGGTGGTACTACTTTATTCAGCAAGTTTTGCCCTTTTTGGATGGTTGAAGGTGCTGGGAGCGAGAATGGCGAAAGGGACGGTAGTCGGTAGTCGGTAGTCGGTGGACGGTAAAGTTAGATTTACGAAGTGAACTACGAATAGCTATTTTGCTTTCAATTTTTTCCGTTGGCTTTCAATAGTCTTTAGCAGCGGCCTATCGAAAATTGATCGTAAAATTTGAAGTGAGATGTCGTTTAAATTTTCTGCTGTTTGAGCGCAAAAATTATTTCTCGTTCTACAAAATTCTCCCGCGAGTTCAGAAAATTTAGACATCGAACGAAAAATTTAGATCCATTTTCGTAAGCCTAGATTTTTTGGTTCTTTTTCATCAATGGAAAAAGAACAGAATATAATTGGCTGTGGCCCCTCCCCTTGTTCTCGATAAAAATCTTCCCCTGCTATCGCAGGTTCAGATTCACTCGAACTGACGGGAGTAGAATAGCTAACAACCGATCCTCCTACGCTCAAAAAAAGAGCTCGGGAGGACACAGGAAATCTTAACAATAAACCATTAAGAAAATCTTAACTTTTAGATTAACTTCGCGACCTTTAAATAGAAACATGAAATTACGTTTCCCCCTACTCGGATTATTAGCACTGCTGCTGGCAGGCTCCTGCGTTTCAGGAAAGAAGATCACCTATTACCAGAACATGGAAGCGGTGGAAAAAGAAGCTTCCGCAGCTAAGAAAAGTCTGGAGATCATGCCTAATGACCTGCTCACCATTAGTGTGGCAGCAGAGAACCTGGAAGCGGTACAACCTTTTAACCTTCCGGTTATAGGAATGCCCAGTACAGGAGATGCGACCCGGGTGAGCGGCCAGCCACAATTACAAACCTATCTTGTAGATTCCGAAGGCAATATCGAATTTCCGGTGCTTGGCACCGTGCACGTGGCGGGAATGACGAGGCAGGAACTTTCCCAAAAGTTGCAGAAAAAAATTGCTGTCTATGTACAGAATCCAATTATTAATATCAGAATTGTCAATTTCCAGGTAACCGTTCTCGGAGAAGTAGCAAATCCCGGGACTTTCAGCATTCCCGATGAATACCTCTCCCTGAATAAAGCTCTCGGGTTTGCAGGCGACCTGACCATCTATGGAAAAAGGGAAAACGTACTTATCATAAGGGAAGGACTGGAAGGCAAGACTTACAACTATGTTGACCTCACAGATGCAGATCTTCTCAATTCCCCCTTCTACTACCTGCAGCAAAACGATGTGGTGTATGTAGAACCCAACAACGCTCAAAAACAAGGTGCGGCCTATAACCGCAACGCTTCAGTATATATCTCGATAGCCTCTGTGCTTATTTCCCTGGCTATCCTGTTAACGAACTAACTTATGTCCCAGAATCCCAATCCAAATTATCGTCCGCAGCAGGAAGAAGAGATCGACCTACGGGAAGAGCTTATCAAATATTTAAGACATTGGCCCTGGTTTGTAGCCGGTGTGCTTATTGCTGTACTTGCTGCTTTCCTTTACCTGCGCTACACCACCCCGGTATACAACACTGCGGCAACCATTATTATCAAGGATGAGGACAAGAAAGGCGGCAGCGGAGATCTTTCTGCCTTTGCCGATCTTGGACTGCTTAACGGAATAGGTACTAATTCCATTGAAAATGAGATCGGGATCCTTAAATCCCGTCGTCTCCTGAACAGTGTAGGAAAAAATATGCAGTTGCAGGTTAGCTTCTTCGAGAAAGGCACTGTACGTACTACAGAACTTTATGAGAACCGGCCTTTCAATATTCAGGTACTGGAATACAAGGAGGAAAAGCTGCAGGACCTGGAACCCTTCGAAGTGGACATTCTGGATGAAACAACTTTTGAGATATCCAATCCTGCCCTCGGATTTCGCAAGAAGGCTGCTTTCGGTACTCCGGTAGAGCTGCCTTTTGGAGGGATCATTCTTACTCCAAATTTTGCAGCAGGTCAGGAGAAAATAGATAAGACCATTCTTGTTTCCTTCGGAAGTCTGGAAGCTGCAGTAGATTCATACAGAAGTCGACTTCAGGTAAATCTCACTGATAAGAATAGTACGCTGATCGAACTCAGCCTGCAGGATCCTGTACGCCAGAAGGCCCAGGACATTCTCGACCGCCTCATCTACCAGTACAACCGGGAAGCTATTGAGGATAAGAACCAGGTGTCTCTGAACACAGCCGAATTTATCGAAGACAGGCTTGCGATCATCTCCTCTGAACTGGATTCAGTTGAAACCGGAAAGCAGGAATTCAAGACAGAGAACCGCCTGACCAACATTGAAGCCGAATCCCAGTTGTTCATCGAGAACGCCAGTGAATTCCGAAAGGAACAGCTGGAAGTAGAAACGCAGCTGGAGCTGGCGAATACAATGATCGACTACTTAAAAACTGAAGGCAAAGACGGACTCTTACCTGCCAATCTCGGTTTTAGTGAAAGCAGTCTGGTCTCGGCAATTCAGACTTACAACCAGATGGTGTTAGAACGCAACCGTGTACTGTCGGGATCAACCGATCGTAACCCGGTGGTGGTCAATCTGAATAACCAGATCTCGGACATGAAGTCCAGCGTAATGGAATCCCTGCTCAACCTGAGGAATTCCCTGCAGATCTCTCAAAGGGATCTTTCTGCAAGGGAAGCCACTATTAATGCACAAATTGCCGGGGTACCTTCCAAAGAGAAGCAGTTCCGTGGCATTCTAAGACAGCAGAACATTAAAGAAGCACTTTACTTATTTCTGCTTCAAAAAAGGGAAGAAACCAACCTCTCCCTGGCAGCCACCGCGCCCAAGGCCAAGATCGTGGATGCGGCTTACAGTTCCAAAGAACCTGTTTCTCCCAAATCAAAAATTGTTTTACTGGCTGCGCTTGTCTTAGGACTGTTGATCCCCTTCCTGGTGATCTATGTTAGAAACCTCCTGAATAACAAAGTACAAAGCCGTGCCGATATGGAGAATGAGGTGAAACATATTCCGCTGGTAGGAGAGATCCCAAGGATCGCCCGCGGACAAAAAGAGATCATAGAAAGCCAGGATCGTTCTGTGCTTGCGGAAGCTTTCCGTATCCTGCACACCAACTTACAGTACCTGCTGGTAAACGCTGGGACAAAACCGGGTGGAAATACAATCTTCATTACCTCTACCGTGAAAGGAGAAGGAAAGACCTTTGTAGCCTTCAACCTTGCCATCACCCTGGCACAGGCAGAGAAAAAGGTATTGATCATTGGAGGAGACCTTCGTAATCCGCAGCTGCAACGATTCGAAGCCGGCGCAAAAGATCACCACGGAGTGAGCGATTACCTGGTGAACAACAACCTGGATCTTAAGGAACTGATACAATCCTCCAAGCTACATGCCAACCTCGACCTGCTGGTTTCCGGTAGCATCCCTCCCAACCCATCAGAACTATGGCGGCAGGAGAAAACAGCTACCCTATTCTCGAAACTGGAGGAGATGTATGACTATGTTATAGTGGACACCGCCCCCGCTATGCTCGTAACTGACACCTTCCTGATCAACAAATACGCAGATCTTACTTTGTACCTGGTACGCGCAGGATACACAGAGAAGAAACTATTGAATTTCGCTGTGGAAGCCAAACAACAAGGCAAACTACAGGAAGTCGGCTATGTGCTCAACGAGGTCGAAGCCGCACATTTTGGCTACGGTAACAAGTACGGCTACTATTACGCCTATGGCGAAGAACAACCTGGATTCTGGGGCAGGATGAAGAACAAAGCGGCTTTTTGGTAGGAAATAGTATTGAGTAGTTAGTAATGTGACTCAAGGTTCTCGTCACTTCGAGTGATTTACAAAACCGGGAGGTTTTGGAAATAGTATCGAGAAGTCGAGAACAGAGGCGGAGGAAGGTAGATTTACGAAGTACGAAGTTAGAAGTAGTTTTTCACTGTCACAATGAGCCTGACTGGAGGGAACATTAGTCGAAAAAACTTTGTCACGCTGAGCCCGAACGCGCTAGCGTGAGGATTAGTCGAAGCGCTTTTAAAGAAAATATACTTTTTAAACTGAGTCTTATCTCCACCAGGACTTCGACTATTCGCTGCAACTACCGTTGCAGCGGCTCAGTCTGACAACAGAACACAAATGTCACACTGAGCCCGACCAATAGGGAGGAATAGTCGAAGTGTAAGCCCGACCGGAGGAAGTTAGATTTACGAAGTACGAAGTTAGAAGTTGTTTTTCACTGTCACGCTGAGCCCGAACGCGTTAGCGTGAGGATTAGTCGAAGCGCTTTTATACTAAAATATACCCTTTTTAATACAGAGTTGTCTCCACCAGGACTTCGACCCTTCGCCGCAACTCGCGTTGCAGCGGCTCAGTCTGACATAAGAACACAAATATCACACTGAGCCCGACCGCGGCAGCGCGAGGATTAGTCGAAGTGTGAGCCCTAACGGAGGAAGGTAGATTTACGAAGTACGAAGTTAGAAGTTGTTTATCACTGTCACGCTGAGCCCGAACGCGCTAGCGTGAGGATTAGTCGAAGCGCTTTTAAAGAAAATATACTTTTTAAACTGAGTCTTATCTCCACCAGGACTTCGACTATTCGCTGCAACTACCGTTGCATCGGCTCAGTCTGACAACAGAACACAAATGTCACACTGAGCCCGACCGGAGGGAGGATTAGTCGAAGTGTGAGCCCGAGTAATTTCGTGGAAAAACTAATTCTTTTGCCCCGCCCTAAAGGGTGAGAATTAGTTTTTCATTAACTGTTTAATTTTGATTTGACTCGTACCAAAAATATATAAGCCTTTCTCCGCCTCCTCCCGCCCCTTCGGGATAGGGTGGGGCAAAACGGAAAAAGAAATTTAGATCCTATTTCACCAGGACTTCGACCAATCGCTGCAACTACCGTTGCAACGGCTCAGTCTGACGAAAGGTACCTTTTCGAAGTACGAAGTACCATTTTTTTTTCCGTAGTAAGCTTTTTGGCTCCCTTTAGGGAAGGGGCAAAACAAAAAGCTTACAACCTGATTCCTTGGTCACGAACTGACGGGGATTAAAATTTTAAGATTTTTTTATATACACTTTTCTTACGTCAAACTATTTATTTTACATTTGACTCCCTACCTAAACTTTTCAATTTAACTAATGCTAATTTTTAAAACCAATCTATGAAAACTAAGATTACCCGTTTTTCACGTAGGGGTATTATTTTCTGCAGTATGCTGCTTTTGTCGGCCCTGCTTTGGAACTGTGATACACAGGACCTGGAATTTATCGATCCCTATGAATTTGTAAATGATGAATTTGATAATATCCCCGACCTTCCTGAGGTAGTGGACGAAGATCCTGTCATTGTGGAGCCCGAGGTAGGTACTGTTGAACAGTCTGCCGAAACCCAATCCCTGGTGAATGACATACTCAACGCCGGCTCTACCGGAGAGATAAGCGAGGAAAGCAAAGCTAAGTTACAGAATGTGGAGAATTATTCTTCGCAGTTGTCTGCTTCTGTTCTTGAGCAGGCTCAAACCTTAACCAATGCAGATATAGCTGACATTCTGGATCCTACCAAGGAACTCAATGCAGACCTTGAGCAGTTGAGAGAAGCTCTTAAAAATGCTCCAGCAGAGATTAGGGCACTTTTACCAAAGATCCAGCTTACGGCTGATTTTGATGATCTTCCCGCCACTACTAATACAGCTACCGCATCAACTACAGCTTTTGACCCTGGGAATCCACTGGATTTCTTTATGCAAACAGTTAGTGGTCCATGTGCCGATGCAGCTTATGATGCTTATGATGAAAAACTTGTGACGCTTTCAGGACAACGTGACGCAAATTTCTTTGTCCTTGAGAGCAACTACGCCCGTCGTAGTTCTGAAGCTGATGCACGTCTTGTAGAGAGGCAGAATACCCAGGCAGAAAGGCTGGAGACGATACGAACTCAAATGATCGATGCAACCGAAGACATCCTTGCTGCAGCCGAAGAAGCAGATAGTATTGGAGAAACAGAGATGGCTGCGCAACTAAGACAACTGGCGCTGTTATATGCCGTTGATGCCCGAGGTGCCTTAAATGAATGGAATACCCTTGTACTTGAGTTACTGCAGGTACGTATGACCCAGGAAAAAGCAGAGGCATTGACCATCCGGGAAGCAAAAACTGCCGAAGTTACTGCACAATTCACAGCTGCAAAAGTACAGGCCGACACTTTGTTGCAACAGTCTCTAAATGATTGTCACAATCAGGGATCGGGTAACTAATTCAACTAACCAAGAAAACCAAACCAATGAATAAGAATATATTTATAATTTTTTGGCTCGCGTTGTTCAGCTTCACAGCTCAGGCCCAGATCAAATTAAACAATATCAGTGCCGGTGCTTCTTACTGGCATCGCACCTATGAGGAGCATAATGAAAGGTTCTTTCTTATAAGCTATGAAGCCGATGAAGATTTTACAAAAGGAGGGGTCATGCCCCACCTTGGTGCAGAGCTCAACCTTTACCAAAATCTTGCCCTGGATGTCAGGGTGGGGTACTGGACAGGAGACTTTAAGGCGCAGGGAGTTTTTGGTGACCTAAGGCTGGATGAGAAGATCGAGCAGACCATTATTCCTGTTTCTGCAGGTTTACTTTACCGCTTTCCAGACCTAATAAGGGAAGATGTCAATTTTTTCCTCGGAGCGGGTATGAACAGGTATTTTGTCCAGAACAAGGTAAGCAGAACCATTACAGGGGGTGCCGGCACCAATGAAGAAGATACCTTTAGCGGAAACAGCTATGGGGTAAATGTTAAGGCTGGTGTGGAATATTACTTTACAGATGCCCTTGGCCTGGCCCTTGAAGCTCGTTATAACGAAGGTTATTACAATCAGACCTTTCAGGCTGTGACCACTCAAGCTCCGGTAAGGGAGCAGGTCTCGGTGCGTGGTATTGAAGCGGGGCTCAGCCTGCGTTACCGTTTCTCCGGAAATCCTCCCGAGGAGCCTGTAAATGAATAGTAAGAATTATCTTTTTTACCTGCCTCTGCTTTGCGGCTTTATTAGTTCGCTGTGCATGGGGCAGGTAAATTTTTTAGGAAAACCCGGTTATATCGCCACTCCTTCTGCGGAATGGAATGAGGACAGACCACTGGGATTATCATTTTCTTATCTGCCCGATGAGTATTCTATCTTCAATACTGCCGGAGACAGGAATATTGTTCATTTCTACAACGCCCGCGGAACTTTCACCTCCTTCATGGAAGTAAATTTCACTATCGCCCACCGTCCGCTCATGAGTGACAAAATAGGTGTGGGTGACCGGCAAATAGATTTTAGATTCCGGCTTCTTCGGGAAAAGAAATACCTCCCGGCTATAGTAATGGGATGGACTCCTCCGGGTTCTGTCTCTCCTGTTATGGCGCACGATTATTTAGTGGCAACAAAAAATTTCTATACCGGCTTCGGAAGATTAAATATTTCCGGAGGCTATGGCTCTCCCTACATCATTAAAAGGGAAAATGGCGGTGACGCTTTGGATCTTGAGGTGCTGAAAAAAATTGATTTCCAAAACATTAAATATCTCACCGGTTTCTTCGGAGGGATCTCCTATGAACCTTTTTCTTACGGAGGCGTGATGCTGGAGTATGATACCCAAACAATAAATGCAGGTTTTTACCTGAAGCCCCTGCCGTGGATCATTTTGCAGGGCTACACCTATGAAGCCAAAGAAATAGCCTTTACCATAGCTGCCAGTTTCCCGCTGAATTTTGCGCCTCGTACCCTAAGACGTTATGAAAAAGAGCTGGATTAACATTTTTCTTTTACTTCTTTTTTCCGCAGGCATGCAGGCCCAGGAAATTAAAGACAGGCTCTATCAGGCCGGATTTGAGAATATCCGGGTAAAGCAGGGAAAGGACAGCCTGAAGATCTTTTTTGAGCACCGGGAATTCCGCAGCCCGTACCATTCCATCCGCTATGCTCAGCTACTTCCTGGAGAAGAGGCAGATCAGAATCTAATTTGGATCCCTCTCTACCATAATACTCCCATAGGCAGGTTTACTGCCGACAGCTATGAATTCAGTGGACTTTCCAAGGAGGACCGCCTGTTCTATCGAAAGCATAACAGTTTTCAGGAAGATTATCGTTTTCACTTCCGCATCCATCCGGACTTTTCAGCGCGGTTTGGTTACTACAGTGATCCTTTCCAGATCAAGTTCAACCTCATCCTGGACAGCAGGATCTATTTAGCCCCGGGGCTCAGCCTGCAAACCGGAATAGCATTTCCGGTTCAAAACAATCTGGACGCGCAGGATACAAAACCGAGGCTCGCTCCCAGCATGCTCCACTACTTTGCACAGCCGGTAAATTCCCACTTTGTAGCCGTCAGCCTTGGCAGTTTCTATTATGACCGCTATGGCTTTGACCTGCAGTACAGGTATAACAATTTATCCTCTCCCTGGAGCTTTGGACTCGAAACGGGCCTCACCGGCTTTTACTGGATGACCGCCGGCAGCATTTATTCTGAAGATATAAATACCCTGCATGCCATCGCCGATGTGGAATACCGCTTACCTATCGAAAATCTCAACCTGAAGCTCAGTGCCGGTAGATTTCTATTTGAAGATGTAGGAGCCCGGGTAGATCTCATCAGGCAATTTGGCACGGTGGACCTGGGACTTCATGTTTCGGCAACAGATGCCGGAGTCACCGGAGGATTCCAATTCGCCTTTTCCCTCTGGCCCGGCACCATCGTCCGCACAAAGAAACTGGAACTCCGCACGACAGAGGAATTCCGCTGGGAATACAGCTACAACAACGAAGAACCCGTCGCCCGCCGATACCGTCTCGGCGTCCCACGACTCGACGATATGCTAAGGCAATATAATGAGGGGTTTGTGCAGTCGTTAGACGGTAGTCGGTAGGATCATAAAAAGCTGTTCGAGAACCGGCCGTCGGATATCTGCGCTATCAGCGGGAAAAAATACGGGTTGCCAGTTGCCGCTTGCCGGTCTTTTGTCTTTACTGTGACGGAGTGATGGAGTGATGGAGTGACGGAGTGATGGAGTGATGGAGTGATGGAGTGACGGAGTGACGGAGTGACGGAGTAAATTAGGAAAAGTCATTGGCCTTTAGCCTTTGGCTGTTGGCGAAAAAAGGTTGCAGGTGGTTATTTCGGAGGGACCGTGCCACCTATTTCGGTTCAAACAGTGCCACTTTGAAAGATACTGCAATTATATAAAAAATTAATGTTACTCGTTTTTTAGAACTCCTTTTCTTAATGATTCTCCTT
>JAAVJQ010000002.1 GCA_012038135.1 Salinimicrobium nanhaiense
ACCGATACGACTGGCACAAAACGAACCGTAATGATTTTCTTTGCTGCCAAAAAGTGGCACAAATCAAACCGAAATGCCTGGCACTAACCGACCGAAATCACTGGCACAATTCGAACCGAAATAGCCAGCAGGTTCCACGTTGCAGGTTTTTGTAATGATTTTGCGGGTTTGTCCCGTTACCAGTTGCCTGTTGCCGGTCTATTGTCTTTACTGTGATGCTGTGACGGAGTGATGGAGTGATGAAGCTGTTGGCTTTTAGCTTGTTTGAATAAGAGAGATTCTTCGCTCCGCAAAAGCTTTGCTCTGAATGACAATTTCTGCGCTCTTTGCGAAATTTTTGCGGCCTCTGCGTGAAAGAATTCCGGGTTCAAGAATTAGGATTTAAAGCTGCTCGTTATGGATAGAGTCTATTCTTGTTGTTCTCTGCTCTTTCTTCTCCTTCATCTTCAAATCCTCAAATCTTCAAATTGTCATATTTCGCCTCCAGACTCATTTCTCCTTTTAAGTGGAATCAAGGTAAAAAGGAGATCCTTCACTCAGCTGAAGCTTCGCTCTGGATGACAGCTCAATCATCTTCCAATTTACACATCTTCAAATCTTCAAATTATTTCCCGAAGTAGCTCTTCAATATCTCCCCAAACCTCCACATCTCCTCAAAAGAACAATAAAAAGGTGCCGGCGCGAATCTTATCACGTTAGGTTCCCGCCAGTCGGTTACCACGCCATTGCGCATTAGATAATGAAACAGCTCCTTGCCCTGCCCATGGAGAAAAACTGACAGCTGAGTTCCCCTTTCCTTCGGAGTAATGATCTCAAAATCCCCGCCCACTTCCTCTGCTACTTCATGCAGAATGAACTCCAGGTAGGCCACGATCTTATTCCTTTTATCAATCAAAGCCGGCATTCCTACTTCATCGAATAACTGCAAGGATGCCAGGTATGGTGCCAGGGCTAAAGCTGGTGGGTTGGAAATTTGCCAGGCATTTGCGTTTGGTTCAGGCTGAAATTCCCTTTCCATTAGGAAACGTCGCTCTTTATTATGGCCCCACCAGCCTTCAAATCGCGGTATATCATTCTGCCCGTGATACTTTTCATGCACAAAACATCCGGAAGCATTCCCCGGACCCGAATTCATGTACTTGTAGCTGCACCAGGCGGCGAAATCCACGTCCCACTCATGCAGTTTAAGCTCAATATTCCCGGCTGCATGTGCCAAATCCCAGCCTACAAAAGCGCCGGCTTCTTTTCCGGCTCTCGTGATGGTTTCCATCTCCAGCACCTGTCCGCTGTAATAATTTACTCCACCCATGAGCACCAGAGCACACTCCTCTCCTACTTCTTCGATCTTCGCCAGAATATCTTCTGTCCTGAAATGATGTTCTCCTTCCCTTTTCTTCACCTCCACAATAGCCTCCTCCGGTTCCAACCCATGAAACCTCACCTGACTCGCCACCATATATTGATCACTCGGAAAGGCTTTTTCTTCCATAATGATCTTGTAGCGCTGCTTTGTGGGCCGGTAAAACGAGATCATCAGTAAATGTAGATTCACAGAAAGCGTATTCATCACCGTTACTTCTGATGGATTTGCTCCCACTACAGGAGCCAGTTTTTCAGCAAAACGCTCATGATAATCCCACCAGGGTTTGTCCGCTTGAAAATGCCCTTCCACCGCCAGCTCAGCCCAGTCCGTCATCACCTCATCAACATACTGTTTTGCGTTCTTTGGCTGCAATCCCAGGGAATTCCCGGTGAAGTAAATTACTTCTTTGCCGTTCACTTTAGGGAAATGGAATTGATTTCTGTAGTTCTTTAGAGGATCCTGTCGATCGAGTTGTTGGGCGTAGTGTCGTGTATTTTGAAACTGCATTGGGAGATTTTTTTTTCAAAAGTAAGAAAAGCAGGTCTAAAAAGCCTTTGGCTGTTGGCCATTAGCTGTTGGCTTCTTTATAAGTAGCCGTTGGTTTTTTTAAAGAAATTTCAGCTGTTCGCCATTAGCTATTGGATTATTTACGGCTTTACTCACAAGAGCCTATAGAATCAGGCTAAAGGCTAATAGCTAAAGGCCAAAAGCTTTTAAATTACCTTCCCTTCAGCTTTCCGTAGAGACTGTTCAATCCTCTCTGGATTCCGTGTAGTTCTTTAAGCTGTCTTTCCAGTTGGAGCTGGTCCAGATAATCTACTTCTTTACAGATGATCAACAGGGTCTCCACCTCAAAGGCAGAACCAAGTGCAATTTCAATAAACCGGGCAAAATCTTTTTCTGAAGCCCTTGAACATCCTTCCGCAATATTTGACGGAATGGAAACACTTGCTCTTCTAATTTGGCTCACCAGCCCAAATTTCTCACTGTCTGGCAATTCTCTGGTAACAATATATATTCCCGCAGTAAAAGATATGCCACTTTTCCATACCTCATATTCTCTGAAATTTCTCATTTTTAATAATTAAGGGTTAGAGACAGAAGATATTCAATTAAAACTTAAATTTTTAAATTCAGATAAAATAAAGCTAAAGGCCAACGGCTAATGGCTCAAAGCGTATAGGATGCACTTCCCTTAAAACAAGCCAACGGCCAAAGGCTAATGGCCAATAGCTTTACACGATGTTCTTCTCAGAAGCCTCGGCTTAACCTTTATTTCCGCCTACTTATCGTGAGTCCGTCTCTAACGGGCAACATCACCGTCTCCAGCCGCTCATCTTCCGCCAATAGCCTATTGTATTCCAGCAAAGCTTTGGTAGATTCATCATCGTCTTTCACAGGCTCCACCACTTTGCCACTCCAAAGAACATTGTCAGATAAGATAACGCCGCCGGGGCGGAGTTTTTGCATGATCTGATGAAAGTAGATTGGGTAATTGGGTTTATCGGCATCAATAAAGACCAGATCAAAATCCTCTTTTAGAGAGGGTATAATTTCTGTAGCATCACCAAGATGCTGTACGATCTGCTCTTTCCAGGGTGAGGCTTCGAAATACTTTTTTTGAAGATCGACGAGTTCTTCATTAATGTCGATGGTATGCAGAATTCCATCCGATCTCATTCCCTCTGCCAGACATAAAGCCGAATATCCTGTATAAGTGCCGATCTCAAGAATGTTCTGCGGATTGATCAACTTAGACAGTAAACTCAGCAGCCGACCCTGATAATGTCCGCTAAGCATCCTTGGCTGTAATACTTTCTGATTGGTTTCCCGGTTGAGTTGCTGTAACAGTTCGGGTTCTTTAGCGGAGTGTTGAACTACGTAATCATCTATGGCTTGTGGCAAAAAATGCATCTTTTAGTATTGAGATTTGAGATTTGAGTATTGAGATAAACAAAATGAACTACAAAGTTAGATTATCTTTTAGAGAAACTGCTGACCCTTAGCCAAATATCAAGAAATCTTATGCATTAAAATCTTTTGAGAAAATATTAGAAACATCCAATTAACTAATCACCTATTAACTGATTAACCAATCTTGGAATTTGGTACTTGTTTTTTGGTGCTTGCATTAAGATAGAGGCGGGGGTGAGGCTAAAATCTTCGTTTCACCGATCCTGTGATCTCCTCGATCTCTTCCTTGACCTTGTCGATCTCCTTCTTCACGTCATTCCCCATGGAAGTGTCCATCCCGTGTTTTTCTGCAGATCGCATGACTTCGGACTTAATGTCGTTGGTGGCATTTTTGATGCTACGCATCCCTTTCCCTAATCCGCGGGCGATTTCCGGAATTTTATCTGCACCAAAGACCATCACCAGCACGAACATGATGAACGCCATCTCGGCACCACTGATAAAAAGAGGAAGTATTTGCATAAGACTGCAAATATACTGAGATTTAAAATGAGAACCAAGACCGCTGCGCTGCAAGAATCAAGAGGCAAGACCTTTTTTAGACAGCTGCGCACCTCCTGCGGAGGGATTTGTCTCCGGACCACCCCGTCTGCCTTCGGCAGGTTTCCTGCTAAAACCGAGAATGACGAAACACATTTACTCAAGCCAACTCCCCTCCTTTGGAGGGGCCGGGGGAGGATGAGATAGAAAAAGAACCAAGACCGCGGCGCCTGCCCGTCCGGCAGGCGGACTACAAGAATCAAGAGGCAAGACTTGTTCGCGACAGCTGCGCACTCCTGCGGAGGGATTTGCCTCCGGACCACCCCGTCTGCCTGCGGCAGCCACCCCTCCTTGAAAAAAGGAGGGGAACACTTAGGTGCCTGCGGCACCACTGCCTTCGGCAGGTTTAGTGTTACTGAAAAGAGCACTCAAACTGCCTCCCCTCCTCTGTAGGGGCCGGGGGAGATGAGCACAAAAAAACCCTCCGAAAAGAGGGTTTAATTTTAATTTAAGTCCGGGGCCTCCTCCCAAAGGGAGGAGAAAACACCTTCAGGTGTTTTGAACCTCAACCGGCTCCCCTCCTTTTTTTAAGGAGGGGTGGCAGGCGAGAGCCTGACGGGGTGGTCCCGGAGACGAACCCGCCGCAGGCGACAAGGCCTTACCCCTGAGTTCTCTCTTTAAACTCCTGAAATTTATCTGCTTTAGCAGCTTGTGGCCAGGAATTGTTGCTGGTATCAACATCGGCAGTTTCCAGATCGGGATCTACTACGATCTTGGTGATCTCTTTATCTGTCGCCAAAGCTCTGCTTACCTGATTGTCATTCTTTCTCCAGATTTGTACCGGATAAGTCACTTTTTCTGAAGTACCATCAGCATAGGTGTACTCAACAATAATAGGCATAACAAGTCCGCCCGGCTTGTTAAAGGTCACCTGGTAAAAATACTTTGGCATCTTCATCTCTGCTCTTTGCTGCGGAGTGAAATTGTCCATCAGGTATTCATTTAATGTTGGTGCATTTTCAGCAGGAGTTTTTCCTTTCATGCTTTCATTATATTCTTCACCGCCTTCTTCCACTACATAAAGTACATCCATAGCAGATGGATCTTCCACGCCGTAACGCTTCAGCAGTTCGGTTCCTTCTTTCGTAGGCTTGTCGGTCACGTAATATTTTTTAACTTCTTCAACACCTATATCCACAAAATCTGTGGTATAGAACCAGCCTCTCCAGAACCAATCAAGATCAACGGCAGATGCATCTTCCATTGTTCTGAAAAAATCTTCAGGAGTTGGGTGCTTGAACATCCATCTTTGCGCGTATGTTTTAAAAGCATAGTCAAAAAGTTCACGACCCATCACGGTTTCTCTAAGGATATTAAGTGCAGTTGCCGGCTTTCCGTAGGCATTATTTCCTAACTGATATACATTTTCAGGATTTGACATGATAGGAGAAATGAACGACTGATCACCTTTCATATAATCCACGATTCTTGCAGGCTCTCCTCTTCTGGAAGGGTATTTTGTGTGCGGCGCAATATCTTCAGGATATTTATCTCCGTACTCCTGCTCGGCCACATATTGCATGAAAGTGTCAAGACCTTCATCCATCCAGCCCCACTGGCGTTCATCTGAATTTACGATCATAGGGAAAAAGTTGTGCCCTACTTCATGGATGATCACGCTCATCATTCCGTATTTCACACGATCGCTATAGGTTCCATCCTCATTAGGCCTTCCGTAGTTCCAGGAGATCATGGGATACTCCATTCCCTGATTTTTGGCGTGCACAGAGATCGATTTGTGGTAAGGATATTCAAAAGTATGGTCAGAATAAGACTGTAAAGTATGCGCTACAACCTTGGTAGAAAAATCTTCCCAAAGCGGATTTCCTTCTTTTGGATAAAGGGAAACGGCCATTACATCTTTGTTCTCAAGCTTCACAGCCATCATATCCCAGATGAATCTTCTGGAAGTGGCGAAAGCAAAGTCGCGCACCATTTCGGCTTTAAGTTTCCAGGTTTTCTTCTTGTCAGAAAAGCCTTTTTCAGCAGCCTCTGCTTCTTCCTGGGTTACGATCATAACAGGTTTGTCATAAGACTTTTTAGCCTGCTCGTAACGACGCATCATTTCCTTGCTGAAAACTTCCTTACGGTTTACGAGTTCTCCCGTTCCGTCAAGAATATGATCTGCAGGCACGGTGATGTTCACCTCGTAATCTCCAAACGGAAGTGCAAATTCTCCATTCCCCCAAAACTGGTAGTTCTGCCAGCCCTCTACATCATTATAGACTGCCATTCTTGGAAAGAACTGCGCGATCACGTAGGCGTTGTTCCCATCTTCCGGAAAATGTTCGTATCCGGAACGGGCGCGATCTGTAACGTGATTATTTACATTGTACCACCATGCGATGTCAAAAGTGAATTTTTCCCCTGCCTTTAATGGCTGCGGAAGGTCCACTCTCATCATGGTCTGGTTGATAACCGTTTTTAGAGGCTGTCCATTTGAGCTCACTTCGGTAATATTGAAGCCACCATCAAAGGAATCCTGCATGTATTCATCCACGAAATTTCCGGGTTGGGCCACCGGCGGAATTCCATTTCCGTCCTTCAATTTGGCAATAGATTCTTTTGAACGAATATTTTGATCCAACTGCACCCACAGGTATTCAAGATCATCGGGCGAATTATTGTGATAGGTAATGGTTTCGCGACCGGTAAGCTTTTGAGTCTTGTCATCCAGCTCGATGTCCATTTTGTAATCGGCTTCATTTTGATAATAAGCAGGACCGGGAGCACCGCTTCCTGTGCGGTACTGGTTTGGGGTTGAAAATTCCTGGTAAAGCTGGCGGAATTTGTTTTCATTGATGTGTCCCCCTTCCCTTTGCTCTGTTTGTTGTTCTGTTTCCTGGGCAAAAACGCCGGCAGAGAACAAAATGAAAAAAGCCGCAAGGGCAGTTTTAATAGATCTCATAGATAAAATTTAAGTTTAGGTTGCTAAAAATAATTTAATTCTGAAGTATTACAATTTTAATTGCTGAAATTTAAGTTTCCTTCCGGATTATCTCTCATGAGCAGCAGGCTCTTGATCTTGCCTCCATGGTTCACTTTTACAACATTTTTTTGCTCCGGAAAAAGATCGGTCAAAACAGCATTTTGAACCGCTATGTTTTTTACCGGCTCCACCTCTTCCGCCTCCAGGTACACCAGCAATTGGTCTTTATCATATTCTTTTCCAATATAATTTAACGTCCTCTGCTTACCATTCACACTGATGCTCAATTTATCCTGAAAGTATCGCTCCACAAATTGATCTGCTGCGGAATGTTCCTCCTCTTTTGTAAGATAGATCTCTTTGTTGTAGCGCTTTTGCAAAAGATCCTCCATGTCATCTGTAAAGACATGAGATATGATCTGAAGCGAGCGCTGTTCCTCGTTGTACTTTATATCAGTCGCACTCACGTAGAATTTATGCGCAGCGGTAAAAGCAACTAACGGCAACAGGGCCAATAAAATAAGTAAGGTTTTTTTCATCAATTAAAGTCTGAAGTTATTCAATCTGAACAAAGACTGTTCCACAGACACACTTTTTAGACTGCAGCAGAAGCAGAAGGTTTAATTCCGGGAGAAACCAGAATCAAGAAACTAGAACCAAGACTTTGATTTTTGCTCTGTTGGCGCGGATTTGTAATCCGTGCCGAGTTCTATTACCAAATGAATTAAAACAAACAATCATTAGCTTTTTCACACCAATGCCTTTCGACCAGCTCTCCCTCCGGCCTAGGGCTTAGGGTGACATTTTTGTAGAAACAGGAGCTAAGAGTCAAGAGCCAAGACTTTATAACAATTGGAATTTGAAATTTGGTGCCTGGAATTTAGTACAAGGCTCACTGCTCATTCATTTTTGTTTATTGTTATTGTTTATTGCATAATTGTTCACTGTTCATTGAAAATAGTGCTCTGCTCCAGCAGGAACTGGATGAGATTCATCTCCTTTTCCTTTTCCAGAAGTTCCCGGGGAAATCCCGAAGCATTTAAAAATGTAACAAAATCGCTGATCTGTCGGACTTGAACATTCAGTACCTCTTCAAAAAAGTCATTATCGTACCGGCTTCTGATTTCCCGTTCAAGATTGATCATCCCTCTCTGGTTCAGCGGAGAAGGAGGGCGTTCTTTTGCCTTTTTAGGAGGAAAGATGAAACCAATGATCCCTCCAATAATTGCAAAAGGATCGGCACCATATTGCAGTCCGCTGTTCCCGGGCATGGCTGCATTGGCTACAGCAGATTGTCCGTCCTGCCTCCATTCATATTCGTAATCATTTATAGAAGCTGCGGTCATTGTGGGGAGATCCAACTTTACCGTTTTAATATTTACGGCATCAACATCCAGTCTTCCGGTAAGATCATGTGGCTTTACTACCACTTCCGGCAGATCATTAATATTTTCCACAATCTCCACATTCAAGGTCCTGCTCTTCACAGTCTGCTCATCTACAACGAACAGCAGATCTTTATACTGAAGTGCCGAAAAATATAAGGAGTCATTAAGCTTTGCATAGATACTGAAGTTGCCTTTTTCTGTTGATACACTTCCCTTTCCGGAATTTTTATTATAGATCGTAATTCCCTTAGGATCGCCTTCCGCCGGTACTTTTATAGTACCTTCAATCTCCACCTCCCCAAAAGATTGAGCAGTCGAAAATGTTGTGATGAACAGAAAAATTAGAAGCAGCAGGTTCTTCATCCAGGATCAATAACGGGAAAATGTAGGAAATATTTTACAGATGTTAAGCAATGGAATCATAATTAGCCTCTATACACTAATACCCTTCGACCAACTCTCCCTCCGGTCAAGGGCTCAGGGTGACATTTCTCTATAGAACCTATAGAGCCAAGAGACTAGAGCCAAGACTTTTTAATAGTTGTCAGGTTGCGCTATTTTCAGGACCGGGAGGGAGGGAAAATATGGTCGAAACCGATTATGTAATTCAATCTATTTTTGTTGGCGCGGATTCGTAATCCGTGCCGACTTCTACAGCTATTCTCCTACGGAAATTTTAATCTGGTGGTGATGTTTTTCTACCAATCTTTTGTCCCTACGGAACATTTTGTTCCCGTGAAATTTTGTGTCGCATCCAAATTTGTCAGGTTGAGCTATTTTCCGGCCGGGAGGGTGGAAAACGGCCGAAACCGGTTATGTAATTCAATTTTAGTTTTTGTTGGCGCGGATTTGTTATCCGTGCCGACTTCTATTACCAAACAAATTAATACAAACAATAATTAGCTTTTTCACACCCATGCCCTTCGACCTACTCTCCCTCCGGTCGGGCGCTCAGGGGACATTTAGAACCGGGATAAAGACCCAGACTTGATGCAAATTTGGAGATGGTTCTTGAAATAAATATTTACCTTTCTATTAACCCGATGGCGCGGATTTGTAATCCGTGCCGAGGTCTTTTGTAAATTGGAATTATTCACTGCCCCCCTGTCACCTTTTTCCTGAACACTGATCACCGATCACTGATCACTATTTTTCTGCTTTTCTCTCCCGGTAACGCTGACTCTGTTTTACAAGAAAATCAATAAGTTGCAACTCATTTTCCTCTTTTAGCATTTCAGAAGAAAGACCATTATCTTCAGCAAAATAGATGAATTCATAAAAATTATCCTTCTCAATATTTAAATTCTCCTGGAAAAAATCATCATCATAAAGCTGCAGTATCTGTTCATCCAGATCTTCATTCCCACCTATATTGGTCATGACGTTCCTGGTAGAAAAGATGTTCCTGAAAATATTGGCAAAATCAGCTCCGTTATAGATCATAGCCTCCCTCATTGCCGCATTTGCAGGGGAAGTGAGAGAATCGGGTCGGAAAGTGTACTCATAAGAATTGATCTCCGCAGCCGATTGTGTGGGAAGATTGATGTCTGCCACAGGGATTCGTGCCACGTCAACCTCAACATTCCCCGATAGGTCATAAGGAGACACTACGACTTCGGGTAATTCGGTTACAGATTCAGAAATAAAAACATTCAGTTTTTGGTTTTCTACTACTCCCTTATCAATTACCACCGAAAAATCCTGATACTGCAAAGCAGCAAAATCAAGTGTATCTCCCGCAGCCGCTCTAATATTAAAATTTCCGGCTTCATTGGAAATAGTGGCCGACTTTGCAGTACGGTTAATTACAGAAATGCCCTGGGGATCTTCTCCCAGCGGCGGAGTGATCTTACCGGAGATCGCTACCCGCTCCTGGGCAATCAGGCTTACCGAAAAAAAGAAAATTGTAATGTAGAAAAGACTTTTCATGATGCTGCTTTTTTTAAAGTAACAAAATCAATTCTTTATAAAAATCTAATTGCCGACTAAACTTTAGTTAAAGGTGTGTTGGTTATTAGTTATTGGTGAATAGTTAATTAGATACAGATACCGAAATAGTGCACCATCTTAGGACGAGCTCCACAACTCCCAAACTTTGAACTTTGAACTTTAGACCTTGAACCCGTCGAGAATTAGGCTAATTTTAAAAACTGCCTGTTGCAGATTTAGTAATTTTACGAGTAAACTAATTCAACCCTATGAAAAACCTCATCCTTTCCAGTACTTCCACTCTGCATGGTCAGGAATACCTGGAGTATTTAATTCCGGTACTGAAGATACATTTTTCAGATTGTAAAGAAATTTTGTTCATCCCTTACGCCCGTCCCGGGGGCATTTCTCATGATGAATACAACCAGAATGCCCAAAAAGCCTTTGAAAAGGCAGGACTTCAGATTAAAGGCATACATCAATTTGAGAATCCTTCCGAAGCTATAAAACAGGCGCAGGGTATTTTTACCGGGGGTGGAAATACATTTTTACTGGTGCAGCAGCTTTATCACTTTGATCTTCTTCAGCCACTTAAAGAGGTTCTCAAAACCGGAATTCCATATCTGGGAACCAGCGCCGGGACAAATATTGCCGGCCTCACTATGAAGACTACTAATGATATGCCTATTGTTTATCCGCCCTCGTTCAACACATTGGGACTGGTGCCGTTCAATATTAATCCGCATTACCTCGATCCCGATTCGGATTCAACTCATAAAGGGGAAACGCGGGAGACCAGGATCAAGGAGTTTCACCAGTTCAATACACCGCCTGTTGTGGGGTTACGTGAAGGGAGCTGGCTGGAGGTGAAAGGAAATGACATCAGGTTAAAAGGAGAACCTCTGGCCCGCATTTTTGAAGCCGGAATGGAACCTTATGAAGTAGAACCTGAAACCCTGCTCAATGACCTCACATAACGTTGATTACCAGAAGATCCTCAACCAGATAAGTCAGGAATTCGCTGATAAACCAAGGTCGGGAAAAGTGGCTTCCTACATTCCGGAACTGGCAAAGGTACCTGCAGATAAATTTGGAATGCACCTGTATGACCTGGACGGCAACAACTATTGCTTTGGGGATAGCAACGAGAGATTTTCTATACAGTCCATATCTAAGGTGTTTACCCTCGCCCTCGGCATGAAGGTGGTAGGAGATCAACTGTGGAACCGCGTAGGAGTCGAACCCTCGGGCGACCCTTTTAATTCCCTTTCCCAGTTGGAAAATGACTCCGGTATACCCCGAAATCCCTTTATTAACGCGGGTGCCATGGTGGTAGCAGATGTGCTTGTATCCAATTTCACTAATCCTAAAGCAGCGCTGCTTGCCTTTTTACACGAGATCACCGGAGATACGACTATTGAC
This sequence comes from Salinimicrobium nanhaiense, assembly GCA_012038135.1. Taxonomy (GTDB): domain Bacteria; phylum Bacteroidota; class Bacteroidia; order Flavobacteriales; family Flavobacteriaceae; genus Salinimicrobium; species Salinimicrobium nanhaiense. The sequence continues at coordinate 11,546 of JAAVJQ010000002.1, forward strand.
TACGATCCTGTGGTTGCGGCTTCTGAAAGATCTGAAGGCTACCGCAATTACGCTATGGTGAATTATCTAAAATCCTTCGGAAATATTGAAAACTCAGTCGAGGACGTACTGGATTTTTATTTCCATCAATGCTCCATCTCCATGTCGTGCCGCGATCTTTCCAATGCCTCTATCATTTTTGCTAACGACGGAAAGGTCATGGGCTCAGACCGGGAATTTCTTACCGGCAGACAGGTGAAAAGGATCAATGCGCTCATGCAGACCTGCGGATTTTATGATGAAGCAGGGGAATTTAGCTTTGAAGTTGGCCTTCCCGGAAAAAGTGGCGTGGGCGGCGGAATTGTCGCGGTACATCCCGATCGTTTTGCAGTCACAGTCTGGAGTCCGCCGCTGAATCCCAAGGGAAATTCCGCTTTAGGAATGGCCTCTCTTGAAAGATTGACAACCCTTACCGGTTTTTCCATTTTTTGATATTGCGAAAAGTAAGATTGATCCTCGGGTCCTTTACCTTCTTTGTCTTCGGAAGGCTGTGCAACCAGTGCTGCTGAGTTTCCCCGGCCATGAGCAGCAGACTTCCCGGCTCCAGCTGAAGTTCAATCTTTTCTGCGGAAGCTTTATGCTTTAGCACAAACTTTCTTTGCGCCCCCAGGCTTACTGAAGCTATTGCGGGATGTTTTCCAAGTTCGGCTTCGGCATCGCTGTGCCACGACATCCCCTCCTCTCCGCTTTGGTACAAATTGAGCAGACAGGAGTTGAATTTCAGACCCGTCACCTCCTCTACCTTCTGCTTTACCGGAAGCAGTTCCGGGATCCAAAGCCTTGCCTTTTTTGTCATTTTTGAATAGGTATATTCATATTCTTCCTCCCCATACCAGGCAGTTTTTCGCTGGGTCACGATCCTCTTTCCATAGATCATCACCTCGTCGTGCTGCCAGTGTGCATTTTCAAATAATTGCTGAAAATGAGCTTCGGCTTCCGCTTCATTAAAGATCTTTCCGAAGTAAAAAGTGCGGCCGTCTACAGGCAAGAGGTTTGGCGGATAATTCATAATCTGATTCTGAGTTAAAAATGGCAGAAAGTATTCCCGGATTCTCCTATTTCTTCTGAAATTTAAATAAACATTTCCATCTCGTATTGATTAACGGGGTTCGAAAAATACCATTTTTGAAGAGTATTTATGAGCTCTGCTCTTTCTACATCCACATTTTTCAGCTTCACCGCCTGAAAAAATTTCTTCCACAGCCGAAAGTAAGGCTTCATAATTACCGGTCTCACTCTCCAGTTGAACAATTTTCCTGCGTCATCAATAGCAATGTAAGCCTCCGGTCCGGTAGCCTCACCTAAAATATAAGTCTTCACCTTTTCTCCTAAAATCCTGATCGCCCCTGCTGAATTGTCCCAGGAATAATGTTCCGGGCGGAATAGTTTACTCTTTGATATTCTGAAAAATGCCATTTTTGAAGAATTTTCTCCGAACTCATTTCGGGAAGATTTCCGCTGAAAGTTTTTTAAGGTTCTGGTGATCCTGAAACCGATGCGCTTATAAACTTTTATTGTTCTCTCATTTTCACAGATCAATTCCAGCAAGCTTTTCTCAATTCCATGATTTTTTAGCAGGGGAATACTATGCAGGTAAAGTTGATCAACAATAGACTTCCCCCGATATTCCGGCAGGATTCCGGTGCCGGTGTTGTAGGCGGTAGACTTTTCGTTGTGTGGAGCTATGCCGTTGATGATGAACTCTACCAGGTGCTCTCCATGGAACATACCTAAAAAAAGCTCCCAGTCAACACACGCAGTAACCAAACGGGATTTCCAATACTCTACATCTCGTGGAAATTTGACGAAATAGTTCTCCAGGGCAGAAAGGAAGCAGGTAATCCCCTCTCCACGGATTAGAGAAAGACTATTAATTTTCATGGCTGCAGAATTAGCGGCCCAAATTGACAGAATTTATTCCTTGAGTGGAGATTTTCTTTTCATCATAACGATGGTCCCGGCAATAAGAAATCCGGCGAAAACAGGATATAGCACCCAAAAGGAATTAGATGCGGCTTCTTCAGAAGTAATCACTGCCATGAAAATATGCAGAATGGAGGTGATCAACATTCCGACGGTTCCAATGAGAAAAAATGGATTGATCTGGTTCATCTAAAGTAGTTTGTAGGGATTATTTGTAAGAAGGTACAAAGAATTAGGTGTTGATGCCGCTGAGTGTAAGAAAAAATTAACAGTTGCCACAATTCTCCATAAGCAATGAACAATTAACAAATTAGGACATACCCTGTCAGCGGCTTGAGGCCATGAAAGGTTTTGTACGGATCATTCAATATAATTTCGAGAATCTATCGTCCCTACGGGACTTATATTTTAAAACCTGATGTTTTTCTACCAATCTTTTGTCCCTAATGGGACAAGTTTCAGGTTAGCGCGGATTTGCAATCCGTGCCGGTTCCTCGCCATAATTTGAATCCCTATACCCTGTGAGCGGCTTGAGGCCCTGGCAGGATTCAAACAGGAATTGTCTATATGTAGTCCCTAACGGGACAAGTTTCGGGTTGGCGCGGATTTGCAATCCGTGCCGGTTCCTCTCCATAATTTGAGCCCCATATACCCCGTCAATGGCTTGAGGCCCTGAGAGGGTTCAAACGGGAAATTACCTATAGGTAGTCCCTACGGGACAATTTGAGAATTTGGTCCTTTTTCTACCTATAGGTTGTCCCTAACGGGACAAGGGAAAGTCGGAAATATTGCATATTCTTAACCCCACCTTGTCACCGGATTGACACCCTCACCGGGTTTTCACCGAATCATTCAATAGAATTGCGAGGCTCTATCGTCCCTACGGGACATATATTTTAAAACCTGATGTTTTTCTACCAACCTTTTGTCCCTACGGGACAAGTTTCAGGTTAGCGCGGATTTGCAATCCGTGCCGGTTCCTCTCCATGAATTGCCTCCGGCTTTAGCCGGAGGTAAAGGTTAAACAGGAATAAGGGCTTCAGCCCAATGAGGTGGTAACCTACTAATCCTACAAGGTTTTTTAGAACCTTGCAGGATTTTTCGAAACATAAAAAAAGCCCCATCTTTCGATGAGGCTTTGAGCGGGAGACCGGGTTCGAACCGGCGACATTCAGCTTGGAAGGCTGACGCTCTACCAACTGAGCTACTCCCGCGTTGGTATTGCTCTGCAAATATATACTGAAAGTTTTTATTGCTCAAAAAATTTTTACAGCTTTTTCAGAAAATGATAGCCTTTGATCTCGTAACCCTCATTAAGATAAAATTTGTGGCTGCGGTAGTTGCTTACATAGCTGTTCAGTTCTGATGTTTCACAACCTCTTTCTTCAGCATAGGCATATATGAATTCAAACAGCTTCTTCCCTATTCCCTTGCTTCGGTGATCGTCTTTAATATAAATATGATCGGGTTCACAGGAGCGGCCGGCATAATGACGGGTCATAAACCACATTCCAAAAACGCCCACGAGTTCATCTTCAAGAAAAATTCCGAAGCACTCATAATTCTGAGTGAACATTTCCTCAAAGCGTTGAGTGAGGATCTCATTAGAAAAAGTATTACCCATCAACTGCTGGATAAGGGGCAGGATCTGCGGAATTTCTTCCTTTAAAATCTTGTTAAATGCAAGCTTCATTCACTTCTTTTCTGCAAAAATAGTCATATTTTTAGCTACTTAATACTTAAAAAATAACATGAAAGACACAGATAAAGCCGGAAAGATCCAGGACCAGATCGACCGTTCCCTCCTCAATGAAAGAAAGATCTTTTTATGGGGCACAGTGAATGAAAAAACGGCGAAACATCTAATTGAAAGAATGCTCTACCTGGACGCTACCGGGGACGAAGAAATAAAATTCTATATAAGCAGTCCGGGAGGTTATGTAACATCTGGTTTTGCCATTTATGATACCATGCTTGGTTTGAACAGCCCTGTTTCCACAATATGTACCGGCCTTGCAGCATCTATGGGATCGATCTTGTTATCTGCCGGTGCCAAAGGCCGCAGGTTCATTCAGCCTCATGCTAAGGTGATGATCCATCAGCCTAGCGGAGGTGCACAGGGACAGGCTTCCAATATCGAAATTCAGGCGGCAGAGATCCTTAAGATCAAAGATCTTAGCGCCAGGATCCTTGCAGAAAATTGCGGACAGGATTACGAGCGAATTCTTAAAGATTTTAACCGCGACTACTGGATGGATGCAACAGAATCTGTAGACTACGGAATTGTTGATACCATCCTCAAAAAATAATAACCATGAACAAAGAAATTCAGCAAAAAGAGACAGACGGGAAAGGAATGTTCTTCATTGAGAAAGACGGCGATATTATTGCTGAACTTACCTATACCCGCCAGGACAATAACATCATGACCCTTGACCATACCGAAACAAATCCGGAATATGAAGGAGAAGGTCTGGCCAGCAGCCTGGTAAAGCACAGCGTAGAATTTGCGAAAGAAAAAGATCTAAGGATCGATCCTCTTTGCAGGTATGCCGCAGCCCAATTCAAGCGGCACGAAGAGTACCGGGAGGTGCAGGCCACAGAGGGATAATCAACAACAGGTATTTGATCCGTAAAATTTCAGCAGAAGAAACCTACCCGGTGCGGCAGCAGGTGTTGCGGCCGGGAAGACCTGCCAGGGAAGTTTTTTTTGAAGGAGACCTTGAACCCGAAACTATTCATCTGGGTTATTTTGATGCCGATGAGATTGTAGGCGTAGCCACTTATGTGGGTCGTAAAAATTCCTTTTTTGAAGATAGTTTGCAGTACCAACTGAGAGGAATGGCTGTTCTCCCTGACTTCCGCGGAAAAAACATTGGTGAGGCGCTCCTGCTGTATGGCGAAAAACTTCTTAAAAATAATCATCCTGAAGTTTTATTATGGTTTAATGCAAGAGAAGTGGCAATTGACTTCTATAAGAAATATGCCTACCGGACTATAGGGGATCCTTTTATGATCCCGAACGTGTGCATGCATATTGTGATGTACAAAAAATTATAAATTGTTATGAAAAAGAAACTTTTTTACCCCCTGCTAATAATCTTTATAAGCCTTAGTGCCTGTAAGGGTGACAGCAATGAACCCGGAAGCCAGGCCGCATCTGACCAGGCTTCCAGGAATATTGCTGAAGCCACTCCCGATGGCATAAAAACAGAGATCTCTTCTAAAAATGACATTTTTGAAGGTAGTCTACTGGAAAAGATCTATAGCGAAAGAGAATACAAGTCGCTATGGAGAGACGGGGAACATATCTATTTGTTTTACAACAACCTGGCGGAAGCAGATCTCGAAGGGCTTAACTTTGAGGATTATCACGGCGAAGAAATAGACAGGCTGCTTTCGGCAGGAGACCTGGATGAAGATGAGGCGGCCGGGCTGGACCTGCTGCTTTCTGACGCTTTTCTTACTTATGCCCGGCATCTCTACTACGGCAAACTGGATCCAAGGGAACTCAATGAATTTTGGGGTGTGAAAAAGGAGGAAAAAGATCTTGCTTCCCTGCTGAAAAACACCATTGAAAACGGAAATTTCGAAGAAGTATTTGAGGATCTTAAACCTAATCACCAGGTATATCGCGATTTGAAAACCAGCCTTGCTGAATTTGAAGAACTAAAGGAAGAAAAAGGTGATACAAAGAAAATTCCTGAAGGAGAATTGATCAACCCGGGAGACAAGGATGCGAGGATCCCCGCGATAGCAAAAAGATTAAATACGCTTCAGGTGCAGGTAGATACTTCAGCTGTTGACAGCACTTATTCCGAAGCTTTAGTAGAAGCAATAAAAGAATTTCAGCAGAGCAAAAGTATACAGACAGATGGGATCATAGGGAATTCCACAATTTCAGAATTAAATAAGAGTCCGCAGGACCGTTACAAGCAGATCCTTGCCAATCTCGAAAGATGGCGCTGGTATCCCCGTGACCTGGGTGAACATTATATCATGGTAAATATCCCGCATTTCAAGCTGGCGGTGGTGAAAGATGGTGACACGGTAAGACAACACAATGTCATTGCAGGGGCTAAAGAACGACAGACACCAATATTTTCTGATACTGTTGACCACCTGGTGATCAATCCTACCTGGACAGTTCCACCTACAATAAAATCTAAGGATATACTTCCAAAAATGGCAGCTGACCCTTCTTATTTGCAAAGAAATAATATGAGGCTATCAGGTCCTAACGGGGAAGCTGTAAATCCTTCTTCGGTGAACTGGAATAGCGAGTCTGCAAAGAACTATACTTTCACTCAGGGACCAGGACCTTCAAATGCTCTTGGAAGAGTAAAGATCATGTACCCTAATAAATATCTAATTTACCTGCATGATACTCCTGCAAAAAGTGTTTTTAACCAAACCGACAGAGCAGAAAGTTCGGGTTGTGTAAGGGTTGAAAATGCTTTAGATCTGGCTGCGTATGTTGTAGAGAACCAAAGCGAATGGACAAAGGAAAAAATCGAAAAGATCGTAGCTTCAGGGGAGACCACTACTGTAAAAGTAGACCGGCCCATCCAGGTCCATCACTTTTACTGGACTGCCTGGCGGGCCGGTGGTGAAACTGTATTTGTAAATGATGTCTATGATCTTGATGAAAAGATCTATTCGAAACTGGTAACTAAATAATTTATACCGTCTGAGAATTAAGGTAGGTTGAGTTTGCGATATACTTATCACTGTTGTGATAGATAAATAAAGCAGATCCTCCTTTTATGGTGTTGATGATCTCTTTGGAAACTTCGGTAGGTACGGCAGGACAACCATAGCTTCTGCCTAATCTGCCGAGTCTTTTTATAGACTCTTCCTTAGCATAGTCGGCGCCGTGGATCACCACATAACGTTCTCTGGCTTTGGAGTTGAATTCTTTTTCCATGCCGTCAATGAACAGGGAAAGTCCATTTCTACCGTAATAGGTCTCGGCTGTTACATAAAATCCAAGAGAACTCTGCAGGGAATTAGGCGTGTTGGAAAAGTTGGTAGCCATGTTTCCACCGGTATTCTTTCCGTGAGAAACGAAAGTATGGTAGATCACTTCGTTTTTATCCATATCCAGGATCCACATTCTTTTTTCTGTGGAAGGAAGGCTAAAATCTACTATGGTCAATAAGTTGTTTTCGATCTTTTGTTCAGCTTCAAGTCTGTTATAGCCGGTGATCGCGTATTTAAAGGAAACCTGAGAAGGCATATTTGCATTTACAGCTGCAAACTCTTCATATAAAAGGTTAATTTTTTCTTCGGCTGTAGGTTCAGCCTCAACGATGGGCTTAACTTCAGAAATATTGGTAGGGGTAGAATTGGTAGTAGGTTCGTAAGTAGTGAAGGCAAAAGAGGCGGTTATAAAACCTGCCATTAAAATTATTTTGTTTATCATATCTTTTTGTTAAATAGTTAGTTGTCAATAAAGTTTCAAAGGTCATACCAAAATCCGGAAACTGACCATTAATACTGTTAAAATGAGATATTTAACATTCTCCTGCAGCTAATCTAAAAACTCAAAAAATGCTAAATTATTGTACGAAAGAAAATGCCAGGTGTTAAAGTTTTGTTTAGGCAGGTTTTCCTCGTGTTTTACATCTGCATAAGCATCTTTCCCCCTCCTGTTAAGGCTGGCATATTTCATATCTTTGCCTAAAATTTACCAAGCATGAATAAAAAAGTAATTTTAATGATCCTGGATGGCTGGGGGATTAGCAATGATCCCTCAAGATCTGCCGTGGACAGTGCAAATACACCCTTCATAGATTCTTTATATAACGACTATCCTCACAGCCGCCTTCGTACAGATGGAATGAATGTAGGTTTACCTGAAGGCCAGATGGGGAACAGCGAAGTGGGACATATGAATCTTGGTGCAGGTAGAATAGTTTATCAAGACCTTGCTAAGATCAATTTAGCAGTTGAAAATAATTCCCTTGGAAAAGAACCCGTACTGGAACAGGCCTTCAACTATGCAAAGGAGAACAATAAACCCATACATTTTATGGGGCTGGTAAGCGACGGGGGTGTACATTCCCACATCAATCACCTAAAAGGCCTGCTTACTGCTGCCGATGAATTTGGAATTTCAGAAAAATACGTCCATGCCTTTACAGATGGCCGGGATGTGGATCCGAATTCCGGAAAGGGTTTCATTGAAGACCTGCAAGTGCACCTGGAAAAGACCGGTTCCAAACTCGCTTCTATTGTGGGCAGGTATTATTCAATGGATAGGGATAAGCGTTGGGAAAGAACCAAAGTTGCCTATGATCTGGTTGTCGACGGAAAAGGAGAAAAAAGCACCAATGCTCCTGAAGCTATTCAAAAAAGCTATGACGAAGGAGTAACCGATGAGTTCATTAAGCCCATCGTTATTACCGATGCAGCCGGAAATCCTGTAGCTACTCTTAAAAAAGAGGAAGTAGTGATCTTTTTCAACTTCAGGACAGATCGTGGTCGTCAACTAACTGATGTATTAACGCAGCGGGACCTGGAAGAACAGGGAATGAAGGCCATGCCTTTATATTATGTGACCATGACGCGTTACGACGAAAGCTTTAACAACATCAATGTGGTTTTCAGCAAAGATGATATCAAAGCAACCCTGGGGGAAGTGCTGGAGCACGAAGGAAAAACCCAGATAAGAATTGCCGAGACTGAAAAATATCCTCACGTTACCTTTTTCTTTTCGGGCGGAAGGGAAAAACCTTTTAAAGGAGAAAGAAGGATCATGGTGAATTCGCCAAAAGTGGCCACTTACGACCTGAAGCCTGAAATGAGCGCCTTCGAAGTAACTGCGGAAATTGTTCCTGAAATCAGGAATCAGTCGGCAGATTTTATTTGCCTTAATTTTGCCAATCCGGATATGGTTGGCCACACAGGCGTTTTTGAAGCAGCTGTAAAAGCATGTGAAACCGTTGACCAATGTGCTAAAGAAGTCATTGAGGCTGCGGTAGAGAACGATTACAGCGTGCTGGTGATCGCAGACCATGGGAACAGCGAATTCATGATCAATGAAGATGGCAGCCCAAATACAGCTCATACCACCAATCCTGTACCTTGCATTTTGGTAGATAAAGAAATAAAGACCATCAAAGATGGCATTTTAGGAGACATAGCTCCCACGATCCTTAAACTCATGGGCATTGAAAAACCTGAATTAATGACACAAAAACCTATTATATAATTTATGAAGATCTTAATGTACCTCATGCTGTTCATCACGGCAACCAATTGCGGAAGTTCACAACAAACCGGACCTGAAACCACGAAAACCGCTCCCGAACCGGTAGAGGAGCAAACTGACCTCCTAATTGGAGAAATTGAAAGAGATGACTTGCAGGAAGAATTTTGGTTCGATCCCATGTATAAGTCGTATAAACCCAATAAAGATGCCTTACAGGTGATCAGGGAGAATATCAATGACTACGAAATCAAAATGTACATGGGGACCTGGTGTGCAGACAGTCAGAGAGAAGTTCCTAAGTTTTACAAGCTTTTGGACCTTTCCAGTTATAATATGGATGATCTCGAGGTAATTGCGGTGAGGGAAGATAAAACTTTACCCGATGATAGTCAGCAACAGGATGATGTTAAATATGTCCCCACTATTATTTTTTCCAAAAATGGAAAAGAAGTGGGTCGTTTCGTGGAATATCCTCAGGAAGAATTTGAAGATGATATAGCAAAAATAGTATCGGGACAGGAATACGAACATTCTTACCAAAACTAGAGGGCATTTTAATGCTGTTTCTATTATTTTTGCAATATGCCCAAATTATTGACCATAGCAGTAGATTTTGACGGAACGCTGGTTGAGAACAAGTATCCTCAAATAGGAAAACCCATTCTGTTTGCCTTTGAAACGCTGAAAAAACTTCAGCAGGAAGGGCATCAGCTCATACTCTGGACCTACAGGTGCGGAGTAAAACTTGAGGAAGCCGTAGAGTTTTGCGAAGCTAAGGGCATAAAATTTTATGCGGTAAATAAGAGTTATCCCGAAGAGGAGTATGATGGCCATATGAGCAGAAAGATCCTCGCCGATATTTTTATAGACGACCGTAACATCAATGGTTTGCCACCATGGGGGGAGATCTATCATCAATTAGCCGGCACCAACGGAACTGCAGTGAATTCATCTGAAAAACCTAAAAGCCTGTTTAATATTTTTAAGAAATTATCATGATCATACAGAAGTCCAGAGAAGAAATTGAATTAATGCGTGAGAGTGCACTTATTGTGTCGAAGACTCTTGGAATGCTGGCTAAAGAAGTGAAGCCGGGGGTAACAACGCTTAAGCTTGATAAGCTGGCTGAAGAATTTATTCGTGATCATGGAGCCGAACCCGGTTTCCTGGGCTTGTACGATTTCCCTAATTCTCTTTGTATGAGCCCCAATGCTCAGGTAGTGCATGGAATTCCCAATGACGAGCCGCTAAAGGAAGGAGAAATTATTTCTATTGATTGCGGAGCTTTCAAAAATGGTTTCTACGGGGATCATGCCTATACCTTTGCCATAGGTGAAATAGATGCCGAAACCAAAAAACTACTGGAGGTTACTAAAGAATGCCTCTACGTTGGCATCAGGGAATTTAAAACAGGAAATCGTGTTGGCGACGTAGGATTTGCCATTCAGCAGCATGCCGAAAAAAACGGATTTGGAGTGGTTAGGGAATTGGTGGGCCACGGTCTTGGCGCTAAAATGCATGAAGATCCTGAAATGCCTAATTACGGGAAACGCGGCCGCGGAAAGAAATTTATGGAAGGAATGGTGGTTGCGATAGAACCTATGATCAACGCAGGTACACATCGCATCAAACAGCTACGTGATGGATGGACCATACTCACTGCCGATAATAAGCCAAGCGCTCATTTTGAACATGATGTCGCATTAATTGATGGAAAACCCGAACTATTATCAACTTTTAGCTACATTTATGAAGCTCTGGGAATTACCAGCAATGAGGAGGAAGAATTTATAGCTCATACTTTGAAATAAATGATAAAAAATTTCCGACAGGAAAAATGGCTTCCTTACTACAAGGAAACCTGGCAACCACGCTTTAAATATGCCGTTTCCAATTACGGGCGTGTGGTGAGCTATGTAAAAAATCCTGAAGGAGATCTCTTAAAAGGAGGAAAATCACAAGGCTTTCTAACTTTCGTTGCCAATCTCAAAAATGGCAAAAAACAGGCTTCCTATGTGCATCGCGTTGTTGCTGAATTATTTCTTCCGCGGAAGGAAAACCAGGAATATGTGATCCATAAGAACTACATCAAAACAGAAAACAAAGCGAGCAATCTCGCATGGGTTACGAAATCTGAATGGGTAGCACACCAGCAGAACAATCCGCAGGTGAAGGAAAACAAGCTTAAGCGCAAACTGGGCACCATAAAATGCTATTCCAAGCTCACCTATGCCCAGGCAACCGTGCTCAAGAAAAAACTTCTGGATCCAAACCGCAGGACCAGGATAAGGGTGCTGGCAAAGCAGTTTGGAGTGTCTGAAATGCAGCTCTACCGCATCAAGTCGGGAGAAAACTGGGGAGATATTAAAGTATGATAGGAAAAGCTTTCAGGTTTTTTCTGAACAGGATTCCCAGGCCTTTACTCATCAGGTTGAGCTATTACGTTAAACCGCTTTTCCTGCTCACCCTTCGCGGGAATAAATATACAGATCCCATCGACGGCCGAAGCTTTCGGAAATTTTTACCTTACGGGTATGAACAGCAGCGGGATAATGTGCTTTCCCCTTCTACCCTTTCCCTGGAACGGCACCGCTTGTTGTGGATCTATTTAAAGGAGCACACTACCTTTTTTACAGCCCCTCATAAAGTGCTTCACTTTGCACCGGAACAGGCTTTCTATTCCCGCTTCAAAAAGCTGAAGAACCTCGATTACACCACCACCGATCTTAATTCTCCCCTGGCTGATGTAAAAGCTGATATCTGTGATCTTCCTTTTGAGGATAATGCTTTTGATTTCATTCTATGTAATCACGTGTTGGAACACATCCCTGATGATAAAAAGGCAATGGCAGAATTATTCCGGATTTTAAGACCCGGAGGCACAGCGATACTGCAAATTCCGCAGGACCTAAAGAGGGAAAAGACGTTTGAAGATGACAGCATCACAGATCCTAAGGAAAGAGCAAAAATCTTTGGCCAATACGACCATGTAAGGGTGTATGGCAGAGATTATTTTGAGCAGCTAAGAAACATCGGCTTTAAAGTAGAAGAAGTGGATTTAACCGACAAAATGGATCCGGGTCTTGTGCACAAATATAGACTGGCCAAAGGAGAGATCATTCCGGTGGTGAGGAAGTAGTAGTTGTTGATTAATTAGTTAATTGGGGATTAGTTAATTGGCGGATTGGTTAATTGGCGAATTGGTTAATTGGGGAATAAAATAGTTGCAGGTTCCAGGTTTCGGGCTGCGGTGGTGTGGGTTGCGGTGGTGTGGATTCGGCACGGATTACAAATCCGCGCCATCGGGTTGCGGGTTGCGGTGATAAGTGCCTGGCACGGATTACAAATCTGCGCCATCGGATTTTAAATTTCGAAATGCAGGTTACGGGTTGCAGTGAGATGTTCGGCACGGATTGCAATTCCGCGCCATCGGGTGGATGGTGAATTGGGATTTAAATGATTGAAGATTCCATGTTGCAGGTTTAGGTTCCGGTCAAAAGGGCTCGGCACGGTTTACAAATCCGCGCCATCTGGTTTTGAGTTTCGAAATGCGGGTTGCGGGGTGCGGTGAGATGTGCCTGGCACGGATTGCAAATCCGCGCCATCGGTTGCGAAATGCGGGGTGCTGGGTGCGGTGAGATGTTCGGCACGGATTGCAAATCTGCGCCATCTGGTTGCGGGTTTCGAAATGCAGGTTACGGGTTGCAGTGAAATGTTCGGCACGGATTGCAAATCCGCGCCATCGGGACACGGGTTGCGAAATGCGGGTTACGGGTTGCAGTAAAATGTTCGGCACGGATTACAAAATCCGCGCCATCGGGTTGCGGGTTTCGAAATGCGGGGTGCGGGGTGCGGTGAGATGTTCGGCACGGATTGCAAATCCGCGCCATCGGGATGTGGGTCCCAATATTCCAAAAAACTGCCTACTGAAAACCATCTTCTAAAATTTGCCTATGATATCCTGGCTCCTGGCTCTAAATTCTTGGTTCTCTCTACAGATCCTTCATTACCTCCTCAAAACCCGGCGTCACGAATTCCTTCATCTCTCCATCAAGTGCGGCATAAATGAAATACACATCAATATCCTCGACGCGGGAAAGCATCATTTTAGAAAGGTCATAACCCATTGCCATAAATGCGGTAGCATAAGCATCGGCTAAGGCACAATTTTCGGCAAGGACAGTAACGCTGAGCAGATCGCTCTTTTCTGCAAAGCCGGTAAGGGGATTGATCGTGTGAACGAACATGTTGTTGGTTTCGGGATCGAGGCGATGCTTCCGGTAATTTCCGGAGGTGGCCATAGCACGATCTTTAAGTTCTACTGCAGCTGTTAGTACTCTTTCCTCCTGTTGCCGGGGATCATCTATTCCAACAGTCCAGTAGGCCTCCTTAGATCGATTTATGCCTTTTGCCAGCAATTCACCTCCAACTTCTATAAGGTAGTCTTCAACTCCCTTAGAGTCCAGGTAATGACCTACAAGATCTATAGCATATCCTTTGGCAATAGCATTAAAATCCAGATAGACCTGCGGATTTTGTTTGATCACCTTGTTCCCCTGTAGCTTCAGCTTCTCAAAACCTACAAATTGCATAAGGGAATCAATGGTTACCGAATCTATGATCTTAGGACCTGTTTCAGGTCCGAAGCCGTATTGATTAACCAGGTCACCCACGGTAGGATCGAAATAGCCATTGCTTTCCTGATAAACTTCTTCAGCTAATAAAAAGACTTCCTTGAAAAGTGAATCTACTACTACTGTACTGTCGCCACGGTTAAGACGGGAAATATCTGAGGATTCCCTGTAGGTGCTCATGGATCTGTTAACTCTCTCAAAAATCGAGTCTAAGGCCTTGTTCAGTTGGAGATCCTTGGGAGCATAGTACTTAATATTATAAGTGGTTCCAAGGGCTTCTCCCCCCACAGACCTTTCTTCGGGTCCTGTATCACAGGAAGCAAAAAGTAAAACAGAAAAGATAAGAACAGTAACGGGTCTCAAAAATGTCATTTTTAGATCTCTTTTAATCCGGGGTAATTTACAACGTAATCTTCTGAACTTGATACAGGCAGTTCATAATCTTTGGAATTGGCAAGACCAACTCCGGCATAAAAGGTTTTGGCTTCAAATTTTAAGGAATGTTGCTTGACCGATTCCAGGAAGATCATATCCACCTCCCGGGGGTCGTGTGGATATTCTATTGCCCTTACTATTATAAAATGCAGCTTCTTGTCTTTCAAAGCCACGAACTGCGGATCTTTCTTAAAATCACTGTTCACACCTAAAAACTCATAACCCTGATCTTCCAGATCCTTTCCTACGATATTCATCGCCAAATTATGTAATTCCTGATCGGTCAATTGCGGCATAAGCACAAATTTACCTCATTTTTTGAAAATATCATTGAACCAAACAAAAACAGCTGCCAAAAGGCAGCTGTTTTATCTATTGTTTGCTTTGGGTTATCCTCCAAAGTCATCAAATCTCACATTTTCCGGCGGCACACCAAAGTCCTCGGCCATTTTTTCAACAGCTTTGTTCATTAATGGTGGTCCACAGAAGTAGAATTCAATTTCTTCCGGTTCGTCGTGATGGCTCAAATAATTATCGATTACCACCTGGTGAATGAAGCCTACAAAACCATCTCCTTCTCCTTCAATTCCATCCTTTACTTTCCAGTTGTCCTCTTCAAGAGGTTCAGAAAGGGCAATATAGAATTTGAAGTTAGGGAAATCTCTTTCCAGAGCTCTAAAATGTTCGGTGTAGAAAAGTTCTCTTTTTGAACGTCCACCATACCAGTAAGTTACCTTTCTACCTGTCTTAAGGGTTCTGAAAAGGTGATACAGGTGAGAGCGCATTGGCGCCATCCCGGCTCCACCACCCACATAAAGCATTTCGGCATCACTGTGGTTGATAAAGAATTCTCCATAAGGTCCTGAAATAGTAACCTTATCTCCTTTTTTCTGGTTGAAGATATAGGAAGAAGCGATTCCGGGATTTACAGCCATCCAATCATTCTTGGCACGATCCCACGGTGGGGTAGCCACACGAACGTTAAGCATTATTCTTCTTCCTTCAGCAGGGTAAGAAGCCATAGAATAAGCTCTCTCCACGATCTCCGGGTTTTTCATTACCAAAGGCCACAGGTTGAATTTATCCCACTCCAATTTGAATTTATCGGGTTCTCCAGGATGCTCTTCAGGGTGAGCTTCAATATCCATATCTGAATACTTCACTTCACACTTAGGAATCTCGATCTGGATATATCCACCGGCTTTGTAGTCCATATCTTCAGGAATCTCCACAACGAATTCCTTGATAAAAGATGCTACGTTATAGTTACTTACTACAGTCGCCTGCCACTTTTTAATACCAAAAACTTCTTCAGGGATTTGTATCTTCATGTCTTGTTTCACTTTCACCTGACATCCAAGACGCCACCCATCAGCAATCTCTTTTCGGGTAAAGTGAGGTTCTTCAGTAGGAAGGATAGTTCCACCACCTTCAGAAACAATACACTTACACTCTGCGCAGGTTCCACCTCCACCACAGGCAGAGGGGAGGAAAACTTTTTCTGCCCCAAGGGTAGAAAGCAAAGTACTTCCTGAACTTACTTCCAGATCTCTCTCGTTATTGATGTTGATATTTACAGGTCCTGAGGGCACCAGTTTAGCTTTCGCCCCTAAAAGGACAGCTACCAAAATCAGGATGAGGACTAAAAATACAACTACACTTGCTATAATTACTTCCATTGCTTTCTCTCTATAATTTGATTCCCATGAAACTCATGAACCCAAGGGCCATTAATCCGGTGATAATGAAGGTGATCCCAATTCCTTTTAAAGGAGCCGGAACATTCGAATAAGTGATCTTTTCCCGAATTGCAGCCAAACCAATAATAGCAAGGAACCAGCCCACGCCACTTCCAAGACCATAGGTGATTGCCAGACCAACATTTTCAAAAGCTTTTTGCTGCATAAATAATGCACCTCCAAGAATCGCACAGTTAACCGCGATTAATGGAAGGAAGATCCCCAGTGCCCCATATAGGGCCGGCGCAAACTTTTCCACAACCATTTCTACCAGCTGTACCATCGCAGCAATCACCGCGATGAACATGATAAAGCTAAGGAAACTAAGGTCAATACTTGCATAGTCTTCACTTAACCAGGCAAGGGCTCCGGGTTGTAAAAGATAATTGTCAAGTAGATAGTTAATAGGCACGGTCATTCCCAAAACGAAGATTACCGCGGCACCTAAACCAACCGCCGTTTTTACTGTTTTGGATACCGCCAGGTACGAACACATTCCAAGGAAATACGCAAAGATCATATTCTCTATGAAAATGCTCTGTACAAATATGTTTATATAATCCATTGTCGAATTTTTTGAGGTTATAGATTAAGCTTCAATTAATTTTCTATTCCTTGCACGCTGTACCCAAATAATGATACCTACCACAATAAGAGCCATAGGTGAAAGAAGCATCAATCCATTATTTTCATAACCAAAAGCATAGAGCCCGGTCGATTCTGCAAGAGTTGCTCCTTTATGTCCAAGAACCTCATATCCGAATAATTTTCCGGCTCCAAGAAGTTCCCTGAAGAAGGCGACAATGATAAGGATAAGACCGTACCCCGCTGCGTTCCCAATTCCGTCAAGGAAAGATTTATACACTCCGTTACCAAGTGCAAAAGCTTCAAGACGTCCCATTACTATACAGTTGGTAATGATAAGCCCAATAAATACTGAAAGCTGCTTACTTACATCATAGGCATAAGCTCTAAGGATCTGGTCAACAAGGGCCACTAAAGAGGCCACAACAACCAGCTGCACAATGATCCTTATCCTGTTCGGGATCATATTACGCATAGCCGAAATAATCATGTTACTAAAAGCCATAACCGCCATAACTGCAATGGCCATAACTATTGCAGGTTCCAGCTGAACGGTGATCGCAAGTGCCGAACAAATTCCTAATACCTGTACGGTGATAGGATTATCATCATCCAAAGGATCTGTAAGTAACTTTCGGTTTGCTTTTGATAAGAAATGCTCCCTTTCCTCAGAATCTGAAAGGAAAAGGATCATTGCATTCTTCTTTTCTTCCTGTTCCACCTCAGCGCCGTGCTCAGGTTTGTTATTTATTTCCTGTGCCATAATTCTTAATTATTTGCAACGTTTACATCAGTTTTGCTCTTGAAATAAGGCAGGTAATGCTTCAATCTTTCAGAGATCATATCGCTCACTCCGTCACCGGTTATGGTCGCTCCGGAAATTGCATCTACCTTATTATCATCTTTTGAAGTGCTGCTGTTCCCTTTGACAACAGAAACCCCAATCAGCTCTCCATTTTCATCAAATATCTTCTCATCGGTAAAACGTTGCCTGAACCATTCCTGGGTGATTTCAGCGCCGAGACCGGGAGTTTCTCCAAGGTGATCGAAAACTGCACCCTTGATGGTGTTGACATCATCTTTTAAAGATATGTATCCAAAAATGGCATTCCAAAGACCTGCTCCTCTAAGGGGAATAATATAATAGGTCTCTCCTTCCACCTCTGCGATATATAAAGGATAATTTTGTTGTTCGGGATCGCGCTTTAGTTCTTTTGCAAGATCTACGTCAAATGCACTTACTCCCTCTTTTTCTTTTCCCTGATTATCAAGAACAAGCTGTTCCTTAATATACTGGTTAAATTGTTCTTCTGCTTCTGACCTTTCGGTCTGAATCCCTACAGTTGCCAAAATATTCTGCATCTTTTCCTGGCGGGCATTCTCATATTGCTTTGGTTGCAACGAGGTCGCCGCAAAAGCCAGTACCACTCCCACCACCACTACCATAACAATGGCAAAAATGAAGGTATAGGAATTGGAATTCGTTTTATTTACCGGTTTATTTTCCATGATTAAACTGCCGTATTAATTTGTGCGTTGATACCCTCATTCTTTCTTTTTAATCTTCGCTTCACATTGGCCTGGATCACATAATGATCTATCGTTGGTGCAAATACGTTCATCAAAAGAATTGCAAGCATCACTCCTTCGGGATATGCCGGGTTAAAAACCCTGATCATTACCGAAAAGAATCCTATTAAGAATCCGTAGATCCATTTACCTTTTAAAGTTTGTGATGCCGATACAGGATCTGTTGCCATATAAACTATACCAAAGGCCAGACCTCCCACTATAAGGTGATTATACCAGGGAAAGTTTGTCAATGCATTTCCTTCAACCCCCATCATTGGAAGCGCATTGAAGATCAAGCCCATCGCAGCTGCGCCTACAACTGCACTTAACATGATCCTCCAGCTACCTACTTTCGTAAAGATGAGGAACAAAGCGCCCAATAGACATAATACCGCAGAGGTTTCTGACACCGATCCCGGAATAAGCCCCATGAACATATCCATACTGTCGTATTCTATAGGTTGACCTGCAGCAAGAGTACCTAAAATAGTTTCTCCCGATACGCCGTCAACTTCCGCAGCATTCATTACCCACACCTGGTTTCCTGACATATAAGTCGGGTAAGCAAAGAAGGCAAAGGCCCGCGCAGTAAGTGCAGGGTTTAGAATGTTCATTCCTGTACCCCCGAAAGCTTCTTTTCCAATGATCACCGCAAAAACAACAGAGATTGCAAGCATCCAAAGAGGTAAACCAACAGGCATGATCATTGGGATCAAAAGTCCCGTCACCAGGTAACCCTCATTCACTTCATGTCCTCTAAAAATTGCAAAAGCGAATTCAATTCCAAGACCCACCGCATAAGATACCACGATCATTGGCAGGATCTCGAGTGCGCCATGTCCAAAAGCATCCCAGAAATCTACTTCGGGCTGAACCTGCTTCAGGTACTGGTATCCTGTATTCCACATACTAAACAGCAGTACCGGAATAAGAGCGATCACCACAGTGATCATTACTCTTTTAAGATCTACAGCATCCCTAATGTGAGCTCCTTTTTGGGTAGTGTGATTTGGAGTATAAAGAAAAGTATCCAAAGCGTTGATCGCAGGGGAATACTTCTCAAGTTTCTTCCCTTTTGCAAAGGGCTCTTTAAATTTATCTAATTTTTGTCTAATCCATTCCATAGTAAACAGTTTATCCTACTTCGGTGATCATAAGATCCAGCCCTAATCGTATTATTTCTTGTGCTTCTATTTTTGAAGTATTCACGTAATCTATCAGCGCAAAATCTTCAGGAGCTACTTCATAGATCCCAAGATTTTCCATTTTTTCGATATCGGCACCCATGCAGGCCTTCAATAACTGCATAGGAAAAAGATCCATTGGCAATACCTCTTCCATTTCCCCTGTAACCACAAGAGCTCTCTCCTCCCCATGGAGATTGGTATTCACCTCGTATTTCTTTTTAGGGAACATCCAGGTTAGGGAGGTTCGGGAATTTGAAGGAATATTATTATAGGTAAAAGGCAGCCAACCAAACATACGGTACTGGTTACCTTCAGGAATAAGCGTTAGTTCATTGGGGAAGAATCCTAAATATTGATCCCTGTTCACCCGGGTTCCTGTAAGCACATCTCCGGAAATGATCCTTACATCCTTTGTAGAAACATCTCCAATAAGTTCTGCAACAGGAGCTCCAATTATTGTTCTGTAGTATTTTCTATCCTTAGCTTCACTTCCGCATACAGCAACGGTACGCACAGCAGTAAATCTTCCGGTTAGGAATAGATCTCCAATATTTGCGACATCTTCAGGCTTCACGGTCCAAACTCTTTCGCCGGCATTTATCGGGTCGATATTATGGATCTGTACTCCCACGTTGGCAGCGGGATGCGGACCAAAAACCTTATGGATCTCTACATTTTGCAAGCCATTAAAAGTTCCGTCGCTTTTACCTGCAACAGAAACATGTACTTTCCCCGGAGTCAACCTTGAAAGCGCATTAAGTCCTGCCTGGAAAGCATCCAAACGATCTTTAAGGATAAATTCAACATCTGCAGAAAGCGGGGCGGTATTTAAAGCCGAGACGAAGATAGCTTTAGGCGTATCCTTTGGATCGGCAGGAATATCATAAGGGCGTTGGTTTAGAAAAGCTCCACCACCGCTCTCAAGAATTCTTGCTTTTACTGCATCTGCATCGGTAGAAAGTGGATCCATTGTACCAAACTCACGGTAGGAATCTGAAGCATCTGCTTCGATCACCACCTCAAGAATACGGCGCTTTTCTCCCCTTTTGATCTCTTTAAGAGTTCCGCTAACGGGAGATGTGAATCGCACCTCTCCGGTATATTTGGAAAAGAAAAGCTCATCACCTGCTTGTATTTTTGCCCCTTCTTTCACTACCATCTTTGGGATCACCGCATGAAAATCTGGCGGTTTAACAGCGTAAGTTTTAAAGCGGGGCGCATCAACAAGGACTTTCTCGGCTTCCCCCTTAAGGCGAAGCGTCATTCCTTTGTTTATTCGAATGTCATTGGACATAGGATGAAGTGTTAAAATTTCATTTAAAATCGGGCAAATTTACTCATTTCCCACCCATACTTCCCAATTAAAAGTAAATTAATTCCCCCCTTAAATTGTTAAAGTGAGGAAATAATGATGGTAATCAGTTTTTCAGTATCTTTAAATTTATTTTCATGCATGAAGGCAATATTTACCCTCTCCTTTTTTCTTTTTATCGCCACTCAAACCCTTTGCGGACAGAGAGTAATTGAAACGCCGCCACCCAACTTTATTCGCACTGTTATTTTTCAGGGCGCTACGGAATATAGCGGGGTTCCTATTATCCGGCTGGGAGAACCCATCAATCTCGAATTTGATGATCTTATTGGAGATGAAGCTAACTATTATTACACGATCGAACATTTTAATTATGACTGGACCCCTTCAGAATTATTAAAAACCGAGTTTCTTGAAGGCTTCGACAATGTTCGGATCACCGATTATCAAAACTCCTTTAATACGCTTCAGTTGTTTTCTCACTATGAACTGCAAATCCCTAATACTGAGACCCGCGGCTTAAAGGTAAGCGGAAATTATCTACTTAAGATCTTTAACGAAGAAAAAGAGCTGGTGTTTTCCCGAAAGTTCATGGTATATGAACCTTTGACTTCCGTAGAGGTAACAATAAGAAAATCAAGGGAAGTGAAATTCATTCAAACCCGGCAGGTAGTGAATTTTGAAGTTAATTCTCCGGATTTTATCATTCGCACTCCCGAAGAATCTGTATGGGCAGTTATCCTTCAGAACAACAATCTTAAAACCGCCATTTTTAATGTAAGGCCACAGTATCATGTAGGCACCTCCCTTATTTATAAGTATGACCAGCTTACCTCCTTTTGGGCAGGGAACGAATACCTTAACTTTGACAGCAAAGATTTAAGAGCAGCCACTGTAAAGATCCGTTATATCGATGTGCAGGAGCTGTATCATCATCATCTGTTCAAGGACCAGATAAGGACTTTTCAGCCTTATACCTATAACCCCGATATCAATGGGAAATTTCTGGTGAGAAATTATCAGGCGCAGGACGATGATATTGAAGCCGATTATGTCTGGACACATTTTGCCCTGGCCACTCCGGAACCTTTTGAAAATGGTGAAGTGCATTTATTTGGCGAATTCAATAACTTTCAGCTGGATGAAACTACCCGGCTTAACTACAATTTTGAAACCGGAACTTACGAAACCGCCCGACTTTTTAAACAGGGGTTCTATGATTATAAATACGTTTTTCTGCGGAATGACGGAATTCTGGATGAAGGCTTTATAAGCGGAAATTTTGTGAGTACAGAGAATGAATATACCGTAATCATCTATTACCTGCCTCCCGGCGGAAGATATACCAGGATCATTGGCATAGGCCAGGCTACTTCTCTTAATATAATGAATTAGATTCTGGTGTTCTTCTATGGAACGGGATAAGAATTCGCCGGCAATTCAGTCTGAACGGCATAAACTCAAATATCGCAGTACCATTTGCCGCAATTGCTATCACCCCCTTGACATCAGTGACAAGTACTGTCCCAATTGCAGCCAGTTAAACAGCACCAAAAAGCTCGCTTTTAATGACTTTTTCAACGAGTTCTTTGCCGGAATATTAGCCTATGACTCCCGCTTCTACAGAACATTAGGAATCCTGCTTTTTAAACCGGGAAAGATCTCTAAAGATTATATCGAAGGCAAAAGAGTGCGTTATGCAAATCCATACCGGTTCTATCTTAGCGCCTCCATCATTTTTTTCCTTATCTGGAGTTTTACTCATGGAATTGAATCTCCCGTAAACATCGATTCCAAAGCCACCACAGAAGAACTCAGGGAGGCAGATTCCATAATTGCACAGCAGCGGATAGAAAATTCTGAACTCGACCTCGTCCTTCCTGCCCAAAGAATTAACACCTCAGCTTCAGAAAATATCACTTATATTCCCGAAGCTGCTTTAGATACTATGAGCTTTTCCGAAAGGTTCACCACCCGCTGGGAAGTATTTTCAGACCATTACAAAAGGACCAAAATGGCAAACTCCCGGGTAGCACTCGATAGTCTGAACTATAGGAATTCCGCTTTTAATCAATGGTTCTATAAAAAGACGGTGGATGTGGAAAGGTTCAGCTCAGACGGGAATCTTTTCTGGAATTATTTTTACGGAAAATTACCTTTTATCATCTTCTTTTACCTGCCGGTTTTCGCATTGTTCATATGGCTTCTTTACCTGAGGCGACCTTTCACATACATGGAACACCTCATCTTCACCTTCCATAACCAAACCACCTGGTTTGTATTGTATGGGGTAGCCATCTCTCTAAACGCCATTTTTGACACCACTGCACCTGCCGTGGTCACTACTTTGCTTTTTGGTTATTACCTCTACCGCGCCTTCCGGGTATTTTACTGCCAGTCAAGAGTTAAAACCCTTTTAAAGTTTATAATTATAAATATTATATTTTTTATTTTAGCCTTAATCGCTGCTACTTTGTCGGTATTGGCATCTTTTGCGATCTACTAGGATGATACAACAAGTTACCAGAGGCATAAAGATCTCTATTGAAACTAATTTCGAAGGAACCTTCTATAAGAATTACAGGGTCCACTTCGCCTTTGGCTATCAAATAACCATTGAAAATCAAAGTAAGGATTCTGTCCAGCTTACCTCGAGGTTCTGGAAGATCAAAGACGCGCTTAACCGTACCGAGATCGTGGAAGGCGAAGGCGTAATTGGTAAAAAACCGGTGATCAAACCGGGAGAATCCCACACCTATAAAAGCGGATGCCTGCTCACCTCCCCATTTGGCTCCATGAGCGGATTTTATAACATGATCAACTTCACCTCTACCAGGAAATTTAGAGTAGCCATACCTTCCTTTAAACTTAGTGCCCCGTTTGCGCTTAATTGATTCAAAATTTAAGATTCAGGATTTAATATTTTTCCTTTACGTGGTATCGCGCTCTGCCAGGAGAACCTCTCTTGGATATACATACCTGTAAAGCGCTAATTGAAAAACCCTGTCAGCGGTTGTAAACCCTGACAGCGGTTGAGAATTTGGTAGTCCCAACTTTACTTCATCTTCAAATCCTTTCAGTTTTAAAACCCACATCTTCAAATCCTCAAATTATCAAATTCTCAAACTATCTTTAACAGGCTTGAGCATCTTCAAATACACACATCTTCAAATTTTCAAATTCTCAAATTTTCAAATTTTCTTATTTTTTAAGAATAAAAATGGGTGTAATTACCTATACCTCAATGTTTTAAATTGAGTAACTTTAGATGAATTTCTCTGAATTAACTCCCCCTTTCCCTTTCCCTCTATTTTTTTAATTATCCCCCAAAGTTGAAAAATTTTGACGCTGATTTTTTCTGAAAAAGAAATTGTAGATGACCTCGTACCAATTTTAATTTATCACATTATGAAAAGAATTAAATTTTACATGGTATGCCTTACCGCATGCCTGTTGTTCATTACCTCCTGTAGCAGGGATGAGAATATTCTCAATGAACCCGAAACAGCGACCCTTGCCTTTGGTCCTGTATTAAATGATCTAATGGCCAATACAACTGCCAAACAATCTCTTGAAGACCTGCCTGAATGTACCAGTGACGTTCCTTCTTATGTAATGATCATTCTTTCACAGAATGGTGCCACTGTGGTGGGGACGGAGACCGCCCCTTTTAGAGTGAATCTTACTCCCAATCAGGATTTTACAGTGGAAGTTCCTGAATTGGAACTTTCACCGGGCCGGTACACGCTGGATTATTTTGCCGTACATAATGCGGCAGGCGATCTTATATGGGTAGCACCTGCCGAAGGTGTCTTTTTAAATTTTGTAGATAAGCCCTTACCCATCACGATAGATCTTGCGGCAGGTGTCAAAAAATATGTAGAGGTGGATGTGCTTTGTTTTGACGACAAGTTTGTCAATGAATATGGCTACCTGTTCTTCGACCTTGATACCACAGAAGCCATAGAATTCTGCATTTTTGGAAATTATTGTGATGCTACCGGAAGACATTATCCCGCAGCTTTTAGTGTTGATGTATGGATTGGAACAGATGCAAGTGGTACTCTTATCTATTCAAATCTTGAAAACAACGTTTCGACTCAAGGAGAAGATCCATCGGCTGCACCTTTATGTTTGGCACTTCCAGATCTTTCTGAATTTGCAGATAACGAAGACTATATCTATTATGAGGTTACCTTGCTTGATTGGGCAGGAGTTTACGGCGATGTAGATAACACAATTATCAGTGGCACATTGAGCCGGGAAGATATCCGGGCCAATTTCAACGGTGATGATACATTAGATTATGAGCATGTAAGGTTTGGGTGTGGCTCTCAGAACGCTAGTCAGTTTGATTCTGAAATGATCACCACCTGGACGGAACTGTTTGTAGAAATGCACAGAACCACCTATTTCAATCCTCAGAGTGCCAAACACTTTGCATATACTTGGCTTGCACTTTATGAAGCTGTAGTTCCCGGAATGCCGTCCTATCAGTCTATTTTTTCTCAGTTAAGTGGAGAAAACATAGCGTATGAAGGAATTAAATCTGATCTATACTGGCCTGCCAGTGCAAATGCGGCAATTGCACAATTATCCAGATTAATACTACAGGATTTTCCTCAACCCGCCAATCTCGCCGCTATAGAAGAAATGGAAGCGGCTTTTAATGCAGAGTTTACAGGTTTGGTGTCTGAAGAAAAACTGCAGCGATCCATTGCATTTGGAAAACAGGTGGCAGTTCAGGTTCATGAATGGAGTACCACCGATAACCTCTTTTCTTCCTGCCCACCTTACGTTCCTAACGATGCACCCGGCACCTGGGCTCCCACCCCTCCTGCTGAGGCAGCAGGTGCATGCCTGGGTGATTCCAGATCCTTTATTGCTAATGTGGCAGAGAATGTGTTGCCCGGTCCACCACCGGCTTATTCCGAAGATCCCGGGTCTGAATTTTATCAAATGAATGAAATGATCTATGAAATAAGCTTGTCTTTAACTCCCGAAGATCAACGTATCATGGCAGCATGGAGGGATATCCCGGGAGTTAAGCTTAACGGCCCCACCCATGTCACTAAATTAACTGCAGATCTTATAAACGAGGAAAATCTAAATCTTGCAGATGCATCTGTACTCTTAGCGCAACAGGGAATGGCAATTTTTGATGCAATTATAGCTACAATGAATGCTAAATATGAATATACACTAGTAAGACCCAACACATATATCCAGGAGGTTTTAGGCCGTACATCGTGGAATAGCGTTTATCCTACCCCACCACATCCCTCCTATCCGGTTATAGCAACCAGCGTGGCAGCTGCAACAATTGAAATCCTGGAGGATTATTTTGGAAAAGATTACGCTTTTGAAGATGCCACACAGGACGAAATGTTTGGGATTTTTAGTTATAATTCTCTGGATGCTCTGATCGATGACGTAAAATTAAGCCGAACTCACAGCGGATTAAATTATCAAATTTCGGCAGATGTTGGGGAGCAAGTGGGTAGAGCCGTAGGAGAACATGTATTAAATATGAACTTTAGGAAATAACCTTATTTCCTCCAGTAATGAAAAGTCAAGCGTTAAAGTATCTTTTTCGATATGCCATGAATGAATATTCTTGAGGTTTTTCGTGAGTCACAGAATTCCCTCATTCTCCCGTAAATTCTATATAACAGTCCGGTTTTTAAAGTAAGACCGGACTGTTTTTAATACCTTTTAAACGAAGCGTTGGTTTCCAGCCTTACCTCATCTCATCTTCAAATTATCAAATCTTCACATCAAGTATAGATTCCTTTCCTGTTTCAAGGTCTTTATAGTAGAATTTGGCTACCCCCTCAAAAAAGGTTATTTGAGAGATACTTTTAGTTTTCACAAATCCGCGGTCCATGATCACACCAGTCTCCTTATCCTCCTTCCCTGCTGAAAAATGGAAATTCAGAAGGCTTTCCGGACTTAATTCCTGTTCCTTCTGAAGCTCCTGAAACCATTCTTCCCGAAGCTTTTTCATTTCGGCAGAATATAAAGGACTCGAGGACCGGATGTGGGGCTTCAGGGGTAGTTCCTTGTAATGTTTTTGGCTTCCGTCCCACACGAATTCAGCAAAGAAAAGTTGTTTATGCCAGTCGGCAGCTATTATGGTGAAGGGTTCTACTTCAGAAAGGTCAATAATTTCCGCAGCTTCATAAAAATCAGGAGCAGCAAGCAGTTCTTTGACCACCACTCCCCTGCTCTTTCCGTAGGGCAACTTTCGCACATGCCTTTTGAACTCTCCATTCAGCAGGCAAATAACCCGTTTTTGCTCACTTATACCCAACCACGTTCCGCCGGCAAGAACATCCTTCGGAAATGCCATTTTTAAGCCTCCTTCGTCGTAAACTTTTGGCGGCAAAGTTTCCCGCCCCGGCGCCTCATCCCGATTGGAAGTAAGGACGAAAGAATTTTCAGCTTTTAAAGGTGTAATTGTTACCGTGCACATTTTATGAAATGATTAAGAAATTAATCTGTTTAGCTGCTGATTTTGAGTAAAGTTCAGGAAAAAATGTAGGAAGTAAAATTCTTTTAATTTTTTTACCTTTACGAGCACTCATTTAGAAATCAAAAAAATCTGAAAAAAAGTATGGGAAAAGGTGTTTTCCAGGTACCGCAGGCAGTAAATGAACCAATAAAGTCATATGCTCCGGGAACCCCCGAAAGAGAGGCCGTTTTAAAGGCATATAAAGAAATGTACAACCGCAAAATTGAGGTACCCCTTTATATAGGAAGTGAGGAGATCAAAACGGGTGATACTGCCCCAATGAATCCGCCGCACGACCATAAGCATCACCTGGGTAATTATCATAAAGCTTCAAAAGAGCATGTTGAAAAGGCAATTAATGCAGCTTTGGAAGCTCGTGAAAAATGGGCTAATCTTGCATGGGAACAGCGTGCTGCCGTGTTTTTAAAAGCGGCCGAACTCATTGCAGGGCCTTACCGCTATAAGATCAATGCTGCCACCATGATCGGGCAGTCTAAAAATATTTTCCAGGCAGAAATTGATTCGGCGTGTGAGCTTATCGACTTTTTGCGTTTCAATGTAGAATATATGACCCGCATCTATGAAGAGCAACCGGAATCTACGGCTGATGCCTGGAATAGGCTGGAATACCGTCCTCTTGAAGGATTTGTTTACGCAGTAACTCCTTTCAACTTTACTGCTATCGCGGGAAACCTGCCATCTGCACCCGCTTTAATGGGGAACGTGGCGGTGTGGAAACCAAGTGACTCCCAGGTATATTCTGCCCAGGTGATCATGGAAGTTTTTAAGGAAGCCGGATTGCCTGACGGAGTGATCAATATGGTGATGGGAGATCCAGAAATGATCTCTGATGTTGTGATCTCGCACAGAGATTTCGCCGGACTACATTTCACCGGAAGTACTACCGTTTTCAAACATCTTTGGAAGCAGATTGGGAATAATATCGACAACTATAGATCCTATCCAAGAATTGTTGGAGAAACCGGAGGAAAAGATTTCATTCTCGCCCATCCAAGCGCAAGACCAAAACAAGTCGCAACAGCTATTTCCCGGGGGGCTTTTGAATTCCAGGGCCAAAAATGTAGTGCCGCTTCTAGAGTTTATATCCCAAAGAGCATGTGGGAAGAAGTGAAGAAATATTTAGTGGAGGATATAAAATCCTTCAAAATGGGCTCTCCGGAAGATATGAGCAATTTCATCACTGCCGTTATCCACGAAGCTTCTTTTGACAAGCTGGCAAAATACCTGGATGCCGCCAAAAATGATCCTGAAGCAGAGATCGTGGTAGGTGGAAATTATGATAAAACAAAAGGCTGGTTCATCGAGCCTACGGTTATACTTACCGATAATCCTAAGTACAGCACCATGTGTACTGAACTTTTTGGACCGGTGGTTACCGTGTACCTATACGAAGATGATCAATGGAGCGAAACTTTAAAACTTGTTGATGATTCTGAATATGCCTTGACCGGGGCGATCCTTTCACAGGACCGTTACGCCGCCGCCGAAGCCACCAAAGCACTACAAAACGCCGCCGGTAACTTCTACATCAACGACAAACCTACCGGTGCAGTAGTTGGTAATCAGCCATTCGGTGGTGCCCGTGGAAGCGGAACCAACGACAAGGCAGGATCTATATTGAACCTGTATCGCTGGATCTCTCCAAGAACCATTAAAGAGACCTTTGTTACACCGACGGACTACCGTTATCCCTTCTTAGGCGAATAGGTTAATTTTTTTAAAGAAGGCTTTCGAATTTTCCTACATAGCCTCTTTACTTGGTGCTAAATGAGGAGTGAAAAGTTAAAGGAAATAAAAAACTTTAACACTTCACTCCTTTTTTTATGATAAATTTTCTTTCAATTCCAATCCTTTTATCACAACATCTTCTTAAAATGTGTTCTTCATCGATGTTATAGTTACACTTATCTAAAAATCAGTAGTTTACCATTTTTTAATCTTAATTTAGCTTGTTAAACGGCTCCTTACAGAGTCGGTTGAGTCCCCCTACTCTTAATACTGCTACTTATGGTTAAAAAACTACTCCTAAAAGTAATTACTTTTTGGGCTTTAATACTGACCTCGGCTTTGGGGTGGGGGCAGTGCCCCACTTCTGTGAGCATTTCTGCTGATCCGGGCACTACGATTTGTGCAGGGACGCCAGTGACTTTTACTGCTACTCCAAATGGCGGAACTAATCCTACCTATCAGTGGCAGATTAATGGGGTTAATGTTTCGGGTGCAACGGCTACAACCTTCACCAGAAACAATTTAAATAACAATGATCAAGTCCGTGTTGTTGTCAAAAGCAGTACCGAAACCACATGCAGTATTAGCAGCGATTTCGTTCCGATAACAGTCAATCCCATACCTACGGTAACTACTGCCAACACAGTAACAATATGCAGTGGTACAGGACCTAATATTGCTTTGACTGCATCTACACCAAGTTCTTTCTCCTGGACCGTAGGTACCATAACAGGAGGTATTACAGGTGCAAGTAACGGAACAGGATCTACAATAAATCAGACCCTCACCAATCCCAGCAACTCAGCAGCAGGGACAGTTCAGTATATCGCAACACCTACAGCTACCACAGGAAATTGTGCAGGTGAACCTTACACAATCACGGTAACAGTTAATCCAACACCTACAGTAACTACTGCCAACACAGTAACAATATGCAGTGGTACAGGACCTAATATTGCTTTGACTGCATCAATATCAAGCTCTTTCTCCTGGACCGTAGGCACCATAACCGGGGGTATTACAGGGGCAAGTAACGGAACAGGATCTACAATAAATCAGACCCTTACCAACCCCAGCAACTCAGCAGCGGGAACAGTTCAGTATATCGTAACGCCTACTGCTAATGCAGGAAGCTGTGAAGGTGAACCTTACACAATCACGGTAACAGTTAATCCAACACCTACAGTAACTACTGCCAACACAGTAACAATATGCAGTGGTACAGGACCTAATATTGCTTTGACTGCATCAATATCAAGCTCTTTCTCCTGGACCGTAGGCACCATAACCGGGGGTATTACAGGGGCAAGTAACGGAACAGGATCTACAATAAATCAGACCCTTACCAACCCCAGCAACTCAGCAGCGGGAACAGTTCAGTATATCGTAACGCCTACTGCTAATGCAGGAAGCTGTGAAGGTGAACCTTATACCATTACGGTGACAGTTAATCCAAAACCTACTGTAACTACTGCCAACACAGCAACAATATGCAGTGGTACAGGAACAAATATTTCCCTGACAGCATCTACACCAAGTTCTTTCTCCTGGACCGTAGGCACTATAGCAGGAGGTATTACAGGGGCAAGTAACGGAACAGGATCTACAATAAATCAAACCCTTACCAACCCCAGCAACTCAGCAGCAGGGACAGTTCAGTATATCGTAACACCTACAGCTACCACAGGAAGTTGTGCAGGTGAACCTTACACAATCACGGTAACAGTTAATTCAAAACCTACAGTAACTACTGCCAACACAGTAACAATATGCAGTGGTACAGGACCTAATATTGCTTTGACTGCATCTACTCCAAGTTCTTTCTCCTGGACCGTAGGCACCATAACAGGAGGTATTACAGGTGCTAGCAACGGAACAGGACCTACCATCAATCAAACCCTTACCAACCCCAGCAACTCAGCAGCGGGAACAGTTCAGTATATCGTAACGCCTACTGCTAATGCAGGAAGCTGTGCAGGCGAACCTTATACAATTACAGTAACTGTAAATCCAAAACCCACTGTAACCACTGCAAATACCGCAATAGTATGTAGTGGATTCGGACCTAATATTTCCTTGAATGCCTCTACACCAAGTTCATTTTCCTGGACCATAGGAACTATTACAGGGGGTATTACAGGTGCAAGTGCAGCGTCAGGGACTTCAATTAACCAAAGCCTAACGAACCCAAGCAATTCAGTAGCAGGTACAGTTCAGTACATCGTAACACCTACCTCTAATGCAGGAAGCTGTGCGGGCACACCCTACACTATAACAGTAACAGTAAACCCCACTCTGGTGCCCTCTGTCTCGATAACATCAACTTCAACAGCAATATGTACTACAGCGCCCTCTGGCTCAACAGCAGTTACGTTCACAGCCGCACCTGTCAATGGCGGTGCGTCTCCTGCATACCAGTGGCAAAGAAATGGCTCTAATATCTCAGGAGCGACAGGTGCAACTTACACGGCTTCTTCTTTAGCTGATGGTTCCCAAATTTCAGTCGTAATGACTTCAAATACTATTTGTGCGGCACCTGTCACTGCGACAAGTAATGTTATTACTTTGAAAGGCTATACACCACCTGCGGCACCAGTATTTGCAGCATCATCTGGCAATGTGAATGTAGCTTCGGGAATTTGCCCCCCTGTGTCAGGATTAGTGTACACCGTCACAGGCGGTAATGCCAACGTAACTTCTTACAACTGGGAACTTCCAAATGGATGGAAAATTTCTGGAGGAGAAGGCACCAATTCGATTACTGTTGATGTAACTGGAGCTGCGGCATCAGGAGGAGATTTTAACATCACAGCTTCCGCTAAAAATGCCTGTGGAATTAGCCCTAAAACCACTTTTATTGTAAATGTCAATAAATCTGCTTCGGTATATGCGGGACTGGACGCGAGTATTTGTAAAGGTGGATCTATTGTACTTGCGGGGGAATCCAACGGTTATGCTCAGAAATATAGATGGACTGCAACACCATCGGGAGGAACCTTTAGCGATGACAAAATTCTTAAACCCACCTTCACTCCTCCTTCAACATTTACTGGTACAATAAGTCTAAAATTAATTAGTACTCAGGAACCAGGTAATGTGAATTGTCCTGTAGTTGCCGATGAGATGATTTTAACTGTTAATCCGCAAGCCACAGCAATGGCAGGTTCTGCAATTACTGCCTGTTCTAATGCTGCAATTAATATTACAGAAGGATCATCAGCTACTAACAACAAAGGAATTACCTGGACCTCCAATGGAACAGGTACAATTTCAAACTCCACTTCTCTTACTGAAGCTACTTACACTCCGGGCACTGGGGAAACCGGGCCTGTCACTTTAACATTAACAGCTAAAGGAATTACTCCTTGTGCAGATGCAGTATCAACTAAAACATTAACAATATCTCAAGCTCCAACAGCAGTTGCAGGTACTGCTGTGACCGCCTGTTCCAATGCTGCAATTAATATTACAGAAGGTGCATCGGCTACTAACAACACAGGAATTACCTGGACCTCAAATGGAACAGGAACCATCGCTAATCCCACTTCTCTTACTGAAGCGACTTACACTCCTGGCACTGGGGAAACCGGGCCGGTCACTCTGACATTAACAGCTACAGGAAATAGCCCTTGTGCCAATGCTGTGTCAACTAAAACTTTGACGATAAATCAGGCTCCAACAGCAGTTGCAGGAACCGATGTAATAGCTTGTTCAAATGCTGCAATTAATATTATAGAAGGATCATCAGCTACTAACAACAAAGGAATTACCTGGACCTCAAATGGAACAGGAACCATCGCTAATCCCACTTCTCTTACTGAAGCGACTTACACTCCTGGCACTGGGGAAACCGGGCCTGTCACTCTAACATTAACAGCTACAGGAAATAGCCCTTGTGCCAATGCTGTGTCAACTAAAACTTTGACGATAAATCAGGTTCCAACAGCAGTTGCAGGAACCGATGTAATAGCTTGTTCAAATGCTGCAATTAATATTACAGAAGGATCATCAGCTACTAACAGCACAGGAATTACCTGGACCTCCAATGGAACAGGTACAATTTCAAACTCAACTTCTCTTACTGAAGCGACTTACACTCCTGGCACTGGGGAAACCGGGCCGGTCACTCTGACATTAACAGCTACAGGAAATAGCCCTTGTGCCAATGCTGTGTCAACTAAAACTTTGACGATAAATCAGGCTCCAACAGCAGTTGCAGGAACCGATGTAATAGCTTGTTCAAATGCTGCAATTAAAATTACAGAAGGATCATCAGCTACTAACAACACAGGAATTACCTGGACCTCCAATGGAACAGGAACCATCGCTAATCCCACTTCTCTTACTGAAGCGACTTACACTCCGGGCACTGGGGAAACCGGGCCTGTCACTCTAACATTAACAGCTACAGGAAATAGCCCTTGTGCCAATGCTGTGTCAACTAAAACTTTGACGATAAATCAGGTTCCAACAGCAGTTGCAGGAACCGATGTAATAGCTTGTTCAAATGCTGCAATTAATATTACAGAAGGATCATCAGCTACTAACAGCACAGGAATTACCTGGACCTCCAATGGAACAGGAACCATCGCTAATCCCACTTCTCTTACTGAAGCGACTTACACTCCGGGCACTGGGGAAACCGGGCCTGTCACTCTAACATTAACAGCTACAGGAAACAGCCCTTGTGCAAATGCGGTGTCAACTAAAACTTTGACGAAATCAGAGGAAGTGGTTATTACTAAAGACTTAGATGAAACCTCAATAGAAGTGTGCGCCGGATTCCCGGTTAGTTTCTCCATCGAAGCTACGGGCACAGGTCTTTCTTATGAATGGACTCGTACTTGGGATGGAGTGACGGAAATAGTAGGAACTAATTCGCCAACCATAGAAATTTCTCAAGTGAAGGAATCTGATGAAGGAACTTATAAGGTCTTGGTTAAGGGAGCGGCACCATGTACAAACCTTTCTTCCAAAGAAGTTATTCTTGTGGTCAATCAGTCCATTACTTTTAGTACCAGTGGCCAACCGACAGCAGAAATATTTAGCTGTGAAGGCGACACCACACCTATTACAATTTCGGTAGATGTAGATGGCACAATATCAGAATATCTCTGGAGGAAGGACGGAATTCCGCTTTCTGATGGTGGTAATATTTCAGGAGCCACGACTGCAGAATTAACTATTTCGAATCAAATTTCTGAAGATTCAGGTAGCTATGATGTAGTGATAAGCAGTCCGGCTGAATCCTGCTCCCAAATAATTTCTAATCCGTCAGTTGTTACCGTAAACCCGTCACCAATTATTGAATCTATAGGGGAAAATATTGAAGTATGTTCTGTGAGTGAAGAGGTAAATATCACAGCGGGAGCTGTGGTTTCTAATCACTCTTCTGTTTTGTGGTCGGTGCCGGACGGAATGGGAACTATCAGCAATGCCAATTCATTAACTGATGCAACATTTACTCCTGCAGCAAATATTGAAAGCACTGTACCTTTAACCCTTACAGTAAAGGGACTTGAAGGCTGTTCCGAAATTTCATCAACTAAAAACCTTGTTATTATTCCACAACCTGAACTTTCGGTTTTCACCTATACATCCACAATAACAGATACTTCCGCCGAATTCTGCGAAACAGATACCGGCAAAAAAACTCCAGTCATTGATGGTTCGAATCTAACCAATGGATCCGGAATATTTTCCGTTCAACCTGAAGGATTGGTTGTCGATCCAAGCACCGGTGAATTTACCCCTAATGGAACTGAGCCTGGAAATTACGTTATCACATATACTTTTGTAGCAAGCTCGAATACTGCAGTTTGCACTGAGGTGGAGAAAGATTTTGAAGTAAAAATCGGAGCAAATCCTGTTGCTGCCTTTGAATATGACAGTACAATCTATTGCAAAGATACCCGGGACAACACTTTGAATTCCATTCCGGAAATGTCATTTGCGGAAGAGGGTCACGAAAGTGTCGATAATTATACTGCTGATGGTGCCGGACTTGCTTTAGACGCATCAACAGGAGCAATAGATATTTCTGCCAGTACTGCGGGCACCTATAGGATTACAAGAACGGTTGATTATACAGGCGAAGGAGAAGACGGTTGTCAGCCGGTTACAGCTGAATTCACAATAACAATTAGCGACAAGCCAATTCCGGATTTCACTTACTCTTCTACAGAATTTTGTTCAGATCCCCAAATAGAAGAAACTCTTAATCCTGTCATGGCTACAAATGCAACTAAGGGCGCATTTAGCTTTACTGCAACTCCGGCTGATGCTGTTTTGGATCTAGATCCTATTACAGGGGAAATAGATTTAAAAGAAAGCGCAGAAGGAACTTTTGTTATTCGAAATACAGTAGACACCGCGGACGATGGCTGCGAATCCGTTTTTGCAGAATTTACAATAACAGTTGACAAATTGCCTTTGGCCCTTTTCAGTTATGCAGGTATAAGTGCCGACAAAAGTTTCTGTATCTCAAGTCTTGGAGCAAATCTTGATTCTTTTCCTGATACCGGTGGTACTTTCTCTATTACAGGTCCAAGTACAGCGGTTACAATTGATTCTTCAACCGGTAAACTTTCTTGGACTATGGCAGAAGGCGTGGCCGGGAATTATTTAATCACATACACAATTCCTGCAGGATCAGTATGTGAAGAAGTATCACATTCAGAAACTATTACTATAGATGCTCTCCCGGTTGGAGGCGACCTTAATTTTACAGGAGTCGGTAGAGTATTTACGACTTGTGAAAATGCTGCTGATGGTTATGCCACAACATTAGTTTTAACAGGAGAGACCGGACAGGTCGTAGAGTGGCAGCATAAAACTGCTACATCTTCTACCTGGTCAACCTTCGACAGCCAGGCCAAAGAGTTGACCAGCGACGAGGTAGAACAATTAGTTAATAATCAATCAACTGTAATTAGGGCAATGATTTCAAATGGAGCCTGTAATACCGGAACCTATTCTGCTACAGCTATTGTCAGCGTAATCCCGTCTGATATTAAACCTTCTCCTGTGGAAGCTGAGCCTACAATAGTGTGCTTTGGAACCGATATTTCTTTAAGTTCCAAAACAGGATACGGGGAGAGCTTTGGATATTTTGAAGGAGGTGATTTCACCAATGCCGGAATAAAAAACAATGGTTGGAAATTCACTGACCCAGATGGAAAGGAAATTTCATTCGACGCAAACGCTGATTCTGGAGCGCCAATTCACTGGCATAAAACTCAGCCGAAATGGAAGTTCGCGACAGCTGACATCAATACTAATAAAATTACAGAAATGTGGTGGAATCCACTTTCAGATGGCAAAACAAATGAACACTTTGCCATAGCTCAAAGCACATATGATTCTAACATGGACACTCCTCCTTTCACCTTAACAGGTATGGATGAGGCTGTTGTGACCTTTGATCAGGCATACAACTTAACTGCTGGTGCTACTATAAGAGTGATTTTGCTTAAAAATGGCGCAGAATACAAAGAACTAGATAAGATTGAAGGACCTGCCTCCAGTGGTAATTATGAAGGATTTGGAGACGGTACTCCCGGCGTTAATCAAATGTCTTATGACCTGGGCAGCTACTTAGGAGAATCCGGCTTAAGTGTACGATTTGAATACAGGGGAGAAAGAAATGGAGATATCTGGGCAGTAGATAATATAAAAGTCCCGGAAGGACCCCAAGGAGTACTGCTTCAATGGTTCTATGATGATAATCCTAATGATACATATATTGAGCAGATAGGTCATGACAATGAGGAGGTAGTTTCTTTTACGCCTAGAAAAATTGGTTGGAATGACTTTGAAGTAAAAACAGCTTTACTCTTGGACAGTAACGGTAATGCCTGTGAAAGTTTGGATAATTTTGAAAGGGTAAGAGTATTTGTATTCGATACCTACGAAACTACTATAGAGATGGACACTTCGGCCTGCGGTAGTTATTCTGCCACTTTAAACGCTTCAATAAGCGGAGCCCTCCAGGGAAATGATCTGGATGAAAGTGAAATTACCTTTGATGGTTATGAGGGAGAATGGAAAATAGTTGGCCCAGCGGGAGTGAATTATACTCTGAGAAATCAGGATGAGAATAGTGAGTTGGATCCAAGTAAGAACCCCAACGTAATCTTTGAGGCTGATGCTGATGCCGATTTTGTTATTACCTGGGAGCTTAAACCAACTGCAGTATATCCAGAAGATTATTCAGATGTGGAATTAAGAGGCTTGCCTATAGAAAATCCTGCCTGTCCTCCGGTGTCTATCCCAGTTACTCCAGAATTCACAGATTGTACCACCCTTGATTTTGATGGGATGGATGACCATATAATTGTTGGAAATACCTACCCTGAGGCGAAAACTATAGAAGCGTGGATTTATCCTAAATCAACCTCTGGAACGATTTTTTCAAGCCCGGGAATTGAAATTAACATGAGCGATATGCCGACTTCAGTAACAGCTGATAGTCGTTGGTATCATATAGCCGTCATTGGTTCTAAAATTTATATTGATGGAATTGACTCAGGAAAATCAGTTTCCGGAACCGGAACAGGTAATAAAACTTTTATTGGAGCCAGCTGGGATCAAACCAACAAAAAGTCTACAAACTTCTATACCGGCTGGATAGAAGAATTAAGAATATGGAAAACGGCTTTAGACTTGAAGGACATTCATTTTATGATGAATCAACGGTTAAAGCTGACATCTCGGGGAGAAAGCGCCATTGTTGAAGGTGAAATAGTACCTAATAAAGCTATAGCAGGAAGTTATTTCACAGCCAATGGACTGAACCTGGACGAAGATGGAAGAGCTTTCTATAACCTAAATTGGAATTCATTGTTAGGTTATTTCCGATTGATTTCTGCTGATCCGGATCCGCTGAATCTAATTGAGTTTGATGATTCCCAAAAACCGCAAGCTGGCTATACACCAGATCTTTCCCTTACTGGAACGGATGGCCGTTTATATAATATGACCACTAATCAGGAGAATACATCACCAACACCCTATCTTTCCGGAGCAAATGGAAACTGGTTTGAAATAAGTACTTGGGCCAGACCTAATAGATGGAACATTCCTAATACTTCAGGAATGGAATGGAATATAGTCAGAGTTCTAAGTAGCGTTTATTCTGAAGAAGAAGTAAAGGTTCTAGGTTTAGTATCGGAAACAGGCACTTTGGACATGAAAGGAAAAAATCCTTCAAGCTGGGAAACAGGCGCAGAAGGTGAAGGAAATCCCCTATATATTTCACACTATCTCCTTTTAAACGGAATAATTGATCTAAATGGAGAATCTCAACTCCTCCAGCCTCATGGAAGTATAGTAGATGGAGCTAGTAAAGGTCATCTTGACCGGGATCAACAGGGTACTGCCAGTAGTTATAATTATAATTATTGGGTATCGCCTGTAGGACCGGGAGCCAGTAATGCAGCATATAGCGTTGCTTCTGTTCTATTAGACGGAACAATTGCGGCAAATCCTGGATCTCTTGATTTCGGAGGGGATTATTATTTTGCCGATAATTATACGCCTGGCCAAAAACGAATCAGTGAATACTGGCTGCATAAGTTTCATGGGAGCGCGAATGATTATTTCAAGTGGGATCACATTGGAAGTACAGGCACAATGAATGTAGGTGAAGGTTTTAGCATGAAAGGAACAATGGGTTCTGCAGATATTGAGGATACTCAAAATTACACTTTCCGGGGTTTACCTAATAACGGTACCATCACTCCTGGAGATACTGGTCCACAAGAAAATTATCTTATTGGAAATCCTTATCCATCTGCAATAGATGCTAATGAATTTATTGCGGATAATTTAGCTGCTCGAGTAGAGGATGATGCAAATGTTTTTAATGGTACAATTTACTTTTGGTCGCACTTTGCGAATCGAACTCACTATTTGGAAGAATATATAGGAGGTTATGCAGCTTATAATATTTCAGGAGGAGTACGGGCAGCTGCCATTGATGAACGCATTAATGCGACAAAGGATAAAGGAGGCGAAATGCCCCAGCAGTTCATACCTGTAGGTCAGGCATTTTTTATAAATACAGTAATTGATCCAGTCCTAGAGGCAGCTTTGGCAGAATCGAATAACTTGTTTAATTCAACAGTAGATGGAGGAAAAGTAATATTCAAAAATAGTCAACGAGTTTTTGCACCTGAAAATGGAAGTAACGGAGGCTCAATATTTCACTCCCAAGAGAAAAAAGAAGCAGCTACAGCGACCACCAATAACTCCTCCACCCAGGAAGTAGAACAAAACAAGATCTGGCTTAAATTTAAATCTCCTAAAGGTTATCACCGACAGATCCTGGTAACTGCCGATCAAAGAGCAACCGAAAATTTCGATCTGGGATTTGATGCCCCTATGATAGATGAGAATGTCGAAGATATGTACTGGTATTTTAATAAGTATCAATTCGTCATCCAGGGAGTGCCGGACTTTAATGTTGAACGTGTGCTGGATCTTGGAATAAATGTGGATCAAAAAGGTCCTTTGAACATTTCTATTGATGATCTGGATAACATTCCTGATGAAATGAATATTTATGTGGCAGATAGTTTACTTAAAGTGGTTCACGATCTAAGGGTAGAACCGTATGAAACAGAGTCTGAAGCCGGAACTTTTACCGACAGGTTTAAGCTGGTATTCCAGGATAAAACTCAGATAGAAGAACCGGAAGTTCCCATTATTGAAGCAGGACCATTCGAAGTGCTCTATGTTACCGGCACCCCTAATGTGCTGCTTAGAAATCCCGAACTACTGGAAGTTGACAGGGTTTACCTGAACAATATGCTGGGACAACAGGTTCATGTTTACTATAATGTACCTGCGGAAAATGAGGTAGAATTACCTGTGAAGCGATTCAGCGCAGGAGTGTATATAGTAAAAGTTCACTACGAAGGAGGAATTGTGACGCGCAAGATCATCCTGGAATAGCTACAAATATTTACTTAACGAAAAGCTCCTCATTTGAGGGGCTTTTCTGTTTTTGGGAACCTTTCACACTCATTCTCAGAAGCCTTTCATCCAAGAAAAATTGCATTTAAACGTTTAAATTTTTCTTAAAATTATCTAAAGGTCATTTTTTTTCCTACTTTTGAAGCTGATTAAGTTTCTAATTATTAGGCCTATGGAGAAAATTTTTACCTCTCTGAAACTTCCCGGAATCTTTATTTTGCTGACTTCAGCA
This sequence comes from Salinimicrobium nanhaiense, assembly GCA_012038135.1. Taxonomy (GTDB): domain Bacteria; phylum Bacteroidota; class Bacteroidia; order Flavobacteriales; family Flavobacteriaceae; genus Salinimicrobium; species Salinimicrobium nanhaiense. The sequence goes on from JAAVJQ010000002.1 coordinate 51,660, forward strand.
CTAGCTTCCTATTGGAGTTACCCAACTTTGGAAACCTACACTTATCCAAAAGAACAGACAGAATCAACCTTAAACTGGTTGGAATCTCCAAATGGAATATTTTCCCTGAACTACAGTGAAAGTAGCCAAAATCCTACAATTTCTGCTTCGGCGGATTTTTCAGTCAGTAATGATCCTGGTGAATGTACAGCGGTTATAACCATAGATGATGTCTCCTATACAGGAGATAGTCTTTCCTGGGTAATGACCGGGGCTACAACACAGACCGGTGACGGTCAGGTTGGAACTCACACTTTTGAAGCAGGAACTACAACTATTACATTCACTGCAACAGGAGAAGAAACTTCTGTTACCGATTCTATTGATGTTCTGGTCACGGATGTAGAAGCTCCAAAAATTACCTTAGGAAGTTCCATTTCTAAAACCACAGATGCAGGACTATGTACAGCTGCCATCACCATTCCTGGTGCAAGCTTCAGCGACAATTGTAGCGGAAGCAGTATCGCATGGGATTTATCGGGAGCAACAACTGGCTCTGGTAATGGTCAGATAGGAACCCACACTTTCAACATTGGTACTACTACAATCAATTATACCGTTACAGATGCGGCGGGGAACACCACTCCGGGAACCCTTTCTGTAGAAGTCAAAGACGAAGAAGCTCCAAAGATTACTTTAGGAAGTTCCATTCCTAAAACCACAGATGCAGGACAATGTACAGCTTCCATCAACATCCCTGATGCAAGCTTCAGCGACAACTGTAGTGGAAGTACCATCAGCTGGAATTTAAGTGGAACTACAACCGGATCAGGAAACGGACAGGTTGGAACACACACCTTCAACATCGGTACAACTAAAATCAATTATACCGTTACAGATGCGGCGGGGAACACTACTCCGGGAACCCTTTCTGTAGAAGTAAAAGACGAAGAAGCTCCAAAAATTACTTTAGGAAGTTCCATTCCTAAAACCACAGATGCAGGACAATGTACAGCTTCCATCAACATCCCTGATGCAAGCTTCAGCGACAACTGTAGTGGAAGTACCATCAGCTGGAATTTAAGTGGAACTACAACCGGATCAGGAAACGGGCAGGTTGGAACACACACCTTCAACATCGGTACAACTAAAATCAATTATACTGTTACAGATGCGGCGGGGAACACCACTCCGGGAACCCTTTCTGTAGAAGTAAAAGACGAAGAAGCTCCAAAAATTACTTTAGGAAGTTCCATTTCTAAAACCACAGATGCAGACCAGTGTACAGCCTCCATCACTATCCCAGATGCAGCTTTCAGCGACAACTGTAGCGGGAGCAGCATTAGCTGGGTCATGAGCGGAGCTACTACCGGCTCAGGAAATGGACAAATAGGCAATCATTCTTTTAATATAGGTGCCACAACTATAACTTATACTGTTACCGACGCGGCAAATAATTCAATTACTGGAACTCTTGTAGTAGCTGTAGAAGATAAAGAAGCTCCAAAAATCAGTCTTGGAAATGCTATTGCTCAGACTACAGATGCAGGTAAGTGTACAGCTTCCATCACCATTCCTGATGCAAGCTTCAGTGACAACTGTAGCGGGAGCAGCATTAGCTGGATTCTGAGTGGGGCCACTACAGATTCAGGAAATGGACAAGTAGGCAATCATTCTTTTAATATAGGTTCCACAACTATAACTTATACTGTTACCGACGCGGCAAGTAATACTGTTACCGGCACTCTTGCTGTAGACATAGAAGATAAAGAAGATCCAGAAATCAGTCTTGGAAATGCTATTTCTACAACTACAGATGCAGGGCAATGCACTGCTTCAATAACCATCCCTGATGCAAGCTTCAGTGACAACTGTAGCGGCAGCAGCATTAGCTGGGTCATGAATGGGGCTACTACAGAGTCAGGAAATGGACAAGTAGGCAATCATTCTTTTAATCTAGGTTCCACAACTATAACTTATACTGTTACCGACGCGGCAAATAATTCAATTACTGAAACTCTTGTAGTAGCTGTAGAAGATAAAGAAGCTCCAAAAATCAGTCTTGGAAATGCTATTGCTCAGACTACAGATGCAGGTAAGTGTACAGCTTCCATCACCATTCCTGATGCAAGCTTCAGCGACAATTGTAGCGGAAGTACCATCAGCTGGATTTTAAGTGGAGCTACAACCGGATCAGGAAACGGACAAACAGGCACTCATGTCTTTAAATTAGGAACTACTTCCCTTACCTATACAGTAAAAGATGCAGCAAATAACATAGTAGAGGGATCGGTCGATATTACTGTAACTGATACCGAATTACCGGTCATTACGGCAGGCGCCGATGTTAAAGTTCCCAATATTGCCGGACAATGTTACGCCGGAGTTTCGGGAGTGACGGCAACGGCTTCAGATAATTGCGGGGTTGGAAATCCGACCGGAGTGAGAAGCGATGGCGAACCATTAAACACTACTTATCCGGTAGGCACAACCACTATTACCTGGACGGCAATCGATGCAAATGGCAATGAAGCTACACCTGTTGTACAAACAATAACAGTTGAAGATAAGGAAGCACCCGAGGTGCCACAACTCCAAGACATTCTTTGGGGATGTGAATATACCTTCGAAGCCCCCACAACACGTGACAACTGTGATAATGTTATTACTGCTACTACCAACCAATCAACCACTTTTTCAACTTCGGGAGCAATAACCTGGATCTTTAAAGACACTGCAGGAAACATTACCACAGCAACTCAAAAGATCACTATTGATCCCCTGGAAATAGCACCTGTGGAAGTGGTGCATGTTCTTTGTAATGGCAATGCCACCGGTTCAATAACAGTGTCTGCTTCTGGCGGAGTTGCCCCGTACATTTATGACTGGGGTAGCATGGGTGCAGGTGATACAAAAACTGATCTTACTGCAGGAACTTACACTGTACGTGCTTTTGATGTTAATGGCTGTGAAACTGAAACTCTCGAAATAACAATTAATGAACCGGATACTTTTATTGAAGTAGTTAATGCTAAAACAACTTCAGGTTGTTACGGGCAAAATAATGGGACTGCATATGCAGAAGCAACCGGAGGTACTCCAGGATATACATATGAGTGGAGTAACGGCCAAACTACTCAAACAGCTACCGGACTTGCACCCGGCAGTCATTCGGTAACAATAACTGACGCCAATGGTTGTTCTGCCGAAAGAACTGTTACTGTTTCCCAACCCACAGAATTAAAGATCAGCGGCTTTTTAACTACCGAGACCACCTCTTACGGTTCCGCTACGGGTACTGCTACTGTACAGGTTACAGGAGGAACCCCTAATTACACCTTTTCCTGGTCAAACGGGTTATCAGGTCAAACGGCACAAGGCCTGGCAGCAGGCACCTACTCAGTCACTGTTACCGATGCCAATGGGTGCACAGCCACAAAAGATGTCGTAATTATAGATTCCCTTGAAGCCAATATTGTACCTATATCCATTTGTGAGACAGGAAGCATAATTAGAACCTCATATTTTGAGGTCGAAGAAGGAACTGCTAGAGGTGGCGTTGGCCCCTACACCTACTCCTGGAATTTTGGTGCAAATGCTACCCCGGCTACTGCAACAGGAATAGGTAAGCATAAGGTTACTTATGATACTGCTGAAGAAAAACTAGTTACTTTGACGGTTACAGATGCCGAAGGCAGAATTTTTTCACAGTCTGTAATTCAAAATGTTGCCGGCTGTTTCTCTGACACCTGCGGGTCAAATGACCTTGGTTTGGATAATTATTTTATTGGTGATGTTAACATGAATAGAATTACATCAGAAAATTGTAATTCGGTAGATGAAAAGTTTATTTATATTGACTTTCCCACAAATTCAGAAAGATATTCCCTATATATAGAGTTGATCTATTCGGTAAAAAAAATAGACTCAGATGTTGTTCAGCATTTTAAGGTACAGAATTGTTTCTACCAACTCCAGGCCATTCCAGATATTGCCCGCACATTTTCTATTGACTATGCCTGTGGAGACGCCATTAAGGTGGAAGGAATTTACCTTACTTTCCAAAATAACAAGACCAGAGAATGTGGGGCTACCGAAGGTAATGGAAATCACCCAAAATGTTATTCCACAAATAATGAAGCTACAGTTATATCACCTTTGTATGCAGTAGCATTTCCAAATGAACTTCTTTGTAACGGAGGTGAAACCGGAATCATAAATGCAAGAGCATCCGGAGGTTCGGGCAATTACACCTATAAATTGGTCTCTGCTGTAGACCAATCTGTAGTTCGTGCAACTCAGCCTTCGAATAGTTTTACCGGCCTTCCTGCCGGAAGATATAAGGTGATCGTAAATGACGGGAATGACAATTTCACGACTGCTGAAGTAGAAATTAAGCAACCCGCCAATACCCTCGCATTACAAATAACCGGGCAATCAGAAATAACCTGTTTTGGCGGTAGTGACGGGACTGCCACTGTACAGGCTACAGGTGGAACCCCTGCTACCACAGGAGATCCATATATCTATATTTGGGAAGGCATTGGACAGACTACAGCTACTGCAACCAATCTTTCCGCAGGAACATACTCAGTTAGAGTACTAGATGCCAACGGCTGTGAAGCTTTTTTAGATGTGGTAATAGGAGAACCCGATGAAATTCCTGCCAATGCCGGACCGGATCAGGTTCTGGAATGCGGAAATTTATCCACCTTTTTGGCTGCCGTGTTTGATCCCGTTGTTGCCGAAGGAGAACCTGAGCCACAGGGGACCTGGTCTATAGTTAACGGTCCTGCAGGAGGCGTAATTGAAAATGAAAATGATCCAAATTCCCGATTCACAGGAAATGTTGGAACATACACCCTGAGATGGACGGTGCCTTGCGGAGCTTCAGATGATGTGAAAATTTCTATAAGTAGCTGCAGCACTCTGGATTTTGACGGAATAAATGACCATGTGATCATTGGTGACAAATTTGATCTGCCCTCAGCATTTACTATTGAAGCCTGGGTAAAACAGGACGCAGGTAAAACTGCAGGAAGTAAGACAATACTTTCCAAAAGAGACAATTCAGCATTAAGTTCCGGTGGATTTGATCTGATAGTAGAAAACAACGTTCCGAAATTCCGCTGGAATGGAGGGGAAATAGCTTCTGCCCATACAATTGGAACAGATCGCTGGTATCATTTGGCAGTAATTGTAGGAGGTGACAATTCTGGAATGTACATAGACGGAATAAAGGTAGCAGCCGGCGCCTCCGAAGCTGCAACATCAATTTCGACTCCTGTTATTATTGGTGCCGCCTATAATTCAACTACTACTGTACCTGAAAATTATTTTCACGGATGGATAGAAGAAGTGAGGATCTGGAATAGATCTCTGCAGGTAGATCAGGTGAGATTTCTTATGAACCAAAGGCTTAAAGTGGGATCCTCCCCTTTAAGGGGTATGATCCTCCCACTGGATGCTCCGGGTCCTTTAAATTTTAACCAGGATCTAATCGCTTACTACCCGCTGATAGTTTCAGAAATTACCAACGGAACCACCCTTGATAAAGCCCCTAATGCTTACCATGGAAAAATGGTAAATATTAAGACGCTTCAGGAAAATACGGCTCCCCTGCCCTATTATTCAGCAAAAGACGGCCAGTGGATAGCCGACAATACGTGGCTACGGCCTGCGGTTTGGGATTATCCAAACAGCAGAGGTGTAGATGGTGCTACCATGATAGACTGGAACATCGTAGTAACAAGACATAATATCACCAGCCAGGCAAAAGATATTCGGGTCCTTGGATTATTATCTGAGACTGCCGGTAAACGCTTAACCATAGCTAATCCAACCGGTCCACAAAATGAAAACAATTCGGGACAATTCCTCAGCATTAGTCATTATCTTCTTCTTAATGGGATAATTGATCTGGTTGGAGAATCTCAACTACTACAGGATGTAGGAAGTTTACTTGATGCCTCCAGTAAAGGTCACCTTGAACGTGACCAGCAGGGAACTGCGAGTAGTTACACCTACAACTATTGGACTTCGCCTGTGAGTCCCGGAATTAACGCTCAATATTCTGTCAAAGGCACTATGAAAGATGGCACGATCACTACTTATAGAGAGCTGCTTTTTGGAACGCAATATCATTATGCAGATGGTAATTACAGTGATCCACGAAAAATCAGTAATTATTGGTTGCATAAATTTCATGGTACCGCCAATAATTATTTCTCCTGGGAACATATAGGTCATACCGGAACTCTCGCAGTAGGAGAAGGATACAGCATGAAAGGCACATCGGGCTGGGCAGGAAATGAAGATCTTCAGAATTATACTTTTGTTGGTTTACCGAACAATGGAGACATAACCCTGGAAATTGGTACAACAAATGAAGGAGAAAATTATCTGGTTGGAAATCCTTATCCTTCCTCTTTGGATGCCGAAAAATTCATTATGGACAATATAAGTCTGGATGATGCTTCGAACAGTGCTTTCAACGGCACCTTGTATTTCTGGGATCATTTTGCAAAAACCGATCATTATCTTGAGCATTACATTGGTGGCTATGCAGCTTTCAATTTAGTTGGTTCTGTCGAACCGGCTTCATCTGTTGACAGCAGGATTGACAACAGCAATCCATCTAAATCAGGCAGTAAACGTCCCGGAGATTTTATTCCGGTAGGACAGGCATTTTTTATAAATACGGTAATAAATCCAGGTGAGGAAACTTTTGAGATGACCGGTCGAAAAATTTTAAAGTTTAGTAATGACCAAAGGATTTATAAAAGAGAAAACAGGGACAATGTAATTTTCTTCGGAAATGAGAAAAAAGGTAAATCGACCACCAAAGCTGCCGAAGAACGACAGCGTATCTGGATTAAATTCCAGTCTCCAAAAGGCTATCACAGGCAGATCCTCGTAACTGCCGATGCCAGAACTTCAAATGGTTTTGACCTTGGCTTTGACGCTCCCCTTATCGACAACAATATAGAGGATATGTATTGGTTGATGAATGAGCAGGTAGAACTGGTCATCCAGGGGGTACCAGATTTTAATGCTGACAGAATCCTACCTCTGGGAATAAGGACTGCCGATGGAGGTAAATTCGTGATCAAGATCGATGAACTGGAAAATATTGGAGACGAATTTGCCATTTATGTAAAGGATAATCAAACAAATTCCTTCTTTAACCTGCGGAATGGTGAATTTACTGCCACGATCGAAAAAGGTAATATCCACGAGCGATATTCCATCGTGTTCAGTGCCGAAGAAGATCTAAATTCCGGAGAAGAAAATCCCGAAGAAGGAGATGAAGACGGTGATGAAGAAAATGGAGGAGATGAAGACGGCAATGATGGTGATGAAGATGGCAGTGATGGTGATGGTGACACGGGTAATGAGGAAGGCGACGGTGACGATAACCAAACCACTACTCCAGAACAACCTCAACTTACGCCTCCTGCCGATATAGAATTACTGTACTCCAATAGGCATGGGCAAGTGATCATTAAAAATTCCGGAATGTTACCTCTTAAAAAAGCTGTTTTGTACAACTCTTTAGGTCAGGAACTTTTCACCTTTGGAAATCTACCCGTGCAAAATGTCACCGAACTTCCAATTGAGGTCCCAAGTACAGGAGTCTATTACATCAAAATTCACCTAAAAGATGTTACCCGATCCTTAAAATTCATTGTTGAATAAGAACAATAGAGCCGGATAAAATCCGGCTCTATTGTTTGTTATTTCTTAAACTTAAGGGGAAGGTGGACTAACTTTTTGGTCTCAAAGAAATCTTCCTCGAAATAATCCTGAAGATCATAGATCACAGCAGTACCATATTCTGCCAATTCCTCTGAAAGATCCCCTCCTTCCTGTTTTCTGCACTTTTTTAGATATGCCTTGGTAACCCTTGATTTTCCTATGATAGATTTGCAAATTGGGTGTCCCGCGGGTATATTTACTTATGTTTCTGAGAAAAAAGAAAAATAAATCCGGCAGTACTTCTGTTCAAATTATCTCCAAAGAGCGGGGTAAATATAAGGTTGTAAAGACTATAGGCAGCAGTAGTGATGCTCAAAAAATAGAAAAGTTAGAATACCTGGGGAAACAGGAAATTGATCGGATTAGTGCTCAGGGGAAATTATTTATCTCAGAGAATGATGCCTTTGTTGAGCAACTATTTGAGCAGATGGGTAATGCCAGTATCAAAACCGTTGGCCCTGAGATCATCTTTGGAAAGATCTATGACAGTATTGGTTTTAATGCGGTTAAAGAAGATTTATTCCGTCATTTAGTGATCGCTCGTTTAGCTTTTCCATTGAGTAAGCTCAAAACTGCCGAATATCTTTATCGCTTCCAGGGAGTTCAGCTAAATATTGATACGATATATCGTTTTTTAGATAAGCTCAACAGCCGGATCAAGCCTCAGGTGGAACAAATTTCATTTGAGCATACTCGTAAAGTTTTACAAGGGGATATCAGTATTGTTTTCTATGATATGACCACTTTGTATTTTGAAGCCAGTGACGAAGATGATCTGCGCAAAGCCGGATTTAGTAAAGATGGGAAACACCAGAATCCTCAGATATTTTTAGGCCTTCTTGTGGGCTTGGGAGGCTATGCTATTGGGTATGACATTTTCGAAGGAAATATTTATGAAGGACATACCCTGATTCCTTTCATAGAGAAGATTGCTTCTAAATTCAACCTGGATAAACCAGTGATTGTTGCAGATTCCGGGCTGCTCTCTAAATCCAATATTGCAGCTTTAGAAGCGAAGGATTATGAATATATTTTGGGTGCCAGATTAAAAAATGAATCAGAGCAAGTAAAGAAAAAGGTGCTCGCAAGAAAGCTCTCTGATGGAGAGATGATCAAGGTTCCAAAATCTGATGATACCAGGCTTCTGATAACTTATACCAACAACAGAGCAATCAAGGATGCTCATAATCGAAAAAAGGGTCTACAGCGCCTGGAGAAGCGAATTAAATCAGGTAAACTTACCAAATCGAATATCAATAACAAAGGCTACAACAAGTACCTCAAAATGGAAGGAGATGTTTCCATTGAAATCGATTATGAAAAATATTATCAAGACAATGTTTGGGATGGACTCAAAGGACACCTAACCAATACTAGGTTGTCTGATAAACAAGTGGTGGAGAATTATAAAAATTTATTCCACATCGAACGTGCCTTCCGTATGTCCAAAACAGATTTACGCATACGTCCCATCTACCATAGATTGAGGCACCGGATAGAAGCTCACATTTGTATTGCCTTTGCAGCATATAGCGTTTACAAGGAGTTAGAACGCGTACTGTATAAAGAAAAATCAGAAATCTCCCTTAGAAAAGCAGCGGAACTCACTCAGAATATGTACAGCGTAACCTATACTCTTCCAGATTCGAAGCACACAAAAACTAAGCTACTGAAAATGGATGATGAGCAAGCTGAATTATATCAAATTATAGAGAAAAATTTTTAGGGTGTCCCAAAGCTGAAAACAGGAGGAAGGCGACGGTGACGATAACCAAACCACTACTCCAGAACAACTTCAACTTACGCCTCCTGCCGATATAGAATTACTGTACTCCAATAGGCATGGGCAAGTGATCATTAAAAATTCCGGAATGTTACCTCTTAAAAAAGCTGTTTTGTACAACACTTTAGGCCAGGAACTTTTCACCTTTGGAAATCTACCCGTGCAAAATGTCACCGAACTTCCAATTGAGGTCCCAAGTACAGGAGTCTATTACATCAAAATTCACCTAAAAGATGTTACCCGATCCTTAAAATTTATTGTTGAATAAGAACAATAGAGCCGGATAAAATCCGGCTCTATTGTTTGTTATTTCTTAAACTTAAGGGGAAGGTGGACTACCTTTTTGGTCTCAAAGAAATCTTCCTCGAAATAATCCTGAAGATCATAGATCACAGCAGTACCATATTCTGCCAATTCCTCTGAAAGATCCCCTCCTTTTAGATAAAGAATACCATTCTTAAGTTCATGTCTGCTCTCTTTAGCGATTTTGCCTTTGGTCCAATGCACAAAGGTAGGCATGGCAGCCACTGCCCTGCTTACGATAAAGTCGTAATGGCCCGGCACCTCTTCTACTCTGGCATTTGTAGTGTGAACATTTTTCAGCTTCAGGCCTTCCACCACTTCATTTACTACTTTAATTTTTTTTCCAATGCTGTCCACCAAATGGAAATTTGTTTCGGGATGAAGAATAGCTAAGGGAATTCCGGGGAAACCTCCACCTGTGCCAACATCCAAAATAGAGGCGCCTGGCAAAAATCGCTGCACTTTCGCTACTCCCAAAGAATGTAAAACATGCCTCAGGTAAAGTTCTTCAATGTCCTTTCGGGAGACCACATTGATCTTTATATTCCAATCCTCGTAAAGATCCTGAAGATTGGCGAATTTATTCTTTTGATCCTCAGTGAGATCGAAGAAATATTTTGTAAGAAGCTCCAATTCTAAAATTTTCAGCAAAAGTAGTTAATTTAAAGCAGTATTTTCCAAACCCGTAGCTTTAGAGAATTATAATCTCATACCTTTGTAATTCAATTTTATTTCAATTAATGAATACATCTACCGTACGTTTTTCCCGCACAGATTCAGCTAAATTTTTCCGCACTCTCAACAGCAGGGTGAATTCCTACTTTAAAGAGAATAACCTTTCAAAAACCGGAAACTGGAAACTTCACCTGAAGGCAATTATCATGTTTTCCATTTATCTTACTCCATATTTTCTTATCCTTACCCTTGACATCTCTCAATGGTGGATGTTGCTCCTCACAGTAGTGATGGGAACAGGAATGGCCGGAGTAGGCATGAATATTATGCACGATGGAAATCACGGCTCCTACTCAACTAAAAGCTGGATCAATAAATTAATGGGAGGTACCATATACATTCTGGCAGGGAATGTCTATAACTGGCAGGTGCAGCATAATGTGTTACACCACACCTACACCAATATACACGGCCACGATGAAGATCTGGACGCCGGGAGGATCATAAGGTTCACACGGCACGCGAAATGGGAAAAATTTCACCGTTTTCAACACTATTATTCCATCTTTCTTTACGGCTTGCTAACTTTCAACTGGGCGCTGACTACAGATTTTAAACAAACAAAAAGATATCTTTCCCGCCAGCTTTCCTACGGAAAAATGCCGAATCCCGTGAAGCAATGGAGTATCCTTGCCATTACTAAACTTATTTATCTGTCCATCTGGATAGTCATCCCGATGCTGATCCTCTCCATCGCCTGGTGGAAGATCTTAATTGGATTCTTCATCATGCATTATACAGCAGGACTAATCTTAAGCGTAGTATTCCAGCTGGCACATGTAGTTGAAAAAACTCAGATGCCTCTGCCCGACAATACCGGGTCCATGAAAAACACCTGGGCAATTCATCAGTTATTCACCACTGTGAATTTTTCCACCAAAAATAAATTTATGAACTGGTTCACCGGCGGATTAAACCATCAGGTGGAACACCATATTTTTCCAAACATCAGCCACATTCACTACAGCAAACTGTCTAAAATTGTACGGGAGACTGCGCAGGAATGTCAGCTGCCTTACAACGAATACAAAACGACCCGGGCTGCCATTGCTGCACATTTCCGCCACCTGCGCGAAATGGGAATGAAGCCGGCAATTTCAGCATAAACAATCAACCTTTTTCACATGTATCATTTATCTGACCGTATTAAAAGCATGTCAACCTCACAAACCTTGGCCATGGCAGCCAAGACCCGTGAGCTAAAGGCAGAAGGAAAAGACATTATAGGCCTTAGCCTGGGAGAACCAGATTTTAATACTCCCGACTTTATTAAAGAGGCCGCCATACAAGCCATCAATGATAATTACAATTCCTATACTCCTGTTGATGGGTATGTGGAATTAAAAGATGCGATTATCAACAAATTTAAAAGAGACAACGGTCTCACTTATGACAGGTCACAGATCGTAGTATCTACGGGAGCAAAACAATCTTTAGCCAATGTTGCAATGGTGATGTTAAATCCCGGGGATGAAGTGATCTTACCTTGTCCTTATTGGGTAAGCTATGCCGAAATAGTAAAACTTGCAGAAGGTGTGCCCGTTGAAGTTCCCACCTCTGTGGAATCTGATTTTAAGATGACTCCGCAGCAGCTGGAAGCTGCTATAACTCCCAAAACCAGAATGCTTTGGTACAGTTCTCCTTCCAATCCCAGTGGGATGGTATACAGCAAGGAAGAATTACGTGCTTTGGCAGATGTGCTGGTGAAACATCCAGATATCATTGTAGTAAGCGATGAGATCTATGAGCACATCAATTTTGTTGGAGAACATGCTTCTATGGCACAGTTTGACGACATGTACGACCGTGTGGTAACAGTGAACGGAGTATCAAAAGCTTTTGCAATGACCGGTTGGAGAATTGGTTATATTGGCGCTCCTGCCGAAATTGCCCGCGCCTGTAACAAGATGCAGGGCCAGATCACCAGTGGGGCCAATTGTATTGCACAACGTGCCGTGATCACCGCTTTGGAAGCTCCCGTGAACAAGATCCAGTATATGATCGACAGGTTTAAAAGCCGGAGAAAATTGATTATCGATCTCATGTCTCAAATCCCCGGTTTTGCTATTACCGAGCCCGAAGGTGCATTCTATGTTTTTCCCGATGTTTCTTATTTCTTCGGAAAGACCATCAACGGCTACGAGATCAAAGACGCTACGGATTTTTCAATGTTCCTGCTTGAAAAAGCTCTTGTTGCAACTGTAACAGGTGACGCTTTCGGAAGCCCAAATTGCATCAGATTCTCTTATGCAGCCAGTGAAACCGAAATAGAAGAAGCCATGAAGCGCATCAAAAATGCCCTTTCTGAATAAGCTTTAAAAATTATATTTTTCGATCCCCATTCCGCCGGAATGGGGATTTTTTTTTAATCTTATTCATCCTCCCTCTCCAAAGGAGGGGAACTTTGGTTCTAAAGATGAAATTGCCACGAGTTCTCCGAAAAATTTTTTTTAGTAAGATCGGCACGGATTGCAAATCCGCGCCATCGAATTTCTTAGTTTGGGCAGCTCAGATAGACAGCTATGAAATATTTTTCACTTCTAAGCTCGTAAGAGACTTAAAGCTATCGGCTAAATCCTGTCCACTGTGTAATATCAATCACTGAACACTGAACACTGAGCACTGACCACTAAAACTACCGGTTTCTCCAGAAGAAAGGGGTAAGCAGGATAAGAACTGTGAACAGCTCAAGCCTTCCTATGAGCATTAAAAAGCCGCACCACCACTTAGCTGCATCGGGTAAGGCATCGAAGTTATTTACCGGACCTAATATTCCGAAGGCTGGTCCTATATTACCAAGGGATGAAGCTGCACCTCCAATGGAAGTCTCAAAATCCAATCCCATAGAGGCCAGGACTACCGCTCCAATTATAAATGACAGCATGTAAAGGATGAAGAATCCCAGGATGTTGAAAACAATCTTTTTGCTAATACTTTTCCCGTTGTAATGCACCGGAAGAACTGCATTTGGATGTAGCGTTCTTTTAAATTCGGTAAGTCCGTTCCTAATCATGATCACGTGTCGCATTACCTTTACCCCACCGGAAGTAGATCCCGCCGATCCACCCAGAAAGAAGAGTCCGAAGAAGAAGACAGTGAGAAATGGTGTCCACATGGTATAATCGGCCGTGACGAAACCGGTAGTTGTTACAATAGCCAGGATCTGGAATAGAGAATGTCTAAAGGCGCTCTCCAACTCCCCCAGCACCATAGGATGGTTGATGGAGGAAACCGAAGGATCTGCTTTATAAAAGACAACAAGGGTAGCAATAACTGTAAATCCAATAATGAAATACGAATACCATTTAAATTCCTCATCCCGCGATACTTTTTGAAATCTGCCTTTAAATCCAAAATAGCTTATCACAAAATTAGTTCCTGCCAGGAACATAAAAAGTATGGTGATGTACTGCACCAAAGGATTATCATTCCAAAAAGCAACACTGGCATTTTTTGTAGAAAATCCTCCAGTAGAAAGCGTGCTAAGGGAATGGTTTACGGCATCGAACAAGCCCATTCCCGCTAAATACAGTAGGATTGTTTCCGCAAAGGTAAGACCCACATAGATGAACCATAGTCTTTTAGCAGTATCGGTGATCCTGGGTTTGAGTTTATCGGCACTGGGTCCCGGAGCTTCCGCAGCAAATAACTGCATCCCTCCAATTCCCAGTAAAGGTAAAATGGCAATAGCAAGAACGATAATCCCCATTCCCCCAATCCAATGCGTAAGGCTCCTCCATAAAAGGAGTCCTTTGGGAATAGATTCAATATCGTTAAGAATTGAAGCTCCGGTGGTGGTGTAACCGGACATTGTTTCAAAAAAGGCATTTGTAAAGGAGGGAATGCTCTGACTAATTACATAAGGCAGTGTTCCACTCAAGGCCATGAAGATCCAGCCGAGGGTGACAATTAGATAACCATCCCGCTTTTTGACCTCCCTTTTGTGTCCCCTCGTAAGCAGCATTGCCAAAGCGCCCACTCCCATCGTGATCAATGCAGCTGCTAAGATCTCCAGCGTTACACCATCATCATAGTAAAAGCTCACCATTGCAGCGGTAAGCATAAATCCACCGTTGCACACCAGGAGCACCCCCATAATATGACTAATAATGGGTTTATTAAGTCTTGGCATTACAGGAACAATTTTTCAACCTTTTGAATAGCATGAGGCAAACAACAAATTACAATACGGTCGCCGGGGAGAATTTTATAATTTCCAAGCGCGATTTGCCCCACTCCGTTACGAATAGCACCACCAATAATTGCTGATCTTGGAAATTCAAGATCCACAATTTTTTTATTTGAAACCTTTGAAGTGGGTTTTACAATGAATTCCAGCAGTTCTGCATCCATATTGCTTAACCGGGTCATCGCCACAACTTCTCCTTTTCGTATATACCTAAAAATGTTACTTGCCGCAAGGAGCTTTTTATTGATAAGCGTATCAATACCAATGGAATGACTCAACTGAAAATAGTCCATATTCTCCACCAAAGCAATTGTCCTGGTAACATTTTTGGATTTAGCCACCAGGCAGGTCATGATATTGGTTTCAGAATTTCCGGTTACAGCGATAAAGGCATCCATATCCTGAATATTTTCTTCCTCCAGCAATTCTACATTTCGACCATCACCGTGAATGATAAGAGCCTTCGGCAATTCGTCGGCAAGATCAAAGGCAGTATCCTTGTCACTTTCAATGAGCTTCACGTTCATCTTCTTCTTACAAAGATCCATTGATGCCTTTCTACCGATCTTACTACCTCCCAGGATCATCACATTCTTCATCTGCTGCCGCTTTTTCCCGGTAAGCTTATAAAGATCCCCCACGCCACCTTTGGTAGTCACGAAGTAAACCTGATCTCCATCTCTAAATGAGGTATTCCCCCTTGGAATAATGGTTTCTGAAGTATCCCTGCGACGCATTGCAATGGGCATAAAATGAATCCCTGGAAAGATCTTTGCAGTTTCTTTGACAGTTCTTCCTACAAATGCGGCAGATTCTGTCAGCGTCAACCCAACCATGGTAAGCGCCCCATCCTCAAATTCATAGCTGTCGTTAAAGGCAGACTGGTTGAGCAACAATTCAATTTCCCGGGCTGCAAGCGCTTCAGGAGAAATTAGTTCATCAATACCAAATTGGGTAAAACCAATTTCTTCCTTGTTTTCAAGGAATTCTGTATTTGCGATTCGGGCAATTGTGCGCTTAGCCCCCAATTGTTTGGCCAGTACACAAACAGTAATATTTGTAGTCTCACTGCTGGTCACACCAATCACAAGATCACAGTACTTGACCTGTGCATCTTTTAAGACAGAAATTGATGTGGCGTCTCCTCTCAACGTGCGAATATCCAGATGGGCATCTGCATATAACAGGTTTTCTCTATTATTATCTATCAGGGTGATATCCTGAGATTCAAAAGACAATAATTTTGCTAAATGAAATCCTACCTCACCGGCACCGGCAATGATTATCTTCATATGGGACGTGTAAGTTCAAGAGGGACAAAGTTACAGTATTTAGCTCAACCAAAACAAAATACCCTTTAAGTATTTATGTTTCACGGTTCAGCTATTGGGGGAGAATCTTGTATCTTTGGCAAAAATTTTCTGCTTTCATGGCTAAAAAGATCACTCCTTATAAGGATTCTCAACTCGATAAAAAGAAACAGGTCGAACAAATGTTTGACACTATCTCCACCAATTATGATGGCTTGAACAGGGTGATCTCCTTTGGCATTGATGTAAAATGGAGAAGGAATGTGGTGAAAATGGTTTCAGAAACTAACCCACAATCGGTGCTGGATATTGCTACGGGTACAGGAGATCTGGCCATTAGCATGGCAAAAACCGGCGCTAAGGAAATTGTGGGGCTGGATCTTTCTGAAGGTATGCTCTCGGTGGGTCGGAAAAAGATCGAAGAGGAAAAGCTTACCGGAAGAATAGAAATGATCCAGGGAGATTCTGAAGCACTTCCGTTTGAAGACAATCGTTTTGACGCCATTACAGTGGCCTTTGGAGTGAGGAACTTCGAAAACCTGGAAAGAGGCCTGTCAGAAATATTAAGGGTTTTAAAACCGGGAGGGATTTTTGTCATTTTAGAGACTTCAGTTCCTACTAAATTCCCGTTTAAACAAGGGTATGGCATCTATACAAAATACCTGCTGCCACTAATTGGAAAAATGTTTTCAAAAGATAAAGTAGCTTACAGTTATCTTAGTGAAAGTGCAGCGGCTTTTCCTTATGGCGAGAAGCTCAACAATATTTTGAGAAAAACAGGGTTTATAAATGTACGGCATAAGCCTCAAACAATGGGAGTGGCAACCATTTATGCTGCATCAAAGTAAGAATATGAAGAAGTTCCTTATCATGGCCCTGGTGCTGCTTTGTGCTCTTCCCGCACAGGCCCAGCTATTTGGTGGAGAAAAAGTGATCAACAACCCTAATTTTGATCAACAGCGTTTTTCCTGGGGATATTTCCTGGGGTTCAACACCTATGATTTTGATGTGGATTATAAAAATTATATCGCCAGCCCCGCTACGGGAAAAGATTTTTCGGTGGACAGGACCATTGGGTTCAATGTGGGATTAATAGGAAATAT
Source organism: Salinimicrobium nanhaiense (assembly GCA_012038135.1). GTDB lineage: Bacteria > Bacteroidota > Bacteroidia > Flavobacteriales > Flavobacteriaceae > Salinimicrobium > Salinimicrobium nanhaiense. Next base: position 68,820 of record JAAVJQ010000002.1, read on the forward strand.
GAGACTAAGCGAACACCTGGACCTGCGCCTCGAACCCGGAGTTTCTTTTAACCGCATCAATTTTCAATTCACTAAGGCCGATCAAAAAACATTCAGGGAGATCAATTCCACTTTTGTACATGTTCCGCTTTTACTGAAGTTCTCTACCACCCGTATCAACAACTTTAAACCTTTTGTTGTAGGTGGCGTATCTACGTCGATCAACCTTTCAAGCAACGAGAATAATCCCGATGATAATGATGATGGCCAGTTTAGAATGACCACCAATAATTATTATTACGAATTAGGTTTCGGAATCGATTTGTACCTGTATTATTTCAAGTTTACGCCTTCTATTCGTGGAGTTTTCGCCATTAATGATGAATTTGTGAGAGATGACAATCCTGATAATTTTTATTCAGGTAACGTAGATAAAATGTCTTCCCGCGGAATGTTTCTGAATTTTACTTTCCAGTAAGCGTTCTCCTTCTGAATTCGCTCAGGAAGATTGCCGTGGCAGTGGCTACATTCAGGCTTTCCGTTCTTTGACTGCTTCCAAACTGCGGAATCTTCAGTTTCTGGTTGACTAGTTTTTCGACTTCAGTAGAAATTCCGTTAGCTTCATTACCCATAACCACGATGCCTTCAGCTGAAAGTGGCTGAGAATAAACATTTTCACCTTCCAAAAAAGCCCCATACACCGGAAGTTTCTTTTTTGCTTCGGCTAAATATTCCGGAAGGTCCACATAATGAATTTGCACCCTCGCAATGGAACCCATAGTCGCCTGCACCACCTTTGGATTATAACAATCCACAGTTCCCCGGGAACAAATTAACTGCTCTATTCCAAACCAGTCACACATCCTGATGATAGTACCAAGATTCCCGGGGTCCTGGATTTCATCTAATGCCACCTGCAAGCCTTTTGCTTCAGGTTTTCCCTGCTTCGGAATATAAAAAACAGCAAGAGCAGCCTGCGGGGTTTTTAGTTTACTTATCTTTTTTAATTCAGCTTCAGAAATAAAAAAACTCCTCTCCCCCGGAGCCTCGAAAATATCTTCTGTGGTATAAAGTGAATGCAGCTTTAGCCGCGAGTCGAGCAGCTCTAAAATGCCTTTTTTGCCCTCTATTACAAACAGCCCTTCTTTCATTCTGAACTTTTTTTGGGACAGGCTTTTTATAAGTTTAATTTGGCTTTTGCTAAACATACCAAAGTTGTATTTTTGAGCTCATTAAAAAGGCTACTTGAGACATATTTGGGCAAAAATATCATTAATTCTTTTAACCGCTTGTTTTCTCCTTTCCTGTAACGCTGTAAAAAGAGTTGAAGATGATCAAAGGCTGCTCACCGACAACACGATCTACGTTGACGGGGAAGAAATTTCTCAACGCAACATTTATAACCAACTTTACCAGGAGCCGAATACGAGATTTTTAGGCCTTCCCCTGCAGTTGTATCTCTACAACCTCGCAAAACCCGATCCCGATACTACTTTTTTGAACTGGCTTCATGCCACTCCCAACAGGGAAGAAAAACTAATCGACCTGCTATCACAAAAACAGGTGGTTCGATTGGGAAATATTTACGTGAATATCAATGAATGGCTTAAAGAATCGGGAGAACCTCCTGCCATTGTAAGGGAAGACCAAAGCCAGCGTTCTGCCGAAAGATTAAAGGCCTGGTACTGGAACAACGGGTGGTTCAATGCCGAGACCGGCTACGAGATCATCCCAACAAAAAATAAAAGAGCCCGGGTCAATTATTTTGTTACTCCAAAAGAGCCTTATTTTGTTGATTCTATCACCACCAGAATAGCCTCTATTGTTGCCGATTCAATCTACAAGGTACACAAAGCAGGTTCTGCCATTGTACCCGGGGTGCAGTACAGGACTCAGGATTATGGAGCAGAACGGGAGCGGCTCACTCAGCTTTACAGGAATAACGGGCTTTATCATTTTGAACAGGAATACATAAGTTTTGAGGCAGACACAGTTGGAACCGGCAATAAAGTAAATACTGCTCTTATCATTCAAAACAGGGAAGCCAATGTTGACGGAGTTGACACTCGTATTCCTTTTAAGGTCCACAAAATAAGCAAGGTGAATATTTTTCCTGACTACAAATATGGAAATCGCAGTCTCCCTGTTACCGACACCGCCTCAAATGAAGGGTATGACATCTATAGTTTTGAAAAATTACAATTCCGCCCCAAGGCGCTCACCAATGCCATCTTTATTACTCCGGAATCCATATATTCAGATGCCGACAGAACCCTCACCTATAACAGGATCAATCAATTGAGGATCTTTAGATATCCCAATATTCAATACATGGAGGATCCTTCAGATTCAACCGGAACAGATCTCATAGCCAACGTCTTTCTCACGCCGCGGCAAAAATATTCCCTGGGCTTTGAATTTGACCTCTCACAAAGTAATATTCAAAAATTTGGGATTGGATTTGGGGGTTCTCTGTTGATTCGGAATGTTTTTAGAGGTGCAGAGATCCTGGAGATCTCCGGCCGCGGAAGCATTGGTTCTTCAAAAGATGCAGCAAATGATTCCGATAGATTTTTTGACATTACCGAATTAGGAGTTGATGTAGATCTCACCCTGCCCCGCATTCTTTTCCCTTTTTCCACCGAAAGGTTTATTCCAAAATATATGTACCCATTCACCACCCTGGGAGTGGGTGCAAGTACACAGACCAACATAGGTTTGGATAAGCAAAGCTTGACAGCCGTCATGAATTACCGTTGGTTGCCAAATGAACAGCTCACTTATCTTATGGACCTGGTCAACATACAGTACGTAAGGAATCTTAATGTTGCTAATTACTTCAATGTATATCGTAACTCCTTTATCGAACTAAACCAGGTTGCCACGGCTGAAAATGTGAATTTTCCGGATCTTTATTTCGATTTCAATGAAACCGGAGACCGATTTTTGACCATTCCGGAAGGTGCTAATATGTTTCTTAGAGCTGCAAGATTAGGTGAGGTCAACAGTCTCACAGGAGATCAAACCCAGATCCTGAACGACATTCGGGAACGAAAGAACAGGCTTACCGAAGATAACCTCATTTCCTCCACCAATTTCTCTTACATCCTCAATAGAAAAGAAAATATTTATGACGAGGATTTTTCGCGCTTACGTGTGAAGCTCGAAACCGCAGGGAATATTCTCTCTGCAATTTCAAAGTTGGGAGCCGTGGAAGAGGATGAAGATGGCAGGTACAGCATATTTGGAGTGAATTTCTCTCAATACGTCAAAACCGAAATAGATTATATCAAACACTGGGATCTTGATAGAGGAAATGTAGTTGCCATCCGGGGATTTGGCGGAATAGCTATTCCCTACGGAAACTCCAACAGTATTCCCTTCATCCGTTCCTTTTTTGCAGGAGGACCTAATGATAACAGGGCATGGCAGCCTTACTCTCTCGGCCCCGGAAGCAGTGGTGGTCGCAATGAATTTAATGAAGCCAATTTAAAGATCGCTTTAAGTGCAGAATACAGGTTCAATCTTTTGGGAGATATGAATAGCGCACTTTTTGTCGACGCCGGCAACATCTGGAATGTCTTTGATATTGTAGAAGAAGAAGCTTCCACCTTTACCGGACTGGCAGACCTTGAAGAATTGGCTATAGGCACAGGAATAGGCCTAAGGTACGATTTCAATTTTTTTGTTTTTAGATTCGATGTGGGCTTTAAAACTTACGATCCTGCCCAGGAACCCGGAGAACGCTGGTTTAAAGGCTACAATCTTTCAGAAGCGGTATTTAATGTAGGGATCAATTATCCTTTTTAACCCGACTATTTTTCTTATTTTTGTTAGCCTAAATAACAAACCATGAGTCATAATATAAAACCCGGAGTTGCCACTGGAAAAGAGGTACAGGAAATATTTCAATATGCCAAAAGCAAAAATTTCGCTTTACCGGCGGTAAACGTTATCGGGTCAAGTTCAATAAACGCAGTTCTCGAAACAGCCGCAGAATTAAATTCCCCTGTAATTATCCAGTTCTCTAATGGAGGCGCCCAGTTCAATGCCGGGAAAGGGCTTTCCAACAAAGATGAGAAAGCAGCTATTGCCGGAGCTATTGCAGGTGCAAAGCATGTTCACGAACTGGCAGAAGCTTACGGCGCAACAGTGATCCTGCATACAGACCATTGCGCAAAAAAGCTTACCGGCTGGGTAGATGGAATGCTTGACGCAAGTGAAAAACATTACGAGCAATTTGGAAAGCCTCTTTACAGCTCTCATATGCTTGATCTTTCAGAAGAATCTCTTGAAGAAAATATCCAAACCTGTAAAAAGTATCTGGAGCGCATGAGCAAAATGGGGATGACCCTTGAGATAGAGCTTGGAGTCACGGGAGGAGAAGAAGACGGTGTAGATAATACAGATGTTGATTCTTCCAAACTTTACACCCAACCCAATGAGGTGGCTTATGCTTATGAAGAGTTGAGCAAAGTGAGTGACCAGTTCACCATTGCTGCAGCTTTTGGTAACGTTCACGGTGTGTACAAACCGGGAAATGTAAAACTAACTCCTGTAATTCTAAAAAATTCTCAGGAATTTATTTCTGAAAAATACGGGGTAGGTAAAAACACCATAGATTTCGTTTTTCACGGCGGAAGCGGTTCTACCGTAGAAGAAATTCGAGAAGCAATTAGCTACGGAGTCATCAAAATGAACATTGATACAGATCTTCAATACGCTTACCTCGAAGGAATTCGTGACTATATGGGCGAAAGAGCAGATTATTTGAAATCCCAGATAGGAAATCCTGAAGGTGCAGATGTTCCTAACAAGAAACACTACGATCCAAGAAAATGGATCCGTGAAGGAGAATTAACCTTTAAAGCCCGTCTAAAAAAGGCTTTTGAAGACCTAAATAATATTAATACACTTTAAACCTATTGCAAAGGCCGCAAAAACGTTATTTTTGCGGCCTTTCTTTTTTAATCCCTATACAATATGGCCTGGTTTAGAAGAACACAAAAAGGTATACAAACTGCCACCGAAGATAAAAAGGATGTACCAAAAGGTTTGTGGTATAAATCCCCTACCGGAAAAATAGTTGATGCAGAGCAGCTGGAGAAGAACTTTTATGTAAGTCCCGAAGATGGTTACCATGTGAGAATAGGGAGCAATGAGTACTTCAAGATCCTTTTCGATGATAATAAGTACACAGAGCTTGACAAGAACCTTACTTCCCGCGATCCTTTAGAGTTCGAGGACACAAAAAAATACACGGACAGGCTTGAGGATGCTCAGAAAAAAACAGGTTTAAAAGATGCTGTTCGCACAGCTGTGGGCAAATCCAAAGGTAAAGATCTGGTAATAGCCTGCATGGATTTCTCTTTTATTGGAGGTTCTATGGGTTCTGTAGTGGGAGAAAAGATCTCCCGTGCTGCAGATTATGCTCTTAAAAACAGGATCCCATTAATGGTGATCTCAAAATCTGGTGGTGCGAGAATGATGGAAGCGGCCTATTCATTAATGCAACTTGCAAAAACTTCAGCAAAACTGGCGCAACTGGCAGATGCTAAAATTCCCTACATATCATTGTGTACAGATCCTACTACAGGAGGAACTACAGCTTCATTTGCCATGCTGGGGGACATTAATATAGCTGAACCTGGGGCTTTAATAGGTTTCGCAGGCCCTCGTGTAGTGAAAGATACTACAGGAAAAGATCTTCCCGAGGATTTCCAGACCTCAGAATTTCTTAAAGAACACGGTTTTCTGGATTTTATCACCAAGAGATCTGAACTCAAGAATAAGGTAAATCAATATATTGATCTTATTCTTAACCAGCCCATAAGGGCTTAAAAAAGCCATTTTTAGCTGGTAATCAGAAAAGTAAAAAATTAACCTGCTAATATTTTATAATATATTATATTTGCGCCCTGGCAGAAAAACTGCCAATACATAAAAATCATTAAAATTAATATTGGAATGTATTTGACTAAAGAAGCAAAAGAAGAACTTTTTGCAAAACACGGGAAAGGGAAGAACGATACAGGATCTGCCGAAGGACAGATCGCATTGTTCACTCACCGTATTGAACATTTGACTCAGCACTTAAAGAACAATCGTCAGGATTTTAATACAGAGCGGTCACTGGTAAAATTGGTAGGTAAGAGAAGAAGCCTACTGGATTATTTAATGAAGAAGGATATCTTAAGATATCGTGCGATCGTTAAAGAATTAGGATTAAGAAAATAAGAAAAAAGGGGCTCTTGCGGCCCCTTTTTTTTATACCATTCTTCGAAAGAACAGCTTTTTAAAAAATTTATTCCTGATTTTTCTGTTTCCGGAAAAATTCTGTGTAATTTTTACCTGAAATAAAATAGTTTAAAAAGCTCATTTTTGTCACCTGTGTTTTTTGACTCAGTTAGTGAGAAAACAAAAGGCAGTTTTTCATTGGTCTTCACAACCCACAACAACAACACAACCTGTCCCGTTCAGACTTAACGGGAGACCATTGTTTAACAAACCTGCAATGAGCAGGAAGTAGAATTAAAAATTTATGATTCCAAAGACTTTTAAAGAGGTCATCGATCTTGGGGATGGGAGAACCATTTCTATCGAGACCGGTAAATTAGCAAAACAGGCCCATGGTTCTGTTGTTGTTCAAATGGGTGATGCCATGTTACTTTGTACAGTAGTTTCCAACTACACCAAAAGTACAGCCGACTTTTTCCCATTGACAGTAGATTACAGAGAAAAATTTGCAGCCGCAGGTAGATACCCCGGTGGCTTCTTCAAAAGAGAAGCCCGTCCAAGTGACGGTGAAGTTCTTGTAATGAGAATCGTCGACCGTGTATTGCGTCCGCTTTTCCCTTCAGATTATCGCTATGAAACTCAGGTAATGATCCAGCTGATGTCTCACGATGAGGAAGTAATGCCCGATGCTCTTGCAGGATTGGCAGCTTCAGCAGCGATCCAGCTTTCAGATATTCCTTTTGAAACAACTATCTCTGAAGCCCGTGTGGGAAGGATCAATGGCGAGTTCGTGATCAACCCAAGCCGTAGCCAGCTTGCAGAATCTGATATCGATATGATCATTGGTGCCTCTGCCGATTCTGTGATGATGGTAGAAGGTGAAATGAAAGAGATCAGTGAAGAAGAAATGGCTGAAGCTATTAAATTCGCTCATGAAGCCATTAAAAATCAGATCGAAGCTCAGAATAGATTAGCCGATACTGTTGGTAGAAAACAGGTAAGAGAATATGCTACTACTGAATCTGATGAAGATCTTTTTGCCAAAGTGCGCGAAGCTGCTTACCAAAAAGTGTATGATATCGCAAAAGGTGCTCACAGCAAACATGAGCGCAGTGATGCATTTTCTGCAGTAAAAGATGAGGTCCTTGCAATGTTCTCTGAAGAAGAACTTGAGGAAAAGAAAGATCTTATAAAAAGCTATTTTAATAAAGTTGAAAAAGAAGCAGTAAGGGAATTGACCCTGGCTGAAGGTTTACGACTTGATGGTAGAAAAACGAATGAAATTCGTCCTATCTGGTGCGAGATCGACTATCTTCCATCTGTTCACGGATCTTCAATTTTCACAAGAGGTGAAACTCAGGCGCTTGCCACGGTAACCCTTGGTACTTCGAGAGAAGCCAATATGATCGATATGCCTACCCATCAGGGTGAGGAAACCTTCTATTTACATTACAACTTCCCTCCATTCAGTACAGGTGAAGCCTACCCTATCCGCGGGACTTCCCGACGAGAGATTGGTCACGGAAACCTGGCTCAAAGAGGTCTTAAAAATATGATCCCGGAGGATTGTCCTTATACTATCAGAATTGTTTCTGAAGTATTGGAGTCAAACGGTTCTTCTTCTATGGCGACTGTTTGTGCCGGTACAATGGCATTGATGGATGCAGGTATCCAAATGAAGAAACCGGTATCTGGTATCGCAATGGGATTAATTTCTGACGGAGATCGTTACGCCGTACTTTCAGACATCCTTGGAGATGAAGATCACCTTGGAGATATGGACTTTAAAGTAACTGGAACTGCCGATGGTATTACTGCATGTCAAATGGATATCAAGGTTAAAGGTTTACCATATGAGATCCTTGTAAAGGCGCTAAAGCAGGCAAGAGATGGCCGTCTTCACATTCTGGACAAATTGACTGAAACGATTGCTCAACCAAATACAAATGTGAAAGCTCATGCTCCAAAAATGGAAAAAGTGGAGATCCCGGGAGAGTTCATTGGTGCTGTTATTGGACCTGGTGGAAAAGTGATCCAGGAAATGCAGAAGGAAACCGGAACTACCATTGTAATAGAAGAGGTTGAAGAAATGGGTGTGATCGAAATTCTTGGTGTGAACCAGGAAATGATCGACGAAGTGAAAAAGCGTATTAAGGCGATCACTTTCAAACCTGAAGTTGGAAAAGTTTACGAAGTGAAAGTTGTCAAGATGCTTGATTTTGGAGCTGTAGTTGAATATACTCAGGCAAAAGGCAATGAAGTATTATTACACGTTTCTGAACTTGCATGGGAACGCACAGAAAATGTTTCTGATGTTGTGAAAATGGGCGACGTATTTGAGGTGAAATACTTGGGTATTGATCCAAAGACAAGAAAGCCTAAAGTCTCCAGAAAGGCAATTTTAGAGAAGCCTGAAGGTTATTCTCCAAGACCTCCAAGAGATAATAATCGTGATAACCGTGACGGCGGTAGAAGAGACAGCCGTGACAACCGTGGCCGCGATGATCGCTCAAGAGGGAACAGGGACAGAAACGACAGGAATTAATTTTCTGCCATAAAATAAGCTTAAGCCCTACCTTTCCGGTGGGGCTTTTTCTTTGCTGAATCTCAATGTCTTAGCACTTTCCCGTGAATTTTAATGAAATTTTCTTTGTACTTATTTAGATTGAATCTACATTTGCACCTTATTTTTAATCAATCCAAATAAAAACCAATGAGAATTTTTAATCTTCTTTGTTTTATGCTTCTGGGAGTAATGGCTTCAGCTCAAACAGCTGCCATCAAAGGAACTGTTTCAGGAGCACAGAATGAAGAAGTCCCCTACGCCACCGTAAGTCTGGAAGAAACCGGTAAAACAACCATTTCAGACGTTAATGGAAATTTCAATTTTTTAGATCTTAACCCCGGAAGTTATACGCTAAAAATTTCCTCTCCGGGATACACTACAGCTGTTGAAAAGATCAACCTTTCAGCTGGAGAGATCAAAACCATCAATATTCAGCTTGAAGAAGAGCTGAAAACTTTGGCCGAAGTGATGATCACAACCAATCGTCGGGTAGAGACGCTTGACGAAGTTCCTTCTTCAGTTTCAGTTTTAGGTCAGCGGGAGATCCAGCGCCTTAACCTTACAAGCAATTCTATTGCCGATGTAATGAATGAGGTACCAGGACTTGCCATTAGTACCAGCCAAACAAGCAGTACAGGACAAACACTTAGGGGCAGGAACATGCTCGTTCTTATTGATGGGATCCCTCAATCTACGCCCCTTCGTAACGGAAGCCGTGACGTTAACACCATAGATCCTAATGTCATCGAAAGGATCGAGATCATCAAAGGTGCAACCGCCATTTATGGTAATGGTGCCGACGGTGGGATCATCAACTACATCACCAAAAAACCAAAAGCCACCGGAAAACTGGAAAGTACAACCGAATTGAGCAGCGGGTTATCGCTTGTCAATCCCGAACACACCTTAAGCTCAAAACTATCCCAAACTTTCTCCGGCCAAACAGGGAAGCTTGGCTATGTCGCCAACGGAAGCTTTGGCCAAACCGGGATCTTCCGTGATGCCAACGGAGAAGTGATCTCTCCGGATTATGGGTTAGGAGAAACCAATCAGTATAACTTCTTCGGAAAATTGAATTATCAGCTCGCTTACAATCACGATGTTGAATTCATGTATAATTACTTCAGCAGCAATCAGGATAGTGAGTATACAAACCAACCCGGGGAGTATGGAGTGCGTCCTGCAATTGGGGTAATTGGAGAACAACCCGGTGTGGATCAGGGAAACCGATACAATCATAATGGTCAGCTGACCTACAATGCTTACAGGCTTTTTGGAGATACAGATTTTAGTGCAAACCTGTACTTCCAGGATTTCAAAACCGTTTATGCTTTCTCCCCCTTCTTCTTCAATGCCGAAACCGGATATGAAGGAGGACAATCCATGATCGAATCTGACAAAAAAGGGGTAAGAGCTAATTTTAGAACACCTTATGCTCTTGGTTCTGAATTTTCAGGAGATATTCTTTACGGAATTGACATTTTAAATGATGTCACTTCGCAGCACCTGGTTGATGGGCGCCTTTGGGTTCCTGAAGTTGATATGAAAAACTTCGCACCTTACGCCCAGCTAAAAACGCTTTACAGGGATTTTGTTTTAAAAGCCGGGATCAGGTTTGAGAATATCAACATTGAAATTCCTGACTACACCACGATATATATCTTACCAAATGGCGGTACCCCTCAGGGAAATGTGCCTGTTGAAGGCGGAGAATTAAAATATGATGCTACCACCTTTAATGCTGGTTTGCGTTATAACCGTTGGGATATCTTCAAGCCATTTGTAAGTTTCTCTCAAAGTTTTTCTATTGCCGATCTTGGCCGTACCCTGCGTAGTGCCACAGAAAACACTGTAGGACAAATAGCTTCGGAAGCTGTTATAGCTAATAACTATGAAGTAGGTTTTAATAGTTACTTCGGAAATACATCTCTTAGCGGAGCCTATTTTATAAGCACTTCAGAACTGGGTGCAACATATCTTGAGGTAAACGGAATTTTCCAGATCGCCCGCCAACCTGAAAAGGTTTATGGATATGAAATTGCAATGGATACAAAGCTGCTTGAAAATCTCACTTTTGGCACCTCAGTATCTTATATAGAAGGTAAGTTAGACGCCGGCGACGATGGTTCCTATGACCGCTACATGAATGGAGATAGAATCCCTCCGGTAAAAGTAGCTTCATATTTGAATTATGGACTATCGAATAAAATGAATCTTCGCCTCTCACATATCTATAGCGGGGAAAGACAAAAATTTGATCCCCGCACCAATGGCACCTACGTTTACGGTCAGGGACCTGTTGAGGCCTTTAATTTGGTAAACCTTACTGCAAACTACCAGCTTACCCAAAATACAGGTTTAAGTCTGGGGGTTCAAAATCTGCTAAATGAGGATTATTACCTGCCTATTTCACAATGGGATGCAAGGCCTGATAATTACATAAAAGGTAACGGCACCAGAATGAACCTGGCTCTTAAAGTAAAGTTATAAAACAAAACAGGGCAGCTATGTCAAACCATAGCTGCCTTTTTTCATATGAATAACAGGGACATCCTAAAATACCATTCCTACGCCGGACTTATTGTCGGGCTTTTCCTCGTGATCATGGGAATTTCCGGGGCGATCCTGGTGTTTCAGCACGACATCGAAGATTATCAGTGGAAAAAATATTCCGAAATTGAAGATTATAGCGGACGAAATATTGATATAGGAATAAAAGCTATTCAGGAACAATATCCCGATTGGGACACCCGCCTCATGCATTTTGAAGAAAATGAGGCCCTGATCTTTAATCTTCGGAAACCAACGGAGCGGCTTTTTGTGTTTGTCCATCCATCTACTGGAGAGATCATCAAAGAGATCAACGAATTGACCACCTTTACCCGCTGGTTACTGAAATTTCATTATTCCTTCCAGGCCGGCCCTGCAGGAAGAATTTTAGTATTCATTATTGGCATCATCTTTTTGTTCTCTTTATTAACAGGAATCTACCTCTACCGGAAAAGCGTCATCAAAACTCTATTTTGCAGCACCCGTTTGAACCTGAAAACAAAACGCACGCTCTACTCCTCTCTCCATCGAATTATTGGCACCTGGGCGTTGTTGTTCAATCTTGTCCTGGTCATCACCGGAATATTTCTTGCCTGGACTGTAGCTGCTTCGGGATTAAATCCTCCCGCCGCCCCTCAAACCCCTGCTGTTGATGCGCCCGTAGAGCATCTGCTCACCCAAATTGAGCAGGAATATCCGGACTTTAATCCCACATACATCAGGCTGCCTTTGAATTCTGAAGGAAGACTTACTGTTTATGGCCTTTTTGACGACGACGCATTTTATTACTCTGAATTCTACAACAGCATTAGAGCAAACTTTAATTCCGGAGAGATCACGGGAGTGACCAGAGTTCAGGAGGCAGATCTAAAAACGAAACTTTCCAGCACGCTTATTCCGCTCCACTTTGGGCAATACGGCGGCATCTGGACAAAATTGCTTTACTGTTTTGTTGGCCTTTCAGGTCCCTTTTTATCCATCACCGGCTTTCTTATTTGGCGGCAGGGAAAACCTGTAAAAAAACACCGGAAGAAAAAACTTTTTCATTATCTTTAAATCTTGTAACATTTTCAACCCTTCTTACGTATAACTACTACAAGAGTTATTCTAATTAAAATCCAAGGAGACGATAGATGAGACAACTTAAGATTACGAAGCAGGTAACAAACCGTGAAACTGCTTCGCTGGATAAGTATTTGCAAGAAATTGGTAAAGTTGACCTGATTACCGCCGATGAAGAGGTGGAACTGGCCCAACGTATTAAAGCGGGTGATGACCGCGCTCTGGAGAAACTAACAAAGGCGAACTTACGTTTTGTGGTATCTGTAGCAAAACAATATCAAAATCAGGGATTGACCCTTCCCGACCTTATCAACGAAGGAAATTTAGGATTAATAAAAGCTGCCAAACGATTTGATGAAACCCGTGGTTTCAAATTCATATCCTATGCCGTTTGGTGGATTCGCCAGTCTATACTTCAGGCTTTGGCAGAGCAATCACGTATTGTTCGACTTCCGTTGAACAAGATTGGTTCGATAAACAAGATCAACAAAACTTTTGCTTTCCTTGAGCAGTCACATGAGCGTCCGCCAAGTGCAGAGGAAATTGCGAAAGAACTGGACATGACCATTAATGACGTTAAGGAATCTATGAAGAATTCCGGACGTCACGTATCCATGGATGCTCCTTTGGTAGAAGGTGAGGATTCCAACCTTTATGATGTACTTCGTTCAGGAGAATCTCCAAACCCCGATAGAGAGTTACTACATGAATCTTTGCGTACAGAGATCGAGCGTGCACTTGAGACGCTTACTCCGCGTGAAGCCGACGTGATTCGTCTTTATTTTGGCTTGGGAGACCAGCATCCAATGACTCTTGAAGAAATTGGCGAGACTTTTGATCTAACAAGAGAAAGAGTAAGACAAATTAAAGAAAAAGCGATAAGAAGGTTGAAACATACCTCCAGAAGCAAGATCTTAAAAACATACCTGGGATAAAACCAGGTAAAGAAGCAACAGTTGATTACTGTTCGTTTTTTGATTGATTGATGAGAACCCCGGCTGATTACCGGGGTTCATCTTTTTAAGGGTAACCAATCATTATTCTATTCCCAGGAATAATTGATGATCCCGGTTGCAAATAAAATTATTAGGATCACAAGAATTATAATGGCAATGAAACATCCCATTTTCCCGTAATTCCTTTCCTTACTTTTTCCTTCTACTTCCATGAAATTTCAATTTTGGGTTGGTCCTAACCTAAAGATACAAAAAATCTTTCCGCAGGAATTGAATGTCCTCCTGCCAGGCCTTTTAGCATAATTCTTGTTACTTTTGCAGTCACAACATAACTACTCATGAAAGACAGACTTATTGCCCCTTCTGTTCTGGCGGCCGACTTCGGAAATCTCCAACGAGATATCGAAATGATCAACAATAGTGAAGCCGACTGGTTTCATATTGATATCATGGACGGAGTTTTTGTACCGAATATCTCCTACGGAATGCCGGTACTGGACGCTATTAACAGGCATGCCAAAAAGACCATTGATGTACATCTAATGATCATAGATCCCGACAGGTACATCAAGGAATTTGCAGCCCTGGGAGCCAATAATCTCTCTGTACACTACGAAGCCTGTACTCACCTGCATAGGACTTTACAGGCCATCAAAGCCGAAGGCATGAAAGCGGGAGTAGCACTTAATCCACATACCTCTGTCGACCTGCTGGAGGACGTTATAGGCGATATTGATCTGGTTTGTATGATGAGCGTCAATCCGGGATTTGGAGGACAAAGCTTTATAGAAAATACCTATAAAAAAGTACGACAGCTTAAAGAGATCATAACCCGCAACAACGCTTCTACTCTTATTGAAGTAGATGGTGGGGTTACCGACAAGAATGCAGCGCAACTGGTTGAAGCCGGTGCAGATGTGCTGGTTGCAGGAAGTTTTGTCTTTAAAGCTGAAGATCCCTCCCGAACTATTAAAAATTTAAAATCTCTTGTCAATTCGTAGAGAGGAAGAAATATTCGACCTGGTAATTGTAGGCGGCGGACCTATAGGCATTGCCTGTGCTCTGGAAGCAAAAAGGAAAGGGCTCAAATATGTAATTTTAGAAAAGGGAACACTGGTAAATTCCCTTTACCACTATCCTTCGAACATGACCTTCTTTTCTACTTCCGAAAAACTGGAGCTGGATGAGATACCCTTCATAAGTACTAATCCGAAGCCCCATAAACAGGAAGCGCTGGAATATTACCGCAGAATAGTTACCTCAAATCATCTTAATATTAACCTTTTTGAGAAGGTGGAAAAGATTGAGACCAGTACTGAAGTTCGTCAACATACCATTACTACTTCCAAGGCTACCTACACTTCCAAAAATGTCATTATTGCCACCGGTTTTTATGACATTCCAAATTACCTGAATGTTCCGGGAGAAAACTTGCCAAAGGTGGCGCATTATTACGGTGATCCACATTTTTATGCCACTCAGAAGACAATTGTAGTTGGCGCCAGCAATTCGGCAGTGGACGCAGCTCTTGAGATCTACCGCAAAGGCGGGGATGTGACCATGGTGGTCCGTGGACCGGCAATAGGCGAACGGGTAAAATACTGGGTAAAACCCGATATTGATAACCGCATCGACGAAGGCAGCATCAAAGCCGTTTTTAATGCTGAAATTAAGGAGATCAGGGAAAGAGAGGTTGTGATTACTTCAAAAGAAGGCGATCAGGTGCTCGAAAATGATTGGGTACTTCTCCTCACCGGATATCGCCCGAATTTTGAATTTTTGAAGAGTATAGGCATCAAACTCTCAGACGACGGAAGAAAGATCCCCCACTACAACCCTGAAACCATGGAATCCAATGTCAAAGGCATCTACCTCGCCGGAGTCATTTGCGGAGGTATGGAAACCCACAAGTGGTTTATTGAGAACTCCCGGATCCATGCGAAGATGATTGTCGAAAATATAGTGAGAAGTTAAGAGTTAAGAGTTCAGAGTTAGGGGCTTTTGGCTGTTGGCTTTTAGCCATTGGCTTTTTGCTGTTGCGGGTTGGTAGGTGTGAGTTCCAAAATATAAATTGCATGATTCCGGAATGGGAAACAACTATTTTTTACTGCCGATTAAATATGGTGCAACGCTTACGGGTTGAGGCTTGCTGTTGTTATTTGCTTTTAATTTTTTAATCTGCGGACTCTGTGAAATCCGCGGGAAATTTTCCGGAAACTCCTCATTTGTCCCCAGTAGCCAGTCGCCAGTTATGCAGTTACCGTAAGAGGAATTCTAGTTGTTTAATCCAATTTGAATGCCCAATTCTGATTACTGAACAGTGAGCACTGAACACTTTTTTCCTCCGCCCACTGTCCTCCGGCCACTGTTTTATATACAGAAAACCCCGAATTTCTCCGGAGCTTTCTGCTTCTAACTACTAATTCAAATTATTAGTAACTCAACTATATTAATTTACGATGATATGTTTGGTAAAGCTTTGACCGTTATTGGCACTCACTTTCACAAAGTAAGTTCCGCTTGGGAGTCCTTCTCTGTTAAAGGTCACTTCATTAACCTGGTTAGCAGTCACTTTTCCATTGAAAAGATTGGCTACCTTACGATTACTGAAGTCAAAGATCTCTACCATCGCGCTTGCATCAGCATTAAAGGTGAATCTAACTAAAGCTTCTGTACTTACAGGGTTAGGCGCAATACTCATAGAAGTCAGTATCTCCACCACCGGCTCAAATGCCTGTACCATAGTAGCTTCCTGTTGGCCTTTTTGGTTACCGGCTTTTGGTTTGTGAATTACAATGGAGCCACCGCCAAGGACTGTTGCAAGATCTGAGCTTTCAGATTCCCCGCGCATGTTGTCATATAATACTTCGCTATTGGAATTATCTCCCCAAATCATGATTCTAAATTGATCAGGCTCATTACCTCCATTTGCCTGACCATCTATAGCAATAACTCTAAACCTGTGAATTCCACTTCCATTTACGGTTCCGTATCCTGTGTAAGTAGCTTTTTTACCTGCTATAACAAGACTCATGTCTTCGTGATTGAAACTTGAAAAATGAAGGTCTCCTGCTTTGAACTGGAAGTTAGTATGTCCATCTACTTCAGTTAAGTTGTTCTTCCCGGTTTTGTATTTAGCGTTGAATCCAAAGTTGGCTTTTCCACCTATTCCTAATGTCATGGCATCAGCTGGAGATTCAATCCATCCACCACCTGTTACAAATCCACCGGTTGGGTCAAAAATTACTACATATTCGTACTGAAGAGTATGAGTTGCTCCACAAGCATCCTCAACCGCAAGTTCAACTATATAAACTCCCGGCTCAGGGTTGAAATTTCCAGCCACAGTGTTACCATCTATACATTCCTCACAGTAGTACGTATATTTATCTACAACAGTACCATTTGTAATTAATCTCCAGGTTGCAGACTCCAGATTGGTATCGGTAACATCAGCAGTCAAAGTCACTCCAGTTCCAACTTGTACAGGATCTACGGGACCAGAGATGCTGTTGATTACTGGAGCTTCGTTTGTTACTGTTACAGTTTGGTTAATAGGAGCTGCAGCAATATCGTTGACATCTGTCACAGTCCAGGTAATAGTTGTAGTTCCAACAGGATAAAGCGCATCCAAAGCCTCTCCATCATCCCTGGTTCCACCTACAGCTCCTACACTACAGTTATCTGTAGCATTCGCACTTACAATCACCATTGCACCACATTCGCCAGCATCATTGTTTACACTCTGATTTCCGCTGTGTGTGATTACAGGAGCTTCATTATCAGTTACTGTTACTGTTTGTTCTACTGCAACAGCATTATTGCCATTGGCATCTGTCACAGTCCAGGTAATAGTTGTAGTTCCAACAGGATAAAGCGCATCCAAAGCCTCTCCATCATCCCTGGTTCCACCTACAGCTCCTACACTACAGTTATCTGTAGCATTCGCACTTACAATCACCATTGCACCACATTCGCCAGCATCATTGTTTACACTCTGATTTCCGCTGTGTGTGATTACAGGAGCTTCATTATCAGTTACTGTTACTGTTTGTTCTACTGCAGTCGCGGCATTGATGCCATCGCTGTAGTTCCAGGTTATAGTAGTTGTTCCTGTTGGGAACGGAGCAGTCAAAGCAAGATTATCACTACGGGTACCGGTAGCTGTACCAGCAGTACAATTGTCAGATGCTGACGGAGCTACAATGGTTAAAGTAGCATTACACTCACCTTCATCTGTTCCTTCATTGATTGGAGATACTGCTGAAATCACAGGAGCTTCATCATCATTTACAGTTACCTCCTGCTCTACTGCAGTCGCGGCATTGATGCCATCGCTGTAGTTCCAGGTTATAGTAGTTGTTCCTGTTGGGAACGGATCAGTCAAAGCAAGATTATCACTACGGGTACCGGTAGCCGTACCAGCAGTACAATTGTCAGATGCTGACGGAGCTACAATGGTTAAAGTAGCATTACACTCACCTTCATCTGTTCCTTCATCGATTGCTGATACTGCTGCAATCACAGGAGCTTCATCATCAGTCACTGTTACCACCTGCTCTACTGCAGTCGCGGCATTGATGCCATCGGTATAAGTCCAGGTGATCATAGTTGTTCCGGTTGGGAACGGAGCAGTCAAAGCAAGATTATCACTACGGGTACCGGTAGCTGTACCAGCAGTACAGTTGTCAGTTACAGATGGAGCTACAATGGTTAAAGTAGCATTACACTCACCTTCATCTGTTCCTTCATTGATTGGAGATACTGCTGCAATCACAGGAGCTTCATCATCAGTCACTGTTACCACCTGCTCTACTGCAGTCGCGGCATTGATGCCATCGCTGTAGTTCCAGGTTATAGTAGTTGTTCCTGTTGGGAACGGATCAGTCAAAGCAAGATTATCACTACGGGTACCGGTAGCTGTACCAGCAGTACAATTGTCAGATGCTGACGGAGCTACAATGGTTAAAGTAGCATTACACTCACCTTCATCTGTTCCTTCATTGATTGGAGATACTGCTGAAATTACAGGAGCTTCATCATCAGTCACTGTTACCACCTGCTCTACTGCAGTCGCGGCATTGATGCCATCGCTGTAGTTCCAGGTTATAGTAGTTGTTCCTGTTGGGAACGGATCAGTCAAAGCAAGATTATCACTACGGGTACCGGTAGCCGTACCAGCAGTACAATTGTCAGATGCTGACGGAGCTACAATGGTTAAAGTAGCATTACACTCACCTTCATCTGTTCCTTCATCGATTGCTGATACTGCTGCAATCACAGGAGCTTCATCATCAGTCACTGTTACCACCTGCTCTACTGCAGTCGCGGCATTGATGCCATCGCTGTAGTTCCAGGTTATAGTAGTTGTTCCTGTTGGGAACGGATCAGTCAAAGCAAGATTATCACTACGGGTACCGGTAGCCGTACCAGCAGTACAATTGTCAGATGCTGACGGAGCTACAATGGTTAAAGTAGCATTACACTCACCTTCATCTGTTCCTTCATCGATTGCTGATACTGCTGCAATCACAGGAGCTTCATCATCAGTCACTGTTACCACCTGCTCTACTGCAGTCGCGGCATTGATGCCATCGGTATAAGTCCAGGTGATCATAGTTGTTCCGGTTGGGAACGGAGCAGTCAAAGCAAGATTATCACTACGGGTACCGGTAGCTGTACCAGGAGTACAGTTGTCAGTTACAGATGGAGCTACAATGGTTAAAGTAGCATTACACTCACCTTCATCTGTTCCTTCATTGATTGGAGATACTGCTGCAATCACAGGAGCTTCATCATCAGTCACTGTTACCACCTGCTCTACTGCAGTCGCGGCATTGATGCCATCGCTGTAGTTCCAGGTTATAGTAGTTGTTCCTGTTGGGAACGGATCAGTCAAAGCAAGATTATCACTACGGGTACCGGTAGCTGTACCAGCAGTACAATTGTCAGATGCTGACGGAGCTACAATGGTTAAAGTAGCATTACACTCACCTTCATCTGTTCCTTCATTGATTGGAGATACTGCTGAAATCACAGGAGCTTCATCATCAGTCACTGTTACCACCTGCTCTACTGCAGTCGCGGCATTGATGCCATCGCTGTAGTTCCAGGTTATAGTAGTTGTTCCTGTTGGGAACGGATCAGTCAAAGCAAGATTATCACTACGGGTACCGGTAGCTATACCAGCAGTACAATTGTCAGATGCTGACGGAGCTACAATGGTTAAAGTAGCATTACACTCACCTTCATCTGTTCCTTCATTGATTGGAGATACTGCTGCAATCACAGGAGCTTCATCATCAGTCACTGTTACCACCTGCTCTACTGCAGTCGCGGCATTGATGCCATCGGTATAAGTCCAGGTGATCGTAGTTGTTCCGGTTGGGAACGGAGCAGTCAAAGCAAGATTATCACTACGGGTACCGGTAGCTGTACCAGGAGTACAGTTGTCAGTTACAGATGGAGCTACAATGGTTAAAGTAGCATTACACTCACCTTCATCTGTTCCTTCATTGATTGGAGATACTGCTGCAATCACAGGAGCTTCATCATCATTTACAGTTACAGCAATAGTTTCTGTTGTGTAAGGATTTTCATGGAATTGAGCTCCTCCACAACTATTTCCATTATTCGCTGTAGCAAAATCGACTTGACTAAAATAATACCTGGTACCATTGAAGTTATTAGGGGGTGTATATGAATTGGAAGTAGTTGCTGCAGTAGTATTAGTAGTCTGAACCGTTTGAGTAGATACCGAAATTACATTAGAATCTGTAGTATTATAGTACCAAATATACTTAATGTCCCTATAACCAGATTGCCCCCCAGCCTCACATGTTGTAATTGTCGCCACTAAGGCATCTGCATCCTCGCCGGGACATAATTCCTGATCTTGAGAAGAAGTTGTAATTCCAATAGGAAAAATGACTCCATCCGTAAAAGTATGCTTCCTCTGGTATCCAGACGTCAAGCCATCAACAATTACAGTGAATGTTACCCCAATATGATCCTCAGTTATAGGATATTCAGTTCTCCATGACCCATCATCATTAACAACAGTTCCATGGTAATTGTGATGATGTAGATGTGTAGGCTCCTCCTCAATATGAATGTCTACAATCGAATCTAGTGTCCAGCCGGTTCCTGTAATAATCGCAATTTCTCCCGGCGCATAATCATCCTTATCTGATGTCACAGTAGGGTTAGGTAAATTAGCTTCAGAATATGCCTGCAGATTAGGGCTTGTAGTTGTTGTAGAAGGGGTTTCCGTCTGCCCCACCACCGCCGCTGCCGGCAGAGTAAAAATCATCAGCAACAGCACAAACCGTGTTGCTCCGGTAAATTTGAGTAAAAATTCACGCATATCAATAAGTATTAAGAATGAACAAAAACTGTAGAGATATCCAGGTAGGGGAATTGGATAGCTTTTACACTAACTGCGGGGGAAGTAAAAAGCGTACCTTACAAAATCATTAACATCCATGTTAAAATACCATCAATACGCGGGGACTAAATAAAGCTTAAAAAATCGTTTGAAGAAGAAGATTGAAATCTTTTCTACCAATTACAGAATTCTACCGATAAACTACTCAAATGACTGAAAAAGAAGAAATAAGGATTTTTACATCCGGAAAAATGCCTACAGAAAAAGAAGGGTAAAAGGTCAATTTTTGAAAGGAATGAATGTTAAAATACGCTGTAGTATTCGTTGAGGAATTCATAATAGTTTAAGAACCGGATCTAAACAGAATCATGAGACAGGGACCAGGAGAGACAAGAGTGTTTTCTGTTGCGGGTTGCGAGTTGGGGGTTTAAAATGTTGCAGGTTCCATGTTGCAGGTTAAAAACTCTAATCACTAATCACTATCATATGACTAAAAAAGGACGTAATTGTAATTGCAAATATGTCGCCCTTCCAGGGCTCTTTTTGGACGGGGAATTTTTTGATCCCGGGGTTAAAACTCCGGGCTACCGATATTTCTAATTTTAAAAAATACATTACCAGGGTATAGGTGTCGCCCTTACAGGGCTCTGGGCATCTGGTTCTTTTAAACCCGGGGTTAAAACCCCGGGCTATTATATTGCGCCCCGCTGGGGCTTACAAATGCTGTCTCGCTGTTGCAAGTCTGATTAAAAGAAAGTTACCTAAAGTCATACTCACGGTAGTCCCGCTGTTTAGCGGGGGAGGTACTGATCATTGACTCCTAATCTATACTGCCAATTAATGACTGCGCACTGCTTACTGAAGTGTGAAGCTCACTCATTTCGATTTTTCACGCAGAGCGCGCAAAGGAAATGCAAAAGGCGAAGAGAATTATTTTCCTGACCACCGCCCACTGGCAACTTTTTTGGTCCACCTCCGCTGAAGCTCCGGTGGAAAAAATTTGGTGCTTCCCTTTTTACTTCGAATTTGGTGCCTGGAATTTGGTGCTTCGTGCTTGGTGCCCGAATTTTTTAACTGGAATACATTTTTCCCCGGAATAAATTCCGGGGCTACTTCGTCCTGCTAAAATCTAACTTCCCTTAGTCGATCATTGACAACTGTATCCTCTTCCTCGCCTCATCCACCTCTATCACCGTTACCTGTACGTGTTGGTGTAATTTAACTATCGAATTCACATCGCTCACGAATTCATTCTTTAGCTTCGAGATATGGACGAGTCCGCTTTCTTTGATGCCAATGTCCACAAAACATCCAAAGTTGGTGATGTTATTGACAATACCGGGCAGCTTCATCCCAGGTTTGAGATCTTTAATGGTTTTCACATTGGGATCGAATTCAAAAACTTTAGCCGACTTCCTAGGGTCCACTCCCGGCTTTTCCAGCTCGCGCAGAATATCCTTAATAGTAGGTAAACCCGTGGTTCCAAAAATGTAATTTTCAGGAGTGATTTTTGAAATGAGTTCTTTGTTGCCGATAAGCTTCTTAAGGTCCACCTTAAGATCGGTGGCCATTTTTTCAACAATGGAATAGCTTTCGGGATGGACTGCCGAATTGTCCAGCGGATTTTTAGAAGCAGGGACTCTGAGGAATCCGGCGGCTTGTTCAAAAGCCTTAGCTCCCAGGCGGGGGACCTTCAGCAGCTCCTTCCGGGAGGAGAATTCTCCGTTTTCGCCCCGATAAGCTACTATATTTTCAGCTAAAGCAGGTCCAATCCCGGAGACATAGCTCAATAGCGGCGCACTGGCAGTATTCAAATTCACTCCAATATTATTCACACAGCTCTCCACCACCCGGTCCAGCTCATTCTTCAGTTTTGTTTGATCCACATCATGCTGGTATTGCCCTACTCCAATCGCTTTGGGATCTATCTTCACCAGCTCGGCCAACGGATCTGCAAGGCGGCGGCCTATAGAAACCGCACCCCGCACTGTAACGTCAAAAGAGGGAAATTCTGCCCTTGCTATTTTTGAAGCTGAATACACCGAAGCCCCGGCTTCATTCACCACAAACACCTGTACATCCCTGTCGAAACGGATATTTTTAATGAAAATTTCAGTTTCCCGGGAGGCCGTTCCGTTTCCTATGGCAATAGCTTCAATATTGTACGCATTGACCAGAGATTTCACCTTTTTTGAAGCCATAGCAACTTCCTTTTGCGGCGGATGCGGATAAATAGTTTCATTATGCTGCAGCTCCCCATTCTCATCAAGGCACACCAGTTTACAACCCGACCTAAAACCGGGATCAAGGGCCAAAATTCTCTTATTTCCTAAAGGAGGTGCAAGCAGCAACTGGCGAAGATTATCTGCAAAGACCTGTATAGCATCTTCATCGGCCTTTTCTTTGGCTGCTGAAAGAGCTTCATTCGAAAGTGCCGGAAAAAGCAACCGCTTTAAAGCGTCTTCTATAATTTCTTCTATATAGGTGGTACAGGAATTTTTATGTGGTTTAAGAACAAATCCGGAAACGCCCCTATAAGCTTCTTCCTGCTCTACCTCAACCTTTACCCTCACAAAACCTTCTTTTTCGGCCCGTAGCATCGCCAAAAGCCGGTGGGAAGGTATGTGTTTCAGCTTTTCCTCCCATTCAAAGTACTGGCGGAATTTCTGAGCCCCCTCCTCTTCAGCTATTTTTTTGATCACTTTTGAGGAGATCATTGCCTTCTGTTGAAACAGCTTCCGAAGGCGGGTTCTCACTGCCTCATTCTCATTGATCCATTCCGCAGCGATATCTTTGGCTCCGTTGAGAGCCTCTTCCGCAGAAGTAACTTTCTTGCCTACAAACCTTTCCGCAGCAGTTTTTATGTTAGGCGAATTTTGAGACATCAGCATTTTTGCCAGTGGCTCCAGACCAAGCTCCCGGGCAGCATCGGCTTTTGTGCGACGCTTCTTTTTGTATGGGAGGTAAAGATCCTCCAACTGCACAAGATCCCGGGCAGCCTTTATTTTCTGTTCCAGTTCTTCGGTTAAGGCATCCTGTTCAGAAATGGCTTTAAGAACAGAAGTTTTTCGCTTTTCAAGTTCTTCAAATTCAGCCTTGAACTTTACCACCTCCCCTATCTGCACCTCATCAAGATTCCCGGTCATTTCTTTTCTATACCTCGAAATGAATGGAATAGTAGCGTCCTGATCCAATAATTGCAAGGTATTTTCAATGCTCTTTTGCGGGAGACCGGTACGGTCCAGGATAAAAGTGGTAGTTGTCATTTTGTTTACTATTGTAAGGCAGGCAAAGATATAAGCCTCAAATGTAGCTTCATAAAAAATGCCTCCCGAATTGCTTCAGGAGGCATTAATATATAAGCAGATCTAAAAATTTTAAACCAGCACTACATCATCTATGCGTGTTGTTGTGCCCTGACCGGCCAAAAGTCTTCCGTAGAATTTTAAGTCCAGGTCTGAATTTCTAAAGGTTTTTTTAAGTTTAGATACTGCATTATGAAGGGGGATCTTATGTACCCGAATTTCAGGATAAGAATTAATATCTTCCTGTTTTTCTACACCTACCTCGATGCAGCCGCTTGATTTATCATAGCAAACAAATTTTGCCTGATAATTATGCTTAATAAATTCTGCAAGAGGCGCCGGTAATTCATCGCACTCTTTGCACTCCTCAATTTGATGTGGCAATAAATTGAGCAAATGTGTCTGTATTTCGTTTCTGCTTTGATAAGAAATCATAACCTTCAATTTTTTTTATAAAAGTATATGAGATCCACCCTCAATAGATGCACTTTAATTTAGGTTTAACTTAAAAGCTTGTAAATCTATAAGCAGCTGTTAATTTTCTAAAGAAATTTCTTACGGCTCCCCGGAAGATTTAATGATCTTTGTAGGTGTTAATGAAGCTGTTACGAAATGGTGTTTTTACCTGCTTCGGAAGTTTTGTAACTTGAAAAGAAAAATTGCACATGACCAGAATCGGAAAAAAGGAATTCAGCAATAGCTTTACAGAGGCCTTTAAGGGAGACGACAGTGGAGATCGTACCCCGAGGCAAACCCCGGGAGTACTTTACAGTAAAGCCGAACCTACGCCGGTTAGCGCACCAAAACTGCTTGCCTGGTCCAATGGACTGGCCCAGGAACTGGAGATAGATCCTCCCACTGAAGATGATGTGGCCATTCTTGCCGGAAATCGGGTTACTCCCGGTATGTTCCCTTATGCTTCCTGCTACGCCGGCCATCAATTTGGAAATTGGGCAGGGCAATTAGGTGACGGCAGGGCCATAAATCTGGGAGAATGGAGTTCCAAAAATGGCATTTTTGAACTGCAGTTAAAAGGTGCCGGGCCTACAGCTTATTCCCGTCATGCCGACGGCCGTGCTGTTTTGAGATCTTCTGTAAGGGAGTATTTGATGAGTGAAGCTATGCACCATCTCGGCATCCCCACCACCCGGGCTCTTGCCCTTGTAACAACCGGTGATAAGGTACTTCGCGATATGTTCTACAACGGAAATCCTGCCTATGAACCCGGCGCGATCGTTACCAGGGTTGCACCTTCATTTTTGCGCTTCGGAAATTTTGAGCTTCTGGCTGCACAGCGGGATAAGGAACAATTGGAGCAGTTGATCAACTGGACCATTAACCGATATTTTCCGCATTTGACGGAAGAGAACCAAATCCTGAAATGGTTTGCAGAAGTGGTCGAAAAAACCGCATTTTTGATGAGTGAGTGGCAGCGGGTTGGATTTGTACATGGGGTGATGAATACAGACAATATGTCCATCCTTGGCCTCACTATAGATTATGGTCCTTATTCTTTTTTGGATCATTATGATCATAATTTCACCCCCAACACCACAGATCTTCCCGGCCGCCGTTATTCCTTCGGAAATCAGCCTTCAATAGGTTACTGGAATCTTGGGAGGCTTGCCAATGCCCTTTCCCTGCTCTTTGAAGAAACTGAAGGGCTTGAAGAGGTCCTGAGCACTTATGAGAAAATCTTTTGGGATCATTATTATACGATGATGGGCAAAAAATTAGGCCTGGATAAAGTGAGAAAAGAGGAAAAGGAACTTATTTCTGAATTTGAAAAAGTTCTCTCCGAAATCCAGCCCGATATGACCATTTTCTACAGGTTACTGGCCCATGTTCCTGCGGAAGGTACACCTGAAGAGATCCTGCAGCATTTTCAACCTTCATTTTACAACGACCTGGAGCCGCAGGAAAAGGAACTTCTAACGCAGTTGATCACTAACTATTCAAAAAGGAGAAAAAACAACAACATTTCTCCTGAAGCTTCGCGCGATCTCATGAACAGAAACAATCCAGGGATAATACTCCGAAACTACCTCTTGCACCAGGCTATCGAAGAATTGGAAAAAGGAGAAAATAAGCTTTTTCTCAGGCTTCAGGAGGCCATGAAAACGCCTTATGCTGCCACGGGATTTGAAGACCTCGTTCAAAAACGGCCGCGATGGGCCGAAACAAAGGCCGGCTGCTCGATGCTTTCCTGTAGCTCCTAGAGAACTTAAAGTCTTCAAAGTTGTTAAAATTATTAATCAGAAATTCAGGCAGAGCTTGAAGCGAATTATCTTTTTCAGTTCTTATTCAGACTTTTAACACCAGGAAATTTGTAAGAAATCAAAAGTTTTCTAAATTAGAACTTATAAAACCTTAAGAAAGTTTTTGGATCTCTTAGAATTGAACCTTAAAATTTAATAAAATGACTACTAAGAAAAAACCTGATCATGAAAAGGAAAAGGTATCAATAATCGAAGCCTGGTCTGACAATTTACTTGTGGCTGCATTTTTTATATTTTTGGTACTGCTCGGGTTTATTGTGAGATAATCTACATCTCCTTAATGGATTTTGTTCTATACCCTCATTAATCTTTCCTAAACTTCTCAGGCATGTTTATCTTTGGAGAAAATTAGCCGGTGGAGCTTATTAAAAAGATTGAACATAGTCAACCCCTGCAATATATTATTGGCCTGGGGTCTATTTTATTCTTTTCGCTCATTTGCTACCTGTTTATTGACATTATTGGCTACCATGTGGTAGCTCTCATCTTGCTTTTGGTGGTTTCTATCCTGGCTATGTTCCTGGAAACTTTTCCAATTGTAATAGCTGCAATAGCAAGTGCCCTTATCTGGAATTTCCTTTTTATTCAGCCGCGGGCAACGTTTAATATTACCACCCCTCAGGACGCTTTACTCTTCCTCATGTATTTTGTTATCGCTGTTATGAATGCGGTATTTACCTCCAGGCTTCGAAAAGTCGAGGCAGTAGCCCGGCAACGGAAGGCACGGGAAAGAACGCTTCAGTTATACAACACCCTCCTTAATTCCCTTTCCCACGAACTTAAAACTCCTATTTCAACTATTATTGGCGCTATTGATACCCTAAAGATCAATTCGGGTGCAATTTCTGAAACCAATAAAACTGAATTATACCACGAAATTGACCTCGCAGGAAACAGGCTCCACAGGCAGGTCAATAACCTCCTAAATATGAGCAGACTGGAATCTGAATTGTTTAAGCTCCAGCTGGATTGGTATGACCTTTCAGAAATTATTCATGGTGTTATGGAGCGTAGCCAAAGGGATTCTCATGAAATGGTCTTTTCCACGGCAGAAAATATTCCCTTATTTAAAGTTGATGGCATTCTCATGGAGCAGGTACTGCAAAATATTATTCATAATGCTGTAGAACACACTCCTGCCGGAACCACCATAACAATAGTTTTATCTCAAAAGAACAAAGGATTCACAATTGAAATATCTGACTCCGGTCCCGGTTTTCCGGAAGATAAACTGGAGCAGGTATTTGAAAAATTCTATCGGCTTCCTCACACAGCTACAGGGGGAACCGGTTTGGGTCTTTCTATAGCAAAAGGTTTTGTCAAAGCTCATAACGGAAACATCTCCTTAAAAAATATACCTTCGGGGGGAGCTAAATTTATAATAGATATTCCTGCCGAGACGGCTACTTTAACAACCAAAGATGATGAATAAACAGGAAATCCTTGTTATTGACGATGAACCTCAAATAAGAAAGCTGCTAAAGATCATATTGGAAAGCCACGACTATAAAGTCACCCCGGCCTCAAACGGAAGCGAAGGAATAAATCTCGCCGCAAATCATAGTCCCGAATTGATAATTCTTGACCTGGGATTACCAGATAAGAATGGTCACGAAGTTTTGAGAGAGCTACGTTCATGGTTCGAAAAATCTATAATTATTCTTTCGGTAATTGATTCTGAAGAAGACATCATACAGGCACTGGATAACGGAGCAACAGATTATTTGACAAAACCCTTTCGTGCAGGGGAATTATTAGCCCGAATTCGCTCTTCGATTAGGCTCACCCAACACGTAGAGGTGCAGCAGGTCATTACTGCGGGAGATCTTGAGATCGATCTCATTTCCCATACAGTACTTCGGAAAAAGGAGATCGTAAAATTAACATCAACAGAATATAATCTCCTGGTACTTTTGGCAAAAAATCAAGGGAAGGTACTCACCCATCAATATTTGCTCAAAAGCATTTGGGGATTGAGCGCACAAAAGGAAACCCAGTATTTGAGAGTCTTTATCGCCCAACTTCGAAAAAAGTTAGAAAAAGATCCTAATCATCCCGAACATTTCATTACAGAAAGCGGGGTTGGTTATAGATTTCTTTAATCTTTATAAAATCTTTATACCCCTGCTTTAATTCTTACACTCTACTTATACTTTCCCTCCTAACTTTGTTCCTTTCAAAATGAAAAAGGATAAAAGTAAACCAGGTAAGGATTCAGGTTCCTACAGCCATTTAAAGTGGCCGGCTATTATTATGGTCATTATTCTTATCCTATTGATCCTGTTAATGGATCACTTTTACAGAACCGGTAAAATTTGAATTAAACATTGAACTTCCCGAAAACTCAAAATTGGGAGAAGATTGAAAGAAGACTTAACCGTTTAAAAAAGTTTTCTTTTTGGCTAAGTCTTTTCTCTGTTTGTCTTATAATTTTTGATCTGGGATTTACCCATAGATCTGAAACAGAATTGTATCTCACAGATTTTTATCTCATTGCCCTTGTCATTGGGAGTACAACAATACTGGTGAGATATACGGTTTCGAGGCAGAAATTCCCTCTAAAAGTGAGGTTTTTTGATGGTATTATTTTTTTTCTTAACATTTTACTGGTCTTTATAAAACTGGATCTACTACTGGAGAGCTTACCTTTTCTAAAGTTCTTCAACAACATGGGCTGGCTTTACCTGGCGTTGTTGATTTATTTTATCAGGGAATTTTCTGCCAGGCGACTTAATTATAACAGGGAATTGCTCAATCCGGCGCAATTGTTCATTGCCAGTTTTCTTGGAATGATCATCCTGGGCACCCTACTTTTAATGTTGCCACGTGCCACTCACGAGGGTATTTCTGCCCTGGATGCCCTATTCACTGCAACCAGCGCAGTTTGTGTGACCGGACTAATAGTAGTAGATACCGGAACATATTTTACAGATCTGGGACAAACTATCATCCTCATCCTTATACAACTTGGTGGACTTGGTATAATGACTTTTGCAAGTTATTTTTCGTATTTCTTCCGTGGAAAAAGTTCCTATGAGCATCAAATTATGCTTAAAGACATGACTAACTCTGAAAAGATAGGAGAGGTTTTTAGCGTTCTAAAAAAGATCGTGCTGCTAACTTTTGCCATTGAATTTTTAGGAGCAGTTCTTATCTTCTTCAGCCTTGAGTCCGGCACAGTTCAGGTCTTTATTAATAAGGTTTTCTTCTCTGTATTCCATAGCATCTCCGGGTTTTGTAATGCCGGTTTTTCTACTCTTGAAAATAGCTTATATGAGCCTGAATTCCAGTTCAATTATCCTCTTCAGTTGATCATTGTGGTACTCTTTATCTTAGGAGGAATTGGTTTCCCAATACTCTTTAACATCTACAAATATTTGACCTATTACTTTAGGAACCAGTATGCAAAAATGCTTCATCCTGCCAATTCTGCCCACACTCCCTGGGTAATAAGCCTTAACACCAGGATCGTATTAGTGACTACTTCTGCCCTGTTGATCATTGGAACCATATTCTTTTACTTCTTTGAATACAATAACACACTTCAGGAACATTCCTGGTTTGGTAAAATTGTAGTCTCCTTTTTTGGCGCCGCAACTCCGAGGACAGCAGGATTTAATTCGGTAGACATGTCTGCCCTTAATTTCTCGACGCTCATGATCATTTTTATCCTCATGTGGATAGGAGCTTCCCCGGGTTCAACAGGGGGTGGTATAAAAACGAGCACCTTTGCCCTCACTACACTTAATTTTTTAAGCCTGGCCAGAGGGAAAGACCGGGTGGAAGTATTCCGCAGGGAAATTTCTGATCTATCTATACGCAGAGCCTTTGCCATTATGTCTCTTTCTTTAATGGTCATAGGAACTTCTATATTTTTAATCGCTTCTTTTGATGAAGAAAAGACGCTACTTAGTATTGCCTTTGAATGTTTTTCGGCATACAGTACTGTTGGGCTGAGCATTGGAATAACCCCTCAATTAAGCTCTGCTTCAAAAGTGGTCATCATTGGTACCATGTTTATTGGAAGGGTTAGCATGCTCACAATTTTAATTGCACTATTGAGAAGGGTAAAATACCTTAACTACAGATATCCACAGGAAGAAATACTAATGAATTAATTATGAAATATATCATCATAGGACTTGGAAATTTTGGCGCCTCTCTTGCTGAAAAATTAACTAAAATGGGCAATGAAGTAATTGGTGTTGATGTGAATATGAGCAAGGTGGAAGCCATAAAGGATAAGATCACCCATGCCGTAAACCTCGATTCTACAGATATTACAGCAGTCAACAGCCTACCTCTAAAAGACACAGATGTTGTTATTGTAGGTATAGGGGAAGACAAAGGAGCAAATATTATGGCAACTGCTTTAATGAAGCAGCTGCATGTAAAGAGACTTATAAGCCGTGCAGTCTCTCCCTTACAGGAGATGGTCCTGGAAGCTATGGGCGTAGATGAGATCATTCACCCGGAAGAGGAGACAGCCGAAAGATGGTCTAAAAAATTAAATCTCCAGGGCGTTGTAGATTCATTTGAGGTCAACAGGGACTATAGTATAATAGAAACAGAAGTCCCCGATGACTTCGACGGAAAAACTTTGGAGGAAATAGGGCTGAAGAGGAAATATGATATTATCGTACTCACCACAATCAAGATCACCAGGGAAAAGAATGATTTGGGTACAAAAAGGGATGTATCCAACGTGCAGGGAGTAGCTTCGGCAAAAACTGTTTTGCACAAACATGATATCATGGTGCTCTACGGAAACAATAAGAATCTGAAAAAGTTACTTAAAGACCAGGAAAGGTACTAATGTAAAACAGGAATGTCTGAAACTTTATGATCCAGGCATTCCTGTTTATCAGGTGAAAATTGTTTAGGAAATTATGATATCTCCAAATATTTAATTTGTGTCTTAGTTTTACGAACCTGCAACAGGCAAATGTATACTCACTTCTACATCTCCACATTCCCCTTCTTCATCAGGTATTTCTGTAAAGGGTGCAAAATCCACTTCACAACCTCCTGTAAAAATACTTATTTGCTCATTAATTAGTCCCGGAATTGCCGGACCGTGACTTCTAATAATCATATGGACCTCTGCAGAAAAAGCATTGCCTTCTAAAATCCCGCCCACTTCAGGTAAACCAAGAAGTTCATTTATACTTCCATCGTTATCTCCAACTTTTAAATGGGATGAAAAATTCCCTTTACCACTCTGCCCTACCAAATGTCCGGTTCCGTAGATGAGCACCGGCTGAACTTCGCCAGCATTCATGAAGTCATCCATAGTACATGGAGTGGTCGCACAAGCTTCAGGATTGTTGAAAATAACCCACCACATCGTATAGGTATGCCCGGGAATAAGCCCGTCAGTTTTGTAATTTATTGTTAGCCCATTTTTTGTACGACGCAAAACAGAAGTTCCTGTCACTTCTCCCAGAATTGGATTTACGGCATCTGCAGTGGTTTTCACCATTGCATCGGACTTCTTGTGGCTTAGATTTGCCTGCTCGAGAAGTTGACTATTTTTTACATCTTCGTCAACGGGCTCTACTTCACATGAAGTCCCAAGCAGCACCAGAATTACAGCACTTAATTTCAATAGCTTTTTCATATCATTTGATTTTAAAATTAATATTCGAGAAATCTTTCTGACTATTAAAAAATGAAGTGCCAGAGGAGGGCGGGTCTGATGTCTAAAGAACATCCATTTTGGCAACTCTTCTTTCTTCGCGAGTCTCTTCCAGTGTGGAACTTCCTTTCTTCCAATCATCTTTTCATTTTGATAATCGGAATTGTACATTGTCTAAAATAGGATTTTAGAAACCAAATAATTGTCAGGAAAATGACATTTTCAGAACTTTATCAGAATTGAGTCTTCTGTGAATAAAGATCTACTAATGAACAGGTAAGATATATTGGTAGTTTTGAAGGCAGGTAATTTTAAGAATAAAAATTTTAGAATGAGCCCTAAGAATCGGGTAAAAAAAAGCCCCCGCGAATCTGCTTACTATCAAAACAGCATTAGCAGATTCGCGAGAGGCAAAAACTCAATTGAAGGATCCCAAATTCAAGAGGTTGTTCCGCAAAGCCTCCATTTGCTTCTAAGATGTCCTATGCTGTTTTACTTTTTAGTTATTTTCCAGACCGCTCCGGATTCTCTTTCGGGATCGGGACCTACAGGACTGATGACCATTTTTCCGAAGTCCACTATGTACAGCGAATTCCCATCAGGTGAAAAAGAAACAGAAACAGGTCGTTCCAAACCACCTCCCGAGGCACTGTATCCCGGTCCAATCTTCTTATTGGATACAAAGTCCTCAACCTCTCCGGTTTCCACGTTCACTTTTACCACTTTAAAACCAACCGGGGAGGACATCTTTCCTGTAATGGGTGTCATATCTCCAAACTGGGCAACAAAAGCCTCTCCCTGATGTCCAAAAGTGGTGCTTCTTGAGAAATCTATCCCATTCGAGGAAGAGTGAATTCCGAAAAGGGCAACGGGTTTTGGTGGTTGCTGCGGATAATCTTTTAGAAGCAGAGCCGCATTTTCTTCCCCTCTTCTCACAAAGGATTCATCGCTAAGCAGAACTCCACCGGAATAATCGGGCCAGCCATACCAGGCTCCCTGCTCCACTTTCCATAAGTGATCAAGAGAATTTACGACAGGCCTGCTCCCCCTGGAATCGAATCCGTTTTCGGTAGTGAACAATTGTCCATCGGGAGAAAAAGCAAGACCATACGGATTTCTGAATCCCCAGGCGATGAGCTGAAAGTCGCTGCCATCCGGGCGCATTTTATATATGGCACCTGAACACGGAACTTCACCTCTTATCAACTGGCCATCTTTTGTTGCTTCGCCAAAAGGAACGTAAGCTCCCGTAGTTGCTTTATCATCGGCCTCAAGAGTAAGAGGATTGTCTGTGGTGTAATTTTTCCCCTCAGGACAATATCTGTACACGGAATGTCATGGAAATTCCTGTTTTCGTCATCTTCCATCCAGCCGAGTTTCCAATTGTCTTTACCCACAACTGCGGAGTTTGTTGCGGTTCCATTCCCAAAGTACAGGTAACCATCGGGCCCAACAATAAATTCCCCGGTATAATGATCTCCGAGAGCAGGAAGTCCTTCATAAATGATGATCGAATTACCATCTTTCTCTATTTTTCTGATTTTACCGCTGTCACCATCCCAGGCTCCCTCAGCGACGAAGAAAGATCCCTCATGGAAGGTTACCCCCGTCCATGGTCCGGTTTCGTCTTCAAAAATAGTTTCTCTTGATCCATCATCATTGTGCCTGCCGGATATAAAGCAGAATTAGTCACGAAAGAACTAACCTAATCACGGTGCCGGCCTGGCAACAGGAAAGATCCTCCTTTTTCTGCACGCCGATACTTTCCTGCCTTCCAATGCTTATGAAGCTATGACAGATCATATAAAGGAACCCGGTTATATTGGAGGAAGTTTCATGCTCAAACTCGACAAAAAGCATCCTATTCTTGAATTTTATACCTGGTGCAGCAGGCTGAGCTGGGAATTTTTCACTTATGGGGATCATGCAATGTTCATGGAAAAAGATATTTTCCACCTAATTGGCGGATACCGAAGCATTTCTTTTATGGAAGATGTCGAAATACAGAAACGGCTTAGGAAGGCGGGAAAATTCAGAAAGGTACAAACTGCCGTTACCACCTCTGCAAGGAGGTTTAAAAAAACCGGAACCATAAAACAATTGGTCATGGACGTCCTGTTGGTAGGTCTTTACAATCTGGGAGTCCCGCCGTTAAAACTGAAGAGATTTTATAAGGATCACGCTTAGATCTGCTTTGCATCCTGTAATGTGAACCCTAAAATATTCCCAAATATGCTCACAATGTCATAATCCTGACATTCCTGAATTCCCTTTTTGGCTATATTGAATTTGAGTTAAAAAATAGAAATACAGGAGAATGAAAAGTACAGACTGCTAAGTAATCAAAGCAGCTGAAGAGAATAACATACCAGATCCCGGTTTTGAGATCGACGAAAGAACGGCAATTGCACCTTCCAGACGGCATTATTGAACCTGAGGATGATCAACAGTCACGTTTTTCACAACAGAAGAATTTGAAGAGGCATTGAAATCGGCCCATATTCATTAAAATTTTAAACTACATAAACAGATGACCAGAAAACCCTCTTTACTAATCTTTGATGTTAATGAAACCCTGCTGGATATGCAGCCGCTTAAGAAGGAAATTAATGAGGAGCTAGGCTCTCAACTTGCATTTAACAGCTGGTTTTGCCGGTTACTTCTGTTCTCTTCAGTAGAGACGCTTACCGGAGAATACCGGGATTTTGGGGAAATAGGTGCTGCGGTCTTAAAAATGACCGCTAAGGAATTTTCTGCGGAAATTTCAGAAGAAAGAATTAAAGAAATTCTGGGAAAAATCACAGATCTGGATCCTCATCCGGAAGTTCCTGAAGCTCTGGAAGAATTGAGAAAAGGATGCTTCAAACTTGTAGCCCTTACGAATGGCGGAAAGGATACTGTAAATAAGCAGCTCAAAACTGCGAAATTGGAAGGCTATTTTGATGCGATCTATTCTGTGGAAGCGGTCGGCAAATTTAAGCCGCATCCTGAAACCTATCATCATGTCCTGAAAAAGGAAAATTCAAAACCTGACGACAGTATGTTGATCGCAGCACATGCCTGGGATATTACCGGGGCCCAACGTGCCGGTTTACAAACCGCTTTTATCCATCGTCCGGGTAAATTTTTGTACCCTCTGGCTCAGGAGCCTGAGATAACGGGGAAAGATCTAAAAGAGATCATACCATATTTGAATGGGTAATCGAAAATCATTTTGAAATACCGGGTGATTTTTTAGAATAAAAGGTATTAAGAGTAAGGCGGAAGTTTTTTCCGCATTTAATAGAAGTAAATGTTTAATTAAAAAAAGCAAATTATGTTAAATAACACATTTAAAATAGGATTAGATCCTGTAACATTAGAAAACGCCGATGACAAACAAAGGGAAATCCTGGAAAAGGCAAAAAAAGCCAACGGAATGATCCCAAACATGTACAGCAATATGGTCAACCTGCCGGGACTGCAGGAAACCTATGACAAAGGTTATCACAGCTTCAGGCAGGAAAGCGGGTTCACTCCTGCAGAGCAGGAAGTTGTCTTGCTAACAATTAGTGTCGCAAACTCCTGTAATTACTGTACTGCAGCGCACAGCTATATCGCAGAAAACGTTTCTAAAACTCCTAAAGATGTTATCGAAGCCATAAGACAGGGGAAAGAAATCCAGGATGAAAAATTAGCAGCTTTACATAAGTTCACAAAGATCATGAATGAAAGCCGGGGAAATCCAACTCCCGAAGAGGCACAGGCATTCCTTGACGCCGGCTATTCTGAAAAACAGATCCTGGCGATCATCCTGGCGCAGGCCACAAAGACTATTAGCAATTACTCCAATCACATTTTCCATACAGAGGTTGATGAAGCTTTTAGTGGCAGTAAGCTGGAAAACGCTTAATTTAAATTAGGAGTCCTCATTTTATATTGCTGTTTCAGGAAAAAATCCTTTTAAGGAAATAAATTCCTGAAACAGCTTTTTTAGTAAAGCCGAAGAAAACTGATAGCCTTTCAGGTTGAGCATAGAGGTACTGGTTTTCATAATCAACCGGCATCTTTGATAAAGTGCTTAATTTTTTCAGCAATTTCAACAGGTTTTTCTTCCTGTAAAAAATGGCGGGAACTTACTGTTTGAATTTCCTCCAATCCTGCTACTTCTTTTATTTCCTTTCCGTAGCGATCGAGAGTAAGCGCAGGATCATCTTCTCCCCAAATTGCCTGTACGGGATAGGGGACATTTTGGACAGCACCATAACATTTATCTCTAAACTCCGGGGAATGGTCAAAATTGCGCATAAGCTTTAAAAAGGCCTTACCACCGTCCTCTCTCTTTAAAAGATCGACGTATGCATAGATCTCCTCTTTGGGAATTTCTGAAGTTTTATTTGCCCCAAGTTGAGAAAACATGAGATGCCAGGTTGGATGTTGTAAAGC
Source organism: Salinimicrobium nanhaiense (assembly GCA_012038135.1). GTDB lineage: Bacteria > Bacteroidota > Bacteroidia > Flavobacteriales > Flavobacteriaceae > Salinimicrobium > Salinimicrobium nanhaiense. Next base: position 105,204 of record JAAVJQ010000002.1, read on the forward strand.
GGCCAATTGAGCTTCGCCTAATATCTTCTTTTCAAAAGGTCGCATTGGCAGAGGTTTCTTAAAATTCACCACATCGATCCAGGTGTTGAGTATGGTTAAAGAAAGTATATTCTCCTTTTGGTCTGCAGCAAGAGCAAAACCTACCGGGCCACCCACATCATGCACTACTAAATGATATTTTTCCAGCCCCAGGGCTTTTGCGGCATCGGCACAAAATTTTGCCAGAGAAGGAAATGAGTAATCAAAATCTTTTGGCCTGTCTGAAAATCCGAAACCGGGAAGATCTACGGCTATACCTCTTAAGCCTCTTTGAGCTAAGGCCGGGACTATCTTTCGATATAAATAGGAAGAAGTAGGAACCCCATGAATACAAAAAACCGCTTCACCTGTACCTTCATCCAGGGCGAAACATCTTAAATTGTTGACTTCAAAAAACTTACCCGAGTTTTTGTGTTTTTCTATTAGCTTTTCTACTGTATCTGCTTTTGCCATTATTTTAGTGTTTAATTGTCTTTTCTTTTCTTAGTAATTCTGTGGATGCTTTTTAATCTGAAGCACACAGTCTTCAATTTACAGTTATATAAGTTAAACATTTGTCACTTTTCTGACACCAAAAAAATTCACAATTGCATAATTTGATGTTTCAAAAGAGAAGTTTTTACAATTGTTTTAAATTTCAAAAAGTGAGGGGATATGAAGATACTGCTGTTAATATCTGTTCTATTCTTTGTACAGTCTGCTCCAGGACAGACCATGAAGGGGTTCAACCTTGAAAATGCACTTATTCCGGTGGAGGAGATCAAAGACGGCGGACCACCAAAAGACGGGATTCCCTCTATTGATAAACCGAAATTTTTAAGGGCTCAAAACGCCGATTTAGGTACTCAAGATCGCATTTTAGGCGTGTATGAAAATGGAGTGGCAAAAGCTTATCCCATAAAGACCCTTAATTACCACGAGATCGTCAATGACGAGTTCGATGGAAAACCGGTGGTGATCACCTATTGTCCACTCTGTGGCAGCGGAATTGCATTTGATGACAGGATCAAAGGGAAAGCTCACACATTTGGAGTTTCCGGGCTCTTGTACAACAGTGATGTGCTGCTTTACGACCGGGAGACAGAATCTTTGTGGTCCCAATTGAAATACGAGGCCGTAAGTGGTCCTTTAAGAGGTACACAGCTCGAAATGCTGAATACTTCGAACACCACCTGGGCGGCGTGGAAGCAACAACACCCTAATACGCTGGTGCTTTCTGAAGATACCGGGTTCAAAAGAAATTACTCCCTGGATCCTTATCCCGATTATCAGAATTCTTCGGCAGTATTTTTTCCTGTGGCAAATGAAAGTTCAGAATTTCATCCTAAGGAGATGGTAATTGGTATTGAGATGAACGGAGTCAACAAGGCTTATCCCTTTTCTGAACTGGAAAAAACGAAAAAATCGGTCATTACTGATATGGTAAACGGGCAGCAGCTAAAAATTAACTACAGTGCCAAAAATAAAAGTGCAGCCATTTTTGATGCTGAAGGGAATCCTTTAGCCGCAGTAACGAACTTCTGGTTCGCCTGGTTTGCTTTTAATCCGGAGACCGAAATTTTTAGAGCAGATTAAATTTTCTTGTTAGTCTTTTTGCTATAAAATTCCAGCACTTTTAGAAGCAGGGGTGCTTCGATTCTGTTTTTATAATCCGGACTTATGTATTCAAATAATATCGTGCCTTCACGATCTACAATAAACAAAGCCGGTACCGGTAAGAATCCGGTGTTGCCCCCGTCGGAATATTCGCTTAGCATGGAAGCGTATTTATCAGGAGATTTAAAGGCCAATCCCATCGCTTTGGAAAAATTTCCATCGGCATCTGATATCAGTTTATATTCCAGCTGTTGATCCTCCATGGACTTATTAAGGTTTTGAGGCGAATCCGGACTAACCGCTAAGATCTGGTATCCAAGACCTTTGATCTCTTCTGTGATCTCTCCCACCGCCGCGAGGTGCGCATTACAATAAGGACACCATCCCCCTCTGTAAAACAGCAAAACCGTCGGCTTTTCTTTAAACAGATCTGCAGTCAGCACCTTCTCATTATCCATGGACAGCAGGTTGGTAGGAGGAATTTTCTCTCCGATCAACAGTGGTGAAATATCTTCAGCTGTTTCTGCCACCTGGGCGAAAGAGGGAAGATAAAAAACAAACAATATGGTAAGGATGTAGTATTTCATGAATTATCTTTTATAAGTCTTTCGGATTTTCGAGCAAGGTAGGGATCAATTCACTAATAGTAGGATGAATATGAACGGCATCCCTCATTACTTCATAGGAATTCCCGGCATACATTTGATCAATGACAGTGTGAATATACTCATCTGCCCCGGGACCAACAAAGGTGGCTCCAAGGATCTTGTTAGTTTCTGCTTCAATGAAGACCTTTAACAGGCCGGTGGTTTCCCCCATTTCCTTAGCCCTGGCGATTTTTTTCATGGGTCGCATGGCTACCTTTGCTTTAATGCCTTTTTCTTTTATTTCTTTCTCGTTGAGGCCTACTCTTGCCACGGCAGGATCAATGTAGGCAGCATAACAGGTAAATCTATCGGAAAGATATCTTTTTTGATCTTCAAAAAGGTGCGAATTTACAATTTGGAAATCATTGTATGCAGTGTGGGTAAAAGCACCTTCTCCATTGCAATCTCCCAGAGCCCAAATATTTGGCGCACTTGTTTGAAGTTCATCGTTGACTTTAATGAATCCGTGGTCATCAAGAACTACGTCGGTATTTTCCAGCCCAAGATCATCTGTGTTGGGAATACGGCCTGCAGCTACGAGGACATGCGGAGAGCTGATGCTTTTTTTGCCTTCCTCACAATGATAAGACACCTTTATTTCCCCGTCATCTTCAGTTGCCGAAATGCATTGAGATTTCAGCAGCACTTCAATTCCGCTGTCTTTCAGAACCTGGGCAATGATCTCTGCAATGTCATCATCTTCTCTTTTCATAAGATGTTCCCCACGTTCCAGAATGGTCACTTTGCTTCCGAAGCGGCGGAACATCTGACCGAATTCCAGCCCCACGTATCCACCGCCTACTATGATCAAATGCTCCGGAATCTCTTCCAGCTCCAATATTGAACGATTGGTGAGATAATTCACCTTTTGAAAACCTTCAGGAATTCTTGGTCTGCCGCCAACATTGATGTAGATCTTTTCTGCGGAAAATTGCTCCCCATTGACCTCTACAGTTGTGTTATTGACAAAAGTAGCTTTGCCTCTAATAAGACTTACTTTTTCGTTGCTACTGAACATTTTCTCCAGCCCCGAGTGAGAATCTGCGATAAGTTTATCCTTTCGCTCTTTAATCTTTTTCAGATTTACTTTTACCTTACCTTCCACAGTCACACCCAACTCCTCACTATTGGAGGCCACATAAGCTCTTCTGGCAGAGGCTACATAAGCTTTGGTTGGCGTACAACCGGTATTTACGCAGGTGCCGCCTAACTCTGCCTTCTCAAAAATGGCAGTTTTTAATCCGTTTTCGGCGAGACTTGCCGCCAAAGAAGGTCCCGCCTGGCCTGTACCTATAACTATCGCATCAAATTTTTTCATGATAAGGCTGTTAATATTTATAATTTTTACCCTCGTCCTGCTCTAACTCTGCGCCCAGGCTCAGCACCATCCGGTTGACAAAATTAAAATAGGAAACCACCAGGCTGGCATCCAGAATGGCAGAATCACTGAGACCAGTATTTTTTAAAGGAGCTGTAGGATCTGTCTTTTCTATATTCTGAGGCCTTAGGGTGAGTTCTTCGGCGTATTGGCACAAGGCCCGCTCTGCTTCCGAAAGATCAGCTTCTCTGTAATCAGATCTAAGCTTTGCAAGCTTCTCTTCATCCTTCCAGTAATGATTAAGGGCGCTGCCATGATGTGTAGCGCAGTAACTGCAGTTGTTTGCCATAGAAACCACCACGGCCATCATCTCCCGCTGCGCTCTCGAAAGCTCTGACCTGGAAAACATGATCTCCATGTAAAGCTCCATGTGTTTTACAATACTCTCCGGTCGCAGGCTTTGTATCTTATGAACTTCGGCTACCTGGCCCCTGCTTTTTTCTAATTCCTCATAAATTTCCTTCAGCTTTCCTGTTGCTTCTTCGGGTTGAATGATTTGGATTCGTGACATTTTTTACTACTAATTCAGTTGAGGTTTTTAAATGTACTAAATGATCAGATCCTGAAACCTGTCCTTCAGGATGAAAAACATATTGCTCTTCTTACCGACCAAACTAACCTATTTCAGCAACAACCACTGTCAGATTTCTGACAAACTTTTTCCCCGCATTCTGGTACTTTTGGAAATAATGGCAGTTCCAGTATTTGCACAATTAAACCTTTATATGAAAGATCTCCAAAATTCTATAATAAACGAATCTGAAATAACCTGCCCAAGATGTGGACATAAAACAACAGAAGAAATGCCAACCGGGTCCTGCCAGTTCTTCTATGAGTGTGAAAACTGTAAAACAGTTTTAAGACCGGCAGAAGGAGATTGCTGCGTGTATTGTAGTTACGGCTCTGTAGCCTGTCCTTCTATCCAGGGGAAAGATGGGTGCTGTTAAATTTTGACTATCTGAAGATGATCAAAAGAGGAAAATTGACCATCCCGTTTCTTGTGCCCATTTTTTTCATTAAATTAAAGAACAGTTTAAATGAAACACTTCACAAATGAGATCAGATATCAAAGAAGGTAAAACATTTACCGATTACGAACTCCCCAACCACAAGGGAGAAAAAAAGAAACTCAGTGAAATTCAGGGAAAGGATCCTATGGCTCTAATGCTGGCAAGAGGAGGTTATTGCCCAAAGGAAGACCTGCAGCATCAATGGATGTCAGCGATGCAAAGAGAATTGGAAGTTGGCTATTGTAAATTTGTGACCATAAGTACAGACTCCCAATTGGAGTCACTGGAATGGCGTACAAGATTAGGTGCCCACTGGCCTTTCCTGAGTGATGAAGAGCGTAAGATCCAGAAAGAGCTGGAGATCAAAGAATACACAGATCCCAAACATGATCCTATGATCCCGCATACGATCATTCTGGAGCCGGGGCTAAAGATCTACAAAGTCTACAACGGCTACTGGTACTGGGGCCGGCCTACGCCCGAAGAACTGAGGCAGGATTTTCGGGAAATTTCAAAAAAAGTACGGCCAGATTGGGATCTTAGTGATCCTAAAGTGAAGGAGCAATGGGAGAATGGTAATGAATCCTTCTTTTATCCTTATGAAGAATAAAGATCTTTTGTAGGAATAGCAAAAAAGAAAAAAATTACAGATTTTTTTCTAAAATAAACTGGTGTCCTACCGGTATTAAGGATTTTCAAAATTCCATCTGGTACCGTCATCCCACTCCTTTCTTGAATTTCCATAGGCAGGATAACCTCCACTGTCCTTCAGCATCTTCGCAAGGTGTAAAAGATTATAGGTCATGAAGGTGGTATTTTTGTTGGTAAATTCTGAATCAAATCCTACCGGAGGATCCTTTTTCTCCCCATTCCATTCTGTATCACTGTAACTCGGTCCCGGTCCAACTTTGCCAATCCAGCCGGCATCTGCCTGCGGAGGAATCGAATAGCCTAAATGCTGCAAGGAGTAGAGCAGCCCCATGGAGCAATGTTTTACCCCGTCCTCATTTCCTGTAACTATGCAACCTCCCGCCTTGCCATAATAGATATACTGACCTTTGTCATTTTGCAAAGCACTCATTCCATATAGCCGCTCAATGAGTTTGGAGGCAATTGACGATCTTTCTCCCAGCCAGATTGGAGTTCCAATTACAAGAATATCGGCAGCCTCAACTTTTTCAAACAGTACGGGCCATTCGTCCTCTACCTCACCTTCTTTGGTCATATCGGGTTGTACTCCTGCCGGAATTTTATGATCTGCAAATCTTATATTTTCTACTTCCACTCCTTCAGACCGCATGATATCCATCGAGACGTCCATAAGTGCCTGGGTATGGCTTTTTTGAGGAGATTTTTTTAAAGTACAGTTGATATAGATGGCTTTAAGCCCTTCAAAATTGTTATGCATAATCTTTTTATTTTTTAGTTAAAAGAAATTTTTTAATCAACCTAAAGAAGGGGAAGCCACGCCTTTCAGAAAACTGAAAACTTATTTTTTATAGTTTCCAAATATTCCGAATCCACGGGTGGTGAGATTACCTCCAGGCTGGCTCATTATTTCCTGAAAAAAAATGAATCTCCCTTGCTGTTATAGAAATTTTTTGATTTCAGTTTTTTTCGAGAGGATTTTAATCCTTGAAATACATCTTTTGCAAACTCGTTTTTGGATGGCCATATTATATTTTCTAAGGATCCTTTGGTCTGAACCTGTTCTTTCATTGATTATAAGCAGCTTTTGATTTATAGTTCATCTCTGGTTGAAAAATAAGGTAAGGAGATGCCTGCTTAAGAATTGTCAATTTTTTGACATTGAATTTGACTTTAAAGAAATCTTAAGACTCTCCCGAGCATAAAATGAATATATTAGAAGGATCAATTTCACCTAAATTTCAAGTTCAATGGCAAGGAAATCAAAAGTGTGGTACCTGGAGAATTTTAACTTCTTTTCAGAACTTAGTCCGGAAGACAGAGATTTTATTTGCCAAAACACTGTTATGCGAACTCAGGGGAAAGGGGAAACGGTGTACTTCCAGAATGATTCAGCAAACAGTGTATATTTTTTGAAAGAAGGAAAGATCAGCATTGAAAGATTTACCTCCACCGGGGAAAATTTTTTGTTGGCCATTCTTGAGAAAGGAGAAATATTTGGAGAATCTTCAATAACCAAAAGTAGTAAGAGGAAAGAAGCGGCCATAGTAGAAGAGGAAGCCACCTATTGTGTAATGGAACAGGGAAATTTTAGAGAACTGTTGATGAAGTGTCCATCTTTAAATATAAAATTTTCTCAGTTACTGGAAGTGCGATTGGAAAAAGCACAAAAGAGATTGGAAGATGTTTCCTTTAAGAAAAACAGGGAAAGAATAATTGAATATTTAAAAGAAACGGCTGTTCTCTCGGCAGAGAGTATGAATGGAAATCTCGTAACAATTAATTCCCTCCCTCATCAAAAAATAGCCCAGCTTACCTCTACTAACAGACAAGAGGTATCCAATGTTTTTAGCGATCTCAGGAAAAACAGGATCATTGATTATAACAGAAAGATCATAAAAATCCTCAACTTCAATAAGTTAGAAGCCTACTGTTAAAACCTATAATTTACAAAGTCGTAGTGCAGGCACGCACTGCTTTCGCTCAAACCGGCACTACTTCTTAAGGCCCTTCCGTCGAAACTTACCATAGTAGTTTATTCATCCTTTAATCTTCAACCGCAACAGAGATGCAATACTCAATGGGAACTGCAATTTTTTATTTTCCTTGAGCCCTGAATAACTTTAATAAAGCTAAAAAGGCGTAAATACAATATGTTGATTTAGCCGTTGCTTTTTGGAATTGCCTTTTGCCCTTTACGGGAGATTGGGCCATAACGCGGCCTCCGTTTTTATCCCAATGTTGAATGGCTATTTTAGTCTTTAGACTGATATTGGCCCGTTTACCATGGACGATTATTCCAGCATAAATTTCGGCCATATTTTCCTTGCCGTGGAGGAGTTGATCCAGAAGAGGATTGAGAAAGTCTGTGAAGAAGTCATAGTACGCCTTTTAATGATATTTCAGTGAAAGACGAAAGTCAAACCAACTACACTAATAAGGTAAAAATTTTAATGATTGCTCAACAAATTATTTTAGAAATTTGTTGGCCGATTTGTTGACCTTTCAGCTCAATAATAGTCAACATCAAACAATATCAATAAAAATGAAACCCGGTAAACCAATAGGTTTACAGGGTTTTTCAAGATGTAAAAAGTGACCCCGGAGGGATTCAAACCCCCAACCCTCAGAGCCGAAATCTGATGCGCTATTCAGTTGCGCCACGGGGCCTTTTAAGAAGGCGCAATTTACATAAAATCTCTAAATTTCCACAAAGATATTCCATTGGTTTAGCTTCAGAAATTATGTTCATTAAAAATGGAAATTTTTGGATAGTATTCTGCTGTTCTAATTAGTCTTTCTTTTGAAAAGATCTATTCCTCCACAAACCTGTTCAGCGTAATCGAATTATTAAAAGCATCCCCCATAGTGTTATTAAAATATGCATAAACAGTTTTCCCTTCTTCCATCAATTCAACCATCAGCTCTCCATGTTCCTGTAAAAAATCTTTTGAATAGCTCTCCCGATAATTTCCTGCTGGACCATGAAAGCGGAAATATAAAAAATCGGAAGGTTGGTCGAGCAAAGGTGTGGCAGACCTGAGTATGTCTTGCATGACCACTGTGGCTTTGTATAATTCTAATAATTCGTAAACCTCCTCCTCATACCAGGATCTATTCCGAAACTCTACCGCAATCTTCCACTCCTGGGTAGGATCTATTTCAAGAATACAGCTTAATAATCTTTCTAACTGACTCCTGTACATGACCCCTATACTCGGGGGAAACTGAATAAGCAGGCATCCTTTCTTTTCATTAAATGAATTGATAGATCTATAGAAAGCAACAATATCCTCTCTTTTAAAGTTTAAACCTTTGCCATGTGTAATTTCTTTCCATAATTTAAAGGTAAATCTAAAATTTTCAGGTACAGATGCCGCCCATTTTGCAACTGTTGCCGGCTGCGGAATTTTATAAAAAGTACTGTTAAATTCTATGCTATTGAAAATTGATGCATAGTAAGTCAGCCTACTCGCATTTTCAAAAGGAGGCGGGAAGGCATACTTAGGAATTGGCAACTGTAAGCCACTAAGACCTGAATAAAAACGGTTTTTAAAAACGGAAGAAGAATTTTTCTCCATTCTGTGGACTTATTGAATTCTTCAGATCGTCGAAAGTTTTTTGTTTTTCAGGATCTGCCATAATCCTTACCTCCAACGCTCTCTCAATACTCAATACTAAATACTAACTCCTAACTACTAAGTTTCCTTTTCACAACAGAAGAGATCGTCTTCCCGTCTGCCCTTCCGGCCAGTTCCTTTGATGCTGCGCCCATAACCTTACCCATGTCCTGCATTCCTGTGGCACCGGTTTGTGTAATAATTTTATCGACCTCAGCTTCGATCTCAGCTTCACTCATTTGCTCGGGCAGAAAGCTTTCTATTACGGCTGCCTGGTCAAGCTCGGGCTGCGCAAGGTCTTCCCTCCCCTGCTCCTTGTATATTGCGGCACTTTCCTTACGCTGTTTTACCAGGCGTTGTAACAGCTTTAGCTCCTCATCTTCACTGAGTCCGTCACGGCCTGAGGTATCTGTCTGGGCAAGAAGAATTGCACTTTTTACAGCTCTTAAAGCTTCCAGTTTATTACTGTCTTTGGCACGCATGGCATCCTTCATTTCTGCCATGATCTTATCTTGTAAACTCATCCTGATGGTATTTTTAGATCTTACCTGCGAAGATACTCAGTTAAAATTCGTGGCGCAAGAAGATTGGATCAATAAAAAACCCGAAACCGGGGGGCTGGTTTCGGGTTAAGAATTGAGGGGCCGGGGGGGGCTAATCTACATTGTCATGTAGAAATGAATTGTTTGTTCTGAATCTAATTTCATCATCCTCCCCTGTACCTAAAGTAGTACGGGATAATTTTCCTTCTCCGGGGCGTGAGCTATCCAGATCAACGCCCTGTCTTTTATAGGCAGGCTGTCTTTCATACTCATCTACCTTAGAAGGATGATTCCTGAATTTATAATTGAATTCCTTCATTTTCGCCTTCCTCTCAGCTGTCCGTTTGATAAGACTTTCACTAATAGGCACGTTGAAAGGATCTACCTCCTCATCATGAGTCGGCTTTATTTCTTCGGGCTTTGGACTCGCCTTGGCAACAGGTGGTTGTGCAGGCGCAGGAGCCGGTTGTTTTAATTCCGGTTCAAACTCAGGTTTTTGCTTTGCAACAGGATGTGAATTCTTCAGCATTTCTTCCACCTGCATGTAATCATCCAGCGAATACCGGGTAACACCGTTATGAGTATTCTTCACCTGAGAGCTAAGCTCCTTTTTTACAGGCTCTTCCATTTCTTCTGTAAGCCTGTGGACGATCTTTTCTTCTTTAGGAGATTGTATGTTCTCTTCCTGTCTTGCCTCTGGCTGTTCTCTTTTTGGCTCCTCTTTTTCTGAAGGAGATGCATTACGGGGCATATCAAAAGTGAACATGAATTGCTGTTCCTTTGGCTCAGGATCTACAAATACGGGCTCTTTAACTTCAATTTCTCTTGTGCTGTCAGTAATTATAAATTCCGGTTCATTAGCAGGCTTTACCTCCTCATAGACGACATCCATATTTTTTACAGCTTCTGAAGGGATATTGCTTTCGGGCTCTTCATCGATCTCTTCTTCTTCTTCCTCAAGAGAAAGCGTATGTACGATCTTTGTTTCCTGAACCGGTGCAGGACCGTCAAAAGCCGGGGATGTTTTCTTTGGGGAAAGTTCGTGTTCAGACTTTTGCTCATCTTCCAAAGTATGGATGATCTTTTTAGCTTCTGTATTTACTATCTCATTTTGTTGCTCCACGTCAAAACCCGTAGCAATAATGGTTACAGAAATGGCATCATCAAGGCTTTCGTCCTCACCTACGCCCATAATGATGTTGGCGCTGTGACCGGCTTCTGCCTGGATATGATCTGAAATTTCCCCAATCTCATCAATAGTGATCTCTTCGGAACCGGAAATGATAAGCAGCAATACATTTTTGGCTCCGGTGATCTTATTGTCATTAAGAAGGGGAGAATCAAGAGCTTTAATTATGGCATCCTGGGCACGGTTTCCGCCGGAAGCCTGTGCAGATCCCATAATCGCAGTACCGCTGTTGCTAAGAACAGTCTTAGCGTCACGTAAGTCAATGTTTTGCGTGTAGTGATGAGTAATAACTTCTGCAATCCCTCTGGATGCAGTTGCAAGTACTTCATCTGCCTTGGAGAATCCGGCTTTGAAGCCAAGGTTTCCGTAGACCTCTCTTAGTTTATTATTATTGATCACAATAAGTGAATCTACCTGCTTCCGAAGATTTTCTACTCCGTGCTGGGCCTGTTCACATCTTGTTTTTCCTTCAAACTGAAAGGGTATAGTTACGATCCCCACCGTAAGTATTCCCATATCTTTTGCTTGTTTGGCAATGATTGGAGCAGCTCCCGTACCGGTACCACCACCCATTCCGGCAGTGATAAATACCATCTTGGTATTGGTGTCTAAAAGTGCTCTTATCTCATCAAAACTTTCCTCTGCTGCTTTGCGACCGACTTCAGGATCGGCGCCCGCACCAAGGCCTTCAGTTTCTCTTACTCCCAACTGTATCTTGTTAGGCACCGGACTGTTCTCCAGGGCTTGTGCATCTGTGTTGCATATCACGAAATCAACTCCTTTGATCCCTTGCTGGAACATGTGGTTGATCGCGTTGCTTCCTCCTCCACCTACACCAATAACTTTGATAACGTTCGATTGATTCTTGGGGAGATCGAAGGTGATGTTTCCGAATTCTGTGCTGCTCATAAATTCTGTTTTACTGGTTTTGTACTTCTTTTATCTTTCTTTTTCATAGTTATTTTCTTGCCGAATTTCCTATTCGGCGTTGTCTAAAAAATCCTTGAATTTTTCAAACCATTTCTCAAATATTGTCTTGCGCGGCTGACTTATAGTCGTTTGCTCTTCACGCTGATAATTTTCTTCTTCGGAAGCCGGAATTGCTGTCGCTTCACTATCCTGTCTAATTTCTTCGGAAGCTGCTTGCTCTTCTTCTTTTGCAGGAGATTTCAAATTGATCTCCAGGCTGTTCAACACCAATCCTACTGCCGTAGCATAAACAGGGCTGGTAGTTTCGGAATCGCTGTCACCTGCCAGGTGCTCGTTTGGATAACCAATCCTGGTATCCATCCCGGTGATATATTCCACCAGCTGCTTAATGTGCTTAAGCTGGGCACCACCTCCCGTCAATACGATCCCGGCGATAAGCTTCTTCTTTTGCTCTTCATGGCCGTAATTTTTAATCTCCAGGTAAACCTGATCAATGATCTCCACCACTCTCGCGTGGATGATCTTGGAAAGGTTCTTTAAAGTGATCTCTTTTGGCTCTCTTCCGCGAAGTCCGGGAATGGAAACGATCTCGTTATCCTTGTTCTCTCCCGGCCATGCCGATCCAAATTTCACTTTCAGCAATTCTGCCTGCTTTTCAATGATCGAACAGCCTTCCTTGATATCTTCGGTGATTACCCCGCCACCAAAAGGAATAACTGCGGTATGCCTTATGATTCCGTCTTTAAAGATGGCAAGATCTGTGGTCCCGCCTCCAATATCTACCAAAGCCACTCCGGCTTCTTTTTCTTCCTGGCTTAGAACTGCATTTGCCGAAGCCAAAGGCTCCAAAGTCACAGCCGATAATTCCAGGCCTGAACTTTTCACACATCTTCCCACATTCCTTATCGAAGACACCTGCCCTACCACTACGTGGAAATTAGCTTCCAGTCTCCCGCCATACATTCCAATGGGTTCTTTGATCTCTGCCTGCCCGTCAACCTTAAATTCCTGAGGCAAAACGTGGATGATCTCCTCACCCGGAAGCATGACCAGTTTATGGACCTGGTTGCAAAGGGTTTCAATATCTGTTGCGTCAATAACCTCATCGGGGTTGGGACGCGTGATGTAATCACTGTGCTGTAAACTGCGAATATGCTGGCCGGCAATACCCACCACCACATCTTTTATTTTCATTCCGCTATCTGCCTCTGCTTCCTGTATTGCCTGCTGGATAGACTGGATTGTTTGTGTAATATTATTTACCACCCCACGGTGTACTCCAAGGCTTTTCGCCTTCCCTATGCCAATGATCTCCATTTTGCCGTAATCGTTCTTACGGCCAATCATGGCTACGATCTTAGTAGTTCCAATATCTAAGCCTACTGCGATGTCGTTTTGTTCCATACTTTACTTTTTAGTGCACACAACCTGATCGCCAAATTGTAAATCCACTTTTTGATATGCGTCAAGCTTTTTATCCTTTAGCGCCTTTTGATAAAAAGCTTTAAAATTTTTAAACTTCAATTCAATATCCTTCACCTCTCCAAACATCAGCACAAAATCGAGCTGCCTCAGATAGATCTGATACTTCCCGTTTGGTAATCGATGAAGCCCTGTAACATGTCGCGTGAGGAATTCATCATTGGTGATAAAATCCATAAGCGGGTGTATTTCCTGCAACTGCTCATCCCTTACTCCAGTTACCAGCGGCACTCTTGCCGAATAATATTCAGAAAGAGGCATTTTAAGCCCCTGTCTGTCAAGGTAAAAGGGTGCACTTGCCAGTATTCTTGCCAAAGGTTTTCTTTGTGTGATCTCTGCTCCAAGTTTTCCGTCAACGGTGAGATAAACTTCAGCGTTTTCAACCATCTCATGAGCCTCCAGCAGGGTCTCCACCCTATTCAAATCTAAAGCTTCTTTACCTATGCTCTTAACCCTTACCTCATTTTGTATTAACAATTTATTAACCGCTTCTTCAGTGAGATAGAGGTTTTCACTATTGGTAAAATGAAGATTTACTTCGGAAAGAATTCTTGTGCTGTTGCGCTTTTCGGCGAATGCAAATAAAAAGAACACCACCCCAAGGAGCAAGAAAGTTTTTATGTAATTCCAGTTAATTTTCACCTGCCAGATTTTTCCTTATTTTTTCTACTTCTTCCCCAATATCACCGGCTCCCATAAGCACCACAACCTCAGCATTTTTACTTTTGATCACTTCGGAAAGCTGCTCTTTTTGAACCAGCTGTTTTTTGTCATTTTTGACCAGCTTCAGAAGCCATTCTGAAGTTATTCCCTCAATAGCCTTCTCCCTCGCCGGATAGATATCCAGCAGCAGCAACTCATCGAACAGACCGAGGCTTTCTGCAAATCCTTCAGCAAAATCCCGTGTCCGGCTAAATAGGTGCGGCTGAAAAACCGCCAGCACCCGCTTCCCCGGATGCATTTCACTCACCGCCTGATGCACTGCTGCAATTTCTGCAGGATGATGAGCATAATCGTCGATTAGTACAAGATCCTCCCTTTTAATTCGGTAGGAAAATCTCCTGTGCACCCCTTTAAATGAAGCCAAAGCCCCGGCAAGCAATTCGGGGGGGGCACCGAATTCCAATGCCATTGCCAGGGCTGTGACTGCATTATGTAAATTATGTTTTCCCGGAAGGCCTAGCTCAAAGTCTTTGTATATTCCTTCCTGTGTTCTTAGATCAAAGTGATAACTGCCATTTTTGACGCTTATGTTAATAGCAGCAATATCTGCATCATCATCAATTCCTATCGAGACTCCTTTGAGGGGTAGGCCATTGTCATAAAACAGCTTTCCATCTTCCGGTACCAGGGAGGCAAATTCTTTGAATGATTCCTTGATGGTACTGTCATCGCCATAGATATCAAGGTGATCTGCATCCATTGAGGTAATAGCAGCCAGATTTGGCAAAAGTTTTAAGAATGACCGGTCAAACTCATCGGCTTCCACAACCATGGCTTCGTTACCATCAAGGAGCAGGTTCGAATTAAAATTCTCTGCTATTCCACCCAAAAATGCGGTTATTTCGCTTCCGCTTTCTTTTAGCAGATGCGCCAGCATACTGCTGGTGGTGGTTTTTCCGTGAGTTCCTGCAACTGCCAGGGTAAAATGTCCCTTGGTAAGATTTCCCAGTACCATAGAACGTTTTTCCATGGTGTAACTGTCGGCTGTAAAATGCAAATATTGAGGATGCTCCTGCGGAATGGCAGGGGTGTAAACGATCAGGCTCTCTCTGTCTTCTATAATTTCTGCAGGTAGGTCTTCCACCTTGTCTGAAGTGATCACTTCAATTCCTTCAGCCTCCAATTTTCGGGTGAGTTCGGTTGCAGTACGATCATAACCTGATACATTTTTTCCTTCAGCATTAAAATAGCGGGCCAGGGCACTCATGCCTATGCCGCCAATGCCTATGAAATAAATGTTCTTTATGTGCTCGTAATGACTCACTATCTTCTTGTTTTTAGCAACTTCTCTACTTCGTTGACGATATTAGCCGTTGCAAAAGGCTTTTCAAGTTTTTTGATATTTCTACCCAGGCTTTTCATCTTTTCGTCTGTCTCCACCAATGGAAAAAAGATCGACCTAAAGCCTTGTTCCAAATGACTTTCTGAAAGCACAATTGCAGCATCACTTTCGGCCACTGCCATGGCATTTTTCGTTTGGTGATCTTCGGCCACATTAGGCGACGGAATGAACACCACCGGTTTCCCTACAATACACAATTCCGAAACCGTTCCGGCTCCGGCCCTTGATATAATAATATCGGCCGCTGCATAGGCAAGATCCATCCGCTTCAAAAATGCGAAAGTCTGGATGTTTTCTTTTTCAGCATAATTGCTGTACTCTTCAAAATAGAGGCTTCCGGTTTGCCAGAGGAGCTGCAAATTATGTTTTGCAAATTCCTTAAGGTTTTCTTCGATCAGCTGGTTGATCTTACGGGCACCTAAGCTTCCGCCGAGCACCAGCACAGTCTTTTTTGCAGGATCAATTCCGAAGAAAGCCAACGCCTCCTCCCTTTTGGAACTCACATCAAGCAGATCCTGCCGCACAGGATTTCCTGTTAGCACGATCTTTTCTGAAGGAAAAAACCGCTCCATGTCGGGGTAGGCAGTACAAATGGTATTTGCACCTTTTGCCAGTAATTTATTGGTAATTCCGGGATAGGAATTCTGCTCCTGGATCAAAGTGGGGATATTTTCCCTGTTTGCCATTTGCAGTAAAGGTCCGCTGGCAAATCCACCGGTCCCTATCACCACATCCGGCTGAAATTTCTTTATAATATCCCGCGCTTTCCACAAGCTCTTCACAAGCTTAACAGGAAAAAGCAGGTTTTTAGCAGTAAGCCTGCGCTGAATTCCGCTTATCCACAGGCCTTCGATCTTGTAACCGGCTTCGGGAACTTTTTGCATTTCCATGCGATCTTCTGCCCCTACAAAAAGGATCTCGCAGGTAGGATAACGCAGTTTTAATTCATTGGCAATAGAGATCGCCGGGAAGATGTGTCCTCCCGTGCCGCCGCCTGATATGATTACCCGTAGCTGATTTGTCATATTGCCTCGCTTAAAATTTCTAATGGATTATCTTCATCTCCCAATCTTTCCTCTCTTTGCTGTTGGAGCTCTTCTTCCCGCTTGGCACTAACACTTAACACCATTCCCAATGCCAAACAGGTCATCCAGATCGACGATCCCCCGCTGCTTATAAGCGGCAGGGTTTGCCCCGTGACCGGAAATAATTCTACGGCCACTGCCATATTCACCAGCGCCTGAAAGACTATAGGTAGGCCCACACCAATGACCAGCAGCTTTCCAAAAATGGAATTTGCCTTAGTGGCCACAATAATGATCCTAAAGAACAACAGCAAATAAACAATCATGACCCCAAGACCTCCAATAAGCCCCATTTCTTCAATGATGATCGCATAAATAAAATCTGAAGATGACTGCGGCAGGAAGTTACGCTGCACGCTCTTTCCTATTCCCTGTCCTGTCACTCCGCCACTCGCGATGGCGATCTTTGCTTTTTCTATCTGGTAATCGGCTTCAGTTACTTCATCATTTGAAAAGTTTTCAACCCTGCTAATCCAGGTGTCTACCCGGTTGGGGAACAAACCGGGGAAAGCTTTTGCTGTCAACATAAAGATGGACAGAAAGATAATTCCGGCGCCCAGAATAGCGGCCAGATATTTTAATGGATAACCCCCTATAAAAACGACCAGCAATACCATGGCAAATAAAATAGCCGTGGTAGAAAAGTTAGCCGGCAATATTAAGCCCAACACCAGCGCCACCGGCAGCCAGAGGGGGATAATGGATTGCTTAAAAGTGAAAGGTTTATCCTTCATTTTTGCCATATATCTCGCTACATAGGTGAGCAATACCACCGAGGCCAAGGTGGAGGTTTGGAAAGTTTTATTTAAAAATGGAATGGTCACCCAGCGACTGGCATTCGCCCCGTCTATCACCATTCCCTGCGACACCGTAAAAGCCAGCAACAGGATTAAAATGGGCAGCACCAGGATGGAAAGCCCCACGAAATAGTGATAGGGTACCTTGTGAACAAAGAACATGATCACGAATCCAAGGAAAAGGTAGATGAAATGGTTTACCAGGTACGGGAAAGTACTCCCGTCACCGTAAAGGTACGCCAGGTTACTACTGGCACTGTACACGGGCAGGAACGAAAAAATCGCCAGTAACCCGGCCGCAGCCCAGATAGTTTTATCACCTTTTATCCTTGAAAAAAATTCTGTCATGAATTCCCTTTTTTGACCTTTTATGTTTTACAGCTTTCTTACTGCTTCTTTGAATTGTCTTCCCCTGTCTTCGTAATTCTCAAACAGATCAAAACTTGCACAAGCCGGAGAAAGCAATACCGTATCTCCTTTTTCAGCTAATTTGTAAGCCTCATTTACCGCATCCTCCATAGAACGCGTTTCCACGATGGTATCTACACAATTCCCGAAGGCATTGAGGATAGGTTCATTATTGACTCCAAGGCAAATGATCGCCTTTACTTTTTCATTCACAAGTGGAAGCAGATCTGCATACTCATTGCCTTTATCTACCCCTCCAACGATCCAAACGGTTTCAGATTCCATGCTCTCCAACGCATAATAAGTTGCGTTGACGTTAGTAGCTTTTGAATCATTGATGTATTGAACATTGTTGATCTTAAGCACCTTTTCAAGCCGGTGTTCCACCCCCTGAAAACTTTCCATGCTCTGTCTTATTGTTTCTTTTCTAATGCGTAATAATTGTGCAACAGTAGCTGCGGCCATCGCATTCTTGGCGTTGTGTTTTCCTTCGAGGGTTAAATTTGATGTTGGCATGGTCAATTCTGAATTATCTGTACGAATAATAAGTTGTTCATCTTTTATAAAAGCTCCTTTTTCAAATTCCTCCCGGAGTGAAAAAGGCAATTTTTGGGACTGGATTGGATTTTCCTGCAGCCATTTCATGATCACAGGATCATCGGCATCATAAATGAAATAATCTTTTTCTGTTTGGTTCTTCACGATCCTGAATTTACTGGCGATGTATTGGTTAAAATCATGCCTGTAACGATCAAGATGATCCGGTGTTATATTGGTCAAAACTGCGATATGCGGCCGGAATTCTTCTATCCCGTCCAGTTGAAAGCTGCTAAGCTCCAGCACGTAATGATCTGCGTTGATTTCGGCTACCTGTTTGGCAAAACTTTGCCCCACATTACCCGCCATTCCTACATTTAGTCCGCCGTCTTTCAACAGGTGGTGCGTAAGCATGGTGGTGGTGGTTTTACCGTTGCTGCCGGTGATACCCACCAAGACCGCGCTGGTATAGGTGTAGGCAAATTCGATCTCTGAAATTACCGGAATCCCTTTTCCTCTTAACCGACTGACGAGGGGGGCATCGTCAGGAATTCCCGGACTTTTCATGACCAGGTCGGCTTTGAGAATTTTTTCTTCGGAATGTTTTTCGTCTTCCCATTCAATTTCGTGGGCTTCGAGCTGCATCCTATACTTATCAGCTATCTTTCCCCTGTCTGAAACAAACGTGCGAAAGCCTTCCTTCTTTCCAAGGATGGCAGTACCCACACCGCTTTCTCCGCCACCAAGGATGACGAGGAAATTTCGATGCTCTTTTCCGCTATTTGCTGCTCCTGCGTCCATTATCGAATCTTGAGGGTTACTACAGTTACAATCGCAAGAAAGATCCCGATGATCCAGAACCTTACTACGATCTTGCTTTCATGAAATCCTGCCTTTTGAAAATGATGATGTAAAGGCGACATCAGGAAGATCCTTCTTCCTTCCCCATATCTTTTACGGGTATATTTGAACCATCCCACCTGCATCACTACCGAGAGATTTTCTATCAGGAAAACTCCGCACAGGATAGGGATCAGTAATTCTTTTCTCGTGGCCAGGGCGAGTACTGCGATAATACCTCCTATTGTCAAACTTCCTGTATCTCCCATAAAGACCTGGGCAGGGAAGGTGTTATACCAAAGGAATCCTACCAAAGCTCCTGCAAAAGCTGAAATATAGATCGTCATCTCTCCTGTTCTGGGGATATACATCACATTGAGATAATCTGAAAAAATGATGTTACCCGAAACCCAGGCAAAGATTCCCAGGGTAAGCACAATTATGGTTGAAGTTCCTGCTGCCAGTCCATCGATTCCATCGGTGAGATTGGCTCCATTGGAAACAGCGGTTACAATGAAGATCACAATGGGAATAAAGATCAACCAGGCATATTTGGCGTATTCTGGGCTGATCCAGGTGATCAAACTGGCGTAATCAAACTCATTATTTTTAACAAACGGAATGGTCGTTTTTGTGGATTTTTCTTCCGCAGAGGTTGTAACAGGATTTGCAGCCGAAGAGATTAATTCTATCGTCTGCGTATTCCCTGGCAACTGTGGATTCTCATTAATGGTGATACCGGGATGAAAATAAATGGTTGCCCCCACAATGATCCCCAATCCAACCTGTCCTATCACTTTAAAAATTCCTTTTAGACCTTCCTTGTCTTTTCTGAAGGTTTTAATATAATCGTCCAAAAATCCTATCGCTCCCATCCAAAGAGTGGTAACGATCAAAAGGATCACATAAATATTGTCGAGTCGGGCCAGCAACAATACAGGTATCAAGGTTGCTAAAATGATGATCAATCCTCCCATAGTAGGGGTACCTGCCTTTTCAGTTTGGCCTTCCAGCCCAAGATCTCTTACACTCTCGCCAATTTGTTTTTTCTGAAGATAATTGATGATCCTTTTTCCATAGATTGTCGAAATTCCCAAAGAAATGATGATAGCCATAGCCGAACGGAAGGAGATGTACTGGTACAACCGCTCCCCGGGAAAGGTGTAGGCTTCTTCAAGATATTCGAACAGGTGGTATAACATATCTTCTAATTTCCCTGCCGGGATTTTACTTTTTCAATTCTTTCAAAGTTTCGCTTACGATCTTAAAGTCGTCAAAATCTTTCCTCACACCATTGATCTCCTGATAGGTCTCATGACCTTTCCCGGCGATAAGGATGATATCATGAGGCTTTGCCAGCTGGCAGGCAGTTTTAATAGCCTGAAGCCTGCTGGTGATCGACATGATCTTTTTAAAATTCTGAGGCTCTACCCCGCCTTCAACTTCTTCAATGATCTTATCGGGATCCTCGGTCCTTGGATTATCGCTGGTGAAGATCACTTTTGTGCTCAAAGCCGAAGCAATATGTCCCATCTTTGGCCTTTTTGAGCGGTCCCGATCCCCACCACAACCAACTACAGTGATCAATTCCTCATTTTTTGTACGGATGCTGTTAATGGTTTCCAGTACATTTTGCAAAGCATCGGGCGTATGGGCGTAATCTACTATTGCAGTGATCTTTTCTTCGGAAACATAATACTGAAAGCGTCCGCTTACCGCATTAAGTTCACTGATATACTTGAGGCTTTCCAAAGTGGTCAAGCCCAATAATTCTGAAGCTGCGTAGATAGCCAGCACGTTATAAGCATTAAAATTGCCTATAAGCTTTGTCCATACCTCATGCTCATTCACCTTCAGCAGCATTCCGCCGAAGCCGTTCTCAAGAATATTCGCCTTGTAATCGGCTACAGATTTTAATGCGTAGGTATATTTTTTGGCTTTTGTGTTCTGCAGCATTACCGGTCCATTCTTGTCGTCTCCGTTGGTCAACGCAAAAGCTGAAGCTGGAAGCTGGTCAAAAAAGGCTTTTTTGACATCCCTGTATTCGGCAAAGCTGTTGTGGTAATCCAGATGCTCATGAGTGAGATTGGTGAAGATTCCGCCGGCGAATTTGAGTCCGGTGGTGCGGTGCTGCGCTATGCCGTGGGAACTTACTTCCATAAAACAATACTCCACTCCCGCCTCGTTCATTTGCTTTAAATAGCTGTTGATGGTAAGGGAATCAGGCGTGGTATGGGTGGCGGGAAATTTCTCTTCGGCCACCATCACCTGCACAGTAGAAAGTAGTCCCACTTTAAATCCGGCTTTGGTGAAAAGCTGGTACAACAGGGAAGCTACAGTGGTTTTCCCATTAGTACCTGTAACGCCTACCAGCTTGAGGTTTACAGAAGGATTTCCGTAGAAATTATCGGCCATGTAAGCCAGAGCCTGCTGCGAATTTTTCACTTTTACATAGGTAATGCCATTGACCGTTTGCTTTGGCATCTCCTCGCAAACTATTGCAAGCGCTCCCTGCTCAACTGCTTTATTGATGTACTCATGCCCATCGGTCTGAGTTCCACGCACTGCCACAAATACATCATTGAAGCCCACTTTTCGGGAATCAAAATGTATTTCATTAACAGCAATGGTAGTCTTCCCGACTACTGCTTCAAGAGAGACCCTGTATAATATGTCTTTTAAATAGATCAACTTAACTTCAATTTTATTACCTGGTCTTCCTGAATTTCTGTTCCCGGTTCTATAGATTGCTGACTCACCTCACCATATCCGGAAAGCTCATACTTTACTCCCAGGTTCTCAAGTAGAGAAACTGCATCCATAGCAGGCATACCGCTTAGATCTGGCATTACCTCCTTCAGGTTTCTGGCAACAGCATAATATTTCTCGAAATTCTTTTCGATCGCCGGATTAGTAGCTTCCAAAGTTTCAAATTCATCAAGCACCGGGGTGTCTGTAAAGATCTTTTGCGCAATCCTTTTGAAAACTGGTCCGCTCACATCGGCTCCATAATAACCGGTTTTATTGTTAGGTTTATGGATCACCACAATGCAGGAGTATTTGGGATTTTCAACAGGAAAGAATCCCACAAATGAGGAGATGTACTGCGGGTTCTGAGCCCAGCCTTCTTTCCAGTACTCAGTTTGCGCGGTTCCGGTTTTGCCGGCCATAGAAAAATTAGGTTCATAAAGGCTTTTTCCGGTACCCCTTTCCACCACATTCTTTAGCATCTCGGTCACTTTTGCCACAGTTTCGGGACTGCAGATAGAAGGATCGATCACCTTCTTTTCAAATTTTTCGATAGTCTTATCCCACTCCTTAACTTCTTTGATAAAACGCGGTTTTACCATTTCCCCGCCATTGGCGATCGCATTATAAAAAGTTAGCGTTTGTAATGGAGTGATCTGAATACTTCCGTAGCCATAAGCCATCCACGGTAAGGAAAGTCCGCTCCAGGTTTTGTCTCCCGGGGTAGGAATGTATGGGGTACCCTCTCCTTTTATAGCAAGATCAAGGCCTTCATGCAAATGCATTTCTTTAAGTCCGTCAACAAATTTTTGAGGCTGATCCTTATAGTTCTCATAGATCAATTTGACTATCCCAACGTTTGAGGAAACTTCAAAAGCTTTGCCTGCAGAGATCTTTCCGTAGCCGCCATGTTTGGAGTCGCGCACTCTTCGACGGTATATAGTGATCTGTCCGTTCTCTGTATCTACAACCGTACTGGTGTCGATCACCTTATCCTCAAGTGCCACAACCATAGCCATAAGCTTAAATGTGGAACCGGGTTCATGGGATTCTCCAACCGCATAGTTGAGTTTCTCAAAATAGGTTCCCTGAGAAGTACGACCAAGATTGGAAATTGCTTTGATCTCGCCGGTCGCAGTTTCCATTACTACCACAGAACCATGATCGGCTTCATATTTTTCAAGCTGCTTTAAAAGCGCATGATGGGCGATATCCTGGATCTTTACATCTATGGTAGAAATGAGGTCATAGCCATCTTTTGGCTCCACCTCGTTATTGTCGCTGATAGGTTTCCACTGACCTTTGGCAATTCTCTGTTTAAGGCGTTTTCCTTCTTTTCCTCTCAAATATGGCCCGAATGCGCCTTCCAGTCCAACGCGGGTATAGTAGCCGCTGTCATCCTGTCTTTCATAACCAACAGTTCTTTCGGCCATACTGCCCAAAGGATGTTCGCGAACAGTACGTTGCTCTACGATGATACCGCCGCGATTCGACCCCAGCTTGAACATGGGAAAATTCTTTACTCTTATGTATTGAGAATACCCGAGGTTACGGGCGATTAATAAGTATCTGTGTTTATTTACGCGGGCGGTACGTAATTTTTGCACCCAGTGAGAAGATGATTGCCCGAACATTTTAGCCAGCTCTTCGGAAAGCGGCCCCACATTCTCCTGGAAATGTTTATCTGAAACGGTTACTGCATCAAACCTAATGTCGTATTTGGGAATTGAAGTGGCAAGTAAGTTTCCGTTTGTGTCATAAAGATTTCCGCGGTTGGCAGGAATGACGAAATTGCGGTAAGTACGCTGCTCTGCGATCTCCTGATATTTTTCCCCCTCTACGATCTGAATATTCAGCAGTTTTACCCCCACCGCAGTTGCGAATAAGAACATGCAGGCGGCTACAAAGTAGATGCGGTACAATATTTTCTTTTCGGTGATGGCCATTTGCCGTTATTTTTTTTCTTTAACTACAATTTTTGTTGGAGGCACGTCTGACGGTTTGATACCGCTGGTCGCCATCCTTCGGGTGATGGTTGATTCCATCTTCAATTTCATAAGATTCGACCTGCCATCAAGAAATTGGGTCCTTAGCTCAAGCACCTGATCATTAAGCCGGGCAATTTCATGTACCTTTTGTTCTGCACTATGAGAGCTGCCAATCATAAAAATGGCGAGTAGTGTACAAAAAAGTATAAACCGCCAATTCTTAAAAGCGTCATTGCTTATTAGAAATTTCCCTTTCAGGATATCGTAGAAGCTCTCTTTCATTTATTCTATTCTTTCAGCAATTCTCAACCTTGCACTGCGGGCACGGTTATTTCTTTTTATTTCTTCAGCAGAAGGAACGATCATTTTTCCCACTTTTTGAAAGGGCACAGAAATATTTCCGTAGAAATCCTTTTCAGGCTCTCCTTCAAACATTCCGCTGCGTATGTACCTTTTCACCAACCGGTCCTCCAGGGAATGGTAAGAAATGAGACTTAATCGTCCCCCGGGATTTAAAAGACCTTCTGTTTGCAACAAAAATTCCTTTAATGCTTCGATCTCCTGATTCACTTCAATTCTTATCGCCTGGTAAACCTGAGCAAGAACTTTATGCTCTCTGCCTACAGGTAAAAAAGGCTTCATTATTTCTTTTAGTCTTTCACTGGTAGCGATCTCTCCTTCCTTTCGGGCAGAAACAATAGTGCGGGCGATCTTGGGAGCACTTCTTAATTCCCCATACTGGGCCAGCACATCCCGAAGCTGCTTTTCCTCGTAATTATTAACTACCTCGTAAGCACTTAAGGAGCTTTGCTGATTCATTCTCATGTCCAGCTTTGATTCAAAGCGGGTTGAAAAACCTCTTTCGGCCACATCAAATTGATGAGAGGAAACGCCAAAATCTCCCAGGATCCCATCCACTTTCCGGATTCCATAGAACCTCAAAAAGCGTTTAATGAACCTAAAATTCTCATTGATGAGGGTAAATCGCTCGTCATCTATCTTATTTGCAAGAGCATCTTT
The DNA here is from genome assembly GCA_012038135.1 of Salinimicrobium nanhaiense. GTDB lineage: Bacteria > Bacteroidota > Bacteroidia > Flavobacteriales > Flavobacteriaceae > Salinimicrobium > Salinimicrobium nanhaiense. Next base: position 129,773 of record JAAVJQ010000002.1, read on the forward strand.
ATCCTGATCAAAGGCAAAAAGTTTTCCTTTTGGACCCAGCCGGTCAAGGATCTCCCGCGAATGCCCACCACCTCCAAAGGTGATATCCACATAAACTCCCGAAGGCTGAATATTCAGCCCCTCAACAGTTTCTTCCAGCAAGACCGGATTATGGTAACTCATTGGCATTTCGCTTATTTCCCATTACACGTTCGGCAAGTGCGGCAAAATCTTCTGCAGGGGTGTCAATCGATTTCTCATAAAGCTCCTTATCCCAGATCTCCACTTTCCTTATTGAAGATTGCAGCACAACTTCTTTATCTATCTTTGCTATTCTTACAAGATCCTTGGGGATCAATAATCTGCCGTTGGCATCTACCTCCACAACTTTAACACCTGCTGTAAACATTCTTATAAAATCCACATTCTCCTTTACGTACTGGTTAAGCTGTTCGATTTTCTCCATCTCCTTATTCCACTGCTCCATGGGATACAACTCCAGGCAGGGATTAAAAATAGATCGCTTAAGAACAAAACCCTGATCCAAAACAGGCAGGAGCTGCTTCTTCATAGGAGCAGGCACCATGAGCCTACCCTTGGCATCTACCTTACATTCATATGTTCCGACGAGAATTACCACTGCAGTTGTTTACGATTCAAATATATTGAAATTTAAACCACATTTTACCACTTTTTACCACATTGTTGATAAATTTTCCTCTTCTTCTCCCACAACCACCCCTTAAACCAACTAATTGAAGCACTTTTAGTTGTAGAAGAAAATTGTTAAAAAATTTTAGGTTTATTTTTCAGATTCCGTGGAAGAAATGTGAAATTTGCTTAAGTAAAAATTATGGCAGCTTGGGCAAAATCTATATACTTGTAGGGAATTCACTATATTTGCGAAGCTAACAGCAAAGGCATCAATGGAAAAAAATTTAAGGGAAGAAGGAAAGTTTAAATATGTGGAGGAAGGGGAAGGAACTCCTATAATTATTCTTCACGGATTGATGGGCGGATTAAGCAATTTTGAAGGTGTTCTTGATTTTTTCCCGAAACATGGCTATAAAGTTATTTTACTGCAGTTACCTCTATACGAACTTTCCCTTTTAAAGACCAGTGTCGCTACCTTTGCAAAGTATCTAAAAGAATTTATTGCCCATAAAGCTTATAGAGAGGTTATCCTTTTAGGAAATTCTCTTGGAGGACATATCGCCCTCTTGTGCACAAAATTATACCCGGAATCTGTTAAAGCTTTAGTGATCACCGGCAGCTCCGGCCTCTACGAGAGTGCCATGGGTGAAAGCTACCCAAAAAGGGGAGATTACGAATATATTCGCAAGAAAGCAGAAAACGTATTTTACGATCCCAAGATCGCTACAAAAGAAATTGTGGATGACGTTTTTGAAACTGTGAATGATCGAAATAAACTGATCAAAACATTGGCAATTGCCAAGAGTGCCATTCGTCACAACATGTCCAAGGATCTGCCTAAGATGAAAACTCCCACCTGCATCATCTGGGGAAGAAATGATAATGTTACCCCTCCCGAAGTAGCCGAGGATTTTCATCGCCTGTTGCCCGACTCTGATCTATACTGGATCGAGAAATGCGGTCATGCAGCAATGATGGAACATCCCGATGCTTTTAATGAGATCCTGTACCGGTGGTTAACCGCCAGGCAGTACTAAAACGCACCCATGAAAATCAAGTCGGCCGAATTTGTGATCAGCAATTCTGATGTTTCCAAATGTCCGGAAACAAAATTGCCTGAATATGCTTTTATTGGCCGCAGTAATGTTGGAAAATCTTCTCTAATTAATTCCCTCACCAACAGGAAAGATCTTGCAAAGACTTCCGGAAGACCCGGAAAAACACAGCTCATCAATCATTTCCTGATCAACCAAAGCTGGTATCTGGTAGATCTACCGGGTTACGGATATGCCCGGGTTTCCAAAAAGGAAAAAAAGACCTTTCAGAAGTTCATTACCAACTATTTTGAAAAAAGGGAGCAGATGTTGTGTGCTTTTGTGCTTATCGACAGCAGGCATAAACCTCAGCCCATTGATATGGAATTCATGACCTGGATGGGCGAACATCAAATCCCCTTCTGCATCATCTTTACAAAGGCTGATAAGCTCAAACCCAAAGCATTGGAAAGGCATATCGAAGAATACAAAGCCGAAATGCTTGAAACCTGGGTGGAGATGCCTCAGTATTTTGTCACCTCATCTGCCAGCGGATTCGGAAAAGAAGAGGTGCTGGATTTTATACAAAGCATCAACGACGGCTTTCTTCCGCAGCAATAAAAAAAGAAACAAGAATCAAGGACCTGGAACCAGGACTAATTCTGAATCAAGGTCCGCAACCTCAGTTTTAAAATTTGTGATCACTGCCTACTGCTCACTGTCATATGACTAAAAATAATGATTTAATGGCAATCGCAAATATGTCGCCCCTTCCAGGGCTTTTTTGGAGGGGGCATTTTTTGATCCCAGGGTTAAAACCCAGGGCTAAAATTATTGCGCCCCGCCGGGTCTTTTTTTTTGCTATCGGCCCAAAATCTTCTACAGTCAAATTCCGCGGTAATCCCGCTGTGTAGCGGGGGAGGTACTGAACACTGACCAGTGAGCACTGAACACTACTCTTTCTTGATTTCCATTTTTTCAGCAAAAAATTCGCAGAAGTCCTTCATGGTATCCCGCATCTTATCATCCTGTGTCGCTCGGTAAAAGGTGTCACTCATTGTCACCAGGGTTTGATGGAAGAACATTTTCATATCATCGAGCGGCATGTCCTTTGTCCAGAGATCGATCTTAAGTGTTTCCTTTTGCTCCCCATCCCACATAGACAAAAGCATCGCCTTGGCTTCCTGGTTTTCTACTCCTCCATCCTCGGCACTCCAGTGCAGTTCTTCGGGCACACGGTTTTCGTCAAGAGATACATTAATATTGATATTTGATTTCTTAGCTATAGCCATTACTTTCTGGGTTTATAATTTGATTGTTTAAAAATAGTTTCTGCATCGGCATTGATCATCTCTTCTACAGTAACATCATTCTTTTGCATGTATTGCCGCACGATCTGCCAACCTATATACTGGCCTAATCGTGGTGGAGCTTCAGCATCCAACTCCAGGTAAAATTTTGAGAAAGGCGCCGGAAAAAGAAATCTTGTTTGCAGGTCGGAGTCTGAAGAGTATAACAGCTCCCGCTCAACAAAATAACGCCATATCTGTTCTTCATTATTTTCGGCCCATTCCAGTTCTTCGGGCAGGTAACTCATTTTCTGCGCATCGGTTTTAAAAGGGATCAACAGGTCCTGCAGCGCGAGGATCTTCCCGTAGTAGATCATGTGCATGAGAAAACTCCTGGAAGATGGTCCGGGTACAACGGTTTTTGCAAAAGCTTCAGCCACATCTGCAGTGATCTGGTCCTTTTGTAAATGTTTTTTAATATACTCCTGCATCCCCATATACAAAAGATGATCACGACCCAGATAGGTATCCAGACCAATCAATAGAAGGGAGTCTGCATAAACCACCTGGTTGCGGTAATCAACATCAGACGTTAAAGTGATCACTTTGGGTACTTTTTTATCGGGGAAATAATATTTTATATGCTGAAAAAGCCGCTCGAGTTCCTCCTCTGTTTCCTCAAACTTCGAAAATTCTTCAGCCACCGCTTGATTCAATTCCATCTGAATGCTGTCATTCATCTTCTCCACCCAAAGTATATCCGGGTACTGCCGCGGAAAAAGAAATGGAAATTCCCTTTTTAGGGTGGGAAGGCTGTCGGCTGTTGCATTTGCAAAGCGCTGGTCAAATCTTTCCACCTCAATTTCCACAGGGATCCTGGCGATCTCCTCCTCTTTTTTGTCCTCTTCTGCACAAGAGATGAAGCTCAAAACAAGGACTATAAAAGTGAATTTATTAAGCATATGCAAATTAAGAAGGGTTTAACGCGCGCTATTTCCTGTAAATAGGTTGAAGGGTTATATTTGTTAACAAAGATATTATTTCCGACTCAAACTGACTAAATATTATGCAAACTAAACAAGTGATCGACCATATTGTCGACTGGCTGAAAGATTATGCGGCGAATGCGAAAATGAATGGTTTTGTTGTTGGAATTAGTGGAGGTATAGATTCGGCTGTAGTATCGGCTCTTTGTGCAAAAACCGGCTTGAGGACCTTATGTGTGGAACTTCCAATCCACCAGGCAAGGGAGCAGGTTACCAGAGGGCAACAACATATAGAAGGATTAAAGAAAAAATTTGCCAACGTGAGTAATGTCGAGGTAAATCTCACCAAAACTTTTGACACATTCGGGCAGGCAGTACCACAGGTGGGAGAAAGTCCAAATCTGGACCTTTCCCTGGCCAATGTACGGGCGAGGCTACGAATGACAACGCTCTACTACTTTGCCGGTCTCCATAATTATTTGGTTGCAGGCACCGGTAATAAAGTAGAGGATTTTGGCGTAGGCTTTTTTACAAAATACGGTGACGGCGGTGTGGATCTTAGTCCCATTGCAGATCTAATGAAGAGTGAAGTATATGAGATCGCAAAAGAACTTGATGTGATCAACAGTATAGTCACAGCTGCCCCTACAGACGGGCTTTTTGGAGACAGTCGCAGTGATGAAGACCAGATAGGAGCCAGCTATGACGAATTAGAATGGGCCATGAAAATGGTTGAGGAAGGAAAAACAGAAGAAGATTTTTCAGGACGAGATAAAGAAGTAATAGGAATATATAAATCGCGCCACCGCGCAAATTTGCATAAAATGCAACCTATCCCGGTGTGTGAGATTCCAGTTCATCTGAAATAAATGCTTTTAATCGAAAAAATTATTTATACAGAGATTTCCGCATTACCTTTTCATTCTCCCCTGTTAAGTGTATTAAAAACTAACAATCAGAATTTTACAAGACCCTCACAAATGAAATTCTTTGTGCTAAAATTCAAACAATGACAAAAATTCTAATTGCAGACCATCACCCCATTACAAGAATGGGGATCTCTTCTCTCCTGGAGAAGGAAGGGGTGTATGAAGTAGTAGGAAAAGTAACTAACGGAAAGGATCTGTTTAAGGCTCTTAAGACCAAAAATCCGGATGTGGTGATCCTCGAGATCGATCTTCCGGACATTAACGGAATTACCGCCCTAAGAACCATAAAAGCTGAAAATCCCGGCACCAAGATCCTTATTCTTAGCTGCCATCCCGAAGAAATGTATGCTCTTAACGCCATAAAGGCCGGGGCTGCTGCATATCTTTCAAAAACGGCATCTACAGAAATTCTTAGTGAGGCCGTGCATCAGGTTGCAAGAGGTGGGATCTATCTCAACAAGGAGATCAGCGAAAAGATCAATTCCGGCACTACCAGATCCAACAATCTGGTTTCCCGCTACAAAAAACTGTCTACGAGGGAAATTGAGGTACTTAACCTCCTTTCCACCGGAAAAAGAAATAAAGATATCGCCGAAGCTTTAGATATCAACGAAAAAACAGTTAGCACGTATAAGACGAGATTACTTAAAAAATTACGGGTGGACAACCTGGCCGATCTTATCAATCAATCGCGCCTGTTGCAAATTAGAACTACATAACCCGGTTGAGCTTACTGGATAATATTTTTTTTAATGAAATATAGTCCATAATATCCTGAAGGATTCCCGGGGATTCCTCGGGAGGTACTTCTTTTATCTCCCTGTTAAGCTCGTTGATCTTCTGGTTGACCAGATACCGCCGCAGGGCCAGAATGGTTTCATTGACCAACCGGCCAATGCTCTCTTTTTTACCTTTTACAAAGATCTCCATCCTCTCCCAGTCATGCAAAACATACTGCTCCTCGTCCATGAGGATACCGGTGACTTCGGAAGCATTTTCGGGTGGTAATCCATTGATAAAGGTCTCCAGGGAAAACTCTTCCTCTTCATTGTATTTTTTGATCACCTGCTGATAGATCCTCTGGAAATGTTCATTGGCAAAAGCCACCTCATCTTCCTGAAGATCCAGAAATACCTTTTCATAAACCTTTGCCCTTACCAGTTCCGGCTCATGGAAAATTTCACCTTTATCATCGACTTTAACCACCAGGTCTTCAAAATCTTCCTCCACCATTCCATAGTGAAGCAACAGACTAATTATGGTTCGCTCCAGGATGTACAGCTCATCCACCTTCACCTGGGGAGTTGCAGGATCATCCCGCACCACCTCAAACTGCTGTGTCTTCTTTGGAGCCGTTTTCCCGGTCTGTCTGCCGCTCATTTGTGCAAGGGTGGAGAAAAGCACCTCTTCAGAGATATCCATAATGCGGGATGTCTCCTGCACATATACCTCCTGCTGAATATTATCGGGGATCTTCGAAATACTGCTCACCATATCCCGAATTAACCCGGCCTTCTTCACCGGGTCATTCTTCGCCTCCTCCATAAGGAGAGAAGCCTTATAGTTGATGAAATCTTTGCTGTTTTCCTGAAGATAAAGCCTGATGTCTTCTTCGGAATTCTTTTTTGCAAAACTATCAGGATCTTCCCCTTCCGGAAAAGCACAAACTTTCACGTTCATCCCCTGCTCCAGGATAAGGTCAATTCCGCGAATGGAAGCCCGCTGCCCCGCAGCATCACTGTCGAACAGTACTGTAATATTTTTGGTGAGTCGGTTTATCAACCTGATCTGCTCGGGCGTCAGTGCAGTTCCCGATGAAGAAACCACGTTCTCAATTCCGGCCTGGTTGAATTGAATGACATCTGTATATCCCTCTACCAAAAAGCAGTTATCCTCTTTTGCAATTGCCTGCTTTGCATAATAGATCCCGTAAAGCACTTTACTTTTATGGTAGATCTCACTTTCGGGGCTGTTAAGATATTTTGCAGCTTTTTTGTCGTTGGTGAGGATCCTTCCGCCGAAACCGAGAACTCTGCCGCTCATGGAGTGAATAGGAAACATCACCCGACCTTTGAACCGGTCGAATTGCTTATCCTCTTTTACGATAGTGAGTCCCGTTTTTTCGAGATACTCCAGCCTATATCCCTTTTTTAAAGCTTCAGTGGTAAAGGCACTCCAGTCATCGAGACAGTATCCCAAACCAAATTTTTGGATGGTTTCATCGTTAAAGCCGCGCTCCCTGAAGTAGCTAAGACCAATTGCCTTGCCCAGCTCATTCTTGTGAAGATTGTTCTGAAAGTATTTTGCAGCAAATTCAGATACCAGGTACATGCTCTCGCGCTCATCGGCCTGCTCCTTTTGCTCCTGACTCTGCTCTGTCTCCTCTATTTCAATATTATATTTCTTTGCCAGGTATTTAATGGCTTCGGGATAAGTGAAATGTTCGTGCTCCATTAGAAATGCCACGACATTTCCACCTTTTCCGCTGGAGAAATCCTTCCAGATCTGTTTCACCGGCGAAACCATAAAACTGGGAGTTCGCTCATCGCTGAAGGGGCTTAGCCCTTTGTAGTTGCTGCCCGACTTCTTAAGATTTACAAAATCGCCTAACACCTCCTCTACCCGGGAGGCTTCAAAAACACGATCTATGCTAGATTTGGAGATCAATTTTAATGCAGATAATTTTTCAAATGTACGTAGTCAGGAAGAGATTCCCTAATAGGAAACCTCTTCCTGATTTTTTTATAAGCTTAATTTTGTTGGATTTTGTCGGCTGTCCCAAATTGTGAGGATTAGAATGTGATCATTTAATATTTCGTAGAATATCATATAATCTTTCAAAACATACGACCTTATTTCATTTATGGAGGTAGGTTTACCAATAGTTGGATTCTCACCAATTTGTCGAACGGAGACTTGAAATAACTTGAAAAGCTTTTTACTGTAGACTTTTGATTTGTTCCTTTTCTGCCAATATTGAAGAATTTTCATTCTATCATTCCTGGCGCGGTGGGACCATACTATTCTTTGAGCCATTCTTCAGTTTCCCGATCTACTTCTTCATTCGTAAAGATATCCCCATTCTTATATTGTTCTCTAGCTTCTTCTATTGCAGAAATTTGATCTTCGTTTAAATGATAGACTTTTCTCCCCTCTTCATCAATGAGAATATCATAAAGAACCTGAAGCAAATGCACATTATCCACTTGCTTTATTTCTTCGATTAATTTCTCTCTTATCCCCGGCTTATTCATTTGACATCCAATTTAAAAGACCACAGGTAAATTTACAGAAATTTGACGGACATTTTTAGCAGTTTTTTGCCCTCCGGAATCTAATTCAGGATCTATAATAGAACATTTTATCAAAAAGAAACTGAAACTCCGGAAGCTTCGGGACAGCTTGGCGATTAAAAAATAATGACAACCAGAAAGGACCCCGATTGGGATCCTCTCAAGACTATTAAAATAAAAGCTAATTCTAATTGGCATCAAATCTCAATCCCACCGAAATGTTATTCAGTTCGGGATTAGGATCTTTAAAGATAGGATTCAGGTCATATTTCACGTAAAGCGAAGTTCCGCCGAAGCCAACATATCCACTAAGTCCGTAAATAAATTCATTGGTGTTGTAGTCTCCTTTGAGCTTTAGCTTTTCCTCATCCCCATCGGCTTCATACTTCAGCTTTTGACGTTCCCCCAGGTTGATACCGGCATAACCACCCAGTCCCACTTTGAGTTTATTATGAGTGGAGAACCACACACTTCTTGAAGATTCCACCTTTTTAGAAGGTCCAAATTCGAAATGAATCGGAAACACCAGGTTATCCATTCTAAATTTTGATTTATCTAAATTTATTGGATATTCCTCAAGCAGGGTCAAATCATCTTCGTCTACAAAATACCTGTTATCTGTGGGTTTTAAACCGTTGAACTGAAACGAGAATCCATATCGAAATCTCAGGAAGTTTGACCGTTCGAATACCCTTGTCCTCCACGCAATACCTATCTCAAAAAAGCGGCTTCCCCCTACCTTAAAATCTGAATCATTGATCGATTGATCTTCCCCTAAGGCATTGTTGAACCCTGTTGCGACAACAAGATGAGTGGAAGTACGGCTGTACCGGCTTTTGTTGTACCAGTTATCCTCGTCATCATCGTCATCTTCCTCCTCTTCCCATTCGAAATCCCCGGCACCTTCTTCCCTGTTGAGCAGTGCGATCTGATTATCAATGATCGCCACCCTGTTCCTAATATTGAGGGCATGTTTTTTTGCCGCCTCACTTTTTAATTTTTCGGCTTCTTCCCAGTCGATCTCTTTAGCCTCGGCCCTGCGGTTGATCGCCTCCACCTCTTTTTTAAGAGCCTCTTTTTCTTCATTGATGATCTGTTGCTTTTGCTCCTCAAGTTTTTCGATCTTCTCCCGGTTTGATTTTTCCTGGGCTACGGCAGGTATTACGGCAAATGAGCAGAAAATTAGCAGCATTAAAATGGTAGATTTTTTCATGATTTTGATTTTGGTTAAAGGCTTCCTCCGGGAAACCCGTTTAGTGATTGATTGATGAAATTTTTATCTAAAATCGCTGGCTACGGCAGTTTTTGCTTTAAGAAGACCTTCTTTGACCACTTCAAAAACTTTTTGCCTAAAAGACTGGTCTAACTCGTATTCTACCTGGTCAAGCAGCTCATCGGGATTCACAGAATAAACCGGTACAGCTTCAAGCTCGGCGGTAGCAAGCAACAACAGGGCTTCGATCTCGTGTTCACTCACTTCCTGCGGAATTTCCTGAGCGGCAAGTTCTTTCTGTATCTCTTCAAGAAGACCCGGGAATTTTTCGGTTACTGCTTCAGGTGCTTCGGAAGCTGCTTTGGAAACCTCAGCAATTTCTGCGGAAGGTTTAGGAACAGGGGCTTCAAAAATGGCTTTTTTGACACCTCTTTCTGCGGAAGGTTGCTTCTCTTCTTTCTGCTGCTCTTTCTCTTCGGAAGCAGCCATTTGGATCACTTCAGGCTCTGAAGTTTTTTCATTTAATATGGGTTCTTCAGGCGTTTGCTCTACCAGTTGTGGTTCTTCCGAAGCTATTGGAGCATTAAAATAAGTTCCCAGCACAAAAAAGATCGCTGCGATTGCTGCAGCAGAACTCATCCATAGCAGGTAAGGCCGGTTTTTCTTTCTTTGTTCAAGGCGTCTCTCCAGCTTCTCCCAGCTGTTGGCAGATGGCGGAATCTCCCTCTCCCCAAGCAGCTTTTTTACGTTATTTTCAAATTTTTCCGGTTCCATATTCTGTCTTGTTTTCCTGTTCCAGCTTTTCCTGAAGCATTTTCCTGGCTTTGAACAGCTGTGATTTAGAAGTTCCTTCTGTAATCTTCAGCATTTTGGCTATTTCCCAGTGTTTGTATCCTTCCACGGCGTACATCAAAAACACCATTCTGTAACCTTCCGGCAAACTGTCGATCAACTCCTGAATATGCGCCACATTAAGATCTGATGTAAAGGAGTACGAAAAATTATCATTTTCGGGTTCCTCGTCTTCAGCAAACATAGAGCGCTTGTCGGTCCGCAGGAAAGAGATCGCTTCCCTTATCATGATCCGTCGCATCCAGCCTTCAAAGCTGCCTTCATCCCTAAAATCTTCCAGGTGGGTAAACACCTTGAAAAATCCGTTAAGCATTACTTCTTCGGCATGTTGAAGATCCTTTACATACTGCCGGCAAACGCTGAGCATCTTCCCCGAATGTTTCTCATAGATCTTTCGCTGCGCCTGCCGGTTACCCGCGGCTGCACGTTTAATCAAAAGAGCATCATTTTTAAAGAGTTGAATTACTTTCACCGGCTTTGCTTTTCAAAAGGCCTTCTATTAACATAGACGAGGGAAAGTTACAAAAGGTTGCCTGAGGGGGAGATTTTTTTCAAAAATTCATTTTACTATGACCTCCCAATTACCAAAATTGCTGTTCTAGGGCTTGTATTTGCTGAAGTTATTCCTCGAGAAACTAAGAAAAAACTTATCTTAGAGCTTCTAACAATCCCGAGTAAAATGCGCTATTTTTTAAGCTTCAGCTTCTTCTTTTTTTCCTTTTTTTGTCCGGCGCAGGAACGCTATCTGGATGACATTTTTGAATCCCAGGAGGCGCTGACAGAAACCTATGCTGTCAAGGATGGCGAAGAACTTAAACTGGACATTTACCAACCAAAGAATGATACTGCCAGCGCAAGACCGCTGATCGTTTTTATGCATGGCGGCGGATTTGCAGGCGGCACCCGCACCAACGAAGCCGAAGTAAAATTTGCCCAGGCAGCGTCAAAAAAGGGATATGTGGCAGTGCAGATCTCTTACCGCCTTACAAGAAAAGGTCAATCCTTTGGGTGTGACTATGAAGCTTCCGGAAAGATGGAGACTTTCAAAAAAGCAGCTGAAGATTTTATGGATGCCGTTCAATTCATGTTGAACAATGCTGAAGAATATCAGATCAGTTCCGACAAAGTGATCGTGGGCGGCAGCAGTGCAGGTGCCGAGGCCGTTCTCAATGCAGTTTACAACGCTCCCCTCATGTTTGAGGATCCTGATAAATATGCAGCTATTGATGTTGACGGCGTGTTCTCCCTCGCCGGAGCCATAGTTGATGTTCGATACATCACAAAAGAAAATGCCGTACCGGGAGTGTTTTTTCACGGCACCGAAGATAATTTAGTTCCTTATACCACCGCCCCTCACCATTTCTGCGATTCAACTGCCCCTGGCTATCTGATGTTGGATGGCTCCAGAACGATCACCAAAAAACTGGACGAACTTGGGCAATCATACCTGTTGTACAGCTTTGAAGGTGGAAAACATGAGCACTCGGGTATGCCGTTCAAATATTTAGATTCAATTTTTGACTTCTTTAGTCGTGTTTTTCTTCATGGAGAACAGCTGCAAATAGAAGTACTAAAATAAAATTTGCTCATGAAATCCTTTTTTTTCATCATATCGTCTTTCCTTTTATTCTCTTTTAATTCGGCTTCTGCCCAGGAGAAATATTACAAAGGCAATCTCCACACCCATTCCTATTGGAGCGACGGGGACGAATTTCCCGAAATGATCCTGGAGTGGTACAAAAATAAAGGTTACGATTTTGTAGCACTTTCTGATCATAATATCATAGCCGAAGGTGAAAAATGGAAAACCGTGCCAAGAGATTCGCTGTACCAAAATGCATTTAAGGATTACCTGAAAAAGTACGGGGAAGACTGGGTGGATTATAAAAAAGATTCTGCCGGAACTCATGTAAAGCTGAAGACACTTGAAGAATTTCGCCCGCTGTTTGAAGAAGATGACAAATTCCTCATTTTTAAAGCCGAAGAAGTAACAGCTTATCTGGATAAAAAAGCGGTGCATATGGGTGCCATCAATATTCAGGAAGTGCTGCAACCTGTTGAAGGTAACACCATAGTTGAACTTATTCAGAATAACCTGGACGCAATTAAGGAGCAAAGTGAGCGAACAGGAGCGCCTATTCTCCAACACCTCAACCACCCCAATTTTACCTACGCAATTACTGCTGAAGATGTGATCCAGGTAAACGGCGAAAGATTTTTCGAGGTCTTTAATGGGCATCCCTATGTCAACAACTACGGCGATAGCATTCACAGCAGCACCGAAGAAATGTGGGACGAGGTGAATATCGCATACATCCAGGCCGGTAAGCCCCTGCTCTACGGACTCGCCACAGATGACAGTCATCACTACCACAAATTTGGAAGTCGTTACAGCAACGCCGGGCGTGGCTGGGTGATGGTCAAGGCCGAAAAACTGGATCCGCGCGCTCTAATCAAAAACATGGAAGCCGGAGAATTTTATGCTACCACCGGAGTGGAACTCGAAAATGTCACTTTTCAGGAGAATGTCCTTTCGGTGAAAGTAAAATCTGAAACCGGAGTAGATTACGAGATCCATTTCATAGGTGTACACTCCAACAACCTGGACTCCAGAATTCTAAAAACGGTGAAAGGAACAGCAGCCGAATTTCAAATTCCGCCAGGTTACCTTTTTGTGAGAGCAAAGATCATTTCCAATAAGCTCAAAGAAAATCCTTACCGGGACGGTGATGTGGAAGTGGCCTGGGTGCAACCGGTCATCCCAAATTCTTCAGCTAAAAATTAAATTTATGAATGCTCCAAAATTTATTTTTCTAATCTTTCTGTTTTCCACCAGTTTCGTGTTTTCTCAGCGACAGGTTCAAACCCTCAACTCTGCCTGGAAGTTCTCTTCGGAAGTACATCCGGAACAAATAGTCAATATTCCCCACACCTGGAATTCCGAAGATCCATTCCGCGACGGGAAAGCATATTTCCGCGGAAAAGGCAATTACACCCGAACCTTATATGCTCCTCAAAAATGGCAAAATAAGCAGGTTTTCCTGAAGTTCGAAGGCAGCAACCAGGTTACCACGCTGTATGTCAATGAGCAGCTGATTGGAGAACATCGCGGCGGCTACACCGGCTTTGTCTTTGACATTACAGCAGCTTTAAAACCCGGAGCAGAAAACCGGCTGAAGATCGAGGTGGACAATAGCCACAATATAGATATTCCTCCTCTCGACGCCGATTTTAACTTCTACGGCGGAATCTATCGTGACCTCTGGTTGATCACTACTCCAAAACTCCATTTTGAGACAGCAAATGAGGCTGCCGGCAACTTTCTTATAAGAACTCCTGAAGTCTCTGCGGAAAAAGGATCTTTTGAGCTCGAAACCCGGCTGATGAATGCATCGGATAAAAGAAGATCGGTTACCGTCGAAGCCGAAATTTTCGATCCTAACGGAAATACCGTTAAAAATTTGAGAAAGAAGATCAGGATCAATTCCGGAGAAACTGCAAAAGTGAATTTTAAAGAAAGTATTTTGAATCCGCAGCTGTGGTCCCCTTCTTCTCCAAATCTGTACAAGGCTGAAATTCGTTTGCTGGCAGATGGTGAAATTGTGGATATCTTAAGCTCCAATTTCGGTTTCCGCTGGTTTAGAATTGATCCCGAAAAAGGCTTTTTTCTCAATGGAGAACACCTCAAATTAATTGGTGCCAACCGGCACCAGGATTTTTTTGGTTTGGGAAATGCCTTGCCCAATGCGCTGCATCATAAGGATTATGAAATGATCAGGGACATGGGTGCAAATTTTATTCGTACCGCCCATTACCCGCAGGATCCTGAGGTTTACAGGATCTGCGATGAACTCGGCCTTTTGGTTTGGAGCGAAGTACCGGTGATCAATGATGTGACAGCTTCTGAGGCTTATCACGAGGTTTCCCTCAAAATGCAGCGGGAGCAGATCCTGCAGTTCTTTAACCACCCGTCGGTGATCATGTGGGGACATATGAATGAGATCTTCATTCGGCTTGTCTTCAACAACAAAATGACCGAACCCGAAAAGGAAGCAAAGATCAAAACGTCGGTAGAATTGGCTGAAAAACTCGAAAAAGTTACGAAAGAACTGGACCCGGATCGGCTCACGGTGATGGCGCTGCACGAAAACGAATTGTACAACACCAGTGGCATTGCAAATATTCCTGATGTTATTGGCTGGAACCTATATTTCGGCTGGTATTCTCCGGGACTCGAAAGCTTCGGAAAATTTATGGATGAGCAGCACCGGCGCTACCCCAACCGGCCACACTTCATTTCAGAATATGGTCCCGGCGCCGATGTAAGAATTCAGACCACAGATCCACAACCCTGGGATTACAGTGAGGCTTATCAGCTCAAACTACATCGCAGTTATTTGAATCAGGTGATGGAAAGGGACTACATCTTTGGAATGGCGGCCTGGAACTTTGCCGATTTTGGTTCCTCCTTCCGGCAGGATGCGATGCCGTATATCAACCAAAAGGGACTTGTCAATTTCGATCGCAGCAAAAAAGACATCTATTATTACTATCAGGCGAGATTAGTGAAGGATCCGATGATCTATGTCGCAGGCAAAAATTTTCAACAGCGATATGTTGAGAACGAGAATGACCCGGTGGAGATCACCGTTTTTTCAAATGCTCCGGAAGTTTCGCTTATGGCACACGGCCAGACTTATACTTCAAAAACAGAAGACGGAATTGCCCTTTTTGAGATCCCGCTCCCCAAAGGAACTACTAAGGTCACTGCCAGGGCCGGTGAAGTTTCCCACTCCAGAGCATTCACCGTGCATTACCGGGAAGATCTGATGGAACGTATTGGGAAAGAGAGCCTAAATATCAATGTAGGGGCACATGTTCAATACCAGGATCCTACTACCGGTGAAGTCTGGATCGCCGATCAGGAATATTCTGCGGGTGGCTTTGGTTATGTGGGCGGTGAGGTTTTTCAGAGGGATAAGAACAAGATCCAGGGGACAGCTTCAGACATTCAGGGAACAGAGAATGATCCGCTTTTTCAAACCATGAGGGAAGGACTGGAAGCCTATCGTTTTGATGTTCCAAAAGGGTCTTACAGCGTAAGCCTTTTATTCGCAGAACCACAATTCAATGCTTCCGAAGCTTTGATTTACAACCTCAATGCTTCCGAAGAAATTTCAGAAGAAACCATAAGGAGCTTCGATATTATGATCAATGGCGAACCGGTACAACAAGATCATAACCTTGCCAGGGACTATGGAAAAATAAGAGCCGCAACAATTACTTACCTGGTGAGGACCGATGGAAAGATCACTATAAAATTTTCTGAAAATCGCGGAAGATCCATACTTTCGGGAATTAAACTTGAAAAACTCTAATGAAAATCATTTATACTTTTTTAATTCTGGCTTTGTTTATTCTGGGTTGCAGGGAAAAAGAACCAGAAATCGCCGTAGTGCATGACAAACCTGAAGAAATCAAAACCCCCGAAGGAATGGTCTGGATCCCGGGAGGGGAATTTAGCATGGGAGCGGTAGAAAATGACCAAATGGCACTCGACCATGAAAAACCTGCCCATCCTGTAGCTGTAGATGGTTTCTTCATGGATGTTACCGAAGTCACAAACAGAGAATTCAGGGAATTTGTTGAAGAAACAGGATATGTGACGGTAGCTGAGCGGGAAATAGATTGGGAGGAGCTGAAAAAGCAGCTTCCTCCCGGTACTCCAAAGCCTCATGATTCTATTTTACAGCCGGGATCTTTGGTCTTTAAAAAACCGGGAAAAAAGGTGCCAAACCTGTATGACTTTTCTCAGTGGTGGGAATGGAAAATTGGAGCTAACTGGAAGCATCCCGGCGGGCCCGGCACTTCTATAGAAGGAAAAAAAGAATACCCCGTTGTACACATCGCTTTTGAAGATGCAGAAGCCTATGCTGCCTGGGCAGGAAGACGATTACCCACAGAAGCCGAGTGGGAATACGCGGCAAAAGGAGGTGCCAAAAATGCCATTTTTGGATGGGGTAATGATGCTGAAGTTTTACAAGAAAAAGCAAATACCTGGACCGGGGAATTTCCCACAGAAAACACACTGGCAGACGGATATGAACCGGTTGCCCCCGTCAAAAGTTTTCCTCCAAACGATTACGGACTTCATGAAATGGCGGGTAACGTTTGGGAATATACCACAGACTGGTACAACACCAACTATTACAAAGAGGCTGCGAAAAAGGGAATGCAGAAAAATCCCGAGGGAGCACAAGATCCCTACAATCCGCATAACCCGCAGGTGCCCGAAAAGGTGATAAAAGGCGGGTCGTTTTTATGTCATGTTTCCTACTGCGCCAGCTTCAGGCCTTCGGCAAGGATGCAGAATACCCTGGATTCTTCGCATGAGCATCTTGGGTTTAGGACGGTGGCTACACCGGAAATGCTTGAGCAGGAAAAACAGGAATAAGATCGTTTTTTGTAAATTGAATAAAAATACGGCTATGGACATCCGAACAACCAAGCTTAAATTATTACAGACTATTCTGGAGAATGAAAATGCAGAATTCATTCAGAAGCTTTCTGATTTTGTTCAAAAGGAACAGCCAGATTTTTGGAAAGAATTGAGTTTAGCAGAGCAAGAAGAAATAGAACAGGGAATTAGAGAATTAGATAAGGGGAAAAGAATCTCATATGAAAGCTTTCTAAAGAAGATTTCCTGATGAAAGTTTTTCTTTCTGAACTTGCTGAAAATAAACTTCTTCGATTAAATGATTATTTACTGGAAAAATGGGACAAAAAAACCCGCGACTTATTTTTCCGGAAGTTAAATGACAAGATTGAGCAAATTTCCCTGCAACCTGAGAGCTGCCCAAGATCAAATGCACGTAATGGATTATATCGATGTGTGGTAACTAAACAGACTACTTTCTACTACCGAATATTGAAGCATTCAAAAGAAATTGAAATTATTACTGTTTTTGATACACGACAGAACCCTGATAAGCTGACTGAGGATCTATCGTAGGCAGAGTTATCAGTGGTCCGTGGTTTGGGTCAGGAAAAATTTCATTCAGAACGAGCGGTAGCGAAGTGAAGAATCTTTCTAAAGTACGATTTTAGAAGGACGAAGTTAGAAGTTTCCTGTTATTCAGACCGAGCGGTAGCGAAGTGAAGAATCCTTAGTTACTGAGATTACTCTCCTAAAGTATTGCGATCCCGATGACATCTTTTAGCCGAAACTCCATTAAAGTTTCACGCAATGGCCGCAAAGGTTGCGCTAAGCCCGCAAAGACTTTTCTGATTATTAATTATGGATCATTGCACATCATGATGAGATCTGACTTCACGAAGCCGCGCTTTCTTGTAGCCTCTTTTTTTATATAATAAAAGGCTCTGTAGAATTGTGAAATTTTTTCATTCTCAAATTCTCAAATTTCCACATCTTCAAATCTGTTATTTTGGAATTTGGCCCACCTGCGCGAAAAGCTCCGGCGGGTAAATGCCTGGAATTTGGTGCTTGGAATTTGGAATTTTACTTCACATCCTTCGGCACCTTCCCCGAACCATATTTCCTTACATATCCTTCGTAATTGCGCACGTCTTCATCGGCCATTCTTGCAAAGTTTTGATATGCCCGTGCTACTCTTTCCGGAGGAGTTTGCTCAAACTCACCGTCAATCACCCGATACTGCTCCTGAAGAGATAACAGCGTTTCATGCATTTCCTGCTGAACTTCAGCATAATCTGGATGGTCGTAGATATTGTTTATCTCCCGCGGATCCTCCTGCAGGTCATACATCTCCCATTGATCGATATCATCATAGAAGTGCATGAGCTTATACCTGTGGGTCCTTACGCCATAGTGTCTTTTGACCATATGGAATGCAGGAAAATCGTAGTAGTGATAATAAATGGCATTTCTAAAGTCCTTTCCGCTTGCGCCGCTGGTCAATAAACCTCTCATAGATTTCCCCTGCATTTCCTCAGGGATCTCTGCCTGTGCAAAATCAAGAAAAGTAGGCGCAAAATCGAGGTTCTGCGTAAGCGCATCTATTTCAATCCCAGCCGGAATTTCCTTTGGATACTGCATCAACAACGGCATGGCCAGGGATTCTTCGTACATGAAACGTTTGTCAAAAAAGCCTTTTTCACCCAGGTAGAAGCCCTGATCTGTAGTGTAAACGATAATGGTATTTTCTGCCAAACCATTCTCTTCAAGATAATCCAAAATTTTCCCAACCCCTTCATCGACCGAAGCTACCGTGGCAAGATAATCTCTCAAATACCGCTGACCTTTCCATTCTGCCAGCTCTTTCCCTTTTAAATTAGCTTCATGAAAAGCGTCATTTTTGGGTCGGTATGCCTTGTCCCATGCCGCGCGCTGTTCTTTGGTCATTCTCACAAAATCATTTGGCCATGGGTTGTGCCGTAGCGAATCACTGCCCTTCTCCACCGTCATTTTTAGATCGTGACCTTCGTACATGTCCTCATAAATGGTTTGGAGCTGCTCTTGCGAAGCGATGGAACCTTCATGTTCAATAAAGTAGGTTTCCGGCAGCGGAAAAGTGATAGAATCGTACATGTTTATGTGTCTAAGGGCAGGCATCCAGTTGCGATGGGGTGCTTTATGCTGAACCATTAACAGGAAAGGTTCCTCATTGCCTGCATTTTTCTTTAGCCAGTCCAGCCCCATTTCGGTGACGATGTCTGTCGCGTAGCCTTCAATGCGGATGGTATCTTTTCCTTTAATAAAATCGGGATTATAGTAATTCCCCTGGTCCACAAGGATGTTCCATTCATCAAAACCTTCGGGCAGGCCGTGGAGGTGCCATTTTCCGAAGAGGGCGGTGCGGTATCCTGCTTCTTTTAAATACTTCGGAAGCGTAGGCTGGGAACCGTCAAAAACATTTCCGTTCATCCTGAAGCCATTCACATGACTGTGCTTTCCGGTAAGGATCACTGCGCGACTGGGCCCACAGATGGAGTTTGTACAGAAGTTGTTTTTAAATTTTGCCCCATTCTTTGCAATCCTGTCAATATTGGGGGTAGGCGCCAACTCACTTACCGGATGGCCATAGGCGCTAATCGCCTGTGCCGCATGATCATCGGTCATGATGAACACGATATTTGGTCTTTTTGGTTGCTCTTGTTTTTCTTTCTCCCGGCCTTCATTGCAGGAAATTGCCAGAAAAGCTATAAAAAACAGCAGCTTTACCTTTAAAAAATACTTCATAATTTTTCTTTTTTTGACACCTTTGAAGTTATTCTATGCTAATGATGTTACTTTTTTCTGAAATTCCGTTTTCATTGAAATTCTCTACCTGAAAAAAGTAAGCCTGGTCTGTATTTAAGGCTCTGAGCTCATAATTGTTTTGCCCATAAACCATTACAGCATTGTTCAGCTTCTCCTTTTCTATGCCCCAGTAGATCACTGAACCTACAACATCTTTTCCTGTTTTCCAGCTCACATCGGCATTTCTTCTGTCTTCCTGTCTTTGAACCTGAAATGCTGCAGGCTGCTTCGGAAGTTTTCCGTAGCCTTTTCCAAACACCCTGAATTCTGAAATAGCCAAATATTCATTTGGTGTGTCTATATTTCTATAGCGAAGGTAGCGGGTATCCATAGGCTCCTCCAGCTCTATATAAGCATGGGGTTGATCCCGCAGATTTTCAGAATAATCCACGAGCACATCCCAGTTCTTTCCGTTAAGGGAATGTTCAATGATGAATTGATGTTTAAGTCCCGGCTTTCTTCCGAAGATATCTGCATTAAATTCCTGAAAATTTACCTGAAGCGCATTTATTCTCATTTTACTGCCCAGATCGATGCTTACCCGCAGCGAATCATTATTCCCATTGGCCACCCAAAAAGTGCTGATGTTCTCATCAACAAGCTTAGACGCATCGTATTGAATTCCGGATTCTCTTGTTACAGCTTCCATTTTCGGCCCAATAACCGTTTGCTGAATACTATCGGGGACTACAGAATTAGCAGTTGCTTTTTTGCCGTAAGAGAGCAGCATCCAGCCGGTAAACCTGTTTTTATGATCCTTAACCTCGACATTCGGAAGAAAGTGCGGATAATCTCCGTAGGCGGTATTCACATACATTTGTCCGCCATCTTCAAAGCCTGCAGGGAAAAGACCTATGCGGCGTTCAAACTTGTAATTCACAGCTATAGGCATAGTTGCAAAATGCCAGTAATTCCCCTTGTTGTCCTGTACCGTACTTCCATGCCCCGCACCGGTAACAAATCCGCCGGGCTTATAAGAGATCGGGCTGTAGGGAGCATACTCAAACGGCCCAAGCGGATTTTTACTGGTGTAAACGCCATCGGCATAGACGTTAAATTCTGTTCCGGGAGCACCATATTGCAAATAATAGGTGCTATTGTGTTTGGTCATCCATGGACCTTCAAGAAAAGGAGCCATGTCTGAGGAATGATCCTGCCCAAACCGCTCCCAGCCATGTTTTTCGGGATGTAATTGAATAAGGGGTTTTTCTTCTCCTATTGGCAGGTAATTTTTGGCAGGATCGAGCTCCACTCCATGCAGTGGATGAACGTTAGAGGATTCTTCATACAAATACACTTTACCATCATCATCAACAAATAGAGCCGGATCCTGGATCGCTATGGGAAGAACGCTGTAATTGGTTTGCCAGTCACCAACTTCGGGAGTTTTAGTTTCAATTATTGCCATTCTCCCCGATGGATCTCCGGCGACAATTACCTTATCTCCCTGCACTGCCGCTGCAGGAGCATTGCTGCCGTTAAAGTACCAGTTTTGGGGAGTAATGAATTCCCAGTTGCTCATATCTTCAGAAACCCAATATCCATAAGATCTGGTAACGAACATGTAATATTTCCCTTTGAAGTTGATCACAGCAGGATCTGCCCCGGCACGATAAGAAACTCCGGTGTAAGAATTATGCGCTACGTAGGTGTAGTCGATATCTATAGGATTACAATAAGTTTGGAATTCCCTTTTTGAAAGGGAATCCTGAGCCAGCACCGTGAGGCCTAACGAGCAGAAAAAAATAGTTAATAGTGCGGACTTAAAATTTGACATGCGCATTGGTGTTTTAAAAAACTGTAAGATCAACTTATGTGCAGCCTAATTTCTACCGTTACAAGCTGCACAAGTAAAATATTGAAATTTAATTCTAATGTTCTTTATGTTTCCTATTATTCTGAACTTAGGTTACTGGTTTTGGCTTCTATTGATTGGAGAGGCGGTAACATTCTTCCCGGCCTGTCGAGATAAAAATAAGCTGTGGCCGAAACATCATCGCTCCTGTAAAAATTGGTCCATCCCTGCGGAAAATCCTCATCCTCCAGCACCAGACTTTCATCCATCTCTAAAAGATTGGTGAATTCGGGAAATTGGTCAACGGTAACAGGGATAAGCCTGGCACCATTTTTCACAAGTTCCTGTACTTTCTCCTTTGGTGCTCCGCCCATCTGCTGAATTGTAACTTTAATATCCTCATAAAAATAAACAGGATCGGGAATGTGGAACCTATAAAAGGCATAAGCCCCTTCTTCGACATCTACAACCGGGCTGCCCTGATATTGATGTGCAAAGACACCCTGTCCATAGGCTGTACCCACATAGTCTTCAGTGCCCGAGCCAACGAGACTGGGATATTCACTATCTCCGTCTAGATAGATCTTCACTTCCCCTTCGCCCCACCAGGTATCCTCATACAACTCATTGGTAAAGATCCCAATGTTGGTTCCCAGAAACCGGCCTTTCCCTTCCACTTTGGGCAAAATGACAAAGTCTTTGCCTAATTCGGTTTCTAAATCCCGGCTCCAGTAGGCATGGAAATAAAGCACTTCCTCTTGAAAATGAGATTTTTCAAGGAGATTTATTTCGTAAAAAATCTGGTGCAGGTCTTTTTTCGATTCATTAGTCACCCTAATCACTGCTTTTTCTTTGAAAGGCATGGGAATAAAGCAGTTAAACGAGCGACCTTCGGGATCGGCAAACAAAGCACTCTCAAAAGCTGCTTTTTTGCCAAGCCCTATCCCGAAAAAATCCCCCAGCGGGACAGAAACTGCCGGATTCTCTTCTCCGTCCCAGAACATTTCTATTTTTAGGGATCTCAGCATTTCGGGGCTTCGGTCACTAATGGTGAGCCATATCCTATTGACGAGTCCGCTGCCATCGAAGTTGACCAGATCTACACTTTCTCCTGCCTTTAGTCTTTCAAAGGCATGACCCTTGGCGCCCTTATTTTCCATTCCGCCGGCTCCTTTTTGAGCATCTGTATTTTCAAAAGTGACCCAGCGCGTAGTGGCTTGCTGTTGTGGCATTTCATAAAGAGACTGTCCTGCAACATTTGCAGAAAAAACCAGAATAACCAGAAAACTGAATGCGCTTTTCATAAGCTCCGGTTTGAAATTAGGTTAAAAAGATTTTTTTCGTGATTGTTATAGCATTCTTGTGCTCTGCACCGCTTCAGCAGCTATAGAATTTCTAATTCAATTCACTAACGTTATTCCTCTACCAGAGTAAAACTTCCCTGCATCTCACAGTCTGATGTACCTCCCACAAAGAATTCAAATTCTCCGGGTTCGGCGACATATTCTAACTGACTGTTATAAAACTTGAGGTCTTCTACAGTAACAGGAAATTCTACAGTCTTGGACTCTCCCGGCTTTAGATTGATCTTCTCAAAAGCTATTAGCTGTTTTTTTGGTGGAGTAAGGCTCCTTACCTTATCATGTATGTACAGCTGCACCACTTCCTGCCCGGCTATCTTACCGGTATTAGTGACCTTAGTGCTAATCACAAGACTGTCTCCACGACGAAGGGTTTCACTATTGGCTTTGATCTCAGAATACTGGAAGTTAGTATAGCTTAGCCCGTGCCCGAATGGCAGCAGCGGGGAATTAGGAACATCCAGATAATTTGTTTTAAACTTCTGAAATTCCTCGGTAGGCGCAGGTCTTCCTGTAGTCCTTTCCCCGTAGTACACCGGGATTTGGCCCACGTTTCTCGGCCAGCTCATGGTAAGTTTACCTGAAGGGTTCACGTCTCCAAATACCACATCGGCAATGGCATTTCCGGCTTCCACTCCTGGGTGCCAGGTCTGCAAAATACTAACGGGCATATCCATTTCTTCTGAAATATCGAGGGGGCGACCGCTCATAAGCACAAGAGCTACAGGCTTCCCTGTTTTTACCAGTTCCCTTATCAGTCTTTTCTGGCTCTCCGGAATTTGAATATTAGTCCGACTTGCGGCTTCTCCACTCATTTCGCTTGCTTCTCCCACCACAGCCACAACAACATCTGATGCTCTGGCAACTTTTAATGCTTCCTGAAGCAGTTCATCGGGAGAACGGTCAGATATTTCCACTTTTGGACCAAATACATTTACCTTTTTGGCAAAGGCCGTGTCATTAGTGATATTTGCTCCTTTAGCATAGGTTATTCGGGAATTTGGTGCTATATTTTTAAATCCTTCCAATACCGGAACAGATAGTTTAAAATCGCCTGTGGGTGCCCAGGTTCCCAACATGTTGCTCTGGTCATTGGCCAGCGGACCAATAAGGGCAATTTTTGCCTTTTTTGACACCGGAAGTACTTGGTTGTGGTCTTTCAGCAAAACAAAAGACTGGGTAGCTGCATGGCGGGCAAGCTCCCTGTTCTCTTTAGTGAGTATATCTTTCTCCGGTCTGCCCGTGTCGGAATATTTGTAAGGATCATCCAGGAGTCCCAGTTTGTGCTTAGCTTCAAGAATCCTACGGGCAGCAGTGGTGATCTCCTCTTCAGAAACTCTTCCTTCTTCTACAGATTTCTTCAGGGTTGTCAAAAATCCTTCTCCTACCATGTCCATATCCAATCCTGCCTTTAAGGCCATTGCCGACACATCCTGAAGGTCTCCCATTCCGTGGGCTATCATCTCGTTTACCGAAGTATAATCTGAAACTACAAATCCATCAAAGCCCCAGCGTTCCCGAAGCAGATCTGTAAGCAGCCATTTGTTCCCTGTTGCAGGTACACCGTCTATATCATTAAAAGAGGTCATTACACTTCCCACGCCTGCATCTACAGCAGCTTTGTAAGGTGGTAGATATTCATTGAACATCTTGGTGCGACTCATGTCCACCCGGTTGTAGTCCCTTCCACCTTCGGGAGCACCATATAGTGCAAGGTGTTTTACGGTGGCCATCATGGTATGAGGCTTGGTTAGATCATCCTGTTGGTATCCCTGCACCATTGCCCTGGCCACCTGGGAACCTAAATAAGCGTCTTCCCCTGCCCCTTCGGCTACCCGACCCCATCTCGGGTCGCGGGAAATATCAACCATGGGAGAGAAATTCCAGTTGATGCCGTCGGCTGTTGCTTCCTTTGCAGCCACTTTGGCTGTCTCTTTGATCAACTCCATATCCCAGCTGGAGGAAAGTCCTAACGGAATAGGGAAAGTGGTTTTATAGCCATGAATTACATCAGACCCTATGAGCAGCGGGATTCCCAACCGGGAATTCTTAACAGCCAGTTCCTGAGCCTGTCTTACCCTCTCCGGACTGGAGACTCCGAAGATCCCTCCTACATTTCCGGCTTTGATCTTTGCTTCCACATCCTCACTCACCACAGATCCTGTGGCTATTCCCCCACCGGGGGTGAGCAGGTTAAGTTGCCCTATTTTCTCCTCTAAAGTCATTTTTTCCAGCAGGGCTTCTACCTGCGGAATTCTTTCCTGTGCCTGAAGACCTGAAAGCCCCAGAAAAAGCAGAAATGCGACTGATAGATTAAAATTTTTCATTCTTTTACTCTTTAAAATTATAATTGGCTTTCTTATTCTACTTCCTGAATTTCAGCTCGTTCTGAAATCCCATTCTCATTAAATGCTTCAATACTGAAGTAATATTTTGTACCGCGATCCAGGTTCCGCATAAAATGCTCATTTTTATCGTAGATCAACCACGACTGGTACAGTTTATCTGGTGCTATACCCCAGCGGATATTGTAACCCTGAGCACCTTTCACCGGCTCCCATTCAAAGGCAGCATCTCTGCTGTCTTCCTGACGTGTAACCTTGAATCCTTTAACCTTTGATGGCTGTTTACCCAGACCTTTACCAAACACTCGAATTTCAGATAAGGCGAGATTATTCCCCGGAACTTCTATATTATTGTAGCGGACATATTTACCTCTTACCGGTTTATTTAAAGGCAGGTAAGCATTGGGAGCATCCTCAAAGCTATTACTTCTGTCTACAATTGTTTTCCATTCTTTACCATTTTCTGAAGCTTCCAGTGTAAATCTATGTCTAAGACCATCAACGCGGGTGTAGATCCCTGCATCCTGATCATGAAAATTCAGCTGAATAGCATAAATATTTCCGGGGGCCAACATTTCTATCTCCACCCATTGTTCATTGTCATTAGCTTCGGCAACCCAGAAGGATTTAGGACTTTCGTCTGTAAGCACCTTAGAGATAATTTCACCTTTGCTGTTCTTTTCGAGAGGCATTTCAGTAATGTCATAATCCCCATCTGTAGAAGTACTTTTTCTCACCTGCATTTGAGAAGAAGAAACAGTAGTTTTGCCTTTGTAAGACAGTAACATCCACCCGGTATGCAAACCTGCTTTAGTTGGATGATCGGGACTAAACAGCGGATAATCCCCATAGCTGGTATTTGTGTACATTAAACCTTCATCATCAAAATAGGTGGGCCACATGGCCAAACGACGCTCCCAGTGAGAGTTGGAAGCCAGCGCCATAGTCGCGAAATGCCAGTATTGGCCGTTGGTTTGCTTCACCGTAATTCCATGACCGGCTCCGTTGGCAAATCCTCCCGGTTTGAAACTGTAAGGATTGTTCTTCATGTATTTGAAAGGTCCCAGGGGTGTTTCACCTACATAGGCAGCATCTGCATAAACATTGAACTGTGTTCCCGGTGCAGCATATTGCAAATAATATTTGCCATCATGTTTGGTCATGGAAGCACCTTCCATGTATCCCTCCTTTAGGGTAGGATGGAAATTATTTTCCCCAAAGCGTTCCCAACCATGCTCTTCTTCAACCAGGTTGATCAATTCTTTTTCTACACCTGTTTCAAGAAATCGATCATCCTTATCCAACATCTTAACCTTAAGTGGATGTACGTTTGAGGAGCCCCAATAGAGATAGGTTTTGCCATCTTCGTCTATAAATAATTCTGAATCCTGAATATTGTTGGTTATGGAAGCAGTGGGTGTCCACTCACCACTTTTTGGATTATCGGTGTACAAAATACTGCCGTAGCCTGCGGGATCTCCGGCAAAATAGACAAGAGAATCCTTGTAATTAAAAGCGGTTGGGGCATTGGAACCTTCAAAGAACCATTGTTTGGGCCTAATAAATTCCCAATTGACCAGATCTTTAGAATGCCAATAACCGAAGGAACGGGTAACAAACATATAATATTCCCCTTGAAATTCTATTACCGCAGGATCTGCACCCGAACGATAGGAAATATTCCTGCTGGAGTTATAAACCATATAAGTGTAATCAATATCCAGCGGATTGATAAAAGTTTCGGGCACCACTTCCTGCGAAGACACGAGGAAGCTCAGTAAAAAAGCTGTTGTTGTGGATATGTAATTAAAACCTTTCATTAAAAACTATGATTTCTTTTATTCGAGAATAACCATGGTAATAGGTATGGTTCAGAAAAAGCGGAATCCCAGCTGTTGTGATTGTCATTTGGATAAAGAGATAGTTTGGCATTGCCGCCAAGGGAGTTGATCTCCCTTGCCATGCTTTTCGAAAGTGCTGGTGGCACTACGTCATCTTTCTCTCCGTGGAAGATCCAGATAGGAAATCCTGTTGGATACTTTTCAACTATAGCAGGGTCTGCACCTCCGCAGATTGCAAAGGCTGCTGCAAAGAACTCCGGTTTTCTGTAAAGGATCTCATAAGTACCCATGCCTCCCATGGATAATCCGCCAACATAGATCCTGTCTTTGTCGGTATATTTTTTGGCAGCCAGTTCATCAGACAATTGCAATAACAGCCTCATGGCTTTAGTTGGATTTCCGGTATTTCTGAAATTGAACTGCAGGGGAAAAGTGTCTCTTTCCACTTCTACCCGGGCCCAGTAATCATCAGGTTCTACCTGCGGAAAAACTACAATGGCCGGAAATTTCTTCCGTATGGAATCCTTCAGAAATAAGTTGCTGCCGTGAACCAGTTGCGCCTCGTTGTCACGGCCACGTTCACCAGCTCCGTGCAAAACGAATAGCAAGGGATATTTTCCGGCATCGGTAAAACCTTCAGGATAGAGGATGCGGTAACGCAATGTATCCCCTTCAGAAATAAACTCCTTTCGCTCATATAACTCCCGGTTTTGTGCTTCCGCAGAAAACTGAAGTGTCAAAAATGCGATGATAAGCATTAAATTATTTTTCATAGCTAAATCCAAGTTTTTCAAGTCCGGCCTGTACTTCGGGAGTTTGCATGAATAAATTCCAAATAAGCCCGGAACGATAATTTTCAATCATAACCACCTGCGGACCCTGGTCAATTGCCAGGTAATAAGGTGCCACCCAATCTTCTCCTTCGAGGCTGTAAGCATCATAAAATCCGGCGGGGCCCCACAGTAAATCATGTTGATCTTCATAGAAATACCTCATCGCGTCGAGAGATTTTTCGGGAGTATAAGGAATGGAACTTATCGCTGCCGTAGGCGAAACCACTCCCCGATCATCATCGGGGGAATGAGCAGCGTAGCCAACACTCCCATCCTCGCGGCGGGTGTAACTGGCAGTAAGTCCCCAGGAATTTTTGCTGTACGTCTCAAAATCCATAGGATTTTCAACCGCATATTCAAAATTTATGAGGCTGTGGTTTACGTTCACATCCCAGTAGTTTGCATACCTGTCACTAAGGCCTTTTGGATTTAACCCCAGGTAGGAATAATGAGCCCAGAAAAGGGGGCCACCTCTGCTGCCCTTGGTATTATGTTTTAGAATAAGAGGCAATCCATAAGCCACTTCATTAGAAACTATATCTCCTCCCCTGGCCCAGCCTTCATGATAAACAGCGGGATCAATGGCATGTTGCGGAGACGAAGCTGCCATGACATAGGTGATAAGACACTCGTTATAGCCTTCAATCATAAAATCCATTTCCCACTCATAAACGGGAGACCAGTGCCAAAAGATCCCATTCTGGTTGTTGGTGTACCAGTCCCATTCAATTCCTTTCCAAAGTTCGTCGTACTTTTGGGCCACTTCCTGCTCCTGTGCCGTCCCGTTTTTAAGATATTCCCTTACTACAAGAAAGCCTTGTGCAAGAAAAGAGGTCTCTACGATATCCCCACCGTTATCTTTTTCACCAAAGGCCTGGGTCTCCCCCGTCTCTCCGTTGATCCAGTGAGGCCAGGCGCCATGAAATCTCGGCGTATTATCAAGAAAGTCTGCGATCTTGTCCAGACGCGCAACGGCAGAATCCCGGGGAATAAATCCACGTTCCATACCTGCCACAATAGCCATGAGTCCGAAACCGGAACCACCTGTGGTGACTACGTGTGAATCCTTCCGGGGATAATTGCCATCGGGATGGAAACGTTCCCGGGCCATTCCGCTGTTGGGTTCGGCATATTCCCAAAAATATTTAAGCGTTTGCCTTTGTACGGTATCCAAAAGTGCCTCTTCTGAAAGGTTTTGTTGCTGAACATTTTCTGCCAGCAGTTCCTCCTGTCCTGGTTTGTCATCTTTACAAGCAACACTGACAAGAAGTACTAAAGAAGCCAGTAGAGAATATTTTTTAAACATTTAGAGATTTTTGATATCTATTCTAATTCAATAAGTAAAGCCGAGCTTATCCAATCCCGCCTGTATTTCCTCGTTTGCCATGAACAATTCCCATGGAAGTCCCGTGCGATAGTTTTCGATCATGGCTATAATAGGTCCCTGATCAATGGCAAGATATCCGTCTGAAAACCAATTGTGCTCTTCTGAAAAAGCATCGTAAAAACCATATTCCCCCCAAAGTTCATCATTCAAGTCTTCATAAAAATGCCTCAGGGCAGCCATAGATTTTTCGGGAGTGTACGGGAAAGATGATAAAGCGGCAGTTGGCGTAATGACCCCTAAATCGTTCGTCGGGCTGTGGGCGGCATAGCCTTGATGACTATCGGAAGCTGTAAGACCCCACGAATTTTCTCCATAGCCCTCAAAATTCTTTGGATTACGAACGGCATATTCATAATTGATCAAAGCATGATTAATATTTTGTTCCCAGTAATTTGCATATTGGTCCTGCAGGTTACGCGGATCTAACCCAATAAAGGAATAGTGGCTGAAAAATAGCGGTCCCCCGTAAGAAGGACCAAGCGGAAGGTTGATTCCATAATGATTTCTATTGGTAACGATGCCGCCATTTGAAGCCCAGCCATTGGTGTAGACTTCTTTAGAAATAGGATGCGTAGGCGAGGAAGCCGCCAGTACGTAAACAATAAGAGATTCATTCCACCCGGTGATAGGTAGGCCTATCTGGAAATTATAGGTAGGCGACCAGTGCCAGTACAAAACATCCTGACCATTCGTGTACCAATCCCATTCTACGTTTTCCCATAAGGTGGTAATACGCTCATCTATATCGGCGTCGTCAAAATATTCCCGGTTGATCAACAGGCCCTGCATCAAAAATGCTGTTTCCACGAGATCGCCACCATTATCAAGATTGCTAAAAGGTCTTGTTTCGGCGGTATTACCCATATACCAATGAGAAAATGCCCCATGATAAGTTGGCACCTCCTCCAGAAAACTTAAAATTTTGTCTAACCTACTCAAAGCTTCTGATTCACTGATCCAGCCCCGTTCTACAGCCGTGGGAAAGGAAGCCAGTCCAAAGCCTGTTCCTCCGGTGGTCACAATATGAGGAGAGTCGCCGCCATAGGCATCATCCTGAGATCTTTCGCGCGCCATCCCGCTATTGGGCTCAGCAAAATCCCAGAAATAGTTAAAAGTCTGTTCCTGTAAGAGATCCAGGAGTTCTTCATCAGATAATTGTGCTACCGGCTCCTCTCCGTTCCCGGGATCGGGGACATAGGGTTCCTGATATCCCGGCCCGGAATCATCTGAACAAGCCAGGAAAAAGACCACAATATTCAGCAGGGAAAAGTATTTTATAAGACTTTTCATAAGAATTGAATTTGGAAGAGTTTAGAAAAAACAGTCCTCAAAAATGAGATTTTTGAAGACTGTTTCAGGCTAATGATCAATTATTCATATCGGCTTCTATTTCTTCTTCTGTGAGAGCCACCCGGTAAAAACGCAGGTCATCCAAATAACTTTTATCTGAAAGGTGATTCCACTCCACGAAGCGAGGTGCACCAGACATAACAGAGACTAAATCGGCCCCAGTCCAGTCCACTCCGCCGGCCACAGCAGCCTGATTGACGAGCTCACCGTTGATGTATATTCTACTTTGGTTTTCTGTGATCACAAAACCAATATGCACCCATTCTCCGGCAGTTGCATCGATAAGTCCGCCATCATTCCAGTTGTTACCGTCTCCTGTACCTATGCTCGCCTTGATACGCTGGCTTTCTGCACTTCCTTCCCTAAACAATTGGAAACCTTTGGTGAGATTATTCTTGTTAGGATCACTTTCATTCACAGCACTTATGGAAATTATTCCAGCTCTATCTGGAGAAGAATTAACTTTATACCAAAAAGTAGTACTGAATTCATCACCCAGGAGACCGCTGGACGGGAAGGTCAAATAAGCCCCCTCGGCCCCGGCATAAGAATTACTTCCTTCTCTCGCCTCTTCGGTAAAACCGGGAGAACCCACAACGTTGATGCTGCGGTCGGAAACCTGTTCGTTGTAATTTCCGTCGAAAGGCAGGTGAAGAGAAATTTCTTCAGAAGGAGGATTCACCATCATGCTCACCTCTTCTGCAGTTAATGCGGCATCAAAGATCCTTAGTTCATCAATGAGGCTTGGATCTGAATTATGACCCCAGCCGCTGAAGTTGAGTCCCGAGCCTATGACAAGATTTTCGACTCCTGTCCAGTCAATAGCCCGGTTATTTACCTGAGTTGCCCTTTCTAAAACACCATTGAGGTATATTGCTGTTCCTGTAGGAGTAACTGTAAGGGTAATATGCGTCCATTCGGGTTCTACAGAAGAAATGGTACCCCCATCGTTCCAGATATCAGCCTCACCAGTACCTACATTTAGTTTGATTACCTGAGCATCGCTGCCTGCTGCTTCCCTGAACAATCTGAAGCCCTGGTTACGGTCACTATCATCTGTTGCAGTCAAAATACCCGCTCTGTCCACACTGGGATCCAATTTATACCAGAAGGCGACAGTAAATTCATCACCCAGGTCTGCCAAAGGAATGCTGAGGTAAGAATTTGCAGCCCCCATATAGGAACCTGTTCCCTCTTTAGCTTCATCTGAAAAAGCCGGACTTCCCACCTGCTCGGGATTTTCAAGGTTTACAAGGTCCATAAAAGCCTTATCGAAAGGCATATAGAAGACCTCATTTTCAAAAACAGGAGTATATGGAGGTTCTTTGCTAAAAGTACTTGTTTGAACAGTCTCTTTGCCTTCCATATCTTTAGCCCTCACTGTAACGGTATGTTCACCCATAGTCAGGCCTTCAAAAGTGACCTGTTTAAGAGCAATACGGTAGTCGGTGAATTCGGTAAAGGTGGCTACCTCTTCTCCATCGACTAAAACCACGATCTCCTGTAGCTCTATATCATCTTCCACCTCAAGATCTATAGTAATATTAGAAAGCTCTGAGGCTTCCTTAATGACCGTTCCCTGTTGAGGGTATTTTATATTAATTTCGGGAGCTCCCTGATCCTGCCCCGGCTCCACTTTTGTAATAGAATCGATTTCATCCCGTTCGCAGCCTGCGAAAATAAACAGAATGGCAAGAACACCTATATATTTTAATTTAAAGCTTTTCATTTTTTAACGGTTTAAGGTTGAAAGCACGTCATTCATGGGAGTATTTCTCTTTACCGAAGTGGCTTCCAGAGGCAGGGCATCTACCTGCGCCTGTGGATATGGCAAGAATTCATCACCGGCAGTAAAAGTCCTGCCGTCATAGCTCAATTCATTATATCTGTCCAAACGGATCATATCGTAATACCTCACTCCCCATTCCATGGCGAGTTCTGCAAATTTTTCATCCAACACATCCTCGGTAGTTACTCCCGACAGGGGAGGCATTTCTGCCCTTTCCCTCACAAGGTTTACCGCCTCTTGTGCAGACATTGCAGTGCCATTTGCGCCTCTGGTAAGTGCTTCGGCATACATAAGCAGGATCTCAGGATACCTTATCACGATAAAGTTCTTTCCAGCGCTATAGTTGTTGCGCCCATCGGTAAGTTGTATGGATGGTAAGTAGTGTTTACCGCTCGAAAATAAAGCACGTGCAAAATCGTTTATTACATCTCCAGATGGGGTAGTATTGTCTACAAATCCAGGTAAGTTGGTATTACCTGCTGCTCTCAAGGCTTCAATTCCTCTGTTGGTAAATAAGACACTGGTCTCAAGACGTATGGTTTCATCTCTGGCCAACATGAATTCGATGAACTTTATACTGGGTTCATAGAATCCCCATCCTCCCTCGGCATTCTCCCTTGCAGGATCCCAATTTTGGGGTCCAAAAGGAGCATAGAGGTGGTAAAAAGCTTCTCCTGTCTCATTTCCATAATCGGAATACTGGATCTCCAGCAGACTTTCATCACTTAGCTCTCCCGGCTTTTTGAAGAGTTGGTAAAAATCGGGATAGAGTGAAAATCTTCCGGAGCTAATAATTGCTCCAGTGGCATCTGCCACTCCCTGGTAATTTTGTAGTTCCTGTTGAGCCAATGCTTTTATGGCATAGGCTGTATAGCGCGTCACTCCACCGGGAAGATCTGTGCGCTGGTTTGGTCTCAAATCGGGAAGATCTGGAATAGCCTCATCCATTTGATCTGAAATAAACTGCATCACCTCTTCTTTAGAAGCTACACCCTGCGCCAGTTCCTCTTCGGGTTGGTTTGAAGTAATGATAAAGACATCGCTCCATGTCCTGGCCAAATTGAGATGGAACCACGCCCTTAATACCTTAATTTCG
Organism: Salinimicrobium nanhaiense; assembly: GCA_012038135.1. Lineage (GTDB taxonomy): Bacteria > Bacteroidota > Bacteroidia > Flavobacteriales > Flavobacteriaceae > Salinimicrobium > Salinimicrobium nanhaiense. The sequence continues at coordinate 163,079 of JAAVJQ010000002.1, forward strand.
GCAATATATTGCTCCCCCCTTGCAAAACCTTGTTCGTTAGCAAATTCCATGAAATTTTCAATCTGAAGTATTGCCGTATTAAGGTTAATGATATCGTTGTAATGTACATTCCATAGGGAGTTGTACATCCAGAAATCTCTATCATAGTTATAGAGATCGGTATCGGCAAAAGGTTGCTGGTCCCCCAGTCCACCGGCATTGACGTCATCTCCCCGCACGCCCAGGAGGAGCGGTTCTTCCCAGCCTCTTGTTCCAAGTTCATAATATGCTCCCAATAATGGATTGATCATTTCGGAAGTATTGGTGTAATCCAGGTCTCCCGTATTCAGTTGCCCTTCCTGTTCATCAAGCTTATCATGACATGAATTGAACAGCATGATAAGTACCAGCGCAAAGAGACGGATGATTATATATTTTGATGTTTTCATTGTATCTTAATTAAAATTTCACATTAACACCTACTGTATAAATTGATGGCACAGGATAGGTTTGTCTGTCCACACCATTTTCAACTTCCGGCGTAAAACCGTTATAGTCAAAGAAGGAAAAGGGTCTTTCGGCAGTAAAATAGAACCTCATTAAAGGCAGACTTTCCTGTTCGACTGTATATCCAAACTGGATATTCTGAATTCGGAAGAAATCTCCATCCTCAACCCAAAAATTACTCAAGCGCTGGTTCCATGCCTTCCGCATTCCCGCAGAAGAAGGATAAACATTACTTGTACCCTCACCATGCCAGCGATTGACAGCTAAATCTGCATCTATATTGGTATCATTGGTGAAAATAACCTCTCCTCTTCTTCTGTTAAGAATCTTGTTCCCTGCCTGCCCATAAAAGTTGAGGGAAAAATCGAAAGCCTTGTAATTCATGGAAATGTTTCCGCCATAAGTGATATCGGGTAAAAAGGATCCAAGGATCACACGGTCTTCATCATTAATTACTCCATCTCCATTCTGGTCTCTGTAGATGAGATCTCCCGGCACCAGGTTATTAGCTACTGCGACAGGATCGGCATCGATTTGCGCCTGATTTTGATAAACTCCTGTTCTCTCATACCCATAAAATGCGAACAGAGGTCCTCCTTCTATGGTTCTTTGCCTGAATTCTGCCGAACCCGCATCTAAATAACCTCTTTCGTCCTCGATTTCGGTAGCTTCGTTCTCGAGAGTAGTAAAGTTTCCTCCTATTGAAAAGTTAAAATCCTCTCCAATGGATCCGTTGTAGCTGGCACTTAATTCGAGACCAGAGTTTCGAATAGTTCCCGAGTTGCGGTCAACCGTGCGATTAACTATGGGAATATACACGGGCAAAATTGCATCCTCAGTATCCCTAACGTAGTAATCTGCAGTAAGCGATAGCCGATTTTCAAACAGCTCTAGGTCCATTCCCACGTTAATCTCTTCAATCACTTCCCATGTATTATTTGAGAAGACACTTGTGGAGGTTGTCCCTGTTCTTTGTTGATCCCCAAAAGGTAATGTGACCACATTAATAGTATTTGAGCCTGCGCTGGCAGCTACATTGTCATTTCCCAGCTTACCCCAGGCAGCTCTAAATTTGAGGAAATCGATCACCCCAACATTATCCATAAAGTTCTCTTCTGAAAGTACCCAGCCAATTCCCGCAGATGGGAAATAACCCCAGGGATCAAGAGTAAATTTTGAAGAACCATCTGCCCTAAAAGTGCCATAAAACAGGTATTTGTCCATATAGCTATAGGAGATCCGTCCAAAATAGGACATTCCATAATACCGTCTTCCAATTTCACTTACATTGTTATTAAAGGACTCGGGATCGGCAAAATTAAGATACCTGCTGGATTCCAACCTAATTCCTGCAATGTCCTGCCCTGTGGCTGCAAAATTATTTGCCGCCTCATCCCTAAAAGAAGTTCCTGCCATTACTGTAAAGCGGTGATCATCGATTTGATCCTGGTAGGTAAGCACATTATCCCAGTATTGATTTGAAAAGGTATTATTTGCCCTTCGAATGGATGACCGTACCTCATAATTATTACCCAGGGTATATGGAAGGTTTACATATCTTTCCTCAAGAGCAGTTAAATTGTGGCTATAGGTAGTTTTGAAGTCAAGTTTATCTTCTATAATATCATATTGAAAGTCTATAGTAGCAAGAACCTTCCTTATTTTGATTCGGTTTTCATTATATTCCATAACCGGAAATGGGTTTTGAGGGCTTCTATAGCCCAGGAGCTGAGCATTGGCAAACTGTATAGGTGCAGCGGCCGTGTTCGATGGGTCCATAACAGGAAGAATAGGAACGGCGAAGTATGCATTGAACCATGCCGCGTTTTCGGGAGCATAGCGGGTCGCATTACTAAATACCACGTTCATTCCTGTTTTGAACCTGTCGGTAATATCCACATTCATTTTTGACCTGATATTAAACCTCTCATACTCGTTCTCCATATCCAGAATCCCTTCCTGAAAGAAATAATTGGTTCCTACCGCATAAGTCACGTTTTCTCCTCCTCCGGATACTCCTATACTGTGACTTTGAATAAGTCCATCCCTGAGAATTTCATCATACCAGTCTGTATTCACATCGGGAATATTAGGATTAATTCTACTTCGCCCAAACCTTTGCATCGCATTTAATACAAATTGCACGTCTGGTTGAGAACCCGACTCATAGGCCATGGTGGTGAATTGTTCGGCATTAGCCATTTTTACGATGTCCTGTGCTCTCTGAACCCCGGTATAGCCATCATATTCGAACTGGGGCTTTTGGTTTGCACGGCCAGACTTGGTCTCGATAATTATCACCCCGTTAGCAGCTCTAACTCCGTAAATAGCTGCAGAAGAGGCATCCTTTAGAACGTTGATAGATTTAACATCCTTGGTGCTTAGAAAATCAATGTTGTCATACAAGGCTCCATCCACCACATACAGTACATTTGTACCACTGGTATAAGTTCCGAGCCCTCTTACTCTAACATTAGGAGAATCTCCCGGTGATCCAATGGAGGTTATCTGTACCCCCGCAACCTTACCTTGTAAAGATTGCATAACATTGGAGGTAGGAGTTTTCTCAATTTCTTCAGACTGTATGGTCACGATAGAACCTGTAAGGTCGGCCTTACGCTGTGTACCATAACCTACCACCACTACCTCGTCAAGGGTAGCAGCATCTGTTTCGAGGGTGATTGCGTATTCATTGGCTTCCACAACAGGCAATTCCTGAGGTGCAAAACCAAGAAATGTAATTCTGAAGGTATCCCCTTCCACTACCCCTTCCAGGGTGAAATTTCCGTCAAAGTCGGTAATGTCAAAAATTTCCTTCCCTATTACTTTTACCTCAGCTCCAGGTAAGGGCATTCCATCGGGGTCTACAATAGTACCTGTAATAGTTTTCGTTTCCTGAGCATATCCTGTTCCGTAAAGTAAAATAGCCAGGAATATTAGTAGTATTTTATTTTTCATATGCTAAACCTTTTACAAAATTTCAGTTGAATGTACACCAGTTGCGGGAAAACACGAAAACGTTATAGTACATATTTATTACATCACAATAGATTTAAAGGTTAAGGTACTGCTTTTAAATAAATTAGGCTACTACGGAAGTACAATTAAGGCTGTTAAAATAGATGTTAAAATGGATGTTGATGTAGTATTGTTGTAGTGACCTGCAAATAACAAAAGGTCTTAAAAATTTGAGATGAGCCAGGTGGTGAGGTTTTCGGAAGTGTCGACATTAAGCCTTTTTCTTAGTCGGTAACGATGTACTTCCACCCCTCTCACACTTATTCCCATCAAAGGAGCAATCTCTTTTGAGGGAAGATTCATTTTTAGGTAAGCGCACAGTTTTAGATCCTTATTTGTTAATTGTGGATATTTTGCCAAAAGGTCCTTGAAGAAATCTTCATGAAGCTCACTAAAATTTGTTTCAAATATCTTCCACTCATCGTCATTTTTAACCGCTTTATTGATCTTATTCATAATGTGTTTCATTCGGTACTGGTTCGAAAATTTCTCCTTGTCCTTATTGAGCTCTCCCTGAATTTGCATAAGCACTTCATTTTTCCTTGCTGCCAATACAGTTGAATTGGCCAGCTCTTTTCTCTTAAGATCAATTTCATTCAACAGCTGCTCCTTTTCAAGCCGGTTCATTTTTTCCTTATGCTCTCTTTCATATTGAAGCTGCAACTGTTGGCGATGCTTCATTAAATTCATTTTATTTATATAGTAAATTAATATCACAAGAAGGATCAATAATAGTACATACAAAGCCTTGAAATTATCTTTCAAATACCAGGGTGGATCAACCACAAATTGGAAGGTGCTCAATACTGGAGCATTTTTCTGAGATCCGAATGCCATTAAGCTTAATTCATACTCGTCAAAAGGTAAATTCTGGAATTCAATTTTTCCATCCCGAACCTTTCCTTTTATTGGTGTATTATCTGACCCTGTTAATTCATAGTTCATCTCCACAGCATCAGATACCGGCAGCCCGGCAAATACAGTTACTTTCCTTGCTCTTTTACTGGGAATATGAGGTATTTTGTCGAGATTATAATCCTCTCTTACATCATAGAACTTTTGAATGATGGGTTTACTCAATTGTTCCCGAAGGATATGGTTTTGTAGCTTATTTACATTAATACTCGCGAAACCGTCATGCAGACTAAAGTAATATAAGGAATCACTGACCTTAACCAGCCGTTCATGATTCCTAACAAGCCTGTTATTAAGCATAACAGCTGTAATGAACATTGTACTCCCCTCAAGATCTGTAATCTCCAGAAAATCTTCTTCAGAATTTAAAAACCAAAACAGACCTTCCTCCTGCAGTAAAAGCCGGCTGTTGTCATATGCCTGCCACTCAGTCAATCTTTCCAACTTCTCTTTAAATGGATTGTACTTGTACCACTTCCCGTTAGTCAGGGCTGCTATCTGACTTTTATATCTGAAAATTTCAGCACTATAGTCTCCTGCGGGATTGTCTGATCGTATTTTGTTTATAGAAATAGCACTGTCTTTTTCAGCTGATAAACCAATTCTATAGATCCCTTCATAAGCATCTGTTGCCCACAACGTCTGAGGATTTTCCTCCAGGATCTTCTTTACCGGAAAATTTATCCCGTTAAGCCGCTTTACTCTATCACCAGACTTCTTAAAAAGGTCAATTCCGGTATAGGTGCCAACAAAGTAACTATCATTTTCCTGCATTAAAAGCTGAAAGCTTCCCGTACGTTCACTTATGGGAACAAAGGCATCATTTATAATTTTAAAAGTTCCTTTATTGTGGTTGGCATACATGATCCCGTCATATACCTGAAGATTCCAGCAATGTCCCTCGGCTCCTTCCAATAATTCCAGACGGTTATTTTCAAACTTAAAAACCCCGGTGTTACTGGCAAGGTATAGGCTTTGGTCATGAAAAACCACATCATAAACAGAGCCTAATTCGCCACTCTCATCTGTAAAAAACTCTATTGGAGAATCCAGGTTCAAAACATCAATCCCATTATCCAGCCCCAACCATATTCTACCATTTCTACTTGCCATAGAGAGAACGGTGTTATTTTGAAGTCCCCCTGCCCTACTGTAAATTGCTATTTCCTCCTCTTTCTGTTTGTAATGGATCACACCATTTTTTAAGGTGCCAATGACAAGGCCATTAGAGTCAAGTGACAAGACATGATTAAGCTCATATTGTTCCAACTCCTCTTCAAGACCCAGATGCCGTATTTCCTTAAGCCTCTCCCCATTATGTAAATATATTCTGTCTTTTATTCCTATAAGCAATTGACCTTCGTGCCTAATCAATTCCCTTATAACTTCTCCCTTTAATACATCCACGTCTGGCAATGGCACCAAATCTCCTGACTCTTCCAGATAGAACAACCCGGTATTACCCACACTAACTACAATTTTACCATTGAACACCTCCATTTGATTGACATTTACTCGCTTTACTGCAGTAAGGGTATTCCCTTGATACCGGTAAATAGCTCCAAAGGATCTAAAATAAACTGCATCTTTAAGTGCAATAATTTCCCAGAATTCTTCGCTCTGCAGGTCATATTCTCCCAAAAGAGGAATAAGGGATGTATAGCACATATCTCCCTTTTCATCCTTCTCCCAATATCCAAATTCTCTGTAGGAACCGGTATAGATTTTATTCCCTATAGGATATACAGAACGAATAATAGATCCACTTTCCAGGGGAAACAGTTCCCAACGTTGACCGTCAAATGACAACAGCCCACGGGAATTGGCAGCATAAACTATTCCTTCATGATTAAGACTTATATCCCAATTTTGGCTACCTCCATTGTAATCAATTGAGGAGTAATTTTGTATAGGTGGTGCCAGCTTTTGTGCTGTAGCTGTAAAAAAGGATACAACTATAGCTATCAATAAGTTAAGCCGTAAATTTTCCATAGAAAAAAATGATTTGAGCAGGTAGTGAGCAACTAATATCAAAACTAAATGTAGTATTTTTTGATCTTTTAAAAGAACCCAGTGACAAAAAAAAGCTTCAAATATTTTTTCAAAAAAGGGCTTCCTAATTGGAAACTTCCATATCCGGAAAAAGAGACAAGATTGCTTGGACTGCAAGAACCAAGACTTAGGACAGGTATTGATTCCCTGGATCCCAATTGGATAAAGAAGTAACTTTCTTAATCGAGGAGTTGAAGTAACTTACATCTGAAAGCCATCCCCTAAGGAGTAAATATTACAGGTGCAGTCCGCAGAACCCTGTTACGCGTATCTCGGGTATTTCAACCAGCCAACAATGATCTTGAAATAAGAAACAGCATTATATAAACTAAGCCAGGAAATTACTTCTTACGCTCAATGACGTAATTCACCATCAGGATAAGTGAATCTTTGTAGGGAGAATCGGGATATACTGCGAGCAGGGAAAGAGCCTGTTGTTGAAAATCTTTCATTCGGGTTACGGCATAATCGAGTCCGCCGTTGTCTCTGACGAAATTGATTACTTCACGTACCCGTTTGCCATCTTTATTATGGTTCTTTACGGAATTAATTACCCAGGCTTTTTCTTTGTCTGAAACCTTATTAAGAACATGTATAAGCGGAAGTGTCATTTTCTGCTCCTTTATGTCAATTCCTGTAGGTTTGCCTATACGCTCATTGCCATAATCGAACAGGTCATCCTTGATCTGAAAAGCCATTCCTATCAGCTCCCCGAAATGTTTCATCTTCTCAACTTCAGCAGAATCTGGTTTAACCGAAGCGGCTCCCAAACTGCAACAGGCAGCAATTAAAGTCGCTGTTTTTTGTCGGATGATCTCGTAATAAACATCCTCAGTAATATCCAGGCGACGGGCCTTTTCGATCTGCAACAGTTCTCCCTCACTCATTTCCCTTACAGCGACAGAGATGATCTTGAGCAGATCAAAATCATTGTTATCAATAGAGAGTAAAAGTCCTTTAGAAAGCAGGTAATCTCCTACCAGGACTGCGATCTTATTCTTCCAGAGCGCATTGATGGAAAAGAATCCCCGGCGGCGATTGGAATCATCAACCACGTCATCATGAACCAGGGTGGCGGTATGGATCAACTCGATCACCGAAGCCCCCCGATAGGTGCGTTCGTTCACTTCCCCGTCTGACACCATTTTGGCCACGAGAAAAACAAACATGGGCCGCATTTGTTTTCCCTTGCGGTTAACGATAAAATGAGTGATACGATTGAGAAGGGCAACCTTGGAAGACATGGACTGCGTGAACTTCTTTTCGAAAAGTTCCATCTCAGTCTCTACCGGGAGCTTAATTTTTGAAATCACCTTCATAAGGGCTGCTAAGATAGTTAAAAGATTAAATTTTTAACCCCTCTCAAATTTGCTCTTTTTGGGACCTTAAGCGGTAACTTCTGAAGATTTATTTGCAAGCTGACCGCAGGCTGCATCAATGTCTTTTCCGCGGGAGCGACGCACTGTAACTGTAATGCCGCTTCTCTCCAGTTGATCAACATACATGTTGGTAGTTTCTGAAGGGGCCTGTCTAAAGGTTTCATCGCCAATATCATTATATTCAATAAGGTTCACCTTGCAGGGAACATACCTGCAGAACCTTACAAGAGCATCTACATCTCTCTTTGAATCATTGATGCCTTTCCAAACTACATATTCGTAGGTAATACGCCTTTTTGTTTTGGCGTACCAGTACTCCAGCGCCTCCCGGAGATCATTAAGCGGAAAGGTGGCATTAAACGGCATGATAGAAGTACGTACCTCATCAATAGCGGAATGTAAGGAAACGGCCAGTTTAAATTTCACCTCCTCATCGGCCAGTCTTTTTATCATTTTTGGCACCCCCGATGTTGAAACAGTAATCCGCTTTGGCGACATACCTAATCCTTCCGGAGAGGTGATCTTTTCTATAGCTTTCAGGACATTGTTGTAGTTCATGAGCGGTTCGCCCATTCCCATGAATACGATGTTCGAAAGCGGCTTATCAAAATAAAGCCTGCTCTCATTATCTATCGCTACCACCTGATCGTAGATCTCATCCGGATTTAGGTTGCGCATGCGCTTCAGTTTTGCGGTAGCACAGAATTTGCAATCCAGGCTACAACCTACCTGTGAAGAAACACAGGCCGTGGTACGCGATTTTGTGGGAATTAAAACAGACTCCACGGTAAGATCATCATGGAGCTTAACTGCATTTTTAATGGTCCCGTCGCTACTGCGTTGCATCTGGTCCACCCGTATGTGATTGATCACAAAATTTTCATTCAGCATTTGACGCGTTTCCTTCGAAATATTGGTCATATCTTCAAAGGAATGGGCTCCTTTTCCCCAAAGCCATTCATAAACCTGAGTCCCACGGAAGGATTTATCTCCCTGGGAAACAAAGAATTGCTGAAGTTGCTCTTTGGTCAATGCCCGTATGTCTTTCTTCTTTTCTTTCACGCTGCAAAAGTACGAAGTAATTCAAGATTTAAAATTCAAAATTCAGGATCTTTTTAATCAGAATTACTGGAGTTTATTTTGTAAAGGACGAATTTACAAGCAAATAATGATCCAAAAAAGATGCAGAAGCTCCAAATTCCAGGACCCAAATTCCAAAGAGGATGGTGAAACAAGCCTGCCTGCCTCCGGAAGGTTAGACATGAGGTAAAAAAGAAAAACCTACAAGGTCCAAAAAAGACCTTGCAGGTTTGATTCTTTACTTGAGAAGCACTGCTCACTGAACAGTGAACACTGAACACTCAGTCTACAGGATCAACATAGCGTCCCCGTAGGTGTAGAATTTATATTTCTCCTTCACTGCTTCGGCATAAGCTTTTTTCATAAAATCATGACCTGCAAATGCAGAAACCATCATCAACAAAGTTGATTTTGGCGTGTGGAAATTGGTGATCATACAGTTGGCTATACTAAAATCATATGGAGGAAAGATAAATTTATTGGTCCATCCACTGAATTCATTCAGAGTCCTGTTTGAAGACACTGAACTTTCTAAAGAACGCATTACCGTAGTACCTACAGCACACACTTTACGTTTTTCAGAAATTGCTTTGTTGATCGTATTAACCGCTTTTCCTTCTATAAAAGCTTCCTCACTATCCATTTTATGCTTTGAAAGATCCTCTACCTCAACCGGGCTAAAGGTTCCAAGACCCACGTGCAAGGTAACTTCAGCAAAATCGATTCCTTTGATTTCAAGCCTTTTTAAAAGGTGCTTTGAAAAGTGAAGTCCGGCAGTTGGTGCTGCAACAGCCCCTTCAGATTTTGCATAGATCGTTTGGTAACGCTCCTTATCCTCGGGTTGCACTTCTCTCTTGATGTATTTTGGAAGCGGAGTTTCCCCAAGTTCTGTAAGCTTATCACGGAATTCCTCGTAAGAACCGTCGTATAGAAAACGCAGCGTTCTTCCGCGGGAAGTAGTGTTGTCAATGACTTCAGCCACAAGGCTTTCATCCTCTCCAAAATAGAGTTTGTTCCCTATCCTTATTTTCCTGGCAGGATCTACCAGCACATCCCATAAACGGGTTTCAGCATTTAATTCTCTCAACAAAAACACTTCGATACGGGCACCGGTCTTCTCCTTATTTCCGAACAAACGTGCAGGAAAAACCTTAGTATTGTTCAATACCATCACGTCCTGTGGCTCGAAATAATCGATAAGATCTTTGAATTGTTTGTGCTCAATAGTTTGATCTTTACGGTTCAAAACCATTAGACGTGCTTCATCCCTGTTCTCGGCAGGATATTCGGCTAAAAGTTCCGGTGGCAGATCAAAATTGAAGTGCGATAATTTCATTCCCATATAAGATAGATTTTTTGAAGCTGCAAATATACAACCTCGGGATAGGCGTTGTCAAGTAAATACGCCTTTATTTAAGAAATCTGTTAATTGACGCGGCCACACACCCGGTTCTTTTGAAAAATACTTAGCCTTTTATGTAATCTTCTACGGAAAATTTTAGTTGCTGCAGGTTTTCCCAATACTCCGGAAAGGATTTGCTCACTACTTCTGCATCTTTGATCACAATGGCAGTTTTTAAAGCAAGAGATGCAAATGCCAGTGCCATACGGTGATCGTTATAGGTATTTATTGCCACATTTTCTTTAATTCCTTCGGAAGCTGAAAGCCAAAGCGAATCTTCTGAAATCTCAACTTCTCCTCCTAACTTTTCCAGTTCATTTTTTAAAGCCTGAAGCCGGTCTGTTTCCTTGATCCGCAAGGTGTGCAAGCCAATCATTTGTAATTCGACTCCCAGACCGAAGCAGGTGACAGCAATTGTTTGGGCAAGATCGGGGCTGTTAGCCAGATCTAGCTCAATTTTTTCCGGAAGCTCTGCAGGGACCTTCTCCAGCTTTATCCCCCCTTCTAAAAATGTGGTTTTAACACCTAATTTTTGGTAGATATCCGCCACGATCCTGTCACCTTGAAGGCTGTCCTTTCGGTAAGAGGTTAACTTCAGCTCTGCCGACTCACTTAAGGCGGCAAGGCTGTAGAAGTAGGATGCCGAACTCCAATCGGATTCTACGGTGATCTCTTTTTTAGGAACAGAAGATTGTGGAGAAACAGCAATGATATTATTTTCGAATTTCCCGGAGATCCCGCATTGCTTCAGGAGTTGGAGCGTCATTAGAATATAGGGTACAGAGGTAACTTTGCCCTGAAGATGAATTTCAAGGCCCTCGGGTAAGGAGGGAGCCATCAACATCAAAGCCGAAATATACTGGCTACTGATGTTCGCCTGCACCTTCACCTCTTTTTTCAGCAGCTTACGTCCTCTTATACGTAGCGGCGGATACCCATCCTCTTTTACATAATGAATATCAGCACCCAAATTCCGCAGAGCATCGACCAGAATTCCAATTGGCCGCTCCTGCATCCTTTGGCTCCCGGTTAGCACCACTTCCCTTCCTTCTCTTGTTGAAAAGTAAGCCGTAAGAAAGCGCATGGCAGTACCGGCATGATGGATGTCTATCACCTCTTCGGAGAAATCCAATGCTTTTAGCAGCACCAGGGTATCATCACTGCTGGAGAGATTTTTTATTTCTATCAGGGGAAACTGTGCCTGCAGAATAAGCAATCTGTTTGATTCACTTTTTGAGCCTGTAACTGCTATAGTTCCGGAGAGATCCCGGGAATGAGTGGAGAGCCGCAGATCCATTATTGTGGCCTGAAATTCCTGCGCCTGCTGGTCATGTACATGGCATAAACAAAACTAATGGCTGCTTTAATAAGCAGATATTCCACCCATTTGCCATTGGCGAACTCATCCTGATAAATTGCAGCAAAATCTCCGGAGACTATTTGCCTGAAATGGGAAATGATCAGAGAAAGCCCTACAAAGATCACAAAGAAAATTGTTGCCAGTTGTAATACTTTGATCCAGTAATCGGGATTTTTAATGTCTTCTAAAATGCGCATTTACTTTAGTTTTTCGTTATTTCTGTGCCGGTTCTTATCGCGTTGGGTCTTTAGATCCAACTTCTTATCAAAAGCCTCCTGGAGGTTAATGCCTGTTTGGTTAGCGAGACACAGCACCACAAAAACCACATCGGCCAGTTCTTCTCCCAGATCTTTGGCCTTATCGCTTTCCTTCTCGCTCTGCTCCCCATAACGGCGGGCAATGATTCGGGCTACTTCCCCTACCTCTTCGGTAAGCTGAGCCATATTTGTTAGCTCATTGAAGTAGCGAACGCCGTGTTCTTTGATCCATTCGTCTACGGCTTGTTGAGAATCTCGTATGTTCATGATACTGATTTAAATCTTTTGATTTCGTTAAATCTAAACAACCCTCTCAGCGGCTTGCAGCCCTGACAGCGGTTGATTTTTTATGCTGTTTTCATCAACCTCTTGTCCAATCCTGCGAGGATTTTACTCGACCCTGTCAGGGAGTAAAACCACTGACAGGGTGGAAAAAGACACAACCCTGTCAGCGGCTAACAGCCCTGACAGCGGTTGATTCTACTCTTTATTCTTCGAATCTAAAATTATCGTCACCGGCCCGTCATTTAAAAGCTGCACTTTCATGTCTGCTCCAAATTCTCCTGTGCCTACCTCTTTTCCTATGTCATTTTCAAGCTGCCTTACAAACTTCTCGTAAAGCGGAATAGCCACATCAGGTTTTGCTGCTTTAATATAACTCGGCCGATTTCCTTTTTTGGTGCTCGCGTGCAGCGTGAACTGACTTACCACAATAGCATCGGCATTCTGGTCGAGCAAAGATTCATTCATTACCCCGTCACAATCATTGAAGATGCGCATGTTCGCGATCTTTTTTGAAAGCCAGGCAATATCCTCATCTGCATCTGCATCTTCTATCCCAAGAAGGATCAATAAACCAAGGCCAATTTCAGCATTTTTGACACCTTCTATAGTTACTGAAGCTTTTGAAACTCTTTGTATAACTGCTCTCATTCCTGATCGTAATTGTCCATCCGGTACTGCTGGCCATCTTCCCCTTTTAGGATCTGCAGGTAGCTTTTATAACGTGACCACGGAATTTCTCCGGCTTCCAAAGCATCTTTTACTGCGCATTGAGGTTCATCTATATGCAGGCAGTTATTAAATTTACAATCCTGCTTAAGCGTAAAGAATTCCGGAAAGTAATCCCCCAATTCTTCTTTTTCAATATCTACCACGCCAAATCCTTTAATTCCCGGGGTATCAATAATTCTCGCTCCAAAATCCAGATCAAACATTTCAGCAAAAGTAGTCGTATGCTGTCCCTGCCGGCTTTGTTCAGAAATTTGAGTGGTTTTAAGATCCAGTTTAGGCTCTATAGCATTTACCAAAGTGGATTTTCCCGTACCACTGTGCCCGGAGATCATGCTGGTCTTATCTTGCATCAACTCCTTTACCTGCTCAATATTCTTACCTGTTTTTGCCGAAATTCCAATGCATTGGTACCCTATTTGCCGGTACATCGCCGCCAGATATTTCACCTCATCCAGCTCTTCGGGAGAGTAAGCATCGATTTTATTGAAAAGCAAAATGGCTTTAATTTCGTAAGCTTCCGCAGTGACAAGAAATCGATCGATAAAGGTGGTAAATGTGGGCGGGTTATTCAGCGTAACCAGCAAAAATGCCTGATCAATATTGGACGCAATTATATGCGTCTGTTTAGACAAGTTTACCGACTTCCGGATGATGTAATTATCCCTATCCTTTATTGCCGATATAACCCCATTCTGTTCCTCATCCTGTGGATCTTCCAGTTTAAACACAACCCGGTCCCCTACAGCCACAGGATTGGTGCTTTTTATTCCCTTGATCCTGAACTTCCCTTTGATACGGCACTTGTAGAACTTGCCGTCATCGGCTTTTATTTGGTACCAGCTTCCGGTAGATTTATAAACCGTTCCTGTCATGTTACAAAAATGCAAAATCCTTTAGTGATTCACTAATCAGGCTTCCAATATAAATCCATTTTAGTCCTGATTTTTCATCACCTCTTCCTGATGATTGATCGATTCCTGGTGAATGGCTTTATATATGCGCTTGATAAACTCCTCACTCAAACCGTTTTGCTCCCCTTCGGCTGTCATTTTATCCAGGATTTGACTCCAGCGTTGATTTTGAAGAATAGCCACATTTTGTTCCTTTTTTGCTTTTCCAATTTCATCTGCGATCTTCATTCTTCGGCTAAGCACGTCCAGCAGCTGGGTATCGGTAATATCGATCATGGCTCTCAGACTTTTTAGTTTTGTCTGAAATTCTTCACTTTCAGAAACCTCTTTCCTAATCCTCAGATCCTTCATGAATTGCACAAGGGTGGCAGGTGTGACCTGTTGTTGCGCATCGCTCCAGGCCTTGTCAGGATCAAAATGTGTTTCCACCATGAGGCCGTCGTAATTAAGATCGAGAGCCGTCTGGCAAAGATCGAAGATGGAAGTCCTGTTCCCGGCGATGTGTGAAGGATCCAGGATCAACGGCAGGTCCGGGAATTTTGTCTGCAGGTCGATCGGGATCTGCCACTCAGGATTGTTTCTGTACCTGGTCTTCTCATAGGTGGAAAATCCGCGGTGGATCACTCCTAGATTTTTGATGTCGCTGGTGTAAAACCTTTCCACCGCTCCAAGCCATAGGGAAAGATCGGGATTTACCGGATTTTTCACCAGCACAACTTTGTCCGTTCCTTTAAGGGCATCGGCGATCTCCTGAATGATAAAAGGAGAAACTGTTGTTCGGGCACCAATCCACAGGATATCGATATCATGCTTCAGCGCAAGATCCACATGATTGGGATTAGCAACTTCTGTAGTGGTAAGCATTCCCGTTTCTTCCTTGGCCTTTTGAAGCCACTTTAAACCTAAAGCGCCAACTCCTTCAAAATTTCCGGGGCGCGTACGCGGTTTCCAGATCCCCGCTCTAAGCACAGTTGCATCTGTGTCTTTTAGCTGGTGTGCTATTTTTAGCACCTGTTCCTCGGTCTCGGCACTACAGGGGCCGGCGATCACCAGTGGATGTTCTAATCCAAAGTTGTCCAACCAGGTTCTAAGCTCTTTTTTATTTTCCATTTTATGATCAGTTTATTCCGTTCAAAATTGTTTTTATATGATTCGTTCTTTCCATTTCAAGAAAAACTTCTTTAAAATCATCTTTTTCAATAAGCTCTTTAAAATTGGAAAGATTAGTAATATACTCCTCCAGCGTCTCCAAAATGTTAGTTTTATTTTGCTGAAAAATGGGTGTCCACATGGCGGGAGAACTTTTAGCCAGTCGTACTGTGGATGCGAATCCACTGCCTGCCAAGTCAAAAATATCTTTTTCATTCTGCTCTTTCTGAAGCACGGTTTTTCCCAACATAAAGGAACTGATGTGCGACAGGTGAGATACATAGGCTATATGCCGGTCATGAGCTTTGGGATCCATATACCTTATGCGCATTCCCAGCTTCTGAAATATCTCCAGCGCCCTTTCCTGCAGCTTAAATGCAGTCTTTTCCACTTCACAAATGATGTTGGTCTTGTTCCGGAAAAGATCTTCTACAGCGGCGGAAGGCCCTGAGAATTCAGTTCCCGCAATGGGATGCGCTGCGAGGAAATTCCGTCGGTTCGGATGCGCTGCTATAGCTTCACATAATCCCGACTTGGTCGAACCTGCATCAAATACAAGGGTGTCATTCCCTACCGTATCCAGCACCTCAACTGCAACTCCCTTAGCCACATCCACCGGAACTGCAAGAATTACCACATCTGCCTTGTTTACTTCTTCAAGCCCCCCTGCACGTTTGATAAGATTCAATTCCTTAGCTTTTTGAAGGTGAGCTTCATTGAAGTCACTGCCGGATATTTCAATATCGGGAAATTCTTTTTTCAACCCAAGGGCGAACGACCCGCCTATTAAACCTAAACCTATAATATGAACCTTCATACCGCTAATCTTTTACAGGCCTCAATAATAATCTCTTCGGGAGAACAAAGAGAGAACCTGATGAAGCCTTCCCCCTGACTCCCAAAAATGAATCCCGGGGCCACAAAAATATGATATTGCTTTAACAGGTGATCCACAAATCCTTCCGAAGTAGTGCCTTTTGGAACTCTGCACCATAAGAACAAGCCAGTTTGATCTTCTGTAAAACTGCATTTCAGGGCCGTAGCCAGTTTCAGGATCTCCTCTTTTCTGCGCAGATATACCTTGTTCTGCTCACTGAACCACTCCTGCGGAAGCCTCAAAGCCATAGCAGCACCGGCCTGCAGCGGGAAAAACATTCCGCTGTCCATGTTGGTCTTCACCTTCAGGACAGAATTAATATGCTTTTCACTTCCGCAGAGCATCCCTATTCTCCAGCCCGACATATTGAAACTTTTGCTTAGAGAATTGAGCTCCAGCACTCCGTCAGCATCATTGGCATACTTCAGAATACTTTCCGGTTCTTCATTTAAGATAAAACTGTATGGGTTGTCATTGACGATTAAAATGCGGTGCTTTTTCCCGAAGGCGATAAGCTGTTCGAAAATTGCCTTTTTTGCCACTGCACCGGTGGGCATGTTCGGGTAATTCACCCACATCAATTTCACCCTGCTTAGATCCCGCTTTTCCAGTTGCTCAAAATTGGGCAACCAGCCGGTTTTTTCACTTAAATCATACAGCACCGTGCTGGCACCAACCAACCGACTTACGGCAGCATAGGTGGGATAGCCGGGGTTTGGTACCAGCACCTCATCTCCTTCATTCAAAAATGCCATGGAAATGTGGGTGATTCCTTCCTTGCTGCCCATGAGGGGAAGGATCTCAGTTTCTGAATTCAGGTTTACATCATAGAAGTTCTGATAGAATTCCGCAATGGCTTTCCGGAAATCATTAGTACCGCGATACGGCTGATATTGATGTGCAACGGGATTGAGCAGTGCCTGCTGCAGTGCCGTCATCACCTGCGGCGGCGGGGGCAGGTCAGGGCTCCCAACGCCCAGGTTAATAATGGGCTTTCCGGAATCCTGTAGCGCCCTCACTTCCTTCAGTTTTGTCGAGAAGTAGTATTCCTCAACATGGTCTAATCTATTGGCCTGTGCAATCATAATAAGCCGTTCTTATAAATTCCTAAAATCTTTATTTCTTCCGTCAGTTCTTCCAGGATCCCCAGCACCTTACGCAATTCCTCCTCTTCTCCGAAAAGCACGTCGATAAAAAAGGCGTATTTCCACGGTACATCAATAACCGGTACGCTCTGGATCTTCGTCATATCGAGATCGAAATCCCGCAAAATATTCAGCACACTTACCAGGCTTCCTTTTTTATTTTCCAGAATGATCTTGAGAGAGGCCTTATTAGACCCGCTTACCACAGGAGCCGCATTTTTGGCAGACAGCACCAGGAATCGGGTGGAATTGCTCTTCATGGTTTGCACTCCCTCATTGAGGATCTCCAGGTTATAAATTTCAGCCGCAGTCCTGCCGGCAAGAGCCGCGACTCCTTTCAGCTTTTGGTCGCTAATTCTCTTAGCAACATCAGCAGTGTCGGTATCTTCAACAAGTTCAATGTGTGGATGATCTTTAAAGAAATTCTGGCACTGTAACAAAGCCATGGGATGAGAAAAAACCTTTTTAATATCTCCGATCTTTTGCCCCGGAAGTGCCATAAGATTCATAAAAATGGGGATATAATGCTCCCCTTTTATCTGAAGGTTATTCTCATCGATCAAAGCGTAATTGGGAAGTATGGTTCCCGCCGTAGAGTTCTCTATGGCCATTACTCCGCTAACAGCCCTGTCGGTCAGCAAACTGTCAACCAATTCCCTGAAAGAGCGGCATTCATCCACCGGCACATCCTGCCCAAAATATTCCCCGGCAACCTGGTGGTGAAAAGAACCTTTTATTCCCTGTATGGCTATTTTTTCTTCCATTTTATGGCAAAAAAAAATCCCGATGCTTACATCGGGATTTCAGTTATAACTATTGATTTAATTATACGGCACTCCCGATCTTATCTCTTGAATAGAAATAAAAGTAATACCAGGCGTTCCAGATAAATAAATTGCTCATTGTCTTCTCTGTGAATGGCTAATGTAGAATATATTTTTAGAAATCGATATTTTTTTCTCAAAAATTCACGAGAACGATTTCGCTAAAAATGGTATCTCTTGAGTTCTACTCCCAAAATTTCCTCCTTTTGAAAAAGTTGATTTACTTTTGAAAAAAAGCTGCTATGTCTATTCAGGTAAATAAGATCTCGAAATTCTATGGGGAACAAAAGGCTTTAGATGAGGTCTCCTTTTCCATTCAAAAAGGGGAAATTGTAGGATTCCTTGGCCCGAATGGCGCCGGAAAGTCCACCCTCATGAAGATCCTTACCGGCTATTTGCAACCATCTTCGGGAGAAGCCAGCGTGAATGGTTTTGCACTTTCCGAAGCAATGCTGGAAGCACAGAGAAGCACCGGATATTTACCGGAACATAATGCTCTTTATACTGATATGTATGTAAGGGAATACCTGGAGTTTAACGCCCTCATTTATAAGGTGCCGAAAAAGAGAATTGAAGAAGTAATTCTTCAAACCGGACTTTTACCCGAAGCCAATAAAAAGATCGACCAGCTTTCTAAAGGCTATCGGCAAAGAGTAGGTCTCGCAAATGCCCTTTTACACGATCCTGATGTTCTGATCCTTGATGAACCCACCACCGGCCTCGATCCCAATCAGCTGGTAGAGATAAGGGAGCTTATCAAGAATATTGGAAAAGAAAAGACCATCCTGTTCTCTACACACATCATGCGCGAAGTCGAGGCCTTATGCGAAAGAGTGATCATCATTAATAAAGGAAAAATTGTGGCTGACAAACGCCTGGAAGACTTGCGGGACGAACAGGTACAGATCATCGAAGTGGAATTTGATTACCGTATAGAGGAAGTTGCATTAATGCGCCTGCCACACCTCCTGAACCTCAAAAACACCGGCGGATTTGTATATGAACTTTATTTTGAAACCGAAAAGGATATGCGGCCTACGGTCTTCGATTTCGCTCACGACAACGGATTAAAAACCCTGCAGCTCAACCGCAAGAACAAAAACCTTGAAAGTTTATTTTCTGAATTGACACTGGAGAAGTAGTTAACACCCCCGGCACGGATTGCAAATCCGCGCCATCTGGCTCTCCCAGTTGTGCTAAAGCACTTATCTTCCCTTTCCGTGACCTCCGGCTAAAGCCGGAGGCAATTCACATTTTCGGTGATTCCCTTTGCGGTACATATCTCTCGGCACGGATTACAAATCCGCGCCATCTTCTTGGTATCGATCTGTGCCCGACCTGCAAGGTTTTCAAAACCTTGTAGGTCTTTTTTCAGGTATTCCAATTGTCTCAGCCCTACAGGCTGATATGGAACACGCAATTCAATTCCCGGAGCGTTGCTCCGGGCTAAATCATGTAAGGCCTTCAGCCTTAAAAAAATGATATAGTGGAAGTCGAGCCTGAAGGGCTCAAATAAAAGAGCCAAGTCCCATGGATAATTATAACATATTTTAACCAGCCTTAGCTGAAAAAATAGCCGCTTTTAGACAGTGCCCATTTAAGAGACAAATAATAATAGAGGAAGGATGTCGTCCTAAATAATTTAAGACCTTTAAAATAGCTCCGAAAAAATCTGAGCCTGAAGGGCTCTAATAAAAAAGCCCGGGGCAACGCCCCGGGAAAATTTACAAAAGATTTTAGCAGCCTGTAAGGTTGCAACATTGGATTGTGTTTCCAGACCTAACAGATTCGGAAACCTGTTAGGTCTACTACCGCCCGATATCATTCAAAAATCAACTTCCCGGTGTAAAAACTCTCCACCTCCACCACCGGCGGCCGGTTCACAGAGATTACATCTCCGGTGCTTCTTATCTCCCCTTTCAACACCTGCTGCGGATTCACAAATAGCTTGTTCGTTCCCCGGTGCTGAATCTCGACACTCCCTGCCTCGAGATCCTGTGCCTCCACTCTGCCGTCGCCATTGGCGATGTAGAGGTTGAGATCATCTGTGCTGCCGCGGAGAAAGAAATTAGAAAAATCATCTCCCGTCACCCGCACATATTTAGAAACCAGGTGCAGATCAAAGTCACCTACGGTGTACACGTCTTTCTCCTCTTCCTGGTTGAGACTGCGCAGCCAGATGTTTGGAAAATGTAATTCGCCTACGCTTTTGATTACCCGGTTTCCCGCATTTTGAAGCCATTCAAGGTTCGGGACGGTAACATGGACATCGCTAAGATTATAGTCGCGCACAAAATTGCAGTCGTTGTTGTTCTGCAGGATAAGCCTACCTTCAACAACCTTAGCCGAAATCTCGTTCATCAGGTTTTCTCCGGTACTGACCACTACTTTATGTTCGGTCCCCTGTTCAATGAACAGGTTGATCCCCTTATACACGATTAGCTCGTCAAACTCCTCCACCTCAAATTCCTTTTCTATCCTGCTTCCGGCGGTTTGGAAACAATCGGGGGCATCTTCTGTATCACAGCCTGCAAAAATCAGGAGGGCCAAAAAAGGAAAAATCCGCAGGTAAATTTTTAGCAGTTGTTTCATAAGCGATATCCAATTGAGAATTCTACTGCTTCGGCATTGGCTCCATGGGAGCGGACGGTTACAGATCCAAAAAGGTCATTCCATATCTCTCTTTGCAGACCAATCCTGTTATATATTCGATCTACATACCTGTCATAGGGATAGTAAACATAATATCCTAAATGCGTAATAAGGCTAAGCTTGCGGAAAGTAAGTTGATGTCCTGCAAAGATCCCTACCCGCTTTGCGTCTTCGTCACCCGTAGTTCCCACCAGCGGAAAAGCGACCGAATAGTAGTAAATATACTCTTCCATAGCTTCAGAAAGAAAAAGCTCTGCTCCCGCCTGCAGCGTACTTTTATGATTGAGCGCCTTATCTACATAAGCCGATAAGGTTAGAAAAGGATAGGATTCCGAACCAATTACACCGGTAGTATTTACTCCGCTGCGCAACACAAGATTGTATCTAAAGGGTGCCGAAAATGGCATTTTTGGATCTTTAGGAATGAACTCTCTTTGCATGTCATGGTTGAGATCATAGTTCAATCCTGCGCTCAAGGCGATGGTGTTGGTAGAGCTGTTTGGAGACTTAAAATCGGCATTTGAATAATGGACAAGAGATAGCCCGGTTTGAAACCCGAGGCCGCCAATAATATTTTCGAACTGCAGATTGGCGGTGAAGATCGTAGAGCTAAGGATGCGGGAGCCATAGGCATTATTCCGGTAATTGTCATCGGGATCATAAGGATTGGTGGCCACTGCGAGTCCCTGTCCTACCTTCAGCAAAAGGTGGCGCTTCAGAAAATAGAATCCGAGGTGTGCATAAGCTCCAAAATTCTCTCCCAGATGCTCATTTTTGAGATCCTGGTAAGAGAGGGAGAAACCCACATTTGGATAATTGTATCGCCGCTCCCATGGCTGGTCTCCATAGGTTTTCCTGTTGAAGTGCAGCAGTAGTCCATTGGGATGACCCGTAATAAGATGAGAAATATTGCGATTGTGCTCCCAAATACTTCCGTAGAAATAATTGGCTTCTATAGAATAATGCTTCTCCTGTGAAAAAGCAGTCTGGCTAAGGCAAATTAATGAGAGGAGCAGTAATTTTCGCATGTTGGGATGAGCACCGGAATTATTTTTTTACCGGCGAACCGTTTAGGATGACCTCTGTAGTGATCTCGGCTGTTTTCTCGAGCATCTTTGCTACCGAACAATATTTTTCCAGGGAAAGATCTACTGCACGAATGGCTTTATTTTCGGGAATGTCTCCGTCAATATATATCTTCAGGTGAATCCCGGTAAAGACATTAGGAACTGCGCCCTCAACTCTAAAGCCTTCCACATCCATTTCGAGATTGGTCATCTCCAGTTGTTGTTTTTTGAGGATCATCACGATGTCGATACTGCTGCAGCCTGCAATACCCATAAGCAGCAATTCCATAGGGCTTGCCCCTTGCGGATTAGGTTCACTCTTGTTATCAAGGTGAATTACATTTCCTCGTTCGTTTACAGTTTCAAAATGGTAATTGTCGTTCAGCCTTTTAAGATGGATCTTCATGAGGGTAATTTTTCGGCTAATTTAATTAAATCTGTAAGAACTCCGCGTGCCGTCATCGCGGCTCCTGCCCCTGCTCCTTTTATCACCAAAGGCTCCTCTCCATAGGACTCGGTAAAGATCTCAAAAGAGGAATCGGCGTTTTTCAGGCTTCCTAAGGCTGAAGTCCGTTTTTCGGTCACCAGTTTTACATCCAGAATTCCGGTTTGCAGGTCCAGTTCCCCCACATGCCGTATCACTTCATCAGGCCTTAGCTGTTTTTTGAGCTTCATAAAAAAGAGGATCCAGATCTTTTTTATTTTTCTGAAAATTCTTCAGTGTTGACTGCCCGTTAAGATGTGGCGGCACCAGATCCTGAATAGTGATCTCTTCAAATTCTTTTTCCAGCCCCAGTTCCCTTGCCAGGATCAATAACTTTCTTGCCACATCTTTTCCTGAAAGGTCCACCCACAAAAATTGTTCGGTTGAAGGTCGCCTGTTGCAGGTTCCCAGTTGAGAGTTGGCGCAGTGAATTTTGCTCTCACTTTTCTGCAAAAATTTTTTTATTATCCATTATTCTTTAATCCTTAATCCTTTAAAGGCTAGCCACAAATTGCAAATCCGCGCCATCGGCTTAAAGATTTCTGTTAATTGATCATTGTTAATTGCTAACTGTTAATTGATCCCGCGCTAAGGATTGAGCGGTTGTTGGAGCTCTCCCGAAGCCGGGAGGCTGAGGGAAGCGACCCGCGAAAGCCTGACGGCCCGCCCGGGAGGGCGGGCCGGAGCGCCCAAATTATTCTTAAAAAACAGATTTTGCAGTGGATTTAAAACAATTTTTATACATTTGCTCCTCATCAACTTCAGGGAAAAATTTGACTGATTGCAACCCTTAAAAATGCTAAAGCAGTGATAAACTTCTCTAGCGCTTCACGTCAATTTTCTTCTGAAATTAACTTTTTTAAAAAACAAAGAAGCATGCCATATTTATTTACTTCGGAAAGTGTTTCTGAAGGTCACCCCGATAAAATTGCCGATCAGATTAGTGATACCCTTTTAGATAATTTCCTTGCCTTTGATCCCGAATCTAAAGTCGCCTGCGAAACGCTCGTAACCACAGGACAGGTGGTGCTTGCCGGAGAGGTGAAGAGCGATACTTACCTCGATGTGCAAACCATCGCCAGGGATGTGATCAATGACATTGGATACACTAAAGGTGCTTATAAATTTAGCGGGGATTCCTGCGGCGTGATCTCTTTGATCCACGAACAGTCCCAGGATATCAACCAGGGAGTTGATCGTGGCAACAAGGAAGAACAGGGCGCCGGCGACCAGGGAATGATGTTTGGCTATGCTACTAAAGAAACCGAGAATTACATGCCTCTGGCGCTGGATATCTCTCACAAGATCCTTATTGAACTTGCCAAATTACGCCGCGAGAACAATGAGATCACTTACCTGCGGCCCGATTCCAAGAGCCAGGTAACGATCGAATATAGCGATGACAACGTGCCACAACGTATAGTTGCTATAGTGGTTTCTACACAGCACGACGATTTTGACGAGGATGACAATCGTATGCTCAACAAGATCAAAAAAGATATTATTGAAATTCTTATGCCGCGGGTGATCGAACAACTTCCGGAATATGTTCAGAAGCTGTTTAACGACAAAATAAAATATCACATCAATCCCACCGGAAAGTTCGTCATTGGCGGACCTCACGGTGATACCGGTCTTACCGGGAGAAAGATCATCGTAGATACCTACGGCGGAAAAGGCGCCCATGGTGGAGGTGCATTTTCGGGAAAGGATCCGAGCAAGGTTGACCGATCTGCAGCTTACGCGGCACGTCATATTGCGAAAAACCTGGTGGCCGCAGGTGTAGCCGATGAAGTGCTGGTACAGGTTTCTTACGCTATTGGCGTTGTGGAGCCCACTTCTATTCTCGTGGAAACTTACGGATCCAAAAAAGTCGATCTCTCTCATGGGGAGATCGCTCAAAAAGTGCTTGAGATCTTCGATATGAGACCATCGGCTATTGAGGAGAGATTAGGACTTAGAAATCCGATCTACCGCGAAACCTCAGCTTACGGACATTTTGGAAAGGAACCCCGAACAGAAAGAAAAGTTTTTAGAAGTCCCTACAACGGAGAAAAGACTGTGGAAGTAAAATTGTTTACCTGGGAAGAACTCGATTATGTGGATAGGGTGAAAAAAACATTCGGAATTTAGTCCATCAAAAAAATAAGTAAAGGCACTTCTCTTCCGGGAAGTGCCTTTTTTTGCTCCTGAGCCTCCTTTAGAACCTGTAGGTAAAACCGAGCAGATATTGATCATCTGAACTTGAAAACGTAAGCTGCATATTTTCCCGCTGGTAAGGTGTAGTAAAAATAAAGCTACTGCCAATTCCTACTACTGCCCCTGCAAGGACATCCCAGCCGTCATGTTTGGTGGCATTAATGCGGCTGTAACCTGTCCATCCTGCCAGGGCGTATGCCGGAATAGCATATTTGAATCCATATCTTCTGTGCACAAAAGACGCCGACTGGAAAGTTATGGAAGTATGTCCTGACGGGAAGGCCTGCCCGCCCCCGTCTTCGGGCCGCCTTTTATCAATAGCATATTTAAGGCCTCCGGTAATTGCAAGATTGGTCGCAAAACTTTTAGTGAATTGCCAAAAACCTTTTTTATCCTTCAGCACTATTGTAGAGAGTGCTGTAGATGCAGGTAAAGCCACAAGAATGATATCTCCGCTCCTCTTGGTATCTTCATTATTCGAATCAAAAAATTGCGCCTGCCCGGTGGCAGGATAGAGCATAAACAGGATAAAAATGAGGAGAAAAGACTTCTTCGATCGAGCAAGCAAATCTTCTCCTGTCAAAAAGAATGAAGTCGTAAGCATAAATGGAAATTTTTTAAGAACGGCAAAATTAAAAAATTCTCTTTTACTAGCGTACAGGTGTCTATGTACTTCAAGAGTCACTCCTTTATGATCCCTCTAACCCCAATGATCATTAAATAGTGGGTCTTCCTCCCGTTACCTGCACCGTGGATCCGGTCATATAGCTGGAGCCTTCCGAAGCCAGTAAGACAAAGGGTGCAGCCAGTTCTGCAGGTTGTCCCGGCCTTCCAAGCGGTGTATCTTTTCCAAAAGTCTCAACTTGATCCTGTGGCATAGTAGCCGGAATCAGCGGAGTCCATATTGGCCCCGGTGCCACACAATTTGCACGAATTCCTTTGGAGGCAAGCATTTGTCCCAGGTTGGCAGTAAAGTTCTGGATGGCCCCTTTTGTTGCTGCATAAGCCAGTAACTGTGGATGCGGCTTGTAAGCATTGATGGATGTAGTATTGATGATGGTGCTCCCGGGTTTCATGTGCGGCTCTGCAGCTTTGATAAGGTAGAACATGGAGTAAATGTTCGTTTTGAAGGTCCTGTCCCATTCATTGCTTGAAATATCCTGAATGTTTTCCCTGGCCATCTGAAAAGCTGCATTGTTTACAAGAATATCTATCTGCCCAAATTCTTCCACAGCTTTTTGGACGATACTTTTACAATGTTCCTCATCACTCACATCTCCAGGAACCAATACAGCCTTTTTTCCGGCTTTTCTCACCCATTTTGCTGTTTCCTCGGCATCTTCGTCTTCATTAAGGTAAGAAATCAAAATGTTAGCTCCTTCCCGGGCAAAGGCAATAGCAACAGCACGGCCAATACCCGAATCTCCACCTGTGATAATAGCATTTTTCCCTTCCAGTTTACCCGAACCTTTGTAGGATTCTTCTCCATGATCAACTTTGGGTTGCATCTTCTTTTCAGTCCCCGGGACATCCTGCGGCTCCTGATCATCAAATGGAGGCTGTACTTCTTTTTCCTGTGGATCCTGCATCTTCTTTTTATCTTCTTTCATAGGATTATCTTTGTGGAGAGGTCCCAAGAAAGAGTTTTTTGGCACTTCTCCTTTCTCCTCGAAATTAAGGAATATGGCTTTAGATGAAGCAGCCTAAGAAACTAAAATTTTGCTAAATATCTATATAAGAACATGTTGAGCCAAAAGTTGCTGTACCTCATAAACATTGACAGATTTATTGAACTTCCGGGTAATACTGGGTTGCTGCTCGCTGGAGACCCAGATCTTTAGTTCGGCGTCAAGGTCAAAAGTTCCTGCAGTTTCCACACTAAAACGTGAAATACTTTTATAGCTAACCGAAAGATATTGGGTTTTACTTCCCGTTAGCCCCTGCTTATCCACGAGAATGAGCCTTTTATCTGTAAAAACAAAAGTGTCCCTTACCAGCTTGAAGCCTACTTCGATCTGCTCATTTGGCGTTAAAAGTTGCCCGTAATCTGCACGTAATTTTTCTTTATCTACGGCCCCTGCATTGCCCATTAAAGCGGAGAATATTCCCATTTTTTTGTTGTTTAAAACTATAACCGGTAAGATAATTTAAATTTCCCGATCAACTCCTATGGAAGTATTCCCGTTCCTGCAAACCTTGTCTCCTGCTCCGGGAATAATCTCAATACTCAATACCAAATACTCAATACTAATAGCGGTTTGAGAAAGCTTTAACAAGCTGCCATTTCTTTAATACCTATTTTTAGAAAAACCTAAAAAATATGGCCTTCTTCGGAAAAGTTAGAAATACCATCAACCTCTTAAAAAACATAGACCTGGACCAGCTGGCGAAGATCAATCAGCAGATCGACCTTTCGGAAGCTATGAAAACCCTGGGGAATCTCGATGAGCATCAGCTAAAAGGCCTCATGAAAATGCTCAAAACCAAGCGCCGTAAAGGTCAGCATGACCTTCCGCCTATCGACGGCGATTTTTATAACCTGGACCTCAAGCTTACAGAAGAGCAGCGGGAGTTGCAACTCAAGGTGCGCAATCTTATGGAAGACGAGGTGCGGCCATTGATCAATGATCACTGGAATCGTGCTAAATTTCCTTTTGAGATCATCGAAATGTTCAAAAAACTTAATATCGCCGGAATTCCATACGAAGGTTACGGCTGCCCTAATTTGCCATTTCTAATGGAGGGCGTCATTGCCCAGGAGATCGCACGGGTTGATGTTTCTGTTTCCACCTTTTTTGGTGTCCATAGCGGCTTAGCCATGGGTTCCATCTATCTCTGCGGAAGCGAGGAACAAAAGCAGGAATGGTTGCCAAAAATGCAAAAACTGGAAGCCATTGGTGCTTTCGGGCTAACCGAACCTAATGTAGGCAGCGGGGTCGCCGGCGGACTCGAAACCACCTGCAAGTTTGATGGGGAGCACTGGGTGATCAAC
Organism: Salinimicrobium nanhaiense; assembly: GCA_012038135.1. Taxonomy (GTDB): domain Bacteria; phylum Bacteroidota; class Bacteroidia; order Flavobacteriales; family Flavobacteriaceae; genus Salinimicrobium; species Salinimicrobium nanhaiense. Next base: position 190,342 of record JAAVJQ010000002.1, read on the forward strand.
GGGCAGAAAAAGTGGATAGGAAATGCTACTTTTGCCGATGTGATCGTGATCTGGGCCCGGGATGAAGACTCCAACCAGGTGAAAGGATTCCTGGTGAGAAAAGGAAATCCCGGATTTAAAGCAGAAAAAATGGAAGATAAGATGGCACTTCGTATTGTGCAGAATGCCCTCATCACCTTAACGGATTGCAAAGTACCTGATAGCGACCGACTTAAAAAAGCAGAATCCTTTAGAGACACTGCCAAGGTGCTGAAGATGACCCGCGCAGGGGTGGCCTGGCAGGCTGTAGGTTGTGCCCGCGGAGCTTATGAAAGTGCTTTGAAATATACCAAGAAGAGAGAACAATTTGGAAGACCAATCGCTTCCTACCAGTTGATCCAGAATCACCTGGTAGAGATGCTTTCCAATTTGACAGCTATGCAAACCCTGTGTTTCAGATTATCTGAATTGCAGGACCAGGATCTTCTTAAAGATGAACATGCCTCCATGGCAAAGGTCTTTACCAGTATGAGAATGCGTGATGTGGTAAGCCGCGCACGGGAAGTCATGGGCGGTAACGGTATTCTCCTGGAATACGATGTGGCCCGGTTCGTCGCCGATGCCGAGGCCATTTACAGCTATGAAGGCACTAAAGAGATCAATTCTCTTATTGTAGGAAGAGCGATCACGGGGTATAGTGCGTTTGTGAACTAGAGACTAGACCGCTGCGCTTCAAGAACCAAGAAGCAAGACTTGGGTAGTGAAACTCCTCTCCTTTGGAGAGGCGGGGGTGAGAATGAGAAAAAAGTGGTCAGTGGTCAGAAAATTATAGAAAGTAAAGAAAAAAGTCTAGGTTCTAGTTTCTAGCGTCTAGATTCCTAACCATAACAGTAAACAAAACATGTCATTTCTAATCGTTAGCTCCCAAAGAGATCCAAAAGCCTGGGTACAGGCCCTAACAGAACAGGATCGTGACCTCGATCTGGAGGTCTATCCTGAAGTTAAAGACCCTTCCAAAGTAGAATTTGCCCTTTCCTGGAAACACCCTCACGGTATCTACAAAGATTATCCAAATCTAAGAGTGATCGCCTCCATGGGCGCCGGAATAGATCATATTATCAACGACCCGGATATTCCGCAACACATTGAGATTACCAGAGTGATTGACGAGCAGCTAACAAAGGATATGAGCGTGTTTGTTCTTTCCCTTGTTCTGGACCACCTTAGGAACCTCTCCTATCACTACTGCAGCAGGGAATGGAACCCTACAAAATATCTGCGGCCCGAAGAGGTGCAGGTAGGAATTATGGGAATGGGAGTATTAGGTGTAGGCGTGGCCGAAAAACTTATTCAGAATAAATTTAACGTCACCGGCTGGTCCCGGACAGAAAAGGAGATCCTGGGTGTAACCACTTTTCATGGAGACGACCAACTACAGGATTTTCTTGAGCAATCTAATGTACTGGTGTGTCTACTGCCGCTGACATCGGAAACTGAAAACATCCTCAATAAACGCCTTTTTGAAAGATTACCCCAAGGCGCATATGTGATCAATGTTGCCCGGGGTCCGCATCTGGTGGAGGAAGACCTGCTGGAAATGATAGATTCCGGACATCTCTCCGGAGCAAGCCTGGATGTTTTCCGAAAGGAACCTCTGCCTGAGGAGCATCCGTTTTGGCAACATGATAAAATAAAGGTCACTCCTCATATCGCCAGTGTCACTAATCCGGCGACAGTGGTGCCGCAGATCCTTGAAAATTATGGAAGAATGAAGCAGGGAAAGAAATTAAAGAATGTGGTGGACAGGGAGAAGGAATATTAGTGGTCGGTGTTCAGTATTCAGTGAGCAGTAACATTCAGGAATCAGGTTGTTGGCAACAGGGAACCGGCAACAGGAAACCGGCAACAGGGAACCGGCAACAGGAAACCGACTTAACAAACCATAAACAACAAACTAACATCATGAAAGAACTAAAGAACATATTAGTAGCTATAGATTTTAACGATGCTGTTGGGGATCTTTTGGGGTACGCAGAAGGCCTGGCCGAGAAATTTGGCGCCAAGGTTTGGGTGCTGCATGTAGCGGAACCCGATCCTGACTTTGTGGGTTATGAACCGGGGCCCCAGTACATAAGAGATTTTAAGGCAGAAGAGTTTCGGGAAGAGCATCGAAACCTGCAGATGTATTGTGATACTTTCCTGAGTGACAGCATTGAAAAAGAGGCCTTGCTCATACAAGGTTCTACCGTAGAAGCAGTATTGGAGGAAGCCCAAAAACTGCAATCTGACCTGTTAATTGTAGGTACTCATAAGCATAGTTTTTTACACAACCTGCTGCAGGAAAGCGTTTCCTTAAAGCTGCTGAAAAAGGGAAATATTCCTCTCTTGGCCATTCCTATTGAGGAATAAATGGAAAGTAAATATTAATATTTGCGCATTTTATTTATCATTCCTTCTCTGGATTTCTCCTGATGTATTCGGAAATCCTGTAGAATTCTGATTCATTCCTGATAATATGATCATAGTATCCGGATTGCCAGGCAAACCCTGGATCAATCTTTCTAGCATGGATGGTACAGATCCTTTTGAATTGATTAATAATTACTCCAAGGATCCCGGGTTTCCATTTATCCCTTTTCTTATCTGCAATAGTGGAGATGCCCAACTTGGGCATCTCTGCAGATTGATTAATTGTAGAATTATTGATAATAACAATTCCATGAAAATGATCTGGCATAACCACAGATTCACCTAATTCTACAAATGAAAAATGATTGGGAATTTCTGCCCAAAATTTTTGGACAAGGTTTCCTATTTCTGACCTCTCCATTTTTCTATTCTGAACCCTTCCAAAAAATCTCTCCCGCTCCTTAGTACAAATGGTTGTAAAATATGCCCCGCTACTGCCGTAATCCCAATCTGGTTTCCTGATAGAGGTAGTGCGATATTTTCCACGGAATTTTTCAGGCATAGGAACAAATATTATTTTATAATATAAAAAAAATGCCCCACAATTGCAGGGCATTTTTTTGTAATTATATATCTGAATGTATAACCGAACCTGAGTCGCGTAGCAAACTCTGCGTAAAATGGCTGTACATTTTATGCATCTACATCAAGGGCGGCATCAATTCTTGCCAGCAGGTCCTTCCAGTGGTAAACGGTTAATTTATCATTCGATCTTGAGCCTCTGGCTCTAAGGTCCCTTCTTAGCTGGTCCAGTTCTCCGCGCATTAGCGCAATAATATCGGTAGAAGTGACCTCTCCCGGTTCTTCTTTCTTCAGATTCTGCACATATTCTGCAGCGGTGTCCACATAGGAACGCTGAATATTCCTTCGGTAAGCATCTGCTTTAGCTCCCTTATAGAGTTCACTGAAAATGCCCTTTCTAAGGTCATCCATCATTTCTACCGGGGAATAAGCTTCTTTCCCGTTGATCTGTTCATTAGTGAACATACGTTCCAGGCGTTCTTTATCCAGCAGGTTGTCCAGAGATCTACCCTGCAGCCCCTGAATGTTCTCAATGCTTCCGGAAGCCTCTATTCTTCCTAATAGCTCTTCATTCAACAACCAGTGAGGCGTTGTGAAAGCATGCTCATTCAAAAAGGCTATTGCAGCCTCCTGTTTTTCACGGGGCACATGAGTGTACACCGTTCCTTCCTGATCGGCTGTTTTTCGGGTTTCATAGATTCCGCCCACATTGCTTATTACGTGGCTAATGTAACCTCTCCACATGCCGCCTAATTCACGGTACACTTCCTCCAGGTCATCATAGTCCTGGTTATCTTTAGAAGTCCATTTTACAAGATTAGGCACCACCTTTTTCAGGTTTGCAAGTCCATATTCGCTGGCTTTGATCTGGTCATCCCCCAGGCTTTCTCTTTGGGACTGCGGATCGATTCCGCGGTAACCGCTTCCAAATTCATAGACAGGATCTCCAGCCTTTTCAAGGATCCAGTTACTAAGAACCTGTTTTTCTTCCTGCGGAGAATTTGCTTCAGGTAAATATCGGTAGCCCCAGTTGATCGCATAAAGATCATAAGGCCCCATCATTCTTATATATCTCACCCCTTCATCTCCCGGCTGCGCCACATAGTTCACCCGGGCATAATCCATAATGGAAGGCGTAAGCCCATATCTTTGGGTGAATTCAGGATCCCGTAAAGAATCTGTAGGATAAGCAGAACTGGCCTTCATATTGTGCGGTAAACCAAGCGCATGACCCACTTCATGTGCGATCACCATACGCATCATCTCCCCTATTTCTTCTTCAGGAGTTTCCAGGGATCGGGCTGCAGGATTTTGCGCCCCTGCCTCGATCATAAACCTGTTACGGTAAGATCGCAGGTGATTATGATACCAGATAATATCGCTTTCAATGATTTCTCCGGTACGGGGATCGGTCACAGAAGGTCCCATCGCATTTCTTGTTGTGCTGGCCACATAGCGCACTACTGAATACCGTACATCTTCGGGACTGAATTCAGGATCTTCTTCCTTAGTTGGAGGATCTTTCGCAATTACTGCATTTTTAAAACCTGCAGCTTCAAAAGCCACGTTCCAGTCTTCTATCCCCTGCCGGAAGTAAGGCCTCCATTTTTCAGGCGTTGCAGGATCGAGGTACCATACAATAGGTTTTACCGGCTCTACCAGCTCACCTCTTTTATATGCTTCAATATCTTTAGGCACTAGTCTCCAGCGGTTGATGATCTCATAGTCATCAGCTTTAAGCGCCTGGGAATTGTAGTCATATTTGCGGGTTGTGAACCATCCCACACGATGATCGGCAAGGCGGGGCTGCATTTTATCTTCCGGAAGCAGGATCATGGACTGGTTCATCAACATAGAAATGGTGCCGGCCTGGTCTCTTTCGGGCGGTTCTTCGGCTTCATAGGTCAACACGTGCTTCACTTCAATGTTCTTCGGATAAGAGTGTGCCGATTGGATGTAAGTACGGGATTTATCCAGTTTTTTGACTTTGTAACGCTTCCGAAGCTCGGGGGAGACCCCGTTTATTGCGGCTACTTCGTCTGTAAAAAGATCACTCACCTCGATCACTGCGGAAGTTTTTTCGTCATTGTATGCAGCGATCTTTGAGCTGAAGAGAATGGGAAAGAAATTATTCGCCTGCACCGACTGATAGATCGGAGATCCTTCTTCGCTCTCATTTTCAAAACTGATCACCTTCATATCAAGATGATCGCCTCTTTTTGACCATCGCACTACCTGTTCATTTACCTTGGAACCGGCATTGACATAACCACCACCAAAACCGGCAGGGACTCCCGCAATACGGCTTACCAGAAGGATATCTTTTTCAAGCAGCTCGAGCGGAACCTCAAAATAAAGTTTATCTCCTACAAGGTGTACCGTGAAAAGGCCTTCATCGCTTTTAGCTTCAGAAGTGACCACTTCACTATAGGGTTTGATGTTGGATTTCATTTGCGCAGGTTTTTTTTCATCTTTTTTTGCCTCGGGCACCGCCTGCTGCGTTTGACAACTTACGCCAACCGCGAGCAACAGCCCGTAGACCGGTAACTTTTTTATCATGGGTTATGGAGTTTTAAGTTCCCCAAGATAAAAAAAAGAAGTTAGAAGTTTGAGGTACGAAGTATGAATGATGTACATTGGAAGTGCGAAGTAGAACTTATCTTCAAATTTTCAAATCCTCACCTGATCATTGTTAATTGTTGATTGCTAATTGTTTCCAATTGAAACTACTTCCCCAACAGCAGGAATTATAAGATTGGCATCAAAGGCATTTTCGGCTTTGAGTTGTCTCATCAACATTCCGGGTTCTAACAAGGGTTCATCTGAGAGATCAAAAGTACCAAAATGCATTGGGAGCAGGTTCTTTGCCTGCAGCTCATTACTGGCCTTTGCGGCTTCTTCGGGGTGCATGTGAGAAGAATTCATAAACCAACGTGGAGCAAAAGCTCCTACCCCGGCAAGGTAGTAATCCACCTCTCCAAACAGTTCATTTGTTCTTTTGAAATGTTCACTGTAGCCCGTATCTCCACCAAAATAGATCTTCTTTCCGCCGCTTTCGATCATAAAGGCTCCCCATAAACTTTTATTGGTGTCAAAAAGTCCTCTGCGGGACCAGTGTCTGGTTGGAAGAAATGAAATTTGGAGACCGGAAGTTGGGATCCTGAAATGCTGGTACCACCCGGCCGCCTGAATTTTTTGAGAACCGGTCCAGTCTTTCAATACCAGGTTATCAAGCTCCAGGCCGCACAGCCAGGTGGCATTCGGGTTTTGTTTAGCCAAAAGTTCTACACTGGACTTATCGCAATGATCGCGATGGTTATGGGAGATCAGGATATAGTCAACACCCTTAAAATCGTTCAATTCAAAAGGAAGTTCAGAATAGCGCTTCAGAAAAAGCCCGGGCGGTGTTAAGACAGGATCTATTAAAATGCGCTGCCCATTGAGTTGCAATAGGTAAGAAGCATGGCCGAGCCAGGTAATGGAATCATCGGGCACTTCATCAAGGGAAGACCTCTTGATCACATTCAACCTAAGGTTGTAATTTTCTTTCTCATCCCTATAAGGATTGGAGGATAATTTCCACTTTAGAACATCCCCCATCCTGGGCCAGAATACATGCTTCTCATTCATGAAAAGCCCCTTTTGATCGAGAGGGGTGCCGGGATAATTCTCTACCCCCGGAATATAGGACAGCAACGGATTCCCGGTATAGGATTCCCGCAGAGGCTCATATTTTTCAGACCTGCTTATGGAATATGAAGAGCCCGGGATTAAAACTGCTGCAGTAGCAAAGGATATATTCCTGATAAACTTCTTTCTTTTCATATATCGCTATTTTCTCCTCCTGTAAGTTCAAGAGAGAAATGTATTAAATATTAAGTGATATTGCTCATTGATCCAGCCGGTAGTAAAACTTTAAACCGTAGGAAAATTGAAATAATCCTGAGCCAATAAGATCGAGATCGCCTGTTACGGCGCCTGTTCTTTCCTTTTTTGCCGTATTCCGGTCTACAAGCATTAACATCAATCCTGCCACCAGGGCAATTCCGAATTGTGGTGTGAGTTCCCGAGAGAACAAAAAAACCGGAGGTTAAGAACCTATTCTAAATCGTTTATTATTCCAAACTAAATTTGCCCCGAATGATCAAAGAATCTCCCCCATCACTGTCGGTAGTTAGAACAAGTTCGAATTCCTTTTCAGAAATGATCTTATCGATAGCTACAGATTCTACCTTGATCTCTCCACCCTTTTCATTGGGAGAAGGGATGCGTTGCATCTCCCCCACAATTTCGTAATTTTCCATATCCAGAACTCCTATAAAACTTCCCAAAACGTCACCATCATCATAGGCATTATCTGTATCTTCAACCGAGGCTGTAAAAATGAGGAAAGGCATGTTCGGAAATGCCGTAGCACCCGAAAATCCTGCTTCGAGACCGTTGATTTCCGGAAGTGTCACTTCAGCAACAAAGACTTCAGGTGGGGGAGCATCATTTTCTATATGTGCGACAAAATCTTCATATTTGAATTTGATCACAACATTCTTTTTCCGGTTAAATAGAAAGAACTGTCCGTGATACTCGGCTGCGGCTTCGATATTGAATTCTGAATCCCTAAAAACATCCAGCTCTTTCAGTTTTTCATAAAAAGCAGAAATTTGATTGGTCTTTACTTCATGACCATCTTCCTTTAGCAAGACCCTGATGAAAAAATCCCTTTGCGGCGATTTAGAGCCCGAGCCGAAAATGGCAATTTCGTGCTCATTTACTTTTTCCATCGCCTCAAAATCGGGTTTATGTTTTTTGGTGATCCTGTCTCCTTCCACCTTATCGACAGAAAAGATCCTGATCTTTTTAGATTCAGTAAAACTATGGTCATAGCAAAACAGGTAAGGAGAATCATCACCGGCTACGTAATAAGAATTGCCGGTTTTTACAATGCCCGAAGCACTGGGAACTTGCTCCAGCAATTCGGCTTTTACAATTTCGAATTTCATTGAGATAACTTAGTAAAAAATTCTCTGATTCCTGCTGCAGTTTAAATTCATAAAAAAACCTGCCCAAAAAATTTAGAAAAGGATCTCCTTTGAAGATCAACTTAGAATTTTTAAGGCAGGCAATTTTTAAGAAGGAGATTTATGCCTCCTGCTCCTGGTAAGCGGGATAATCTGTATAACCTTTTTTACCGGGGGTGTAAAAAGTTTCCGGATTGGGCTCTGCCAGGGGAATGTCATTTTTCATACGTGAAACTAAATCGGGATTGGCGATAAAAGGACGGCCAAAGGCTACCAGATTTCCAAGACCTTTTTCAATATCTTCCTCTGCACGTTCTTTGTCATAGCCTCCGCTAAGGATGAGCGTTTTGGAAAACTGTTTTCTTATTTCCTGCTTGATCTCCAGCGGCACCTCGGGGCTCCCCATAGAAGAGTGGTCTACAATATGCACGTAAAGAATTCCCTGTCTATTGAGTTCTTTAGTCAAATAGGTATAGGTTTCATCGATTTCATCATACTGCGGCATATCTCCAAAAGCACCATAGGGAGAAAGTCTTATTCCAACCTTCTCTTTTCCGATGGCATCGGCAATTGCCGCTGTTACCTCCAGCACAAATTTGCACCTGTTCTCTATACTGCCGCCGTATTCATCACTGCGTTGATTGACCTTGGGATTTAAAAACTGTTCCAGGAGATATCCGTTAGCACTGTGTATTTCTACTCCGTCAAAACCAGCTGTCATGGCATTCCTGGCAGCAGTAACATGCTCCTCCACAGTCTGCTTAATTTCAGAAGTGGTCATTTCTTTTGGCACCGGAAAAGGCTGATTTCCCTTTGCATCTGTGTACATCTCTCCTGAAGATTTTACTGCTGAAGGAGCCAGAATTTTAGCCCCCTCTGGCATATTTAACTCATGAGAAACCCGGCCTGTATGCATAAGCTGAAGAAAGATCTTTGATCCCTGCTCGTGTACCCCTTTGGTTACATTGGACCAACCCTCGATATGAGCATCGGAATAGATTCCCGGAATTCGTGCATATCCCAAGCCATTAGGGGAAGGAGCTGTACCTTCGGTGATGATCAATCCGGCACCTGCACGTTGGGCATAATAAGTTGCCATAAGCTCATTGGGAGCATTCTTTTCTTCAGCCCGGCTCCTGGTCATCGGAGCCATTACAATTCTGTTCTTCAGTTTGAATCCATTTGTTTCGTACGCTGAAAAGAGTTTATTATCCATAATTTTTTCCTTTTATTTTCCTATAAATCACAATGTTTACAAAGATAATGGACAGTAGAGGCACCTGAAATTTTTGGGTATTAAATGAATCCCAAAATCTGTGCTGGCAACGTTAAGGCAGACTTAATTCAGAGTAGATACTAATTTTGGTAATTGATAATTGTTAATTGTTAATCTGCTCACTCGCCAAGTCTGTAATAAATTTTTAGTCCGGCGGAGGGTAGTATAAAGTCCGAACCTATAAGATCCAGATCGCCTGTAACGCCGCCTGTCCTCTCTTTTTTCGGAGTGTTTTTATCCATTAGCATGAACATCGCGCCTGCCTCCAGGGCAATTCCGAACTGCGGAGTAAGATTGAATTCCCTGCCCAGCCTTGGCACCAGTAACAAGTTGGTACGCTCTTCCCACTCCCCTTCGCTATACATATAGGTGAGTCCGGTTTTTGCATACCAGGGTCTTAAATTGGTATGGTAAGATCTTCCACCAAAGTGGTAATAGTAATCTGCAGAGGCGTTGAAATTCTTATTCTTATAACCGGGACTGGTTCCTAAACTCACCCCAAACTGGTTTTGATCTACATGCATTCTCAGTCCCACATTGGCCATTTCGGGAGTACCGATTCCTCCGGCAATGTTGATCTCCTGTGCATGGGAAGCAACAAAGACCAGGCAAACCAAAAGAGATAAAAAAATGCTTTTTTTCGCACTCATGAAATTGGGGATTTTTTGGAGTGATTTCAAATTAATAATCGGGAAATCTATTACAATGTAATATTTAATTTGAAAATCCGATTTTAGAATAGTTACCAGGGAATAAAAGGATGTGCTACTCCTATTGCCATGATGCCGGCGACATTAGTGAGCAGCTGATCATTCTTCCCTAGGGAAACATTTCCGTGGCCTTTATAGCATATCATAAACAAACCCACCGCGGCTAAGGTCCCGGTGGAAATATCGCGGAGATTGGTGTAGTAGTAATCACTAATGGACGGCTGCAGCTGAGTTTAAAAAAGGGAATAAAGGACAACCCACCAGCAGCAACGGCAGCGCAATTCACAGGTAGAGGTACAAAGTTAGAAGTTAGAAATACGAAGTTGGAAATCATTGTTGTCCGATAAAAGAATTTGGACCGCTCCGCTTCTAGAGTCTAGAGCCAAGACTGCTATATAAAACTCTGAAAGACAATACTGTAAAAAATTCCTTCCTATGGTAAATTAATATAATTTCATAAAAAGGAAAACCACCCCCTCAAATCGTTGGAGAATGTCTTTAACCGGCATTAGCAAGGGTCTTCATGGATTTATCCTTTTTTAATCAGACAACAATGGTTGGAAATTCTGTGTTTTGGGATTTGGGATTTGGTGCTTGGAATTTTCTTTTTACCTGCCTTTACTATTATTCCCGGTTGTCCAACGGGAAGTATTCTGTGACCTTTGATGCTTCGGAAGTGAGATAATTCTTGTTGCCAAAAAGAGCATTTTTGGAAGGTAATTCTTAAGTACGAAGTTAGAAGTTCGCTGTTTTGGAATTTGGTACTTGGAATTTAAACAGAGGTTTCAAAAATGGGATTACATTGTTTATTGATCATTGTTAATTGATCATTGTTAATTGATCATTGTTTTACAGTAGAATGCAGCATTTGCAGTTTCCAGCCCTCTTCGGTATGAATGGCAGTAGCGCTTTCTATCCAGTTCATCTCCCTTACGATCTCCTCCCCTTGCTTAAACTTTGCATTATTATAATAGGCCACCCAGGCCATTTTACCTTCAATTTTGATCTCAATAAAGTCAAAGTAGTTGAGGCGTTTCACAGTAGATTTTCTTTCTCCCGATCTTTTCACATAATCCCTCATCTTCTCCATATCCCAAACCTCCCCTGTTTCCAGCAGCAGAAAATCTGCCGTGAGGCAGGAATCCAGCGCTTGCGGCTCAAGATCTGAAAATATCTCCTGAAAAGTTTTTTCAATAAGTTCTTTGATTCGGTCTTCATCAGTTTTTACTGAAGTCTGCCCCACAGCTACAGTGGTCATAAAAATGATTGCCAACAGGAAAGTTGTTTTCATGAGAATTAGTTTTTAAGGTTCCAAAAATAGCATTTTGAAGTACGATTTTAGAAGGTAGAAGTACGAAGTTGTTTATTTCTCCTGACTTTTTAACGGAAAGTATTCTGTGACTTTGGCTGCTTCGGAAGCAAGGTCAAGATAATAATAATGCAGGTTTTCATCTGCATCCAGCCTGCCATTGGCATTTACATCTTCCATGCTTCTGAAGTATAACCGGTTCACCGCCTGAAGCACCTGATAATCCTGCAGCAGCTCTTCTGCCGGACTAATCCTTCTGAAGTCACTGCCATCGATCCCGCTAATATAAAGGGCTCTTAGATCTTTAAAATTCAGATTTCCATCTTCATTGGTGTCGGTGTCAACCAATTTGTACAGCAGCAACTGTTTGCCGGTATTTTCAAAGTTCTCCCGCAGGAATTCCACCGACTGTATCCTCACTTCCTGATCTGTCAACCCGGTGAATGCATCTGAATTTAGCTCCTGAAATCTCAGATTACCAAAATTCCCCACGATCCTATCCCCCGACTGTAGGCCGCCTGAAGTGCTACTACCCGATCCATAATATCCTTCCCTTTCTTCAATTTTCCCCACCGGGTGAATAAGGTAATGGGTACTATCAATGTGCACCGGAAGACCGGCAACAGAAAGATCTGTGCTGTTTTCCCCATCGGGCGCTCCCGAAGCAAGCGGCCGTCGAAGTTCATCATCCATGCAACTTATGCACAGTAAAAATAAAAACAGAAGGGATAAGGATTTTTTCATTGTTGGAGGGTTTTGGGAGGTATTAAAAATGTGAACTTTAAAAGATGTTTTTTAATCGTTTGATTCCACAGTTTTTAAGATGCGGCCGTCATTAAGTTTCCATTCTGTCAAACCGTTGGCACTTCTCCCCATCACGATGGCAGCTGCAGCTGAAGGACTTGAAAACAAATAATCTTCCCTGAATACTAATTTTCCATTGACCTTAACTATTATTTGGTCATCAATCAAACTTTGTCGCTTGTTTATCCAATTCTGCGGGAAGGAATTCGTGAGAGTATTTGCTATTTCTGAGTCTTTTAAAACGACAAATCCTTCATTGGTCATTTGACCTTTGGAGTTTGCACCTCTTGCTGCATTAATATAAAAAGTATTTCTTACCTCCTCTTCAAAGGTTTGGGGTTTTCTAAGCTCTTCAAATATTTTATAACCCAAAGCATTTACCAGCAGCTTTATGTTTTCCAAATACTCTTCCATCTCAGCCTGGTCAGATTCTGAGATTGTAGATCTTGGGGGAACATTTCCATTTTCCAAATCGTATCTATTCACTTTAATGGCTATTTCGTGTAATCTGCTTTCCAAATATTTAATGTGAGCCTTGTTTAGGTTTTCATCTTTGCTTACGAATACAAGAGCTTCGTTCCAAAAATCCTTTGCAGATAAATGCTGATTCAATCTTTTATAAATTCCTTCTGCCTCGCCTATATAAGCAAGTTCTTTGTTCTCTGATTTGTCAGATTTCCCGAACAGTATGTAAATTCCGGTATTTTGTAACTCCGGCCGATCCGAAGACTCTTTTATCTTCTTCCTTGGAATCTTTAAGGCTTTTCCGGTCCAGTTGGATAACTCGCAGGTCATCCTACCATTTGGTTCTCCGTCTACCAAAAAGATTTTTATTGTTTTACCGAAATTTTGCATGGTCTATTACTCTTATAGAATTTTGTTGGCACATTTTTGAAAAAGGGGACAAACTCTTAATTTCTTCTGCGCATTGATCTAAAATTTTTATATAAATATTGATCTCTTCAATGTATTCAAGCACATCCGAAAAAAAATCTGTAATTGTTAAAAATAATCATTGTTGTCCGATTAAAAAAGGATAAATCCATGAAAACCCTTGCTAACGCCGGTCAAAGACATTCTCCAACCATTTGAGGGGGTGGTTTTCCTTTTTATGAAATTATATTAATTTACCATAGGAAGTAATTTTTTACAATATTGTCTTTCAGAGCTTTATATAGAAGTCTTGGCTCTAGACTCTAGAAGCGGAGCGGTCCAGATTCTTTTATCGGACAATAATGAAAAATAATATAATTTTCCTACAGCATCACCTTTCCCGAAAGAAACTTTTTCAAGGCAACTTAAACTATAGTAGCCTCAATAAGCAAATCATCTATAATACCCAACAGGAAAAGAAACCCCAATTGCAACAGCTCCCACGACCTGTGCCGGGTCGTTATGGAAATAACCGGTTAGTTCCAGTGTCACATTGTGGTTGGGGCCAAGTTCAAATCCTAAAGAAGCAGGGATGTGCATAAAAATTCCGCTCTTTTCAAAGTTCCTTTTAGCCGTTACAGTTTCAAAAGATCCCACGGTACCACCTATTCCTAATTCCGCATATGGCGCCACCCAGTCTATCGGAATCCTCACCCGTCCTTTTCCGCCAAAAAGGAAGGCGTTGACCGTGGCTTTATCCTCGGGCTTAATGGGACCGCCAAAACTTTCATTCATCTCGGTAAAAATATAGCCGGCGTAGGGTCGCAGGTCGATCCACTCATTGATTCCCAACACATATTCTCCCTGCGCAAAATATCCGGTACCGTAAAAACCCGTCTCATCATAAGGCAGACTCAGGCCATAGCCCACAGAAACCTCAACAGCCTCTTCCGTGATGAATTGCGCCTGCATCCGGGTGAGACCACAAATGGTAAAAAGAATAAGTAATATTTTTTTCATGATGATAAAGGCGATTAGTCGTCTGTAGCTCCAGGGCTTTTATAGGGAAGAAGGAGATGGAGCCCCAATGGATCGAAAATAGAGAATTTCCTTAAATTTTTTTGATAATTACCGGAAATTAAAAAGATAGCTTTTTCAGTTTTCATCGGGAAAATAAGATTCTACCTGATTCATGACCTGATTTTGCCATTCACTTTCCGCAGCAATATCAAATTCCTTAAAACATTCCTTATATTTAGCGCTCTTAAAATTTTAACTCAATTAAGATTTATGGCTTATAAACACCTACTGGCCTTAGTATTGCTAATGACCGCCCCTGCCCTGTTTGCACAGGAGGAAGAAAAGAAAGATGACAAGAAATGGAACGTGAACGATCCCTATACCGACGACTGGAACATCAAGGAAGTGCCTTTAAATACTACCGAAGGTACCTGGATGAACCTGGACGTAAGCCCCGATGGAAAGCAGATCGTTTTTGACCTTTTAGGAGATATCTACCTCATGCCCGTCACCGGCGGAAAAGCCACTGCTCTTACCAGCGGCATGGCCTATGACGTGCAGCCGCGTTTTAGCCCCGACGGGAAAAGGATCTCCTACACCAGCGATGCCGGCGGCGGAGATAACATTTGGATCATGAATTCAAACGGCAGCGATGCTAAACAACTTACCAAAGAGAGTTTCCGCTTGCTCAACAATGCGGTGTGGATGCCAGACGGCAACGCACTTGTAGCCCGAAAACACTTTACCTCGGGCCGTTCCCTTGGAGCCGGGGAGATGTGGATGTACCACATAGGTGCAGGTGCAGCGGGAATTCAGCTGGTAGAAAAGAAGAACGAGCAACAGGACATCAACGAGCCTACGATCTCGCCTGATGGCCGCTACCTGTACTACAGTCAGGATGTGTATCCCGGCGGAGTTTTCCAGTACAACAAGGATCCTAATAACCAGATCTACGTGATCAACCGTTACGATTTCAATACCGGAGAGATCGACCGGGTTACCGGCGGTCCCGGGGGTGCGGCAAGACCTCAGGTGTCACCTGACGGGAAGAAGCTGGCTTTCGTAAAGCGGGTAAGGACAAATTCTGTGCTTTACATTCACAACCTGGAAACGGGTGAGGAATGGCCGGTAAATGATCAGCTTAGCAAGGATCAACAGGAGGCCTGGGCCATCTTCGGAGTCTATCCCGGCTTTGGCTGGATGCCCGACAGTAAGGAGATCGTTTTCTGGAGCCAGGGAAAGATCAAAAGAGCAAATATTGAGAATGCCAGTGTTTCTGAAATTCCGTTTGAGGTAAATAACACCATCAAGATCGCAGAAACGCATCAGGTGAAGCACGATGTATTTTCAGAAGAATTTAATCCGAAGGTGATTCGCCACGCGGTGACTTCGCCCGATGGAAAGACCCTTGTCTTTAATGCCGTGGGTTACCTGTGGAAGAAAAGCCTTCCCAACGGTACTCCGGAAAGGATCACCAATGCTGAAGAATTCGAGTTCGAACCCGGCTTCTCACCAGATGGAAAAAGCATCGTATATGTGACCTGGAGCGACGACAATATGGGCGCTGTAAGAACAGTTGCCCTTAACGGAAAGAACTCCAAAAAATTAACTGCCGAAAAAGGCATTTTCAGGAACCCTTCTTTTTCAGGCGACGGCCGCATGATCGTCTTCAACAAAGAAGGCGGAAATTCTGATCTTGGAAGAACCTTTACCAAGAATCCGGGGATCTATTTGATGAACACTTCCGGAGAGAACTTGAGAAAGATCAGCGACAATGGTGAATTTGCCATGTTCAATGCTAAAAATGACCGCATTCTGTTCCAGACGGGAGGATATTTATTCGGAAGCCTTACCAAGAGCCTGAAGAGTGTGGATCTCAACGGAAAAGATGAGCGTACGCACATGGAATCTAAATACGGTGGCCGCCTGGTGCCGAGCCCTGACAACAAATGGGTAGCTTTTAGCAACCTGCACAAGGCTTACGTAGCTCCGCTGGTCATGGCAGGAAAAGCTGTTGAGATCGGTCCCGATTCTAAGACTGTTCCTGTGAGTCAGCTGGCAAAAGATGCGGGGATTAACATCCATTGGTCCAACGACAGCAAGAATGTACATTGGACTCTGGGAGACGAATACTTCACCAATAAAATCACAGAGCGTTTTACCTTTTTAGAGAACTCAGTAGATTCTATTCCGCCGGTTACAGAGAAGGGAACTAAGATCGGGTTGAAAGTAAAGACCGATGTACCTTCGGGACAGATTGCTTTCACAAATGCCCGCATCATCACCATGAGCGGCGACAAAGTAATTGAGAACGGAAGTATCGTTGTCGAAGGCAACAGGATCGTGCAGATAGGAAATGCTTCCGAAGTAAATGTGCCACGTAATGCGAAGGTTTACGATGTACAGGGCAAGACCATCATGCCCGGAATGGTAGATGCGCATGCTCATATTGGTGCTTTCAGGTATGGATTGACTCCGCAGCAGCATTGGCCTGCTTTTGCGAATCTTGCTTACGGGGTGACCACTGCGCATGATCCTTCGGCTTTGAGTGAAACTGTCTTCGGAATGGCAGAATTAATTAAGAGCGGAGAAATGGTTGGACCACGCCTCTACTCCACCGGGATCATCCTTTATGGAGCCGAAGGAGACTTCAAGGCCGAGATCAACAGCCTGGAAGACGCAAGATCTGCGCTGAGAAGAACAAAAGCCTTTGGAGCAACTTCAGTAAAGAGTTACAACCAGCCGCGCCGTGAGCAGCGCCAGCAGGTGATGCAGGCTGCCAAAGAACTCGAAATGAACGTGGTGCCCGAAGGTGGAAGTACTTTCTTCCACAACATGAACATGATCGTGGACGGACATACCGGGATCGAGCACAACATTCCAATAGCTCCGGTTTATAAAGATGTCAAGACCCTTTGGGGCAACAGCAATACAGGATACACGCCAACACTTATCGTGAACTACGGCGGAATCAACGGGGAATATTATTTCTACGACAAGCACAATGTGTGGGAGAATGAGAAACTGCTGAAATTCACTCCGCGGTCAGTCGTTGATTCCCGTTCCAGGCATCGCACGAAACTACCTGAAGAAGAGTATGACCATGGACCTATTCTGGTTTCAGAAACTGCGAAAGAACTTTCAGATGTCGGAGTAAAAGTAAACATGGGAGCCCACGGACAATTACAAGGATTAGGAGCACACTGGGAGCTATGGCTGATCCAGATGGGAGGCATGAGCAACATGGAAGCCCTCAAAACTGCCACAATCAACGCTGCTGAATACATTGGGATGGGTGATGAGATTGGTAGTCTGGCAGAAGGAAAATTAGCCGATCTTATTATTCTGGAGGAGAATCCGCTGGAGGACATTCAGAATACCAACACGATCATCTACACCATGGTAAACGGAAGGCTTTACGACGCCAGTACCATGAATGAGATTGGTAATGAGCCAAAGGAGAGAAAGGATTTCTACTGGGAAAACAACCGTTATAATCCTTCTTTTGAATGGCATGAGGAGAGTATGGGTCATGGGTGTATGGCGCATTAGAAATTGTATAATGTCTATTGTATAGTGAATATTGCAATTACTCTTGCTCTATAGGAGTCAAGATCAATAAATTAGAGACTATATTTAATGAGCCTAAAAAGCCGGGACCCTTTGGATCCCGGCTTTTTCTTTGAGCTAAAGCCCATAATTTTTTTTGATTTTTTATCCCCCACCTACAGGTGGGGGCAATTCAGAAGGTGGAGCAATTCTGAAGGTGGAGTCTCAAAAATGGAATTTTTGAGAGGAATTTAAAAAAACCCACCCCATCCTGCAGGCATCTCTGGGGAGGAGGGGGAGGTTAAAATGTACAGAAATATGAATTGCCTCCGGCTGTAGCCGGAGGATCTAAAAAGTTTGCAACAAAAAGGGCTAAAGCCCAATTTTCACAGCCTTCCCTATACAAGCTAAAAAAATGACATTGTCAAGGATTAAGAAACTTCGCTTCTTCTTCGGTCAACATTCGGGATTTAATAAGGAATCTTTTTCCGAGGGGAATTTCCAGGGAAAAGCTTGCTCCCCTTCCATTGGTAATATCTACCGTGAGGTGTGTATGTTTCCAATACTCAAATTGATCATGACTCATGTAAAATGGAATCCCCGCGACCTCTCCCAACAAGATATCATTATCATCCAGGTAAAAATCTTCTTTAGGAAGCAGCATAGGTGATGAACCGTCGCAACATCCTCCACTTTGATGGAAGATGAGCTCCCCGTGCTGCTCCTTCAAACCGGGTAAAACCTCTGCCGCCTCTTCAGTTATTTCTACTCTCTTATATTCTCCCATAAATCATTTTAAAATAATCCCAGCTTATTCTTGTCGTAAGAAATAAGCATATTTTTGGTTTGCCTGTAATGACTTAGCATCATTAAATGGTTTTCTCTTCCGAAGCCAGATTTCTTATAGCCGCCAAAAGGTGCGTGCGCAGGATAATCGTGATAGCAATTCACCCATACACGACCTGCTTTTATCGCCCGGGGCACCTTATAAGCCTGGTGCGCATCCCGTGTCCAAACCCCGGCACCAAGACCATACATGGTGTCGTTTGAGATCTCGATGGCCTCGGCCTCATCTTTAAAAGTACATACAGCCACTACAGGTCCAAAGATTTCTTCCTGAAAAACCCGCATTTTGTTGTGACCTTTAAGAAGCGTGGGTTTAATGTAAAAACCATTGGCAAGATCTCCATCGAGTTTAGCTGCCTCACCGCCCACCAGTACTTCGGCACCTTCCTCTTTTCCAATCTTGATATAGGACAGGATCTTTTCATACTGATCATTGGAGGCCTGTGCTCCCATCATCGTGTTTTCATCAAAGGGATCTCCTATCTTAATGGCCTTTACCCGATCAATGACCTTTTCGATAAAGGCATCATAGATATCTTCCTGAATTAACATTCGGGAGGGGGCTGTACATACCTCACCCTGATTAAAGGCGAACAATACTGCTCCTTCTATACATTTGTCCAGGAACTCATCGTCATGATCCATAATGGAGCTGAAAAAGACGTTAGGTGATTTCCCTCCCAATTCCATGGTCACAGGATGCAAATTCTTGGAGGCATACTGCATGATCAACTGCCCCGTAGTAGTTTCCCCGGTGAATGCAACTTTGTCCACCCGCGGACTTGAAGCCAGAGGTTTTCCAATTTCCGGTCCAAAGCCGTGTAGTACATTAAATACCCCCGGCGGTAAGAGTTCGGCAGTTTTTTCAGCAAAAAACGTGGCCGATGCGGGAGTTTGCTCTGCAGGTTTTAGAATCACACAATTCCCTGCTGCCAGGGCACCTGCTACCTTCCATGCCATCATTAACATGGGGAAATTCCACGGAATAATTTGAGCAACGACACCCAGGGGTTCCCGGATGATAAGCGACAGCGTATGTTCATTCAATTCTGTAGCCGATCCTTCTTCGGCTCGTATCACAGAAGCAAAATACCTGAAATGATCTACAGCTAAAGGAATATCGGCATTTATAGTTTCCCGAATAGATTTACCATTGTCTGCCGTATCCATTTGAGCAAATTCTACCAGATTTTCCTGGATCACATCGGCAATTTTGTGCAAGATCCTCGCCCGCTCTGCCGCAGAAGTTTTTCCCCAGGAATCCTTTGCAGCATGGGCTGCATCAAGTGCCAGGTTCAAATCTTTCTCATTGGAGCGCGGGTATTGCGCCAGAAGTTTATTGTCAATAGGGGAAGTATTTTCAAAGAACCGGCCATCTACCGGAGCTTCAAATTTCCCATTAATAAAGTTGTGGTACTTTTCGTTGAAAGTGGGTTTAGAATAATTCATAAAAAAATTTCTGATTTATATTATTAAATATATAACTTTAAATAGTTTATTACCTGAACATTCCTACTTTATACTACCACTATTCTATCACATTGACAAAATGCAGCTGCTTTGAATGCCAATTTCTTAAAATACCGGAGTACCAGAAAACTTACAACTACTGTAGAAAACAGAACGGTCTACAGCGGAGATTTCGCTGAGCTCAATATTTTTGAAACTGGAGAGGTGGCAGAAAAGGTTCCGCTTCAATTTGACTTTCCCATTATAGCCAGTATGCTTACCGGGAAAAAGATTATGCATTTAGAAGATAAACCTGCATTTGATTTTTTTCCGGGAGAATCTGTAGTACTTCCATCCAATGAGAAGATAAGCATAGATTTCCCGGTTGCCACAGGAACATCTCCCACCAGTTGCCTCGCGCTGGGGATAGATCCCGAAAAAATAAGGGAAACCGTAGAACTGTTTAATAATAAAACGCGTGTACATTATGAGAATGATCAATATGAGATAGATGATACTACTCATCATTTGGAAAACAATGAGCAGGTACAATTGGTTCTCAGCCGAGTTTTCCAGACCTTTTTAAGTGATAATATTGCAAAGGATGCCTTACTTGATCTCATGATACAGGAGCTTATATTAAGGCTCCTGCAATCCCGTGCAAGATCTATGCTTCTGGACAGCACAACCTTGTTTGAGCATAACAGGATGGCCTATATCGTAAAATATATGAAGGAGCATCTTGGCGAAAACATTACCGTAACCCAACTGGCCAACATTGCCTGTATGAGCACCTCCAATTTTTACCGTATTTTCAAAAACACCTACGGAGTGAGTCCGGTAGATTTTCTCAATGGGCAACGCATAACATTTGCCAAAACCCTTATAAGAAATACAGAAATGAGCTTTACAGAAATTGCTTTTCAAGCCGGGTTCAATAATCCCAGCTACTTTAGTCGCCTATTCAAACGGCTGGAGAAAATCACTCCGAATAAATTCAGGAAAAATTTCCGGGAAAAATTTTTAAAATGATAAGAGAGCTGGCTAACGCACATCCTGGAATAAGATATTCTCCAGGAGAAAAAGATTCCTGCAGTCGCCAGGGTTCCTTTCAAAGATGATTCGATAATCCTTATTCCGATAGAGGCTTTAACGTACCTTTGCTCTTCTGAAATTTATTCTTAGTCCATAAACCTTAAGCCTTGCTACAAACTGTAGTTCATTACTTCCTCCATTTCATTTTCATAGGTGCCATCGCTTACGGGTACGATAGCAACAACTGGAAAAAATACTGGCTCATTTTATTGGCTACCATGCTCGTGGATCTGGACCATTTATTAGCCACTCCTATCTTTCAACCCGGCAGGTGCAGCATTGGATTCCATGTACTGCATTCAGAATATGTGATCCCGCTCTATTTCCTGGGAGCCATCATTATAAAGCATAAAATAATTCGGCTGGTGATGATAGGACTGGCGTTTCACATGATCACCGATTTTATCGATTGCCTGTGGATGTTTTCGAAATGTGAGGAATGTTCTGCAGCGGAGGTTTTTAAAGGCTTGTTGTAGAATGTTGTAAGCTATAAGCTTCTAGCCGTTAGACGTCGGCCCTTTTGGTTTCAATTCATCTAATAAAAATTTCGGTTGTTATATCCATTCCCCAATTAACCAATCTCCAATTAACTAATAACAACTTTTAACTTTTATTAAAAAATCTAAATCCATTATATTTACCAGCGGAGTTTTCACTGCTCCGTCACCAACAGCCAAAAATCTCTGAACATGCACGTAGCCATTGCGGGAAATATAGGGGCGGGAAAAACGACCCTTACCAAATTACTAGCGAAACATTTTAACTGGGAAGCTCAATATGAAGATGTACTCGAAAATCCATATCTGGAAGATTTCTACAACAAAATGGAACGCTGGTCTTTTAACCTGCAGATCTACTTTTTGAACAGCCGCTTCCGTCAGATCCTCGATATTCGGGAAAGTGGTAAAGCCATCATACAGGACCGGACTATTTACGAGGATGCGCACATTTTTGCACCGAACCTGCACGCAATGGGTCTTATGACCAACCGGGATTTTGAGAATTACAAATCCCTTTTTGACCTTATGGAAAGCGTGGTACAGGGACCAGACCTTTTGATCTACCTGCGCAGCAGCATTCCGAACCTTGTTTCCCAGATCCATAAACGCGGAAGAGATTATGAGAACTCCATCTCCATTGACTACCTAAGCCGTCTTAACGAGCGTTATGAAGCCTGGGTACACCACTACAACAAAGGCAACCTGCTCATTATCGATGTAGACAACATCAACTTCGTGGATAATCCCGAAGATCTGGGGAATATCATTACCAGAGTTGATGGGGAGCTGAATGGGCTTTTTAAGTAGTGGGTAGTCAATAGCCTTTATTTATTGTTTATTGTTTATTGTTTATTGTTTATTGTTTATTGTTTATTGTTTATTGTTTATTGATAATTGATAATTGTTCCTGTTTCCCGCTTGACTTTTGACTCCCAGTATGTTAACTTAGTAGAACAAAATACTGGTTATGAGTGCTATGAATTCTCAAAAACGAAAGAGACCCAGTCATAAAGGTTCTCCGAAACTTTTTAACAATCCCTTTTTAGAGAAGCTTACACATACCCATATTTCGTCACCGCTAATCATCTTTTTCTCCATTGCCGCAATACTAATCTATTACGGAATTTTTGAACGGGGCTTTGAAGTGCCGGAAATGATCCTGCTTTTCCTAAGCGGACTTTTCTTTTTTACTCTTGTAGAATACCTGATGCACCGTTATCTGTATCACATTCCAGCAACCACCGAAAGACGAAGGAAATTATCCTACACCATGCATGGGGTGCATCATGATTATCCAAAAGACAAGTCAAGGCTGGCCATGCCTCCGGTGCTTAGCTTGCTTATTGCTACAGTGCTTTTCATTTTTTACAGAACGCTTCTTGGGGAACTTGTCTTTGGATTCCTGGCAGGTTTCCTCGTAGGTTATGCAGGTTATCTGGCAATACATTATTCTATTCATGTTTTTAAAGTACCCAAAAACTGCCTCAGGATCCTCTGGCATCAGCACGCTATTCACCATTACCGCGAATCTGACCGGGCCTTTGGTGTCTCGTCTCCCTTATGGGATTTTGTGTTTGGAACAATGCCCAGAAAAAGTCCGGTGGAGCGTCAGAAAAGCAAAATGGGCTGAGGCTTAAGCCATTGTTCCGGGGTTGCAGGGGTAACCAGGCGTAATCAAACCAGGATCTGGTTCTTTAAATAAAAATTGATTCCGAAACTCAGGAGGAAAGAAAAAAAAGAGATCATGAAAATAAAAATTCTTATCCTGCTTTTTCTGTTTCCAATAACAGATCAGGAGAGATTTCAGCAGCAAAGGGAAAATCTTGTGAAAGAGCATTTAATTCCGCAGGGAATAAAAGATAAGGCAGTACTGGAAGCCATGAGAAAAGTGGAAAGGCACCTTATGGTACCTAAAGACGTGCAACGATATGCATATGAAGACAGGCCCTTGCCCATTGGCAAGGGACAAACGATCTCACAACCTTTCATTGTCGCCTTCATGACGCAGGCGATAAAGCCGAAGCCGGGAATGAAAGTGCTGGAGATTGGGACCGGATCGGGGTACCAGGCAGCTGTTCTGGCGGAGATCGTGGATGAGGTCTACACCATCGAAACCGTAGAACCATTGGCAGAACGTGCCCGGGAGACCTTAACCGAAATGGGGTATGATAATATCCATTTTCGCGTGGGAGACGGCTACCACGGTTGGGAGGAGCATGCACCTTTTGATGCCATCATTGTCACCGCAGCCCCCGAGGAAATTCCGCCAAGGCTGGTGGAACAACTCAAAGAAGGCGGAAAAATGGTGATCCCCGTTGGCCCTTCTGCCAATCAACACCTGAAACTTATTGAAAAGAAAAAGAACGGAAAGATCACCACCAAAGAGCTGCTGCCGGTGAGGTTCGTGCCGTTTACGAGGCGGAAGCAATGATCAATGAGCAATGATCAATTTACAGTGATCAATTAACAGTGGACAGAGGAAAGAGGATAACCGTCTAAAAAATACGGTGAACCACCGGGAGATTGCTTCAGTCGCCCGCTGGCTCCCTCGCAATGACTCTACCCATAACGACCCGCAACCCGCAACTGGCAACTATAATTACTCCTTATTCCTTAAACCTTTATCATTTAATAAACCCCATTTCCCTCGCGTGTTCTTCGGCTTGTTTGGAGTTTTCGACCATGAGCACGGGAACGGTTTCAAAATTATCCACAATACTTTTAACCCGCCTCATCTGCCGCTTGTGTTTTACACTTCGCAGGTAGATAGCCAGGATGCGGTCCGGATATTGGGCAGCAATTTCCGTATAGATCGCGGGATCATGTTCGCCGCTGTCGCCGATAAGGATGAAATTCAGGTGCGGATAAGTCTTCAGTATGTTGATGATCTCCTTTTGTTTATGCGGCTTTTCGGGACGTAAGGTCTTATCAAATGGCGTACGGAAATCGCGCAGCAGGATAGGCCCTTTCGGAAAATCATTGACCTCCAGGAACAGCTTGAGATATTCGTAAAGGTTCCACGGACTATTACTCAGGTAGATGATCGGATTTTGCTCATGTCCCTTTTTCCCGTTGTGCAGGTCGCGGTAGAATTTTGGTGCTCCTTCCAGAGAGATCCTTTTATAGGCGTGCTTAAAAAGCGAATTTTTGATCACCCTCCATTTTAAAAAAGAAGTCACTCCGGTATGTAAAATGGTATCGTCAATGTCACTTATCACTCCGTAGTTGGCCTTGATTGGCGGGATGAGCAATTCGGCATCGAACTCATTGCCATTATTGATGATGCTGTTAGGCACCTCATTTACAAAGTGAGTTTTCAGCTTTACCCAACCCTCATCATCTGCAAATTCCTTTAGGTTGAGGGAGATCGTTTTATCAAACAGGAAATAGCCCTCAGCATTGGTTTTTGTGGTAAGCGTGATCTTATTTGGCAGCACAAGAGCTATCTCTGCACCTGCGATCTCATAGCTGTCAAACTGTTGATAGGTATTGGCAAGGGTCCTGAAGAAAGACTGATCCTCATGCATCTTCAGCTTATCATCATCAATCGCACGCCCCAGCAGGTAAAGGTGGCTGGCCGTACCATAACTGCGGTAGGATGCCAGTTTGACCTCAGGTTTTGCGGTGAGATGATTTTTTAGCCTGGAAAGGATGCGCATGAAAAGGGCTTTAGAATGTCATTTTTGAAACTTTAGTGAAGTTACACTGAAAAACGAAAATCCCCCGCAAAGGCAGGGGATTTTAAAAAACTTTTAGGAAATTTCTTTCAGAGCTACTCTTTTTGAGCCGCTAATTCAGCTGACTGTTGTTCTTCTAAAGTTTTTAATTCTGAAACAGTCAAAGCTATTTTTTCCGCAGTAGTTAAAACTTCAGACTTGTCTTCGGAAAACTGAGCAGAAGACTTCACCTCTGCCTCTTCCTGAATAATAGTTACTTCATCCACAGGAGGTGTGTTATCAATTACCATATCCTGACCCAAAATTGGAGCGATTACAAGCCCGATCAAACAGGTAAGTTTGATAAGAATATTCATAGACGGCCCTGAAGTATCCTTAAAAGGATCTCCAACGGTATCTCCGGTTACGGCGGCCTTGTGAGCTTCAGATCCCTTGTAGGTCATCTCACCGTTGATCATTACTCCGGCTTCGAAAGATTTCTTAGCATTATCCCAGGCACCTCCCGCATTGTTTTGAAAGATCGCCCAAAGCACACCACTCACGGTAACTCCGGCCATATATCCGCCAAGCATTTCAGCAATAAGGGGATTCTCATATCCAAGTGCCATTGGAACCAGCACAATGATCACAGGGGAAGCGATGGTAAGTAATCCGGGTAAAAGCATTTCCCGAAGGGCAGCTTTTGTAGAAATCTCCACACATTTGTCATATTGAGGTTTTCCGGTTCCTTCCATAATTCCGGGAATCTCACGGAACTGGCGACGAACTTCATTTACCATATCCATCGCTGCTTTTCCTACAGATTGCATGGCAAGGGCAGAGAATACTACTGGAATCATTCCTCCAATGAAAAGCATTGCTAAAACAGGCGCTTTAAAAATGTTGATCCCGTCGATCCCTGTAAAGGTCACGTAAGCCGCAAAAAGGGCAAGAGAGGTTAGCGCTGCGGAAGCGATTGCAAAACCTTTTCCGGTTGCAGCGGTGGTGTTCCCTACCGAGTCAAGAATATCTGTTCTTTCTCTAACTTCTGAAGGCAGTTCGCTCATTTCGGCAATTCCTCCTGCGTTATCAGCAATTGGTCCAAAGGCATCAATAGCCAGCTGCATTGCAGTGGTTGCCATCATGGCCGAAGCCGCAAGCGCTACTCCGTAAAAACCTGCAAAGGCATAGGAAGCCCAGATCGCGATAGCAAAAAGAAGCACAGAATAAAAAGTAGAGATCATCCCGGTAGCAAGTCCGGCGATGATATTCGTTCCTGCACCTGTACTTGAATTTTGTACGATGGAAAGTACCGGTTTTTTACCAAGTCCTGTATAATATTCGGTCACGGCAGAGATCACTCCTCCTACAACAAGACCAACAAGCGTAGCATAAAATACTCTCATTGAAGAGATCTGTTGCGGCCCTTCCCCAAAGAATTCCATTTGCATGGTTTCCGGAAGCATCCAGGTTACCAGGAAGAAAGAAGAGATCGCCACAAGTACGATAGAGATCCAGTTACCTCTGTTAAGGGCTGACTGAACTTCAGCTTCTTTAGCCGAATTACTGCTGATCTTTACCAGTAAGGTTCCAACTATGGAGAAAATAATTCCGAAGCCGGCAATTGCAATTGGCAACAGGATAGGTCCTATTCCGCCAAAACCTTCAGAAATAATATCGCCTCCCATGTCTTTGATCACATAATTACCAAGAACCATGGCTGCAAGAACGGTAGCCACATAACTTCCAAAAAGGTCGGCCCCCATTCCCGCAACATCTCCCACGTTGTCACCTACGTTATCGGCAATAGTGGCAGGGTTACGCGGATCATCTTCAGGAATACCGGCTTCTACCTTTCCAACAAGGTCGGCACCAACATCGGCAGCTTTGGTATAGATTCCACCACCCACACGGGCGAAAAGCGCAATAGATTCAGCTCCAAGAGAGAAACCTGCAAGGGTTTCAAGAACAATGGTCATCTGGTGAACATCGGTCCATTCTCCACCCATGAAATAATGAAAGAAAATAATAAAGAAGGTAGTAAGACCTAGTACGGCAAGGCCTGCAACTCCCAGCCCCATCACGGTTCCTCCTCCAAATGACACTTTTAGTGCCTGTGGCAAACTGGTTCTGGCTGCCTGGGTGGTACGAACGTTGGTTTGAGTTGCAATGCGCATTCCGATATTTCCGGCGAAAGCTGAAAAAATAGCTCCAAAAATAAAGGCTACAACAATTAAGATATGTGTGGTAGGAACTATGAAGGAGATCCCTGCCAGCAGGATACTGGCCACGATAACGAATATAGTAAGGATCTTGTATTCGGCATTAAGAAAAGCCAAAGCTCCTTCATAAATATGAGAGGAAATATCTTTCATTTTTCCATCTCCCGCATCCTGCTTTAAAACCCAGGTGCGTTTTGCCCACATAAAAATGAGCCCAATGATCGCCAGAATAACCGGCAACCAAATCATCAATGATTCCATAATTTTTTGTTAAAATTAATTTGCGGTGCTAAAGTTAGCAAAAGAGGGGAAATTATAGCT
The DNA here is from genome assembly GCA_012038135.1 of Salinimicrobium nanhaiense. Taxonomy (GTDB): domain Bacteria; phylum Bacteroidota; class Bacteroidia; order Flavobacteriales; family Flavobacteriaceae; genus Salinimicrobium; species Salinimicrobium nanhaiense. The sequence goes on from JAAVJQ010000002.1 coordinate 217,957, forward strand.
CACTAAATATGACCTTTATCAAATTAGTAGTAAAAAGTAATAGAAGTCTCCTGCCAAGAAATTTCGGCGGATTTCTTCGGCTTTACCTCCTGAAGTTGATATGCCTAAAAAGAAAAGGCAGCTATTCATGGAACAGCTGCCTTAAAAATATGCTTTAAGGAAAATTACCGGATCGAAAAATTACCTTTTTCGCCGTTACTGTCCTTATACCTCTTAATACAGTCTTCAATGATCTGGTCTGCTTCCTTTACATCTCCCCAACCTTCTACATCTACTTTCTTTTGTTCAAGATCTTTGTAAACCTGGAAGAAGTGCTCAATCTCCTTAATTAGGTGGCCATTGACATCGCTAAGATCTCCCAGCCTATTCCAGATAGGATCTGAAACGGGCACACAGATCACTTTTTCATCCGGCCCTTTTTCATCGGCCATATGGAATACTCCAATGGCCTTTACCTCCATCACACAGCCGGGAAAGGTAGGCTCGGTAACCAGGACAAGCACATCAAGTGGATCGCCGTCAAGGGCAAGGGTTTCGGGGATAAATCCGTAATCGGCAGGATACATCATTGAAGAGAAGATCATCCTGTCATAACGCACCTTCTTCAGTTTAAAATCATATTCGTATTTGTTTCGGCTCCCTTTTGGGATCTCGATAAGAACGTCAAATGTTTTATTCATTATAATATGTTTATGCAATTTTCTCTCAGGGGCGGCAAATATACCACTTCATTCTGTTTATTGAAGAAACATTAAATCAAGAAGTTGCTCCTGCCCAAAAGTTTAAGTTTTTTTTCACAAAAGCCGGAGGCAAATTCCAAATTCCAATATCCAAATTCCAATGAAGAGGTCCTGATGCTCGGTGTCTGGTTTTTGGTGCTTGGTGCTTGGTACTTGGTGCTTGGAATTTGGTGCTTGGAATTTGGTGCTTGGTGCTTGGTGCTTGGTGCTTGGTGCTTCGTGCTTGGTGCTTGGTGCTTGGTGCTTGGTGCTTGGTGCTTGGTGCTTGGTGCCTGGTGCTTGGTGCTTGGTGCTTGGTGCTTGGTGCTTGGTGCTTGGTGCTTGGAATTAAAAAAGCTTCCACGAAGGAAGCTTTTTTGTTTATTTCTAAAAAAGTCTTAGTCCTTATACATTACTTTCTTCACTGCTTTGATCACATCGTTGTGGTTTGGCAACCACTCTTCCAGCAGTACGGGTGAGTACGGCGCCGGAGTATCTGCAGTGTTGATCTTTACAATAGGTGCATCAAGATAGTCGAAAGCCTGTGATTGAACCTGGTATGTGATCTCTGTCGCAATGTTTCCGAAAGGCCATGCTTCTTCAAGGATCACCAGCCTGTTGGTCTTTTTCACGGATTCCAGGATTGTTTCATGATCCATTGGGCGGATGGTGCGAAGGTCGATGATTTCACAGGAAATATCTTCTTTTTCCAATTCTTCAGCAGCCTTATAAGCCTGTTTGATGATCTTTCCGAAGGAAACAATAGTTACATCTGTACCTTCTCTTTTGATATCCGCTTTTCCAATTGGCAGCACATACTCCTCTTCAGGCACTTCGCCTTTATCCCCGTACATTTGCTCAGACTCCATAAAGATCACCGGGTCGTCATCGCGAATAGCAGCCTTTAAAAGGCCTTTTGCATCATAAGGATTTGAAGGCACGATCACTTTCAATCCCGGAGTATTTGCATACCAACTCTCGAAAGCCTGGGAGTGGGTTGCACCCAACTGCCCTGCTGAAGCCGTTGGGCCGCGGAAAACGATAGGAATATTAAACTGCCCGCCGCTCATTTGGCGCATTTTGGCAGCGTTGTTTATGATCTGGTCAATTCCCACCAGGGAAAAGTTGAAGGTCATGAATTCAATAATAGGGCGGTTTCCATTCATGGCGCTACCTACACCAATTCCTGAAAAACCTAATTCTGAAATAGGAGTATCTATCACCCTGTCCGGGCCAAATTCGTCCAGCATTCCTTTTGAAGCTTTGTAGGCTCCATTATATTCAGCAACTTCTTCTCCCATAAGGTAGATGGTTTCATCCCTTCTCATCTCCTCGCTCATGGCCTCGGCAATTGCTTCCCTGAATTGGATTGTCTTCATTATGAATTTTTGATTAAAATTTTCGAACCACAAAAATAGTAATTCAAAAAAGGATTACCGACTACTTCAGGACAAAAATTTCTTATGCATGCACAGTAATTTTCCTCATGTTTTTCATATCTTCGTAAACCATTTATAAACTTTATTTAAAAAATTCCGGGATATATGAAAATATTAGTGTGTATTAGTCACGTACCTGATACTACCTCGAAGATCAATTTTTCTGAAGGAGATACCAAATTTGATACAGCAGGGGTTCAATTCGTGATCAATCCAAACGACGAATTTGGCCTTACCAGGGCCATGTGGTTCAAGGAAAAACAAGGCGCCAGCGTAGACGTGGTAAATGTTGGAGGTGCCGAAACAGAACCTACTTTGAGAAAAGCTCTGGCCATTGGTGCCGATAATGCCATAAGGGTGAATACTCCCGCCACAGATGGTATCTATGTTGCAAAACAACTTGCCAAGGTAGCCCAGGATGGAGGTTATGATCTAATTATCGCAGGTCGTGAATCTATAGATTATAACGGCGGAATGGTTCCAGGTATGCTTGCTGAACTTATAGGAGCTAATTTTGTGAATACCTGTATAGGCCTGGAAGTAGAAGGGACTGAAGCTACAGTGATCCGCGAGATCGATGGCGGGAAGGAAACTTTAAAGACCAGCCTTCCTTTAGTCGTAGGAGCTCAAAAGGGAATCGTACAGGAAAGCGATCTTCGTATTCCAAACATGCGCGGGATCATGCAGGCACGTAAAAAACCGCTTAACGTGGTGGAAGGTGTAGAAGCAGGAACCCATTCTAAAGCAGTGAAATTCGAAAAACCACAGCCAAAAGGAGACATCAAACTTATCGATCCGGACAACCTGGATGAGTTGGTGAATTTGCTGCACAATGAGGCGAAGGTGATCTAAAGTTCAAGGTTTAAAGTTTAAGGTTCAAAGTTTGAACCCGAGACTTTGGAATTTGGGATTTGTTAATTGGAATTTAAAGAAAAAAATATGTCAGTTTTAGTATATACAGAATCAGAAGAAGGAAAATTTAAAAAGACCGCATTTGAGGTAGCTTCCTACGCTAAGGGAGTGGCCGATATGTTAGGGACAGAGGTCACTGCCGTTTCCTTCGGCGCACAAAGTGCTGGTGACCTTGGAAATTACGGAGTTAGCAAGCTGCTTAAGGTGAACGATGAGAAGCTTCAGAAGTTCAACGCAAAAGCCTATGCCGATGCCCTTAAACAAGCTGCCCAAAAAGAAGGAGCAAAAGTGATTGTGCTTAGCCAGAGCGCTAATGCAAAATATTTAGCCCCGATTTTAGCAGTACAGCTGGAGGCAGGATATGCTTCCAATGTGGTGGCACTTCCCGAAGGAACTGAGCCGCTACAGGTGAAAAGAACTGCTTTTACAAATAAGGCATTCAGCTTCACCACCATGTCTACAGACGTAAAGATCATAGGCCTTTCAAAAAATGCTTTTGGCTTAAAAGAAAGTCAGACCGAAACTACCGAAGAGGATTTCTCTCCTTCTTTAACCGAAGGTGATTTTGCAGTGAACGTAGTTTCTGTAGATAAAGCAGCAGACAAGGTGACCATCGCAGATGCAGAGATTGTAGTTAGTGGTGGTAGAGGTATGAAAGGACCCGAGAACTGGGGAATGCTCGAAGAGCTTGCCGAGACTCTTGGTGCCGCAACAGCCTGTTCCAAACCTGTAAGTGATATGGGTTGGAGACCGCATAGTGAGCACGTGGGTCAAACCGGAAAACCTGTTGCAGCTAACCTCTATATTGCCGTAGGTATATCGGGAGCTATTCAGCATTTAGCAGGGGTAAGTGCCTCTAAAACCAAGGTGGTGATCAATAATGATCCCGAAGCTCCTTTCTTTAAGGCAGCCGACTACGGAGTGGTTGGAGATGCCTTTGAGATCGTTCCAAAGCTCACCGAAAAATTAAAGGAATTTAAGGCGAATAACGCATAATTTTTATAAATTGCGTGCCGTTAAAAGGGCTGTCTAAAGTAGGTTTTTTGCCCGTTTAGACAGCTTTTTTTTTGTATTTTAGAAGTATGAGTTTAGTGCGCCTTAACATCAAAGGAATTTCTTACAGCCAAACCCAGAATGGGGCGTATGCCCTAATTCTCAGCGAGGTGGAAGGAGAACGCAAACTCCCTATTGTTATAGGAGCTTTTGAAGCACAATCTATTGCCATTGCTCTTGAAAAAGAGATCAAACCTCCCCGCCCCCTCACCCACGACCTTTTCAAGAATTTTGCCGATCGCTTTGAGATCGTTGTAAAACAGGTGATCATTCACAAACTTGTGGATGGGGTATTCTATTCCAGCCTTATTTGTGAACGCGATAAGATCGAGGAGATCATTGATGCAAGGACCAGCGATGCCATTGCCCTCGCCCTAAGATTCCAGGCGCCAATTTTCACTTATAAGAATATCCTGGACAAGGCAGGCATCTATTTAAAGGGAGATGCCGGGAAAGAAGCAGAAGAAGAGCAGCAAAAAGAAAATATCATTGTTGATGAACTCTTCTCCAACGAAGTGGAAATTAAGGGTGACAGACCAGATTATAAAAAACTATCTCTCAGCGAACTCAATAACATGTTAGATCAGGCCGTTAAGAACGAAGACTATGAAAAAGCGGCCCGCATTCGAGATGAGATCTCCAAGCGAAAATAACTCCCCCCTTTTATGAATAAAATCTGGTACTGCCTGTTCCTGATCTTCTTCGGAATTTCCACCACTATTGCCCAAACTATTTCTAAAACCTGGAATTTTGAAGCTGTTGAAGACAGTACCCAAAATGCCCTTTTTGAAGTCTCTCCGGGAAATGATTATCTAAAACTCGACAACGGAAGTTTTGAACTGAAACTTACCCAATCTGAAGCGCCTGCTGCCACCGGGAATTATGTATTCCAAAACGAAGTTCTGGTCCTTTTTCATGACAATCCGCCGGACAGTATTCAGAATTTTAGAGTCACCACATTAACTGATTCCACTCTCGTCCTTTCTTCCCGCAATGCAGAATATTTTTTATCTGAAGTTCCGCAAACTATTGAGGAAGTACTGCCGGTAGAGACCGCGAAACAAATGATCCCCAATGGCGGGTTTACCTTCGAAAGTTTCTGGCGGGGCGCCCTTGGAATGATCTCCCTTATTCTTATTGCATTCCTCTTCAGCAGCAACCGGAAAGGCATTAATTGGAAAACTGTACTTGTAGGTCTTGCAGCCCAGCTTTTACTTGCTATCGGGGTTCTTCAGGTTGAAGTTGTCCAGAATATTTTTGAATTCGTAGGGGGAATTTTTGTTCTGATCCTCGACTTCACCGCAGCAGGAAGTGAATTCCTGTTAGGCGGACTAATGGATGTGAACAGCTACGGTTTTATTTTCCTGTTCCAGGTGTTGCCAACCATCATTTTCTTTTCTGCACTTACCTCTGTCCTATTTTACCTGGGAGTGATCCAGGTAGTGGTGAAAGGAATGGCATGGGTGCTCACCAAATTAATGGGGATCTCAGGACCTGAAAGCTTAAGTGTGGCAGGAAACATCTTTTTAGGGCAAACCGAAGCCCCGCTTATGATCAAGGCTTACCTGGAAAGAATGACCCGTTCAGAAATTCTCCTTGTAATGGTCGGGGGAATGGCCACTGTGGCCGGTGGAGTGCTGGCCGCATATATCGGCTTTTTAGGAGGGGATGATCCGCAGTTAAGGCTGGAGTTCGCGAAGCACCTTTTGGCAGCTTCAGTAATGGCAGCGCCCGGGGCCATCGTGGTTTCCAAGATACTTTATCCACAGCAGGAGGAAATCGACACCAACGTGGAGGTTTCTTCGGAAAAAATTGGTTCTAACATTCTCGATGCTATTGCCAACGGTACTACCGAAGGTTTGAAACTTGCCGCAAACGTTGCAGCGATGTTGCTGGTCTTCATTGCCTTTATCGCTATGATGAATTATGTGCTGGGATGGATAGGAGACTGGACCACGTTAAATGCCGTAATGGCGGAGAACACACCCTACGCTAAATTGTCCCTGGAATCTCTTTTAGGACTCGTCTTCGCACCTCTTATGTGGCTGATTGGAGTCGCCACCGAAGATATGATGCTTATGGGACAGCTGCTGGGGATCAAACTTGCAGCAAGTGAATTTGTAGGTTACATTCAGCTGGCCGAACTAAAGAATCCGGTGAATGCCCTGAGCCTTACCTATGAAAAATCCATCATCATGGCTACCTATATGCTCTGCGGATTTGCAAATTTTGCCTCTATAGGAATACAGATTGGCGGTATTGGTTCTCTTGCTCCCGGGCAGCGTAAGACCTTATCTGAATTCGGAATGAAAGCTCTTATTGGTGGTACAATTGCTTCCCTGCTTTCGGCAACTATCGCGGGAATGATCATTGGGTAATTTTTAATGATATTTGCTAAGGGAGCCAGGAATCAAGACCCAGGAATCAAAACTTTTTAACCTCTCCTATCTTTAGACAAGCACCGAAATTTTACTTTTTGGTGATAGTTAATAAGTCTGTAAAAACTCCTTTTTAGAATTAACTTTTTTAATCGGACTAGTTTTCTATTTTAGCTGAAGATCAGCCGGAACCGAGTAGTGGCTACTGACCTGTAAGGATTGAAAAACCTTGTAGGTCTCCGGGTTGAATTAAGATCTACAAGGTAAAAAAAGACCTTGCAGGTCTAAACCACAGTTATAATTAAAATTTTCGGAATTAAACCTTCCAGGTTAGCAAACATTAGAAAACATGAAACAGTACCACGACCTTATAAAACACGTCCTCGAGCACGGAAATGAAAAAGGAGACCGCACCGGCACCGGCACCAAAAGTGTATTTGGTTACCAGATGCGCTTTGACCTTAGCGAAGGTTTTCCAATGGTTACCACTAAAAAACTCCACCTCAAATCGATCATCTATGAATTGCTGTGGTTCCTTAACGGGGACACCAACATCAAATATTTACAGGAGAACGGCGTACGTATCTGGAATGAATGGGCCGATGAAAATGGAGATCTGGGCCCTGTTTACGGTCATCAATGGCGTAACTGGAACAGTGAAGATATTGATCAGATCAAAGAAATTGTAGAGACCCTTAAGAAGAACCCCAACAGTCGCCGGATGCTGGTTTCTGCCTGGAATCCTTCAGTCTTACCCGATACTTCCAAAAGCTTTTCAGAAAATGTAGCAAACGGAAAAGCCGCGTTGCCTCCCTGCCATGCCTTCTTCCAGTTCTATGTGGCCGATGGGAAATTATCCTGTCAGCTGTATCAGCGCAGTGCAGACATCTTCCTGGGGGTGCCTTTTAATATTGCCTCCTATGCACTGCTTACCATGATGATGGCGCAGGTATGCGGTTATGAGCCCGGAGATTTTATCCATACCTTTGGAGATGCCCACATTTACAACAACCACCTGGAGCAGGTAAACCTGCAGTTATCGCGAGATTTCCGGCCTTTACCCACTATGAAGCTCAACCCGGAGGTGAAGAATATTTTTGATTTTAAATTTGAAGATTTTATATTGGAAAATTATGATCCGCATCCTGCCATAAAAGGTCGGGTCGCAGTATAATTTTTTTCTAATCCAAAATTTTTTAAACACTATGAAGAAGTTCCTTGTTATCACATGTTTTGTATTCGGCGGAATCGCAGCAGCACAGGCACAGCAAACCTCACCCGTTTGGCCCGGATGCGAAGAAGTTGAAGATCAATCAAAATGTTTTAACGAAAAACTGGCAGAACACGTAAGGAACAACTACGAATTTCCCATGAAAGAGAATGTATACATCCGCGGAAAAGTAACTGTTTCCTTTGATGTTACTGAAACCGGAGAAGTAGTTGTAAAGTCTGTAGAAGGTCCAAAGCCGGAAGTGAACACCGCGGCACGAAAAATGCTTGAAAAAATTCCCGACATGAAGCCGGGTACGCTAAACGGAGAACCCGATTCGCGCAATTTCACAACCACCTATCAGTTCTAGGTGATAAAATCTAAATGATGAAAAATATATTTTTGATCCTGTTCCTTTTTGCCGGAGCTACTTCCTTTGCCCAGGAGGGCGTGAATTTCTCCAAAAATACCATGACCACCAAAGAAGTGCCGCCGGTTTGGCCGGGCTGCGAAAATTCAAAAGAATCTTCCAAAGCCTGTTTTAAGGAAAAGCTTACCCAGCATCTAAAGGAGCATTATCGTTATCCCAGGGATGCAGACGGGAATATCATAAGGGGGAAATCTGTGGTTTCTTTTGTGATCAATGAAGAAGGAAAACCCGTGATCACCAAAGTTGAAGGGCCTGAAAAAGCTCTCAATGAAGAAGCGAAAAAGATCATCCTTGCCATTCCCCAAATGAAGCCGGGAGAACTGGCGGGGAAGCCTACTGCCATAAAATATAAGGTTCCTTTCACCTTTTAAAAGAGCCTTTTGAAGTTAGGATTCCTTTAACTAAAAGGGAGTTTTAAAATTTTATATTTGAAGGAAGCCACCCGGCTTCCTTCTTTGGTTTGAGACCAGAGAGCGCAAAACATTTCTATATGAATCAAACCAAACCTCCGGAATTCAAAACGCCTTTTGCCGAAGATGTTTTTAAAGGCCTTACCTCCTATCCAAAAAAGATAAGCTCAAAGTTCCTTTATGATGGGAAAGGAGATGAACTCTTTCAAAAGATCATGGACCTGCCCGAGTATTACTTAACGGGAAAGGAATACCAGATCCTTATGCGCAACCGGGAAGAAATAGGGAACGAATTTGCCTCTTTTGAAGGTTTTGATCTCATCGAACTTGGTGCCGGAGACGGAAAAAAGACCAAGGTGCTGCTAAGGCATTTTGAGGAAAAAAATTATGACTATAAATACCTGCCGGTAGATATAAGCCGAAATGTGCTGGACCAGCTGAGCGAGAGCCTGGAACAGGAGATCCCCGGGGTGGAAGTTGCGCCACAGCAGGGTACCTACACCATGGTGCTGAATAAACTGACCGATTACCGGGAGCGCAAAAAGGTAATTTTATTCCTGGGTTCCAATATTGGAAATCTCACCCCCGAAGAAGCAGTTGCCTTTTTGCAGAAGATCTCTTCAGCAATGAATCCGGGAGACATGTTCTTCATGGGAGTAGACCAGAAGAAAGATCCGCAGGTGATCCTCGATGCCTATAATGATAAAGCCGGAGTGACCGAAGCTTTCAATAAGAATCTCCTGGTGAGGATGAATCGCGAACTGGAAGCCGATTTTGACCTTGATGCCTTTGTTCACTGGCCGCTGTACAACCCCGAGACCGGGGCTGCAAAAAGCTACCTGGTGAGCACCAAAGAACAAACGGTACAGCTAAACGCTTTAGATCTTGAAGTTCAGTTTCAGAAATGGGAAACCATTCATACAGAAGTATCTCAAAAATATGATGATACTTCTATTGCCTGGCTTGCAGAAGAAGCAGGTCTTACCCTCAGTCGCAGCTGGGCCGATAAGGAAAACAGTTTTAAAAATTACCTTTTTCAAATTCCCCGAACATGAAAGCCATTTGGAATGACACCGTAATTGCTGAGAGCAACAACACCATAGAAGTAGAAGGAAATCAATATTTTCCTCCTGAAGCCATTAATTCGGAATTCTTTCAGTTAAGCGATAAACATACTGTTTGTAGTTGGAAAGGCAGGGCTTCCTATTTTCACCTGCAGGTGGGAGAGGAGAAAAATACGGATGCCGCCTGGTTCTATCCGCATCCGAAGGCTGAAGCTGAAAAAATTAAAAACTATATAGCCTTCTGGAATGGTGTTGAAGTGAAAGAATAATTTTGTAAATCAAAAAAAAGAACTAAGTTTACAATTCTCAAAAGCAAGAACAAGTGATCTTTAATAACAACAATAATAATTTCAATAACAATCTCAACCAACTCAGGTTGCGGAAAGCTATTATTGTATAACAAGATCCCTTAAACAATATTCAAAGCCTTTCCCACACCAGGAAAGGCTTTTTTTTTACACGCTTATGAAACGACTTCAAAATAATAACATCAATAATAATGGTCCGCCACCCGGGGGAGAGGAACTCTGTGCTTATAAGCCTGTTTCTACCCCGAAGCAGGCTTTTTTACTTCTTAGAAACAATGAACATCTAAAACTTAAAACATGAAAACTATTGCTCAACCCTTATCACAAAGATTAGCCGCAGAAGAAGCTGTGGACTTTTTAAAATCAGCCTTTGAAAAACATCTTAAATGCCGGCTTTCCCTTACGAAAGTTGCTGCACCAACGGTAGTGCTCCACGGCACCGGAATAAACGATGACCTTAACGGAATTGAACGCCCTGTAGGATTTCCCATCAAAGAAATGCAGGAACAACGCGCAGAAGTGGTGCAATCCCTGGCAAAATGGAAAAGGCTGCGTCTAAAGGAATATGAACTGGAACCCGGCTCGGGAATTGTGACCGATATGAAGGCGCTGCGGCCTGATGATGAGCTGGGGCCAATGCACTCAATTTCGGTAGACCAGTGGGACTGGGAAAAAGTGATGACTCCTGAAGAAAGACACCTCGATTTCCTGAAACAACAGGTAAGCAGTATCTATGAAGCCATACTAGCTACCGAAGCTGCCGTAGCTGCCCAATATCCTCTTATCACTCCCATTCTTCCTTCGGAAATCACCTTTTTACACACCGAAGAACTTCAACAAAAATATCCTCATCTTACGCCCAAACAAAGAGAAGATATGGCCGCTAAAGAATTTGGTGCTGTTTTTCTAATTGGAATTGGAGGGGAACTTGAAGGCGGTGATCCTCATGACGGCCGCGCTCCCGATTATGATGACTGGAGCACCCCAACTTCAGATTCCACCAAAGGGCTCAATGGCGATATCCTGGTATGGAACCCGGTGCTGGAAAAGGCTTTTGAACTCTCCTCCATGGGAATACGCGTTGATGCTCCTGTTCTGGAAAAACAACTAAAGATTCGAAAAGCAGAAACAAGAAAGGAGCTTTTTTACCACAGCCAGTTGTTGGTAGGAGAACTTCCGCAAACCATTGGCGGCGGCATTGGGCAGTCGCGGTTAAGCATGTTCCTGCTCAGAAAAAGACATATTGGAGAAGTACAGGTAAGCATCTGGCCGGAAGTCATGCGACAGGAAATGAAAGAAAAAGGGCTTTTCTTGCTTTAGAATTCATGAAGACCTCACAGGTTTCAGAAACCTGTGAGGTCTAATTACTGCAGATGAATGAATAGGACTAAAAAGGACCTCTGGAAAATCCCTTTTTTCAACTTTATTGCAGCTGTTTTTTCAGGTTATCAAGATCGGCTTCGGAATTAAAATAATTAAAACTCACTCTTATCCCTTCTCCTCTTTGGGAGCAGAGGATCTTGTTGCTCCGCAGCTTCTGAAAAAGCTTTTCATCTCCTTTGATGTTGAAGATAGAAGAATGCAGATTGCGGTTCACAACCGCAGGTTCAAGGAGGTTGAGTTCAGTAAGCTCCTTTTTGGCCATTGCCGCGAGATCTTTGATCCTGCTTTCAATTTCCTCCATCCCTATTTTATTGATAAGATCAATGGCAGTTTTTAAGCTCCCAAAGTTGAGGGTATCGAGGTGTCCCGGTTCAAATTTCCCGATAAAGCTTCCCTGGTGCGGCTTGTTCTTCCCCTGCAGCTCCTTTAGCTGAAGATCTCCTGGAACAATTTGCTCCTGCATATGCTCCTTAAACAGGAAAAAAGCATTCCCGTACCCGGCATTCAGCCACTTATAGGCACTTGCGCCAAGCACATCCAGAGCCGATGCTTCAAAATCAAATTTTTCGGTACCGCAGTACTGGGTGCCATCGGCGAACAGCAGCAGGTTAGGATTCTCTCGCTTCAGTTTCAGGAGAAAATCCGGATCTATTTTAATTCCGTTGACGTATTGTATCAGGCTAAAGGCGAAAATATCAGGTTTTTCAGCAGCTACGATTTCAGCTATATTTTCTTCCAGGTTTTCATCAATTTCGGCATAGCAGGTTTTAAATCCCCGGGATTCCGCCGCCCAATTCACCGAAGGATAATCATTCCGCAGTAAAAGCACCTTTTTAGAAACCTCCATGCCTTCCATAAGCAGATTAAACCCATAGGAAAAATTAGGAGTGAGTGCTACCCTTTTTGCCGCACAGCCAAAAAGGGCACCAACAGCTTCCCGTGTCTTTAGAAAAAGCTTATCCCGTTTCTCCCGAAACAAACTCCCTCCAACCAGGAAATCGAGATCATGGTCCTGCCGGAATTCCAGCACATCATCAGATAAAAGTCCGGAAGCAGCTGTATCCAGATAGGTGTATTGCTCCAAAAGCGGAAACTGTTTCTTAAAAATCTTCATGTTCATGAACTATTCCGAAGGAAAATCAATAAATTTGAGATGTATCTCTAAAATACATTAAAAATGGCCTCTAAAAGTAATACTTCGTCAAAAATTGATCCCGAACAACGCATGTTGATCGAACGCGCCCAATCCAGGGCGAGGCAAAAAAAGAGGTTATACCAGCATTTCATCGTGTTCCTCCTGGGATCTGTAGTATTGATCCTGCTTAACGTGATCTTTGAGATTGGAAGGGACATTAATCCTTTCGGGCTGGATTGGTTTGTATGGGCGATCATTTTTTGGGCGGTCATTCTTCTCATCCATGTTTTTAATGTGTTCATCACCAATAAATTTTTCGGAAAAGACTGGGAAAATGAGCAGGTAGAGCGCCTGGTCGCAAAACAGCAACACAAGATCGCCGAGCTGCAAAAGCAGGTAGAGAGAGATCATCCGCTCCCAAAAAAGGATGAGCCATATATCCCGCCAACCACGCCCCGACCTATTGACCCGGACAGACCGATAAACTCCTAGAAAATGGGAAGAGTAACTCTTATTGCCGCTGCAGGCGAGAATAACGCACTGGGTAAAGACAAGGACCTCGTTTGGCATTTGCCCGATGATTTCAAGAGATTTAAACGTCTTACCACCGGTCATTATATCATCATGGGCCGCAAAACTTTTGAAACTTTTCCGCAGCTTTTGCCTGACCGCACCCACGTGATCATCACCCGTAAAAAAGACTATGAGCCTGAGGGTGCTATTGTTGTGCATTCTCTGGAAGAGGCACTTAAAGTGGCTAAAGATGATCCACAGCCTTTCGTGATCGGAGGCGGCGAGATCTATAAACTTTCCATGGAAAAGGCAGACGCTATAGAGCTTACCCGCGTTCACGGCAGCTTTGATGCAGATACTTTTTTTCCTGAAATTGATGAAAAGGAATGGCAGTTGGTATCACAGGAAAAGCACCCTGCAGACGAGCGCCATAAATATGCCTTTACGTACCTAACCTATGAGCGTGCAAAGGGATGAGCAGCTTATCTATGATCTGGAAAACACCCCCGGCTTCAAAGTAAATTCGATCCAATCCCTTGCCGGAGGAAGTATCAACAGGGTTTATTTACTGGGTACTTCGGAAGGAAAAAAAGTGATCAAGATCAATGCTTCAGAAAAATTTCCCGGCATGTTCGCTGCGGAAAAAGAGGGTCTCGAAACTATAAAAAGAGCTGAAGCCTTTGACATTCCTGAAACCTATAGTTGTGCTGAAGCCGATGGATTATCCTACCTGTTGCTGGAATATAAAAAAGAAGGGGCTCAAAAACCTGATTTTTGGAAGGTATTTGGGAGACAGCTTGCAAATTTACACAGGAATACTGCTGAAGCCTTCGGATTTTCGTCCAACAATTATATTGGCAGCCTGCCGCAGTACAATGACCACAGGAAAACCGCTGCCGATTTTTTTATAAGTCAGAGATTAGAGCCACAGATGAAGATGGCTTTCAAAAATGGTTTTTCCCTGGGGGATCTTTCGGGCTTTTACAGGAATATTTCAGAAGAAATTCCGCAGGAACCTCCGGCGTTGTTACACGGTGATCTGTGGAGCGGCAATTACCTTATCAATGAAGAGGGATTGCCATGTTTGATCGATCCTGCCGTCTGTTACGGACCCCGGGAAATGGATCTGGCGATGATGAAGCTGTTTGGAGGATTTCCCGAAGAGGTTTTTCAGGAATATGACAGGAATTTTCCGCTTCAGGCGGGATGGGAAAAAAGAATTGAACTATGGCAGCTTTATTACCTACTGGTACACCTCAACATTTTTGGCCGCAGTTATCTTCCGCAGGTTAAAGAAATAATCAGGCGCTTTTCATAATCTTAACAGGCTTCACCGTTGTTTTAGGAGTTCTTTAGTTGAAGTGCGCGCTCAATTAATTTATATTTAGGTAGTTAAATAAAAACACGGCTATGAGCACAGAAAATCTAAATAAAGAAAAATCCTGGGACAGACTGAGAGACATGGTAGATGATATAAAAGTTGCCATGATGGTGACCGGTCTTGAAAAAAGACCCATCAACGCTGTTCCCATGCGCACTAAAAAGATCGATGATAAAGGAAATATCTGGTTTGTTAGTATGGCACAAAGTGACCATAACAAAAATCTGCAGATCAATAGCGATATCCATTTATTGTACAGCGCCCCAGACGACAATGAGTTTCTTACTGTCTATGGACAGGCTGAAATCACCAAAGACCGTTCTGTTCTTGAAGATCTCTACAGCGCCAAATCAGATAACTGGTTCGACGGTGTAGATGACCCCAACCTCACCGCTATTAAAGTGAAACCTGCAGAGGCTTATTACTGGGATTCGAAAACAAATAAATATGTAAGCCTGCTAAAAATGGGAATTGGAGCTTTAACAGGCGAAAATCAGGATGTAGGTGAAAAAGGAAAATTAGATCTTTAAACACAACAGCCCCAGGAAAACCTTACAGCACAAAAACTGTAAGGTTTTTTTATTTTATTAATTTTGCCTCTCTAATCCAATCTTATGAAAGCATATATTTTTCCCGGACAAGGCGCTCAGTTTAAAGGAATGGGCAAAGATCTTTATGAAAACTCACCCCTGGCCAAAGAAATGTTTGAACGAGCCAATGAAATCCTCGGTTTTTCGATCACTAATGTGATGTTTGAAGGAACAGATGAAGATCTTAAACGCACCAAAGTGACCCAGCCGGCTGTTTTTTTACATTCGGTGATATTATCTAAGGTCCTGAGAGACGCTTTTAAACCCGATATGGTGGCAGGACACTCGCTGGGAGAATTTTCGGCACTGGTGGCCAACGGAGTTTTAGAATTTGAAGATGCTTTAAAACTGGTTTCGAAAAGGGCAATGGCTATGCAAAAAGCCTGTGAGCTGGAGGAATCTACGATGGCTGCCGTTCTTGGACTGGAAGATGAATTGGTGGAAGCGGTTTGTGCAGATATAAAAGGAACTGTGGTAGCGGCTAATTATAACTGCCCGGGACAACTGGTGATTTCAGGAGATGTTCTGGCGGTGGAAAAAGCCTGTGAAGAGCTGAAAGAAAGAGGAGCCCGCAGGGCTATGGTATTACCGGTAGGTGGTGCTTTTCATTCTCCGCTTATGGAACCTGCAAGGGAAGAACTGGCAGCAGCGATCGAGGAAACCCAATTCCGCACCCCCCTCTGCCCTATCTATCAAAATGTATCCACCTTTGCAGTAACAGATCCGGCTGAAATAAAAAAGAACCTCATCTTTCAATTAACCGCACCGGTTAAATGGACCCAGAGCGTACAGAACATGATAAAGGACGGAGCTACAGAATTTATAGAAGTGGGCCCAGGAAAAGTTTTACAAGGCCTGGTAAAGAAAATCGACCGTAATGCGCAGGTGAGTTCTGCTGAACAGGTTTAAGGTTTAAGGTTTAAGGTTTAAGGTTTAAGGTTTAAGGTTTAAGGTTTAAGGTTTAAGGTTTAAGGTTTAAGGTTTAAGGTTTAAGGTTTAAGGTTTAAGGTTTAAGGTTTAAGGTTTAAAAAATAAATGCCGGAAGTAACTTCCGGCATTTATTTTTTTGGTGAAGATATAGGCGCCAGGTTTTCTCTAAGGCCTGATCACTGATCACTTCTGTTTAAACACTTTCCCTTCTTTCATTACAAATTCTACTTCTTCAAGAGTCTTGATGTTCTTGGTGGGATCCTCTTTAACGGCAATAATATCGGCAAGGAAACCGGTAGCGACCTGCCCCAGTTCATTTTCCATTTTCAGGATCTGAGCAGGGACAATAGTGGCAGACTGTATGGCTTCCATTGCCGGCATTCCTGCTTCAACCATGTACCCAAATTCCTTAGCATTCTTTCCATGCACAAAAACTCCTGCATCTGTTCCAAAGGCGATCTTCACTCCTTTTTTATAGGCTTTAGAAAAAGTATTTTGCAGTTGTGGACCAATCTCCCGGGCCTTAGGCACCACCAATTCGGGATAAAAATTTTCAACTTCAGCCTTTTCGCTTACTTCTTTTCCTGCGGTTATAGTGGGAACCAAATAAGTTCCCTTTTCTTTCATAAGTTCCATGGTGGCTTCGCTCATAAGCGTACCATGCTCTATTGTGGTTACTCCTCCCCTAATCGCGCGCTGCATTCCCTCATCCCCGTGGGCATGGGCAGCAACGTGAAAGCCGTAATCATTAGCTATATCAACAATAGCCTTGATCTCCTCTACCGTAAATTGTGGATTGGAGCTGCTTTTCGCTACACTTAATACTCCGCCGGTAGCAGTGATTTTAATAAGATCTGTACCATTTTTATAGCGCTGGCGCACTGCCTTCTTAGCATCCTCCACACTATTTACTACGCCCTCCTTTGGACCCGGATCCCCGGTAAGCTGCCTGTTCATTCCGTTGGAAGGATCGGCATGTCCACCTGTGGTAGCAAGCGATTTTCCGGAGGTAAATATTCTTGGCCCCTTCACTTTTCCTTTATTGATGGCATTTCGCAGGGCAATGTTGACTCCGGAACCACCCAAATCTCTCACTGTGGTAAATCCTGCCATTAAGGTAGTTTCAGCAAAACCTACCGAATTAAAAGCATCATCGGCTTCATTATTTGTAAAGCGGTCGAGATACTTGGAGGGATTTGTCTCACTTTCGAGGTGCACATGCATATCTGTTAATCCCGGAAGTACAAACATCTCCCGCAAATCGATCAGACTGTCTGAAGCCTTTGCCGGCTGCACAAAACCCTTTTCTACACTTTTGATTTTTTTTCCCGAGACAATGACGGTGTGGTTACCAAGAATCTTTCCGGTTTTTGTGTCTATTAAATTTCCGCTTTGAATATAAATATCCTGTGCAGCAGCCGAGAGGCCGAAAAGCAAAAAAATTGCCCACAATAATTTTTTCATGAAGATGCTATTGATTAAGAAACTCTTTTATGGTGCCGGTAATATAATCAATTTGTTCATCATCAAGTTCGGTATGCATGGGCAGAGAGATCACCTCCTGTACCAATTGATTGGTCACAGGGAAATCAGCTTCATTATAACGTTCGTCTTTGTACGCTTTTTGGCTGTGAAGCGGAATTGGATAATAGATACCGAAAGGAATTCCCTTTTCAGAAAGGTGTTTTGCCAGGGCATCTCTTTTTCCGTTTGTAATCTTAAGTGTGTACTGGTGATAAACATGAGTATCATCTTTTCCTTCTGTATAGGGAACTGTAACTCCTGCTACTCCTCTAAAAGCTTCAGTATATTTTTTGGCTGCTTCCTGCCGGGCTTTATTGTATTTATTCAGGTTGGGAAGTTTCGCCCTTAGCACTGCTGCCTGTATGCTGTCCAACCTTGAATTCACACCCACCACATCGTGGTGATACCGCTCATACATCCCGTGGTTGACAATTCCGCGTATGGTATGTGCCAGCTCATCATCATTGGTAAAGATCGCTCCCCCGTCTCCATAGCATCCTAAGTTTTTTGAAGGGAAGAAGGAAGTGGATGCAGCATGACCAATAGCTCCTGCTTTTTTACTGCTGCCGTCTTTGAAATGATAATTGGCACCTATAGCCTGGGCGTTATCCTCAATAACAAAAAGCTTATGTTCTTCGGCGATTTCCATAATGGCATCCATATTGGCAGTCTGGCCAAAAAGATGCACGGGAACTATAGCTTTGGTCTTTGGAGTAATGGCTTTCTTAATAGCTTCAGGATCGATGTTAAAGGTGTCCGGCTCCACGTCTACCAGTACCGGAGTCAACTGAAGCAAGGCAATGACCTCAACAGTTGCCGCAAAAGTAAAGTCGGCCGTGATCACCTCATCTCCGGGTTTTAATCCGAGACCCATCATGGCGATCTGCAGGGCATCTGTTCCATTGGCGCACGGGATGACATGTTTCACATCCAGGTACTCCTCCAGTTCCTTTTGGAAGGTCTGTACCTCGGGCCCGTTTATGAAAGCGGTGGTATCTAAAACCTCTAAAATTGAATAATTTACAGTA
Source organism: Salinimicrobium nanhaiense (assembly GCA_012038135.1). GTDB lineage: Bacteria > Bacteroidota > Bacteroidia > Flavobacteriales > Flavobacteriaceae > Salinimicrobium > Salinimicrobium nanhaiense. The sequence continues at coordinate 236,364 of JAAVJQ010000002.1, forward strand.
TCTTTTATCTTCTCATATTGACCTTTAAGGTCAACCATTTGTATTTTTTTCATCTCGTAAAGTTGTAAACACGAAAATACGAAGAATGCCAGCTTTCTCAATGGGTTTTTCTTAATTTAGCATTCAAATCACCGGCTTTGCATTTCCTTTATAATTTCCTTGTTAATACTACCGAAAAGCTATTACCGCTGTCGGGCAGGTTCAATGAGAAACTAAAGTTTTTTACTGAAGGCAGAAATGGCCTTTTTGAAAAGCTTGCTTCGGAAGTTTCTCCTGAAGATAAAACCATATGGATACATGCAGCTTCACTGGGCGAATATGAACAGGCTGTTCCCGTGATCCTGAAGCTAAGGGAGATTTTTCCGCAGCACAAGATCATATTGAGCTTCTTCTCTCCTTCGGGTTATGATGTGAAGAAGAACAGCTCCCTGGCAGATGTGGTCACTTACCTGCCTCTGGACACCCAAAAAAATGCAGAAAGATTTCTGGATCTGGTGCACCCCGATTGGGTACTGTTCGTAAAATATGAATTTTGGCCCAACTTTTTGAGCACCCTCAAAAAGAGGAAAATAAGGAGCCTTTTAATTTCGGGAGCTTTTAGGGAAGACCAGCTGTTCTTCAAGAGCTATGGAAAATGGATGCAGGAGTATCTTAAGGCCTTTGAATATTTCTTTCTTCAGAATAAAAGATCTCTGGAATTGCTGCAAAGCATTGGATTCAATAATGCCGAAGTTAGCGGAGACACCCGTTATGACAGAGTGACTGCTCAAACCCAAATGGAGAATCGGCTGGAATTCATTGAAGAATTTCTAAATGATCAACTTTGCATTGTTGCGGGAAGCACCTGGCCCGAAGATGAAGAGCTGTTGGTGGATACCATTAATTCTTCAGGAGGCAACGTGAAATTCATCATTGCTCCACATGCCTTAAAAAAGGAAAAGATCCAAAACCTGCAGGAGAAACTTACTGTTCCTGCAGTACTTTTTTCAGAAAAAGAAGAAAAAGATCTGGAGGAGTATAAAGTATTCATTATTGATACCATTGGTTTACTTACCCGAATCTACAGCTATGCCGATGTGGCTTATGTAGGTGGAGCAGCCGGGGAGACAGGGCTTCATAATGTCCTGGAACCTGCTGCCTTTGGAGTTCCTGTTATTATAGGGAAGAACTTCTCAAAATTCCCGGAAGCTTCAGCACTAAAAGAGGCGAAGTCATTATTTTCAGCAGCCACCAAAGAAGAAGCAGCAAAACTTTTGAACAGTTTTATACAGGATGAGAACTTCAGAAAAAACAGCGGAAAAAATGCGGCATCTTTTATTGAAAAACAGCGTGGAGCAAGCCTAGAGATTTCAGAATATCTCTTAAAAAATAAGTAAAAATCGGCCTTTCTTAACTGCTGCCTCAGCACTTTCTTCAAAGACTTCTTTGCATATATAAAAAATAGTTTAAATTTGTTTTAACTAATTAAACATACTAACATGAAAAAATTATTTTTAGGATTGCTTTTAGCTGCATTCACACTTACCAGCTACTCTTGTAGAGAGACTACTGAGGAGAATGTAGAAAACGACATTGAAGAAGTAGACACTGATCTTGAAGAGACTGGAGAAGACATCGAAGATGGTCTTGAAGAGACAGGAAACGAGATAGAGCAGGCTGGTGAAGAAGCCGGTCAGGAGATCGACGAAGAAATGAACGAAACTGACGATATCCAGTAGTTCTTTTTTTTCTTAGAAGATTACAAAGCCATAAGTTTTCTTATGGCTTTTTAAATTAAAGAAAAATATTATGAAAAAGTTGTTTTTAAGTTTTGTGGTTGCAGTATTTACTTTAACTGCTTATTCCTGCAGGGAAACCACTCAGGAAAAAACCGAAGATGCTCTTGAAGCGATTGGCGATGACGTAGAGGACGGAACCCGTCGTGCCGCCGAAAAAATTGAAGAAGGAGCTGAAAAAGTCGAACAGGAGATCGATGAAGAAATTCACGAGACCGACGACCAGGTACAACAGTAAATCTTATCGGATCTAAATTTATAGCCGCTCAATTTGGGCGGCTTTTATTTTTGCAAAAATTCCTATCTTAAAGTAAGAAGTTCATCTATGAAGATCCAAGTAATTTTACTCTTACTGCCATTGATCTCTAATACTGCGTGTATGAGTCCTATAACCGAATTGACCAATCCCGATGTTGAGGTAATTGGCCACAGAGGGCATGTCTCTGCCTACCCCGAAAATACTATTGAAGGTTTTCTTAGTGCTGTTGCCATAGGAGCCGGCGCTTTGGAACTCGATCTTGTGATCTCTGCAGATCAAAAGGTGGTAGTTTCTCATGAACCCTACATGAAAGCTGTCTATATGCTCACCCCTGACGGAAAAAGAATTAACAAGAAAAAAGAAAGAGAATATAATCTTTTTGAAATGTCCTACGACAGCATCAGGAAATACAAAAGCGGCCGGATAACTAATTCCAGATTCAGGATGCAGAGGCAAACAGATGCTCATAAACCTTTATTGGATGTTGTTATAGATACAGTCATGTCTTTTACAAAAAACCGAGATCTGGAACCGGTGACATTTTTTCTCGAGATCAAATCTGACCCTTCCGACTATGGAAAATTCCAGCCGCAGCCGGAGGAATTTGTAACAATGGTGATGAAAATTTTAGAGGAAAAGAAGCTGGAGAACCGGGTCGTCCTGATGTCCTTTGATTCCAACATTCTGCATGCTGTAAAAGAAAGATACCCTCACATAAAGGTCTCCTACCTGCTGTACAGGAAAGGGATAGATGAAGGTTTAAAGGAACTAAATTTTCAGCCGGAATATATTGGCCCTTACCACAAGCAGCTAAGTAATACAGAAACCGTTACCTCTTTACAGCAAAAGGGAATCAAAGTGGTACCCTGGACCGTGAACAGGAGAAGAGATATACTTAAAATGTTCGGGTATGGGGTAGACGGGATCATTTCAGACCATCCCGAAAGGGTACTTCAGGAGAAGAACAGGCTAAAAGCAGAATGATCAGCTCTTAGCCAGCACCTCATTGATCTTGGCGATCAAATCTTCCATTTCGAAAGGTTTGGCTATAAAATCATTGGCGCCTGCCTCCCGGCATTTTTTCCCCGCATCGTGAAGGGCAGACATCATTAAAACCGGAGTATCTTTGGTCTCTTCATTTTGACGCAGTCTTGCACACACATCTGTACCATTCACCCCGGAGATCAACATATCGAGCAACACGATATCGATCTGCTTTTCCACGATGAGCCTTTCGGTTTCGTCGGGTTTTGGAGTGACCGTGACTTCATATTTATAATATTCCAAAAGGGTTTTTAGCATCTCCCCTATTCCGGAATCATCGTCTACTACAAGGACTTTATTATTTTCCATATGTTATTTTTCTATTGATACTGCAGAAAGTTTAAAACAGAAATCAGATCCTGTTCCTTTCCGGCTTTTGACCTCTATGCTACCGTTGTGCCTTTCAATGATCTCATTAGCCAGGTACAACCCTATTCCGAAGCCCGAATAGGTTTCCTCATTCACGCCTCCTATTCGATAGAATCTTTTAAATATATTCTTGTGGTATTTTTTATCAATACCTATTCCCTGATCCCTAACACTTACCCCCACTTTATTTGGTGCGGCTTCTATAATATGGATTTCAATATTCCTGCTCTCAGGCGAATATTTAATGGCATTGGTAATAAAATTGATCAAAACCTGTCCTATTCTATCCCTGTCGGCCTCAACCTCTGCCCGGCAGGTATGAAATACGGTCATTTGGTGCTGCGTATTGGTTAGCTTTATATCCTGGACGGTTTGATCTATGAGCTCATTAAGGCTAAAAACATCTTTGTTTAGTTCCAGTTTATTTTCTTCCAGCCTTGAGAGATCAAGCATTTCAGAAATTAACCTGGTCAATCTTATTACCTGGTTATCGATTCGTTCCAAAGAGGTCTTGAGGGGAATGCCTGCAGGAAGCTTATCCTCCACCGGCTGCAACATATTTAGTAGTAACTGCACGTAACCTTTTATTGAGGTCACAGGAGTTTTTAACTCATGGCTCACCATTTTAAGGAAATCTCCCTTCCGCTTCTCTTCCTCCTTTAACCGTTGTATCTCTGTACTGGTACCTATCCACATCTTTACTTCCCCCTGCTCATCCCTAACCGCATCAACCCTGTTGAGATGCCATAAATATTTTCCGGCTTTATTTCGTAGCCTTACCTCAGTCTCAAAGGGAACTCCTGTTTGTAGAGACCTTTGCCAGTTTTTAAGGAATTCCATACGATCTTCTTCATGAATAAACCCTGTCCATGGCGCATCCATCAAGGCTTTATTGGAGAGACCGGTATAGTCTATCCAATTCTGGTTAAAGTAGATGGCTTCCCCTTTACTATTGGTGTTCATCACCTTTTCGGGCATAAGATCTGCCAGGAGCCTGAAATGTTCTTCTCTTTCCTTCAGCAGATTTCGGGAATTTACTATTTCCGTAACATTGGTTGCCATATTAAGTATTCCGTAGATCTCACCCTTGCCGTCCCGTAGAGGTTTGTAGGTAAATTTAAAAAATCCGGTCTCCATCTTTCCGTTGTGCATAAGGTCAACCCTATCTTCTTCTCCCCAATATATTTCCCCTGTAGAAAACACTTTTTGGAGCAGGTCGTGAAATGGCTGACCATCTAACTCGGGCAAGGCTTCCCTCAAAGTTTTACCCCGGACTGAGGGGTCTTTTCCCCATAATTCTATCATCGCATCATTGGCAAATTCTATAGTCATTTCGGTGCCCAGATAAATGGCAGTAGCAACAGTAGCTTCTTCTACAATAGATCTTATACGTACCTCATTTTCCTTAATGAGCTGTTCTTTCAATTTATCCTCATGCACATCGGTCAAACTGCCAATAAATCCCTGGTATTCTCCCTGTGGCCCATATTTTGCGCGACCCCTATCAATTACCCAGCGGTATTCTCCCTCTTTGTTACGCAGTCTATAGGTGGCATTAAAATCTTTTCTTTCCTCGTGAGCGTGAAGAAATCTTTTTCTTGTCTCTTCCCTGTCTTCGGGATGTACAACACTAAGCCAGCCTTCACCCTTAGACTCTTCCCTGGTTTGGCCGGTGTATGAGTACCAGTTCTTATTAAAGTAAAATCCCTCACCTAAGGCATTAGTGAGCCAAATGATAACAGGAACTGTATCAATCCAGTTTCGTAGCTCCGTCTGGTTATCCTCCAGTTTTTTCCGGTTCTGAACCTTTTCAGTAACATCTATTCCATGAACAAAAATTCCGTCTACCTTGCCCTCATCACTAAAAATAGGTTGATATACAAAATCGAGCTGGGATTTATGTTTTGAACCGTCTCTTTGATAAAGATCCAGTGCTATTTCTTTCCCTATAAAAGGTTTACCGTTGTAATATACATCGTCCAGCATATCTAAAAACCCCTGATTTTCAACTTCGGGTAAGGCTTCCCGTACCTTTTTGCCAATAATATCCCGGTAGGCCACCAACTGCAGGTATCTTTCGTTTGCCAGTTCGAACATATGTTCGGGACCTCTCAGGATGCAGATGAAAGCAGGAGCTTCAGAAAGAATTTCGTTTAGGAGCTTTCTATAGGTGATCTCACTGCCTGTATTGATGATCACATTAAAAGATAAGAGAAATAGCTTAGTTGACTCCCCGGGAATAGTTAGGCTATTGCCATTTACACTTACCCTTCTTTCCTCCCCCTGGGACAGGTTTAGATTTAGAGGCCTGTTTCGAGTAGTGCCTGACTCCATTAATTCTGAAATCAAGCCTTTGAATTCTACTTCACTCCGGATTAAGTTCTGTAACTGAAAAATTTTTTCTCCCTGAAGCTCCTCTGCATCAAAATGAAATTCTGATCTAAAACCTTTATTTGCCGCCAGAATACTACCGTTGGCATCTATCACCAGAACAGGTTCCCTAATGGGATCTATTATGGAGGAGGCAAATCTGGTAATATCTGGATTTTCGGTGAATGGCACCCGGGAGTAATTCATTAAAAAAATTAACTGGGAAAAAAGCTAAAATAGTTTTTTATAAATCCCTTTTTCTAAAAGAAATCAAAAAATTAAGCTCTGTTTGCCCTTTGTTATTAATATAACCTGATATCATTCAGGCGGTATAGCGTAAAACAATATATACGGCAAGGACCACACTAAGGATGAGCACTAAAGTTCTCCAGACTTTATAGGATTGATCGAGCATAACTACTTATAACAGAGTGTAAATTAACAGATGCAATCGGGAATAGCTATGGGGGAAAACCAGTATTTTTTAAACCAAAAAACCCTCTAAATCATAAAAATTAAGAGGGTTTTTGTACTCGGAGCGGGACTTGAACCCGCACGGGAATTTCTTCCCATTGGATTTTAAGTCCAACGTGTCTACCAATTCCACCATCCGAGCGTGGAAATTATTTCAAAATTTAAGAACTTTTCAGATCTAACATTTAAAATCTCGTAAATGAGAGTCCAACGTGTCTACCTCCCGACGCTTCGGGACCACCATCCGAGCGTGGAATAAAATAAAAACCCCGAAAAAACCGGGGCTTCATTTCAATCTGAGCGAAAAACGGGATTCGAACCCGCGACCTCCACCTTGGCAAGGTGGCGCTCTACCAACTGAGCTATTTTCGCATTTTAAAGAACATAAAAAATAGGAGACCCAAAGTGGCGCTCTACTCCCGAGTACTCGGGAAGCTATTTTCGCATATTAAAGAACATACCACCAGTGGTGGGTATTGCGGTGCAAATTTAATACATTTCTGAAACTGGCAAAGATTTTTTTAGCAAAATAAACAGCAAAAAATGCATTTTGGAGCAACCCTTGTTTTCCCTACTGCCGCTATGCAATTCCGGCGTTTTGCCTGCTGGTGAGCATTCTCTTTATCTCATTGAGCTTCATCAAAGCTTCAACCGGTGTAAGGGTGTCGATATCTGTATGCAGGATCTCCTCCTTAAGCTCCTCCAGGATAGGATCATCAAGGTTGAAGAAACTTAGCTGCATTTCATCTTTTACAGATCTTTTAAGGACCTTCGAATTCTCCTGCATTCCGTGAGAGGCTTCCAGTTTTTCAAGGATCTTGTTTGCCCGTCTTAAAACCTGTTGAGGCATCCCCGCCATTCTTGCCACATGTATCCCGAAACTGTGTTCACTCCCTCCCGGCACCAGTTTTCGCAGGAACAATACATTGTCTTCCAGCTCTTTTACAGAAACGTTGAAATTTTTGATCCTGCCAAAGGTTTCTGCCATATCATTTAGCTCATGATAATGTGTCGCAAAAAGAGTTTTGGCCCTTGCCGGGTGTTCATGCAGGTATTCGGTTATCGCCCAGGCGATAGAGATCCCGTCATAGGTACTTGTTCCGCGGCCAATCTCATCGAGCAGTACAAGGCTTCTTTGCGAGAGGTTGTTCAGGATACTTGCCGTCTCATTCATCTCGACCATAAAAGTGGATTCGCCCATAGAAATATTATCACTTGCCCCCACTCTTGTAAAGATCTTATCCACCAAACCTATTTTTACAGCATCGGCAGGCACAAAACTGCCCATTTGTGCCAACAGGACTATAAGAGCCGTTTGACGAAGTATTGCGGATTTACCACTCATATTAGGCCCGGTGATCATAATGATCTGCTGACTTTCCCTGTCAAGATAAACGTCGTTAGCAACGTAGGTTTCAGACAGCGGTAATTGTTTTTCGATTACCGGATGCCTGCCATTTTTTATTTCCAGTTCAAAGGAGTCGTCAATTTCAGGCTTGCAATAATTGTTGGAAACGGCATGATGGGCAAAGGAACAAAGGCAATCTACCTGCCCTATAAGGATGGCATTTTGCTGTACCGGTTGTATATAATCTCCTATCCATTCAACCAGTTTACTGAAGATCTCCTGCTCCAGCTGCAGGATCTTTTCTTCGGCACCCAGAATTTTTGCTTCGTATTCTTTGAGCTCCTGGGTGATATATCTTTCGGCATTGACCAGGGTTTGTTTGCGCGTCCAATCCTGGGGTACCTTATCCTTATGTGAATTACGAACCTCTATATAATACCCAAAAACGTTATTGCTGCCGATCTTTAAAGATCCTATTCCGGTTGCAGCGCTCTCCCTCTCCAGGAGTTTGTCCAGGTAATCTTTTCCAGAAAATGCTATGTTACGAAGTTCATCCAGTTGGGCAGAAAAACCTTTCGCTATTGTACCTCCTTTGGCAATATTTACAGGAGCCTCTTCAAATAAAGTTTCTTTGATCTTGCTTCGCAGAAGATCACAACTGTGCAGGGTATCTCCCAACACCTGTAAAGCTTCATCATTTGAGGATGTCGCCAGTGCCTTTACCGGAATGACCGCTTCAAGGGAATTCTTAAGCTGCACCACTTCCCGCGGACACACCTTGCCCGTGGCTACTTTTGAAATGAGCCGTTCCAGGTCACTTATTTTTTTAATATGATCTCTCATCTCCAGAAGCATTTCGGGGGCTTTGGAAAGATATTCCACCACCTGATGCCGCTTCCTTATCTTTTCGGCATTCTTTAAGGGCAGAGCTAACCAACGTTTAAGCATTCTTCCCCCCATTGGAGAAATAGTACAGTCTATAACATCAAGTAAGGTAACTGCATTTTGCGCGTGCGAATTGTATAGTTCCAGGTTTCGGATGGTAAACCTGTCCATCCATACATATTCCTCTTCGGCAATACGAGTTATGGAAGTGATGTGCTGTAACCTGTGATGTTGAGTTTCCCCGAGGTAATAAAGAACGGCTCCGGCTGCGATCACCCCATCTTCAAGATGTTCAACTCCAAACCCCTTAAGAGATTTGGTGGAAAAATGGGTATTTAAAGTTTCATAGGCATAATCTCGCTTATAAACCCAGTCTTCCAGAAAAAAGACATGTTTCTCTTCCCCAAAAGCTTTGAAAAATTCCTTCTTCCTCTGCTTAGGCACTAAAACTTCACTTGGCCCGAAATTTTGAAGCAATTTGTCAATATATTCCTCGGAACCTTCGGCAGTAAGAAACTCTCCAGTTGAGATATCTAAAAAAGAAATCCCAAAAGCTCTTTTTCCGAAGTGCACTGCACATAGAAAATTATTGCTTTTGCTTTGCAGCACCTCATCGTTCATAGAAACCCCGGGCGTTACTAACTCGGTCACCCCTCGTTTCACGATTTTCTTAGTAAGTTTTGGATCCTCAAGTTGATCACAAATTGCCACCCGTTCTCCCGCTTTGACAAGTTTTGGAAGATAGGTGTTTAAAGAGTGATGCGGAAAACCAGCCAGTTCACTGCGCTCGCTTCCGTTGTTGCGGTTCGTAAGCACAATGTTAAGAATACGTGCAGCCCTAACTGCATCTTCTCCAAAAGTTTCATAGAAATCGCCCACCCTAAACAACAACATAGCATCTGGATATTTCTTCTTTATCCTGTTGTACTGCTGCATTAAGGGGGTTTCCTTCTTCTCTGCTTTGTTTGCCACGCTGTCAATTTTACTGAAGGGTAAATGTAGAACATCTCCTCCTTTAAAGATAATCTTCCCTTTCTTGATTTTCAAACTTTTATCCACAGCCTGTGGAGAATTTTTTTTCTGAATATGTCAAAAATTTTAGAGCCCAGTTACATCAAAGGTTAAGAAGATTTTCATAAGAATTATCTTACTTAACTCACTGCCACTCAAAAATATAATTTGTGTATTTCATCGATTATTTTTGCTGTTTGACTGTTTTAGTTTTTTATTTGTACCATGTAATGAATGAATCATGAAGAAAATTTTTACCCCTCAGAATCTTAAGCTTCAAAATCTTAAGTATTTATTAACCTTTCTTGGAGGAAAAATTTTGGTTTTTTTTATGTCTTCAGTGTTGTTCCTTTCGTGCTCAAAGGACAGTATTGAAGATCTGAATCTTGAAACCATTCCCCCTGTGGAAACCAAAGAACAAAAACATATCTATAAAGGAATTTATGCCAGCCAGGCATCTGGTGATAGAGGAACTATTGAACTATCTCTACTCCGGGATGAGGAAAATACAGGTGTGTTTCTTAAAGGTACTGCAAAGTTGACCCTGCATACCGGGCAAGAATATGAAGCAGAAATTCCGGATAATAAGTCCACAAACAAGAATTCAGAAGATTTTAAAGTCTTTCTTTACTCTCAGGACATGGAATTCAGTTTTTATCTTGATGAGAACGGAAATCCTGTAGTTGCAGATGTTGTGGTAAAAGACCAGGCAGGTTCTGTAGTGGTGGCCGAACATACTGCAGATTCCCCCGTTACTCCTGTCACAGGAATTTACAGGTGTACTAATTGCGAGAACCAGACTTCTACTTTAGACGGTATCCCGTTAAACAATAAAGAGCGTGTTTTCAACATGTTACTGACTACAAAAGATGGCCAGACCGGATTAACTATACAGGCCGTACTTGGTTCTCTTATTAATGCCCAGCTGGTGGTGGAACAAACCTGCAGCACAGATGGAGGTTACACCTTTTGCACCCTTACAGGGGGCGCTAATGCCACTACAGAACCTGTACAGTGGTCTGGAATCCACAGGTTTACCACAGAAGCCACAGAGGATGATGCCTGCTCAACCCTCTGGGGAGATCTTACCTTCAACTCCCCAAACAACGGGGTTATTGAAGCTGAATTTATAAGTGATAACACCTGTCCCAACAACACATACTATGTTAGTGCTACCGGAGATGATAAAAATTCCGGGTTAACTCCAAATGATGCCTGGAAAACTATTGAAAAGGTGAACAATACCACCATAAGACCCGGGGATGCTGTTCTTTTTGAAGGAGGAAAGACTTTCGACGGAAGCCTTAAATTCGATAGCAACGATGCCAACGGAGGTTCAAATGTAGTTACAGTATCATCTTACGGAACAGGAAGAGCTACTATCTCTTCCGGAACTGCTAATGGCATAGATATCTATAATACCGCGGGATTCAAGATCAATAATCTCATTGTCTCGGGTACTCCTGGTAACAAAAATTCCGGAATTCAATTCTATACAGATCTGGTTGGGAACGTAAAATTTGATTTTGCTGAAATTAAAGATGTCGAAGTTCACGGCTTCAGGGATCACGGAATCGTTTTTGGTTCATGGAACCAATCCGTAAATAACTCAGGTTTCAAGAATGTACTAGTTGAAAACGCCTTGGTCCATGACGTCATGAATGTTGGAATAGGTTCCTACGGAACTTTTTCAGCAACTAAGAGCGGTTATTCACATTCTAACATCGTGGTTCGCAAATGTGAAGTCTTTAATATCACCGGGGACCCGGCCATAACAAATAAGCACAGCGGTAATGGCATCATGTTGTCTGACGTTCAAAATTCAACAATAGAACATTCTACCGCGTATAATTCAGGGCAGCTCAACGCGAATACCTCCGGAGGCCCTGTAGGTATCTGGTATTGGGATGCCGACAATGTAACCATACAATATAACGAGGTTTACGGTATGAAATCGGGCACTAAAAAAGACGGTGGTGGTTTTGATCTTGATGGCGGAGTGACCAACGGCACCATGCAATATAATTATTCTCATGATAACCAGGGGGCCGGCTACCTTATTGGGCAGTTTGGAGGAGCACGACCAATGCGCAACATCATCGTAAGATATAACGTGAGTGAAAATGACGCAGCCACCAATGGAGGTAGCATCTATCTCTTCAATGGCGCATCACCTGCCTCCATGAAAGACATCTTTGTCTACAACAATACCCTTTATATCGAAGAAAAAGCTTCAAACCCTTCAACTGCAGCCATTAAACTTTTAAAGTGGGAAACCATGAGCGAGAACATCAACTTCAATAACAACATTCTGGTAGCTGAAAATGGTGCAGATCTCGTACAGGTTCCTACAGGTTATCATGCAAATTTCATCGGAAATCTCTATCACACCACAGGAAACTTCAGCATCAGCTATAAGGGCGTTAATCATAACTCTCTGGCCTCCTTCCGCAGCACTCAGAACGAAATCCACAGTGGAACAGACGTTGGAATACAGGCAGATCCTTTGCTTACAGCTCCCGGCAACGGAGGGACCATAGGTTTTGGAAATCCATTATCTAATCTATCCGCCTACAAATTAAAATCAAATTCACCTGCAATTGATGCCGGAATCATTATTACCCAGGACACAGAAAAAGATTTCTACGGAAATACAATAGTTACAGATCCAGTCCCCGAAGTGGGAGCTCACGGAAATCTTAACCGAAGTAGTAGCTTCTATTAACCCCCGGCTTTAGATTTGCTGCTTAAAAGCCACTCCTCCCCAAGAGTGGCTTTTTAATTTTCCTATTTTTGCACCCATGGAAAACCGAAAGCTCAGGAACAGCGAACTCGACAGGAAATCTACCCAAGAATTTAAGTCGGCAGAAAAGACTCCTGTAATTGTCATTTTAGACAACATAAGAAGCCTCAACAATATAGGCTCCGTCTTTAGAACAGCAGATGCCTTTTTAATTGAGAAGATCTGGCTTTGTGGCATCACTGCCGCACCACCTCATAAAGATATTCATAAGACCGCATTGGGAGCTACAGATACTGTAGATTGGGAATATACTGAAGATGCCCTGGAACTGGTAAAGGGGCTACAGCAGCAGAATATTAAAGTCTTTTCTGTAGAACAGACTGAAAAGGCCATTTTCCTAAATAATTTTAAGCCAGAAAAAGATGCAAAATACGCACTTGTCTTTGGGAACGAAGTCAAAGGAGTGCAGCAAAAGATCGTTACAGCAAGCGACGGAGTGATAGAAATTCCCCAATTGGGCAGCAAACACTCCCTGAATATTGCAGTGAGCGCAGGGGTTGTGCTGTGGGATGTATTTTCGAAAATAAATGCTTTGAAGTAGAGCTTAGTTGAAAATCGTGGCCTTTGGACCGCCTCCGGGTCTCTGCGCAAAACTGAAACTCACAACTCGCAACTGGAAACTCGCAACTTTTTCAACTATCCCACAATCTCCCCCAACAGCTGTAAATAATCCTTTCTGTTATTCACGAAATCCAGTTCAGAAATATCGATGATCTTTACATTCAGTCCCGGCTGGGATTTAATAAAGGACAAATAGCTGCGGTTGATGTTCGCCAGATAATCGGCTTCAATATTCTGTTCGTAATCCCTGCCTCTTTTCTTTATATTTTCCAGCAAACGATCGGTGTTCTGGTAGAGATAAATATAAAGATCGGGCTTTACCAGCTCCTTATACATAAGATGGAAGAGCTTTTGGTACAAGGAATATTCATCGTCGTGCAGCGTGATCTTTGCAAAGATGAGCGATTTGAAAACGTCATAATCTGAGATTACAAATTCTGTGAAAAGGTCGTATTGGGCAAGATCATCAGACAACTGCTGGTAACGATCGGCCAAAAATGACATTTCAAGAGGGAAAGCGTAACGCTGCCCGTCTTCGTAGAACTTGGGGAGGAAGGGGTTGTCTTTGAACCTTTCCAGGATGAGCCTGGCATTAAAATCCTGTGAGACCATGGTGGAAAAACTGGTCTTCCCTGCACCAATATTACCTTCCACGGCTATATAATTAAATCCTGAAAAAGAAAATTTCTTCGGAAGCTGTAATTTTTCAGGTACCAGTTGAATTCCTTCTTTTTCTGAAGCTTCAAAAAGCTCCTTTATTTTTACTTTTTTGACAGGATGTTTTACTTCCGAAGCAATATCGGCAAGCGGCGCCAGTACAAAATTACGATTTTGAAGTTCGGGATGAGGAATAATAAGGTCCGGGGTGGTGATCACTTCATCTTCTATAAGCAGAATATCAAGATCTATAGGCCTGTCGCTATAACCCTTGGCTGCACCTCTTTCCCTACCAAAATCGAGCTCGATCTCCAGCAGCTGCTTGAGGATAAGCTCAGGTTCAAACCTGCTTCTTACCGCGATACAGGCGTTTAAAAAAGCATTACCTTTAAAACCCCAGGCAGAAGTTTCATAAACGCCCGAAACTGCACTTACATCACCTGTTCTTTGCTGAATTTTCTCAACAGCTTTTTGTAAAAAATCAAATCTGGCACCCTGATTGCTTCCAAGGGCTATATAAACTGTTTTTAAAGGGTTCAAGAGTTGTTAAGAAAATTTAGTAAGACAGCAATAATTTCACAGCAAATTAAACAAAACAAAATAACATACTCTTAACTTTGAAGGAAAGAGTTTCAACAATGTACTCCTCCTCAAAACCTAGGGCCAAATCCTTATTTTAAAGGGGATGAAACTTAAAAAATATCTGTAATGAAAAAGTTTTTAAAAATATTCGGAATTATACTGGGAGTGATCCTCCTGTTGCTATTCCTTACTCCTTTCATTTTTGAAAAACAGTTGAAAGAGCTGGTGCAGGACACTATCAATAAAAATTTAAATGCACAGGTGGCTTTTGCTGATATTGATCTTAGCATCTTCAGGAATTTCCCCGATGCTACTCTGGGGATCGAAAATATAAGCGTCATCAATAATGCGCCTTTTGAGGGAGATACTTTGGCAATTAGCGATGAGGTGATCCTGCAAATGTCTATCATGGAACTCTTTAAAGGTGGTGATGAACCCAGGAAGATCGACGTACTAAAGATCAGGAATACACTGCTTAACATCAAGGTGGACTCCCTGGGCAATAACAATTATGATATCGCAATTGAGGATACCATTTCTACCACGACTTCTACGGGAGGGGGCTTCAGTTTTGACGTGGAGCATTACGAGATCACGAATTCAAGAGTAAATTATGACGACAGGGCTGCTAATATGCGCCTTGTGGTAGAGGATCTCAATCACGAAGGTACCGGAGATTTTTCGGCAAAAACTTCCACTTTGAGCACCTATTCCACCGCTCTTGTTAGTTATGAAATGGACAGCATCAAATACCTTAACCGCAATAAGCTGCAGCTCGATGCCGATTTTGAGATGGACCTGGAGAAGATGCGGTTTACATTTCTGGAAAATGAAGCCCTGATCAATCAGTTACCGCTCACTTTTGACGGTTATGTGCAGGTGAATGAAGACAATAATGAACTGGACCTGCAATTTAAGACCCCTACCTCCTCCTTTAAGAACTTCCTGGCGGTGATCCCCGAAGAATATTCTAAGAATATAGAAAATGTGGAAACCAGGGGAGATTTTGTAGTGGAGGGTTTCATCCGGGGAATTGTGGATGAAACTTATATCCCAAAAATGCAGATCAATATTGCCTCTAATAATGCCTCTTTTAAATACCCGGACCTGCCAAAAGCGGTAGAAGATATTAACATTGCTGCCGTGGTCATGAATGAGACCGGCATTGCTGAAGACACATACATTAATATAGATAAACTCAATTTTAGGATAGATCGGGATGCATTTAGAGCAAACGGAAGCATCAGAAATCTTACTGAAAATATGCTGATCAATATGGCGCTTCAGGGCACTATCAATCTGGCAAATATCACCCAGGCCTATCCCCTGGAACTGGAACAGGATCTCAACGGTATTGTTACCGCCGATGTCACTACCAGCTTCGATATGAATTCGGTAGAAAATGAGCAGTATCAAAATGTGAAGAGCAGCGGTACCGCCAGCATCAGGGATTTCAGGTATAGTTCGCCTGAAATACCCAACGAAATCAATGTGGCTACTGCACAAATAAAATTTAATCCCGCTACCGTAACTCTTGAAGATTTTACAGCTACTACAGGGCAAACCGATTTGGCGGTGAATGGAACCATCCAGAACTTGATGGGGTATCTTTTCACAGATCAAAAGCTGAAAGGGAATTTTAACGTGAGGTCTAATACCTTTTCTGTAAATGACTTTATGGTAAAGGAAACGGAAGCCCCTACTGAAGGAGCTGAAGCCGAAACCACTACCGTAGCAGCTTCAGAAAAAGAAGCGATCAAGATCCCGTCTTTCCTTGATGCCAACCTGGATTTTGTAGCTAAAAGGGTCTTATACGACAATCTTGTTCTGGAAAACACTACCGGAAACCTCCGCATTGTGGATGAAACCGCCAGCCTAACCAACGTCTCCTCAAACATTTTCGGCGGAAATATCCTGCTCAACGGTAGCGTTTCTACAAAACAAGCAGTGCCTAATTTTACTATGCAACTTAATTTGAAGTCAATTGACATCGCCAGATCCTTTAACGATATGGAATTGCTAAGGAATCTTGCACCCATCGCACAGGCGCTTCAGGGGCAATTGACTACCAATATTGATCTGCGTGGAAACTTAAATGATGATCTCACTCCTCAATTGCAAACTCTTGCAGGTAACGCTCTTGCCGAGATCCTGGGAGCCCGCGTAAATCCGGAACAAACACCGTTACTGGCAAAACTGGATGAACGTCTCAATTTCGTAGACCTGAGTGATCTAAACCTAAAGGACCTTAAGACTAAACTCACCTTTAACAACGGGCAGGTAGAGGTGCAGCCATTTGATTTCAATATTAAAGGCATAAAAGGAATAGCTTCAGGAACCCACGGGTTCGATATGAATATGAATTATAAAGTGGCACTTGATATTCCGGCCAGGTACCTGGGCAGCCAGGTTGGAAACACCCTTGCCCGTCTTAGTGCCGGGGAGCAGGAAAACATGACCGTTGCCTTACCTGTAATTATTTCCGGAAACTTCAGCAATCCAAATGTGAATGTGAATGTGCAGCAGGCAGTAAATAATCTTACTCAAAGTATTATTGACACCCAAAAAGACCAACTTAGAGCAAAAGGTCGTGGGGCACTACAGGATCTCATTACCGGAGGACAACGACAGGACACCACAGCGGGAAGAACGCCTTCACAAAGAGATTCCATAGCTAAAAAGGATCCAAATGAAGCTGTTAAAGAAACAGCAAGGGATATTCTGGGTGGATTACTGGGCGGAGCCAGAAGAAAAAAGGATACTACTCAAAATTAGTAGTTACTGAAGGGACAAAGTAACATTGAAGCCTTCATGCTTCCTAACGTTGAAGACCATTCCGTCTTCAAAGATGAGATATTGTCCTTTGATACCTTTTAAAAGTCCTTCGTAAAAAGGCGTTTTTGCCAGGTTTAGAGTTTTACATTTTTGGGGGTAAGTTATAACAGGAAATTTCAGCTCAAGCTCCTTTGAATTGGTCAGGTAGTAATCTTTTACTTCTTCGGGCAGGTACTGTCTCATGTCTTCACGGATTGCTCCCAAATCCAGGTCCTTTAGATTATTGGTGAGCATACTGCGCCAGTTGGTTTTATCGGGCAAATGTTCTTTTAAGGCAACTTCCGTAATTCCGGCGAGATAACGGTTAGGTACCTCGACAACCTCAATAGCTTCATGAGCTCCCTGGTCGATCCACCGCGTGGGAATTTCAGATTTTCTGGTCACCCCTACTTTGACATTGCTGCTGTTGGCGAGATAAACAATATGAGGCTGTAACTGGGCTCTTTTTTCAAATTCCAGATTTCTGTCTTCCTGGTCCAGGTGCGCCTTGCTCAATTCGGGCCGAATCACCCATTCCCCATTTTCGGGACGCTCCATAAAGCAGTTGTAGCAAACCCCGTTGGCAAAGATCTTCTTCCTTTTTTGACAGGTGGTACATTGATAATTGAGGAAATTGATACTGAGTTTCTTATCCAGCACCTGATTCATATTGATAAAATCCTGCTCAAAAATGAGATAATACTGCACCGTTTCGGCCAACTCTGTTTTCATTTTGGTCAGGACGCCCTCGTAAGTCATAAAAGAAGATATTTTTTAAGGCCTGAGTTTATTTTGCAGGCTTTGAGAATAGTTTTAATTTTAACCGGTTTCACGGTTTTTAGAAAGGCCTAAAGATAAAAATAAAAAATGCCAATTCCGTTAGTTCATTCCGTTGCTTCCTGGTTCCTCAAGAAGCGTATCCATCAAATGGAATTGTTCATTAAATATCCTCACGAGGTCCAATTTGAACTTCTTAAAAAGCTTATTTCCAAAGCTCAAAATACAGAGATAGGCCGCAAATATGACTTTGCCTCGATCAACACCTATGAGGACTTTGCAGCACGCGTGCCTTTACAGCAGTACGAAGATTTTGAGCCGCAAATTGAGCGCAGTCGCCGCGGGGAAACCAACATCTTTTGGCCTACTCCCATAAAATGGTTCGCGAAATCAAGTGGTACCACAAATGCAAAGAGTAAATTCATACCGGTAAGTGATGATTCCCTTGAAAAATGTCATTACGCCGCTGGCAAGGACATGCTGTGTATGTACCTCAACAACAATCCCGATTCCAAACTCTTTAACGGAAAAAGTCTGAGACTTGGCGGCAGCAAAGAGTTATATAGCCGCAACGGCACCCAATTCGGAGATCTTTCTGCAATTCTAATCGACAATATGCCTTTTTGGGCAGAGTACAGCAGCACACCCAGCAATGAAGTGTCGCTCATGAGCAATTGGGAGGTAAAAATGCCGGCTATCGTTAACGAGACCATCAGGGAAAATGTGACCAGTTTGGCGGGAGTGCCGTCCTGGATGCTGGTACTGCTGAATAATGCATTGGAAGCTTCGGGAAGAGAAAACCTTTTTGAGATCTGGCCTAATCTGGAGGTCTACTTTCACGGCGGAGTGAACTTCCTGCCCTATGCAGATCAATATCAAAAGATACTGCCATCGGGCAGTTTCAGGTACTATGAGATCTACAATGCTTCAGAAGGTTTTTTCGCTATCCAGGATTCCAATGACTCTAAAGAATTACTACTGATGCTGGACTATGGAGTATTTTATGAATTCATTCCCATGGACACCTTTGGAACTTCCGCAGAAATAGTGATACCCCTCTCTGAAGTTGAAGAAGAAAAAAATTATGCGGTACTTATTACCACAAATGGCGGGCTATGGCGGTACAAAATTGGTGATACCGTGCGTTTTACCTCTTTAGATCCCTACCGCATCAAAGTTACCGGAAGAACCAAGCATTTTATCAATGTTTTTGGAGAGGAATTGATCATTGAAAATGCAGATGAAGCTTTAAAAAAAGCAGCTCAACAAACCGACTGTGAGATCGTGGAATACACAGTTGCACCTGTCTTTATGCAGAACAGGGAAAAAGGCGCGCATGAATGGATCATCGAATTCAAGATCCCGCCACGGAATCATGAATTTTTCACCTCCTGCCTTGATGCTCATTTACAGAGTATCAACAGTGATTATGAGGCGAAACGCTTCAACAATATGACCCTCAATCCTCCTCGGGTGCACCAGGCAAGGGAAAAGTTATTCTATGACTGGTGTAAAAAACATGATAAGCTGGGAGGACAACACAAGATCCCGAGATTATCCAACCAGCGGACCTATGTAGAGGAGTTGCTGGAGATGAATGAAAGTTAGAGCCAGGATCGCTGCACTGCTATAACCAGGATCCAGGACTTGATTCCGGTTTTTGATTATGACCAGCCATCTTTAAAAAAGATGCCGCTCCGCCGGAGCTCCTGACTTCCCCTAAATATTCCTGTAAATATTTCGCTCCTCCGGAGCTCACTTTCTTTTTAAAGATCTTTGATTTTCATTTCAGAAGAAATCCTTCCTGTTATTAAGCTCCGGTAGGAGCGATATGTCTATAGAAAATAATCCTCTAAGAATTCAATAAGCGCCGGAGGTGCGGCATATCTATTGGAAACGAAAAACGTACTACAAAAAAACCTCACAGGTCTCGGAGACCTCGTATGTTTGATATGCATGCGAACCCTTTGAGAGGTTTAAAATCCTGAAAGGGTTGATATTAATTTACAATTCCTTCGACACCTTATCTACTGCCGCTATAGTGGCATCAAGATCTTCATAAGAAAGAGCATCTGTAATAAACCAGGTTTCAAAAGCACTTGGAGCGATATAGATCCCTTCCTCAAGCAAGCCGTGGAAGAATTTTTTAAATTTCCCGTTACCTGCAGATCGTGCGGCAGAATCAAAATCTGTCACCGGCTCTTCTCCAAAATGGACCGAGATCATTGAACCCCGGCGGTTAATTGTAAAGGCTACCTTATTTCTGTTAAGAACATTGCTGATGCCTTTGTGCAGGTAGGCCGTTTTTTCCTCCAGCCTGTTATAAATTTCAGAATCTCCATTAAGTTCCTGCAGCATAGCAAGTCCGGCGGCCATGGCCAGCGGATTTCCACTAAGGGTTCCGGCTTGATAGACAGGTCCGGTTGGAGCAAGGTAATCCATGATTTCGTTGCGGGCGGCGAAGGCTCCTACGGGCAGACCTCCACCAATAACTTTTCCGAAGCAAACGATATCAGCATTTACACCAAAAACCTCCTGTGCGCCTCCTTTGGCAAGCCTGAAGCCGGTCATGACCTCATCAAAGATCAACAGTACATCATGCTCATCACACAATTTTCTAAGACCTTCCAAAAAACCCTTTTTTGGAGGGATACATCCCATGTTCCCTGCCACAGGTTCAAGGATGATACAGGCAACTTCGCCTTTGTTGGCATTAAGTAGTTCCTCTACATTATTAAGATCATTGTAAGTGGCAAGTAAGGTATCTTTTGCAGTTCCTTTAGTCACCCCCGGACTATTTGGTGTTCCAAAAGTCACTGCTCCGCTGCCCGCCTGGATCAAAAATGAATCACTGTGCCCATGATAGCAGCCTGCAAACTTGATGATCTTGTCCCGGTTCTTAAAGCCGCGGGCAAGACGTACCGCACTCATGGTTGCCTCGGTTCCCGAATTTACCATGCGAATCTTATCAATATTTGGGACCATGGATACCGCAAGTTCGGCAATGGTTGTTTCCAGCTGGGTAGGCGTCCCGAAAGACGTACCTTTTCTGGCCTTTTCGACCACTGCGTTGACTACAGGATCATAAGCGTGCCCCAAAATGAGCGGACCCCAGGAATTGATATAATCGATGTATTTATTTCCATCCTCATCAAAGAGATAGGCCCCTTTAGCTTCTTTGATGAAAATTGGTTCTCCCCCAACGGCGCTAAAAGCTCTCACAGGAGAATTCACCCCGCCGGGAATTACTTTTTTAGCTGCAGTGAATAATTCGCTGCTTCTTTTATAGATCATAATAAGGTTTTATTGAGACACGTAAAGAGTTTGTCCAATGCCAATATTGGTGTCCCTAAGATTGTTCATTTTTTGCAGTTGTTCTACCGAAAGGTTATGCCTTTTGGCAATTGAATACAAGGTATCCCCCTGCTTCACGGTATAAGCCCTGGCTGCTGAATTTCGTTCCGGTTCCGGCTCAGAGTAAGCAATGACATCTCTAACAGGCGAATCCCCGTCATAGCGGTAGAGTTGATATCTTTCAATTAAACTTATAAGCTTATCGGGATATTTCCTGTCGGTAGCATATCCGGCAGCTCTCAGTCCACGCGCCCAACCTTTATAATCTGTAATATCCAGGTCAAAAAGAGCTGCATAGCGTTTTCTTTCAGTTAGAAACAGCGAATGATCGCGGTAGGAATATTTAGGATCCTTATATTTTCTAAAACATTCCTGCGACGCATCATCATCGTGATAAACCTTTTGCCCACTCCAGCCATGACATTTAATTCCGAAGTGATTATTAGCCCTGCGGGTAAGTTCGCCATCCCCTGCCCCACTTTCAAGAATTCCCTGGGCCAGCGTTATACTGGCAGGGATCTTATAAAGCTCCATCTCTTCCCGCGCTATAGGCGCAAATTCATGGATATATGCTTCGATCTTGTCACTGTAGGTCCTGGGAGTTGACGGCACCTGCGTCTTTTCTTTTGCCGGAGCATTCCTATCCACCACTGCAGGTACATTCCTGTCTTTGGAGGATGCCTGTTGTTGCCGTGCTTTCTTCCCTGTACCACAGGCAACGCTGAACATTAATAATAACAGTGCAAAAAGTTTAAAAACAGCTTTCATCTACATCAAAATTGGGGGTAAATTCTTCATTTTAAGCACCTCATTCATTCCGGAAATCCCTTGAAGACCTCCCGAATGAACGGCTAAAATACGAGTATTTTTCAAAAAATATCCTTTCCGGGCCAGGTCAAAAATACCGTACATCATCTTGCCCGTATAAACAGGATCGAGCAGCACGCCATAATTGCTCTTGAAGTCATTCATAAATTCAATAAGCTCCCTGTCCACCTTAGCATAACCTCCAAAATGGTAATTTGTTATAAGTTCCCAGTTACTTTTTTTGCTGAAGCGTTCAATTTCAGGCTTTAGAAAATCTCCTTTCAACGCCGGAAAACCCAAAATTTGCTGATGTTCCGCAGAAGAATTTATAATTCCGCTGATAGTTCCTCCCGTTCCCACGGCACAGCAGATCACATTGAATTCTGCATCTTCCGGAAGCAGGATCTCCTCACAACCTTTTACCGCCAGCTCATTGGTACCACCTTCGGGCACAAGGTAGAATTTCCCAAATTTCTCATGCAGCTCTTCAATAAATGCTTCGGAAGTTTTTTGCCGGTAGTCGCTCCGACTTACAAAATGAAATTGCATTCCGCAGTCATGGGCGAACCTTAGCGTAGCGTTTTCCTGAAGCGTCTTTTCCAGATTCTCTCCCAGCTCCTCTCCTCTTATAACGCCAATTGTTTTTAATCCTGAAAATTTTCCCGCAGCGGCTGTGGCAGCAATATGGTTGGAATAGGCCCCGCCAAAAGTGAGCAGACTTTCCCTTTTTTGAGAGATAGCTTCAGCAATGTTGTACTTGAGCTTCCGGAATTTATTCCCCGAAACTTCAGGATGAAGCAGGTCTTCCCGCTTCAGGTGAATGGAAATTCCATTGACTTCAGCAATAAACCGGTTGGGAATTTCGGGATAGATTTTAAATAAATTCATGCTTTCCGCAAAGGTCAAATTTTGCAATCTCTTTCCGAAGAAAGATCACAGATATTTTTTGAACTTCCATAGCGGCCGTTGGGTGAGATATGCAAGGTTGCGCTCGTTGGCGTATGCCTCCCGCTCAAAACAGATCCTGTTGTAGGCTTTGTAAGAGTCCCTGTATTTAATGAGTCTTAGAAAATATTCAAAGAAGTACCAGATAAAGAAGAAGATGATAAGCAGTTCCAGCTGTTGCCTTAGGTGAATGCGTTCGTGATTCATAAAGACAGGGTTTTGCTTTAGTTCCTTTCGCTTCACTACAATGAATGGCCAAAGGACTACGCCGTCAAAGTGTTTGGCAAGAATAAATTTATTTACCACCACAAACATGAGGGCAAGATAAGAAAATGCTATTTTTGTGATATGAGTTTTTTCAAGAAAAAAATCCCGCTCGAAGAAGGAGACTTTTATATAACTCCCGAAGGTTACCGCTGCTTTACCGAACAATACCACCTCAAAAGGGGTTACTGCTGTGAAAGCGGCTGCCGCCACTGTCCTTACGGCTTCAACAAAAAAACCAACCAACAGAAAAAATAATTCTCTATGGACTTTAAAAATGCCATCTTAGAAGGCATTCCCGCCATCTTGCCTCCTGCCAAAGAATATGATCCTGCAGCGAATCACGCTCCAAAGCGAAAAGACATACTTTCTCCTGAAGAAAAAAAGCTGGCCCTAAGGAATGCACTGAGGTATTTTGATAAAAGTCAGCACGGGGAGCTCCTTCCGGAATTTCATAAGGAACTGCAAACCTACGGCAGAATTTATATGTATCGCCTGCGGCCCGATTATGAAATGTACGCACGGCCAATTTCTGAATATCCCGGGAAGTGTGAACAGGCGAAAGGCATCATGCTTATGATCCAAAACAACCTGGATCCCAGGGTGGCACAGCATCCACATGAATTGATCACCTACGGAGGCAACGGAGCTGTATTTCAGAATTGGGCCCAATACAGGCTGGTGATGAAATACCTGGCCGAAATGACCGAAGAACAAACCCTGGTGATGAACTCCGGTCATCCCCTGGGGCTTTTCCCTTCCCATAAAGATGCTCCGCGAGTTGTGGTCACCAACGGCATGATGATCCCCAACTATTCCAAACAAGATGACTGGGAAAAATTCAATGCGTTGGGAGTGACGCAATACGGACAAATGACAGCCGGGAGCTACATGTATATCGGTCCGCAGGGAATCGTTCACGGCACCACGATCACCGTCTTGAATGCCTTGCGAAAAATAGCAAAAAACTCCCCCTCCTTTCCAGGGAGGGGGCCGGGGGGAGGGTCTGTGTTCGTCACTTCCGGCCTTGGCGGAATGAGCGGGGCGCAACCAAAGGCCGGAAATATTGCCGGCTGCATCACAGTTTGCGCCGAAGTGAATCCAAAAGCAGTGGAAACCCGACATTCCCAGGGATGGGTAGATGAAGTTGTGGAAGACCTGGATGAACTGGTGGAAAAAGTAACTCGGGCGAAAGCTGAAGGAAAGACCATCTCTTTTGCCTACCTGGGCAATGTAGTCGACGTATGGGAGAAATTCGATAAAGAAAATATTCATATTGATTTGGGCAGTGATCAGACTTCCCTTCATAACCCCTGGGCCGGAGGTTATTATCCGGCAGGGTTGGAATTTGAAGAGGCCAATGAGATGATGAGCTCCGATCCGGAGAAATTCAAGGAAAAGGTCAGGGAGAGTCTTCGCAGGCAAACCGAAGCCATTAACCGCCACACCAAAAAAGGCACCTATTTCTTTGATTACGGCAATGCATTTTTACTGGAAGCCTCCCGTGCCGGGGCAAAGATCTATAAAGACGAAGAGGGAAATTTTGTAAGCGGCACTTCAGCCGGAGAAGACAAGGATTTTGCCTACCCAAGTTATGTACAGGACATAATGGGACCTATGTGCTTTGATTATGGATTTGGCCCCTTCCGCTGGGTGTGTGCTTCAGGAAAAGAAGAGGACCTGGAGAAGACCGATGCCATTGCGCGGGAGGTACTTAAGAAGCTAAAGGAACAGGCCCCGGAGGAAATTCAGCAGCAAATGCAGGATAATATCAAATGGATCGAAGGTGCAAGGGCCAATAAACTGGTGGTGGGTTCACAGGCACGGATCCTTTATGCCGATGCCGAAGGCCGTATTGAAATTGCAAGAGCATTCAATAAAGCTATTGAAAAAGGGGAAATAGGAACAGTAATTTTAGGCAGGGATCATCACGATGTTTCGGGTACCGATTCTCCATACCGGGAAACCTCCAATATCTACGACGGTTCCCGCTATACAGCTGATATGGCCATTCAAAATGTTATTGGCGACAGCTTTAGAGGTGCCACCTGGGTGAGCATTCATAATGGCGGTGGAGTCGGTTGGGGAGAGGTGATCAACGGAGGGTTCGGTATGGTTCTTGAGGGTAATTCTGAGTCAGAAAGACGACTCAACGCCATGCTGTTTTGGGATGTGAATAATGGGATCGCCAGAAGATCCTGGGCCCGTAACCGGGGAGCCCTTTTTGCTATTAAACGTGCGATGGAAACAGAACCACGTTTAAGAGTAACCATTCCCAACATGGTTGATGATAGTCTGCTTGACAACCTAACCTAAAACTTTTTAGTATGAAATCACTAAAACTCACATCGGTTTTGATCCTGCTGGTACTGGTCATGACCTCCTGTAGCTCGGTTAAAGTTGCAACTGATTATGACAGGGAAGCCAATTTTAATCAATACCAGACCTATGCTTTTTTCAAACCGGGAATTGACAAAGCTGAGATTTCCGATCTTGATAAAAAGCGGATCCTTCGAGCCATAGATCTGGAAATGCAGCAAAAAGGGCTAACTAAATCTGAAAATCCCGATATCCTGGTGAGCATTTTCACCAAGACAAAGGAGAATGTAAATATTTATACGAACCCTTATGGCTATGGATACGGCTGGGGATGGCATCCCTGGTATTGGGGTGCAGGCGCCAACACGATTGACCGCACTACCGAAGGCACTCTCTATATTGATCTGGTAGATGCCGACAGGAAAGAACTTTTTTGGCAGGGAATGGGTACTGCCGCCCTGGCAAGTAAAGTTGACAAGAAACAGGAAAGGATCAACGAGATAGTACAAGAGATCCTTGAAAAATATCCCCCTTCGCTGAATTAATTTTTCAGTCCCGATCAAAAGCCGCTGAAGCACCTGTTTCAGCGGCTTTTTTACTTTTTGAAGATGTTAAGCCAAAGTATATCAAAAGATTAGGATGCCGATATTTTTGTATATTTAAGACCTGATGCTGAGTCAACTGGCAACCAGGATGTGATGACCTTTTTAGATCCTTAAACCTGGTTTATTTAAATCGTTGATTAGTTAAATGTAATTTAAGTATGGAAAATTTAAAAAACCGCGACGCTTTAATTAATAGAATCAAGAAAATTGAGGATAAAAATGTTCTTGATGAAATTAATAGGCTTCTTGACATTAATTTTGATGATTCCGTTTATAATTTAAACGAAGATCAGGAGACTGAAATAGCCCAGGCCCGGAAAGAGTTGAATCGTGGAGAAGGAATATCATCTGAACAAGTTGAAAAAGAATTCGATGAATGGCTAAACAAATAGTTTGGTCTCCTTTAGCGATACGAAAACGCTCAGAGATTCTAAAATTCTGGATTAAAAACAACAAATCTGATACTTATAGTAAAAAATTAAATAACCTGTTTAAGGAAGCCAGTCATTTAATTTCCATACATTCAAACATAGGAAAACCTACTACAAATGATAAAGTTAGGTTTAAGATAATCTTGCATTATCAAATGTTTTACGAACTCAAAAAAATAAGATTTACATTTTGACTTGGGACTCCAGACAGGATCCGGGGAGATTTAGCCTCCGGTAAATTTTGCAAAAGCTATGGAACAAGAATTTGAATCAAATGAAATTATAGACAGGCTGCCCGCACACCTGAAGCAGTTCATAAAACCTCAGAATTACGAGCATTATACTCCCATTAATCAGGCGGTTTGGAGATATGTGATGCGTAAGAATGTTGACTACCTGAGCAAGGTGGCGCACTCCTCATATCTTGACGGATTAAAGCAAACAGGTATCTCTATTGACCACATTCCTAACATGTACGGGATGAACAGGATCCTGAAAGAAATCGGCTGGGCGGCAGTAGCCGTTGATGGTTTCATTCCGCCGGCAGCATTTATGGAATTTCAGGCGTTTAATGTGCTGGTGATCGCCAGTGATATAAGGCAGTTGGAACACATTGAATACACCCCGGCACCGGATATTATTCATGAAGGTGCTGGCCATGCCCCTATCATTGCAAATCCCGAATATGCAGAATACCTGCGACGCTTTGGGGAAATAGGTTGTAAAGCCATTTCCAGCGCCAAAGATTACGAAATCTACGAAGCCATACGTCATCTTTCCATTATCAAAGAAGCTGAAGATACTCCGCAGGAAGAAATTGAAGCTGCCGAAAAAAGAGTCGACGAACTTCAAAATGACCAGCGGGAGCAAAGTGAAATGGCACAGATAAGGAACCTGCACTGGTGGACTGTGGAATACGGACTCATTGGAACTGTTGAAAACCCGAAGATCTACGGTGCCGGACTCCTCTCCTCGATAGGGGAAAGCGCCTGGTGTATGACAGATAAGGTGAAGAAGATACCCTATGATATAAGTGCAGCACAGCAGGAATTCGACATCACAAAACCTCAACCCCAACTTTATGTAACTCCCGACTTTGCTCATCTGAGCTCTGTTCTTGAAGAATTTGCCAATAAAATGGCACTGCGTGTTGGGGGACTGGAAGGTTTACAAAAATTGATCAACTCCAAAAATATTGGCAGCATTGAGTTGAGTACCGGACTTCAGGTTTCCGGAACTTTCACACGCGTCATAGAACATAACGGCAAGCCGGTTTATTTTCAGACAACAGGAAAAACAGCATTGGCTTCCCGTGAAAAAGAGCTGGTTGGCCATGGCACTCAAAATCATCCTGATGGTTTTGGTTCCCCGGTGGGAAGACTAAAAAGTATCAATCTGGCAATTGAGGATATGGGTCCCAGAGATTTGAGGGCATACGATATCTATGAAGGCGAGCAGGTGAATTTTGAATTTGAAGGAGGCATAAAAGTGAGTGGTGAGATCATCACCGGCACGAGAAACCTGCAGGGAAAGATCATCCTCATTAGCTTAAAGAATTGTACTGTTACTTATAAAGAGGAGATCCTGTTCCAGCCGGAATGGGGTAATTATGATATGGCCGTTGGAAAAGAAATCATTTCTGCTTTTGCCGGTCCTGCCGATGCCAGGTCCTTTGATCTTATAACACATGTACCTACTTCGACTACCATCAAGAGCAAAAAAACTCCGGAAAGAGAAGAACTGGAAAGCCTTTATGAATCGGTAAGGAACATCCGCCAGGGCAAGAACACCAAATTTTCACTGGATGCAGCTTTTGACCTGGTGAAAAAATATCATCCAAAGGATTGGTTGCTTTCTGTGGAGATTTTCGAATTGGTTAGTGGTAAGGATGAGAAACTGGCGCCACAGGTACTGGAGCATCTTGAAGATGTGAAACAGCGACGCCCCGAAGTGGCTCACCTCATCGATAATGGATTGGACCTGGTGAAACCAAGTCTGGTAAAAGCTAATTAAAGTTTTAGTTCCTGCATTTCGCGTGCAGCACCAAACTCTTCGTTGTTATAGGTAAGCGTCCAGCCAAGGGTATTGGTTAAGATGTAGATCTTTTGCAGCTCGCTTATCAGCCGGTTTTTCGCATTAGACTTTAGTGTGGAATTCTCCACCTTTTCCAGCATAGATTTGTTGATGCGGGTTTTGATCTTGTTGTAGTCTTCGGCACTAAACTGGTTAAGATAATCCTGGGTAATGTCGTAATATTTAATATCCGGGTAAATATTGATCTCTTCTTTGGGAATATGTGTAATATGCACCGTCTTGTTCTCCTCATCCAGTTCGATCTCGAGTTTACTAAGATCATAAGCAACGGTAGCCCGGGTGTTCACTACAATTAATGCTTTTTTACGGGCAGGCAATACATCAAAAAACCTGTTTTTGGTGTCATTATAAGTAAAGACCTGCGAAAAGGTCCCCTCTGTCACCACAAGTTTTCCAACATTTTTGATCTGTTGCTGGATCATGGCAGTACTTTCCTCCAGCCTGTCTCTTTCTGCATTTCTGTTCTCAAAATACCTGTAGGTGAGGAAGATGATCAAAACCACAAGCGCGCCAACAATATATTTCTTCATATCTTAAAAATAGGAATTTGGCGAGGGCTTTTCTTGAACAAAATGTGAAGATTTACCTTAAAATCTAATTTGCGGCTCTTTTTCTTCAAGTTTTTCAATTTTTTGCTGAAGATCTCTGCGGAAGTTTTGATGAGCTTCGGAAGCTTCATTAAAAGGCCTGTGCAAAAGCCCTTTTTGAATGGTATCCACCTCTTTCATAACCGCGGAAGCTTCTGAAGCTATCCACGCCTCCTGAAACTTCTGCCATATATAATCCACAGCTGTCTGATTGGGATGCACCATGTCTTCTGCATAAAACCTGTAGTCCCGAAGTTCATCCATCATGATCTCATAAGCCGGAAAATAAGCGCAATTTTCTTCTGAAGCCACTATTTCCTGAACCGCAGTGATCAGCTTCGCCTTACTCCATTGATTCTCTACATATCCGTCTTTCAAGTGCCTTACGGGAGAGACTGTAAAAATGATCTGCACTTCGGGATTCAACTCTCTCACAATTACTGCAGCCTCAAAAAGGGCTTTTTTAGCATCTGTTATTTCCTTGCTGAAATTCTTCTGCGGCACTTTGTGACAATTGGCCACCATCTCCCCTGACTCCTTTAGTCTGTAGCCCCAGGCCGTGCCCGGAGTGATGATCATATGTGTAGCCGATTTTAAAAAGGCTGCTGTTTCTTCCACTGCAGTATTCAGTTTCTCCAGGATCTCCTCCTTCTCTACCGCATTAAGATCTGAATGGGCTTCATAGCTGTGCCAGGCCTCGTTGTGGAAGAAAATATCAGCTTCTGTAAAAACATGGACTGATCTTACCCTTTTTAGCAGGTTAAGAATAGCGGCGGGATGAAAAAGAATTCCGAAGGGATTGAGCAAGTTTTGGAATTTAAAATACTCCAGTTTCTTCCCGATATTCTCCACAAAACAGGAACCCAAAAGCAGCACTTTTGAGGAGTAGTCAATTTTTGGTTCCTGAGGTACTATGGGAACTTGAGTACGGAATTCCATTTTTTATTGCTTTAGTAACTCTCAAGAGCTCACAGATTTTGGAAACTGTGAGGTCTGTTTTTTACTTTGGAATCAAACCCTTTCAGGGTTTAGAACCCTGAAAGGGTTGATTTGATATCTTAAAAACCTAACAGGTCTTGAAGACCTGTTAGGTTTGCAACGGTTTCATTATTTAATAAACTCCTCTGCCTTTTGCAGCGCCTCATCCAATCCTGCAGGATTTTTTCCTCCGGCTGTGGCGTAAAAAGGTTGTCCGCCGCCGCCGCCCTGAATGTAACGCCCGAGTTCTTTAACCACTTTACCCGCGTGCAGATCTTTTTCCTTTACGAGCTCCTTTGAGATATAACAGGAAAGCACTGCTTTTTCACCGTGTTGGGCACCAAAAAGCAGGAACAAATTCTTCATTTCGTCTCCCAACTGGAAGGAAAGATCTTTAATTCCTCCTATATCAAGATCAACTTTTTGAGCTAAAAAGTTGATCCCGTTGATCTCTTTGATCTGGCTTTTTAGATCGCCTTTCAGGTTTTTAGCCTTGTCACGAAGTAAAGCTTCAATCTGCTTTTTTAGCTCTGCATTCTCTTCCTGCAGGTTCACCACAGCTTTAACCGGATCTTTTGCATTTTTAAGCACTGCCTTTAACTCACTAAAGGCTTCAGTTTGTGCAGTAAAATATTCCTTTGCAGCCTCGTTGGTGATCGCTTCAATCCTTCGGATTCCTGATGCTACAGCCCCTTCAGAAATGATCTTAAAGTGCCAGATATCCGAAGTGTTTCCCACATGGGTTCCGCCGCAGAGCTCCATAGAATCACCGAAACGCACTGCACGAACCTTGTCCCCGTATTTCTCTCCAAAAAGGGCAATTGCACCATCGTTTATGGCTTCCTGATAAGTCATCTCCCTATTGTCGACCAGCGGAAGTCTTTCAGCAATTCTGGAATTAACGAACTTCTCTACCTGCTGCAGTTCTTCCGCAGAAACTTTGCTGAAATGAGAAAAGTCAAATCTTAGATAATCACTTTGCACCATAGAACCTTTCTGCTCCACGTGTGTTCCCAATATTTTACGAAGCGCCTGATGTAGCAAATGAGTGGCACTATGATTGGCAGCTGTTCTTGCTCTTTGTACTGCATTCACTTTAGCCGATAAGGTCCCGGAAAGATCATCGGGTAGTTCTTTGGAAAGGTGAATGATAAGGTTGTTTTCCTTACGGGTGTCTAAAATGTAAATTACGTTTCCGTTTTTTGCTTCCAGAGTACCCTTATCTCCAACCTGGCCTCCGCCTTCGGGATAAAAAGGTGTCCTGCTGAAAACAAGTTGGTAGAGCTCACCTTCTTTTTGAGATTCCACTTTTCTGTATCGCAGGATCTCCACTTCTGCCTCAAGACTGTCATAACCCACAAACCCTTCGGTCTCTGCTTCTTTTACCACCTGCCAGTCTCCTGAGGTAACTTTTGATGCATTCCTGGAACGGTCTTTTTGCTTCTGAAGCTCCTCCTCAAAACCTTTCTGATCTAAAGAATAACCTTTTTCGCTTAGGATCAAAGCTGTCAGGTCGATTGGAAATCCGTAAGTGTCATATAATTCAAAGGCCTTTTTGCCCGAAACATTTTTGTCTTTGCTTTCGTTCATGATCTGGTCCAGCAACACCAGCCCCTGATCAAGGGTGCGTAAAAAGGAATTTTCTTCCTCTCTTATCACATTCTCAATGAGATTCTGCTGAGAGCGCAATTCGGGAAAAGCTTCCCCCATTTGTTTGGCCAGGGTATCCACCAGCTTATAAACAAAAGGCTCTTTTTGATTCAAAAAGGTAAATCCGTAACGGATCGCCCTTCTCAAAATTCGGCGAATCACATATCCTGCTCCGCCACTGCCGGGTAACTGCCCATCGGCAATAGCGAAAGAAACTGCGCGCACGTGATCTGCGATCACCCTAATGGCAATATCAGTTTCCTCGTCTTTTCCGTATTCGGAAGCAGTGGTCTCGCTTATTTTTTTAATCAGCGGAGTAAAAACATCTGTATCATAATTCGATTTGACGCCTTGCAGTGTCATACACAGGCGCTCAAAGCCCATTCCTGTATCTACATGTTTTTCGGGAAGTTTTTCTAAAGAACCATCAGCCTTCCGGTTAAACTGGATGAAAACCAGGTTCCATATTTCCACCACCAGCGGATGATCATTATTGACCAGGTCTCTTCCGGGGATTTTAGCTTTTTCTTCCGCAGAACGCAGGTCCACATGAATTTCAGAAGAAGGTCCGCAGGGACCCTGATCTCCCATTTCCCAGAAGTTGTCCTTTTTATTTCCGTAGATGATACGGTCTTCGGGCACAAGAGTCTTCCACAGGTCAAGAGCTTCCTTATCCAGCGGCAGATCTTCCTCCTCATTCCCTTCAAAAACAGATACGTAGAGGTTTTCCTTGTCGAGCTTATAAACCTCGGTAAGTAATTCCCAGGCCCAGGTGATCGCTTCTTTTTTAAAATAATCTCCAAAACTCCAGTTGCCCAACATCTCGAACATGGTATGGTGATAGGTATCTTTTCCTACCTCTTCCAGATCGTTGTGCTTACCGCTTACGCGCAGACATTTTTGGGTATCGGCGATGCGGCGGCTTTTAGGAGTTCCGTTGCCAAGAAAGTACTCCTTGAACTGGTTCATCCCTGCATTGGTGAACATCAGGGTAGGATCATCTTTTACCACCATTGGTGCAGATGGAACAATACTATGGGACTTATTTTGGAAAAATTCGAGGAATTTTGAACGTATCTCCTGAGACTTCATGAAAAGTTAAATTTTTTATATTATGCTTTCGGAAAAACAATTTTTATATTTGTTCGTTTCTCAAGCTGACTGTTGCACTGTTTTTGCAACATTTCAAGTAAGCAAAAATAGAATAATTTAACTTATGTCTAAGGTTAAATATTATTACGACAGCGAGACGCTTTCCTATAAAAAGATAGAGCGTAAGAAGGGCCGCCGCCTTGGAATTGCTGCGCTTAGCGTGCTGGGAACCTTCCTGGCAGGCTTTATTCTTCTTGTGATCTATCTCAATATTCCGCAGCTGGAAACTCCCAAGGAACGCGCCCTGGCAAGAGAGCTTGAAAATATGAAATTGCAGTACAGCCTCCTCAACCGGAAAATGGAGCAGGTGGAGAATGTTTTGGCAAATGTAGAAGATCGGGACAACAACATTTACCGTTTGTATTTTGAAGCAAGTCCTATTCCCGAAGAACAGCGATTAGCAGGATTTGGAGGGATCAACCGCTACAAAGATCTCGAAGGCTTTGACAATTCAAAGCTCATCATGGATAGCCATAAAAAACTGGACATGCTCACCAAGCGTTTGGTAGTGCAGTCGCGGTCCCTCGACGAGATCGTAGCATTAGCAGAGGACAAAGAGAATCTGCTGGCTTCCATTCCCGCGATCATGCCTATAAAAAATGAAAATCTGAAGAGAATGGCTTCCGGTTATGGCTGGAGAACAGACCCTTTCACTAAAATAAGGAAATTCCACTACGGAATGGATTTTACTGCGCCCAGGGGTACCCCCGTTTATGCCACAGGAGACGGAGTTGTAGAGCGAGCCGATAATAAATCCAGCGGGTACGGGAATCACATTAGAATAGATCACGGCTTCGGCTATGTTAGCCTTTATGCCCATTTATACAAGTACAATGTACGAAGAGGTCAACGGGTACAACGAGGTGACCTTATAGGTTTTGTTGGCAGCACAGGTCGTTCCCAGGCTCCGCATCTGCATTACGAGATCTTTAAGGATGAAGATAAGATCAATCCTATCAACTTCTACTACGGACATCTTTCTCCTGCTGAATATGATGAGATCCTGGAGCAGTCACAACTTGAAAACCAATCTCTGGATTAATGCACGTAGACCTGCCCGATAAGTTATACTACGGAATTGGAGAAGTTGCCGAAGCCTTTGGCGTCAACACCTCGCTAATTAGATTCTGGGAGAAGGAGTTTGATGCTATCAAGCCAAAGAAGAACGCGAAAGGAAACAGGAAATTTACCAAAGAAGATATAAAGAACCTGGAATTGATCTACCATCTGGTCAAGGAGAGAGGTTTTACCCTGGAAGGGGCAAAAATCCACCTGAAGGAAGAGAAAAGCAGGAAAACATTGTCTAACTTTGACGTGATTCGAAAACTGGAGAACATCAAATCTCAACTAATCAAACTAAAACAGGAACTATAACATGAAAAAATGGCTCGTACCCGTTCTCATTATTGGAGCAATAATTCTGGGAATTTATTTATTGACCGTAGGGAAATATAATAATGCAGTACAAAAGCAGGAAAATGCGAAGACAGCCTGGTCTCAGGTAGAAAGTGCATACCAACGCCGAAGCGATCTTATTCCCAATCTTGTAAACACCGTAAAAGGTGCAGCCGATTTTGAAAGAGGAACTTTGACAGACGTTATTGAGGCAAGAGCAAAGGCTACCTCGGTAAATGTCGATGCCGATAATATCACTCAGGAGCAAATGCAGCAGTATCAGCAGGCTCAGGGCGAAGTAAGTTCGGCTTTGTCAAGGCTACTGGTGACTGTAGAAAGATATCCGGAATTAAAAGCTACACAGAACTTTCAGCAGCTACAGTCTCAGCTGGAAGGCACAGAGAACAGGATCAATGTGGAAAGGAACAGGTATAATGAAACCGTAAACGAATATAATGTTTACATAAAGCAGTTCCCAAACAATATTATTGTGGGCATGTACGGCTTTGATGAAATGCCACGTTACGCAGCCGATCCCGGTGCAGAAGATGCGCCCGAAGTAGACTTTGATTTTTAAAATACTTCAGAAATGTCAAAAATAGAAGAATTTCTTTCCGAAGAGGAGGAAGCAGAAGTCGTTGATGCCATTAGGCGGGCCGAGAGAAAAACTTCGGGAGAGATTCGTGTACATATTGAAAAGACCAGTAAAGGTGAGATCTGGGACAGGGCGATGGAAGTCTTCCACCTCCTTAAAATGGATAACACCAAAGAAGATAACGGCGTTCTTATCTACGTAGCAATCGACGACCGCAAATTCATCATCTACGGTGACAAAGGGATCAATGCCGTGGTACCCAAAGATTTTTGGGAGACCACAAAAGACGCTATTGCTTCAGAATTCAAAAAAGGCAATTTTAAGCAGGGTTTGATCGACGGCATTTTAAGAGCAGGCCACGAACTCCAGGCACATTTCCCGTGGGAAGAAGGAGATACCAACGAACTTTCGGATAAAATATCCAAATAATGAACTATCTACAGCGGAATTACCTTTTACTCATCCTTTTGCTTTCTACCGCTTTACCGGCTTTAGCACAAAGAGATATTCCGCCAAAGCCTTCCAAGCAGACAAGTGTCTATGATGAAGCCGATGTATTAAGTGCTTCGGAAGAGCAGGCGCTTGAGAGAAAGCTTATCAACTATGCCGATACTACTTCCACACAAATTGTCATTGCTACTATAGAATCCCTCCAGGGCGAGGAGATCGCGACCTATGCAACAGAATGGGCGCACGAATGGGGTGTAGGACAGGAAAAAGAGGATAACGGTATATTCATTCTGCTTTCTGAAGGGGATCGCCTTATACAGATCCAGACAGGCTACGGGATAGAACCTTATCTTACTGATGCCCTTTCCCATCAGATCGTACAAAATATTATCCTTCCGGAATTCCGGAATGACAGTTATTATGCTGGCCTTGATGCCGGGACAACTGCTATTTTCCAGGTGCTGAATGGTACTTACGAAGGAACCAGGCCTCCCGAGGGTGGTGGCGCCGGACCCCGATTTATCATATTGGCGATCATCTTTATTTTCTTTCTTATTGTCCTCAGTTCCCGCAACAAACGCGGAGGCGGTCGCGGCGGATACCGTCGTGGCGGCGGACTTCTGGACATCCTTGTGCTTAGCAGCCTTGGCCGTGGCGGATTTGGCGGCGGCAGCTTTGGCGGCGGCGGAGGTGGCTTCGGTGGCGGTGGCGGCTTTGGTGGCGGCTTCGGCGGCGGCGGTTTTGGCGGCGGTGGTGCCGGAGGGGGATGGTAGTCCAGTGTTCAGTTGGCAGTGTTCAGTTGGCAGTAATGAGTAGAATATTCCAAATCATAAATTCCCATTTTTATTTTTTTAGGATGTAGACCCGTGACTTATCACGGGTGAAAAATCAGAAATCAAAATGTCCCCATAGGAAGGTATCACCCGGGGCAATGAATTTATCCACGGCACGGATTACAAATCCGCGCCATCTAAATCTTTATTCCAACATAAAATTGTATTCTGGATTATGGATCCGTGAGATCGGGTCATCATAGATCTTAATCATTGGAACAGTAACCGGTCATCTTTAGGCGGTGGAGATTGAAGCACCAGAATCCAATACACAGATTCCACGGCACGGATTACAAATCCGCGCCATCTAAATCTTTATTCCAACATAAAATTGTATTCCGGATTATGAATCCGTGAGATCGGTTCATCATAGCCCTAAATCATTGGAACAGTAATCGTCATCTGTAGGCGGTGGAGATTGAAGCGCCAGAATCCAATAGACAGATTCCACGGCACGGATTGCAAATCCGCGCCATCTAAATCTTTATTCCAACATAAAATTGTATTCCGGATTATGAATCCGCAAAATCGGTTGAAAATCCGTGCAATTTGGAGACTAGAACATTCTAAATCCTCCTCTTCCTTTATTCGGATCTTTGCCCCCAAACTTGCTGAGTTTATACGTGAAGCTTAACATGAAGTACTGTTCCAGGATCAATTCCTGCGTATCCTGCACGTAATCTTCTCCAATTATTCTTCGGGTGCTTACATTCTCGTTCAAAAGATCGTACACCTTTACCTTCAGGGTGGCGTCATCATTAAGAAACTTGTATCCAAGGCTCATATTCCATAAAACCGAAGTAGGATCAAAACCCGGAGCCACGCTTCCGTAGGAAACAAAAGAGATATCATTTCCATAAACCACATTTTTGGGCCAGTAGGAGGTTGCTTCAAGAGCGATGGTATGGTTGACGTATTCCTCTTCTCTTCTATTGCTGATGTCATATTTAGAGAGGTTGTAATTCACCTCATAACGCGGATTGATCTCCACCTTATCGTCATAATTGTAGCCCAACCTAATCGAAGGAGAAATTCCAAACCTGTCGGCGTTATATCGAATTCCGTTAGAGAAACCTATTTGGCGGTTGTAGTTTCCATATAATCCGAATCTGTAGCTAAACTCCTGCTCCTCTTTTTTGATTCGCTTGTTAAGGGAAACGCCGGCATAACTGGAAACTCCGCCATCGAGATTCCGATAGGTGGTCGTAGTTATAAGATCTTCTGTAATACTATATGGCACTACCTGATCCTCGTAAAAGGTGGTTGATGCATAGATGCTCATCCCACTTCGGGTCGCAAAATCAAAATTTTGATATCCCATGCTTAGACGATGTGAATAAGTAGGGTCTAATTTGGGATTACCAATAATAATATTCAATGGATTGGTAAGGTTGGGGACCGGCTGTAACTCTCTTATGGAAGGAATCTGAGTATCATTCTGGTAGTAGGCGTAAAGAGATTTACCACGTGCCAGCTCATAACGCACATTTGACCTAAGAAAAAGATCATTGTACTCGTTCTTAAAATCAACATCGGCCAGGAAATTTTGATTTTCGAGAGTAGTATTTAAAAGCCCTATATCAAAGCTGGCCCGCAATTTTTTTCCCTCGTAACTCAATCCTGCGTTGGGAATATGTTTTAGGCTCTTTACCTCGAAATCATTTGAAAGCCGGTTATTAAAAAGGTCGTATTCATTTGTATTTTCATCAAATTCAAAAACACTTCTCGTGCTGCTCATATTTTGAGTGCTGAAGTCATAAGACAGGTCTAAAAACAACTTTTCGGCAAGTACAGATCGTTGTGTAATTCCTGCCTCATATTCATCTGTAGTATTCTCTTCGTCGATGTATTGATCCTGAATCGTGGCTTCCTGCAGCACATCATCTTCAGATTTAAAAAGTTCGGAATAAAAGAAGTTCTCACTTTCCCGCAGTTGGTTGGAATTTTCAAACGTGACCTCCAGGTAAGCCCCTCTCTTCCCAAATTTCCTGGTAAAGCTTAACCTATTATTGAATTCTTTGCTGAAGATATCTTCTCTGTCTTCTGTATTTGAGATCAACTCCTGATTAATATCCATCCTTTCTGAAGCACTCGTTCTATGAGCAAAACCGTCACTAAGGTTGATCGATGGCCGTATCTGGATCCTTGTCATAGTATCCAGTTCTACTTCAAAAGAAAAATTAGCCCGGTGGTTCTGGTTTACAATATTGGCATCAGAAACTATGTCTGTATATATGCTGCGGTCCGGAAGAAAGGTTTCTCTTTCTACAATACTTGCGGTTTCGGTATCACTTTTAACAAAGAAGTAGTCGGCGGTAAGTTCATACTTCTTATCCCACTCATTTGTAAAATTAAGCCCGGCCGTTTCACTTTTTGTGATTCCCTGGTCGCTGCCAAAATTCATTCCGTTAACAGCGAATGTTCCGTTACTTCTTACCATGATACTCCTGCCGCGGCCGCCCATCATATCGAATACCTCATCCATACTAAAGCCGGAACTATTGATGTTGTTGGAACTCGCAAGCACACTTAGCCTGAGATCATCCTTAAAATAATTACCTATTCCGCTTAGTTCATAACGCCCCTCTGTACCGCCACCGGCAGTTGCACGGGCAAAGTAACCCTTGTTCTTATCCTCCTTGATCGTGACGTTAATAGTTTTATCATCGGGATTTCCTGCTTTTCCGGTAAATTCTTCAGACTTTGTTTTGGTGTCTACCACCTGGATCTTGTCAATGATCTCCTTCGGAAGATTTTTTGTTGCGATCTTAGGATCATTTCCGAAGAATTCCTTTCCGTTCACCAGGATACGGGAAACAGGCTTTCCGTTAACAGTAATATTCCCCTGTGCATCCACCTCCACTCCCGGCAGTTTTTTCATCACTTCCTCAAGATTTGCATCCTGCCGGGTATTGAATGATGCAGCATTAAATTCAAGCGTATCTTTTTTTACCGTCACGGGAGCCCTTTCAGAAACTACTGTCACCTCTCCTAAAATATTATTAGCTACCTCCATTTCCAGGCGACCCAGGTCAAGCTTTCTTTGATCAAGCGAAACAAGCCTGGATAAAGTAGCATAACCGTTAAAGGTACTTACCAGTCTTAGGGTATCCATTTTGCCCGAACCTTCTATGATGAAATTCCCGTCCTGATTAGAGATTGTATAAGACACCAGGCTGCTGTCCTGCACCTTTTCCACAAATAGCGTTGCCGACTCCAGCGGCAGTTGTGTATCGGCATCAACTACTTTTCCGGAAATTGAAAATTGCTGGGCCCAGGATCCTGTGGAAATAAGGACAAGGCAAAAAAGAAAAAACTGTTTCATTATGGGGGGTTAAAAAATAATAAATGCTGCCACTTTTTAAGCAACAGCATTTGTTTGACCCTCAAAAAGGGGAAATGTTACAATCTTTTTATTTTTTTCTGAAATAAACTGAAATTGGAACTCCTGTAAAATCGAACTTTTCTCTCAGTTTATTCTCTATGAATCTTTTATAAGGATCTTTTACGTACTGCGGGAGATTACAGAAAAATGCAAACTGCGGCTGCGGAGTGGGCAACTGCATACAGAACTTGATCTTTACATATTTTCCTTTGTATGCTGGCGGCGGATAAGCTTCAATAAGCGGCAGCATTTCCTCGTTAAGCTCACTGGTCTTGATCTTTTTGCTGCGGTTGTTATACACTTCAACTGCTGTCTCTATAGCTTTAAAGATCCTTTGCTTTGTAAGAACAGACATGAAAACGATAGGCACATCTGTAAAAGGTTCCATTTCCCTTCGGATATTCGCTTCATATTCCTTCATGGTATTGGTTTCCTTTTCCAAAAGATCCCATTTGTTTACCAGAAGAACGATCCCTTTGCGGTTTCTCTGTGCCAGCCAGAAGATGTTTTGTACCTGCCCGTCGAATCCGCGGGTGGCATCCATGACCACAAGACATACATCGCAATGCTCAATGGCGCGTACAGACCGCATTACAGAGTAAAACTCCAGATCTTCCTTTACCTTGGATTTTCTTCTTATTCCGGCGGTATCCACAAGATTAAATTCGAAGCCGAACCTGTTGTAACGGGTATCAATTGCATCCCGGGTAGTACCGGCTACATCTGTTACTATGTACCGATCCTCACCAATAAGGGCATTTATAAAAGAAGATTTCCCCGCATTTGGACGTCCTACTACGGCAAAACGTGGTAATTCGGTTTCTTCTTCATAAGTATCTTCCGGGAGGGCTTCTACTAAAGCGTCGAGCAGCTCTCCTGTTCCACTCCCGTTGGTACTGGCAAT
The DNA here is from genome assembly GCA_012038135.1 of Salinimicrobium nanhaiense. GTDB lineage: Bacteria > Bacteroidota > Bacteroidia > Flavobacteriales > Flavobacteriaceae > Salinimicrobium > Salinimicrobium nanhaiense. Next base: position 276,841 of record JAAVJQ010000002.1, read on the forward strand.
GGGAAAATATTCTCCTAATCCTAAAGAATAAAATTCAACCGCATTTTCAAGACGTTTGGAATTATCCACTTTATTTACTGCAAGAAAAACGGGCTTATTGACCTTTCTCAATAATTGAGCAACATCTTCATCCATAGCAGTCACTCCCGTTTCCACGTCTACCATAAAGATAATGGCATCGGCTTCTCCAATGGCTAATTCCACCTGCTTATCGATCTCGGCTTCAAAAACGTCGTCACTTCCCAAAACATATCCGCCGGTATCGATCACCGAAAAGTTACGGCCATTCCAGTCGGTTTTTCCGTAGTGACGGTCCCGGGTAACTCCGCTCACCGCATCTACGATAGCTTCACGCCGTTGGATCAAGCGGTTAAAAAATGTGGATTTCCCAACGTTAGGTCTCCCTACAATGGCTACTATACTGCTCATAATTATGAATTCTTAAATAAGGCTGCAAAATTACAGGAATTAATGCAATAGACGTGTACTTATATCTACCTAATTTTCAGCAAATACAGAGAAATAAGTTCTTAAAAATTCCGGAGAAAAGAAAACCATAGCAACAGAAGAAGATAAAGCTGCCGGCAAAATCCTTTTAATTTTCCTTCGGAAGTTTAGCGGCTGTCCCCGCCATATCCAAACCGTCGTAGTTGCCGCGAATCACTTCGCCAGTTCTTGTTGACCTTTACATAAAGTTCCAGGTGGACCTGCTTGCCAAAGAATTTTTCAAGATCCTTACGCGCCTCGACCCCTACTCTTTTTAATGCGGCACCTTTATGGCCAATGATGATACCCTTTTGAGTTTCCCTTTCCACCATAATCACGCTGCGCATACGAATGATATTTTCCTCTTCAAAAAATTCTTCGGTGTCGATCTCCACACTATATGGAATCTCCTTTTTGTAATGCATCAGGATCTTTTCCCTGATGATCTCATTTACAAAAAAACGTTCGGGTTTATCGGTAAGAGTATCTTTTGGATAAAAGGCGGGCGATTCGGGAAGGAGCTCTACAATTCGGTTAAATACCTGCGGCACATTGAAACCTTCAAGGGCCGATACCGGGAAGATCTCTGCATTAGGTACTTTTTCCTGCCAAAGCTGCACCTGTTCTTCCAGCTGTTCCTGATTGGATTTGTCGATCTTGTTCAGCAGCAACAACACAGGAATTTCAGAATGTACTATTTTATTAAAGAACGACTCATCCTTAAGTTCCTTCTCTCCAATCTCCACCATGTAGATCAATACATCTGCATCTTCAAAAGCTGATTTTACGAAATCCATCATAGACTCCTGAAGCTGGTAGGCCGGCTTTATAATTCCGGGGGTATCGCTAAGGATTACCTGGAAATCTTCCCCGTTCACGATCCCGAGGATGCGGTGACGGGTAGTTTGCGCCTTTGAGGTGATAATGCTTAATTTCTCTCCCACAAAAGCATTCATAAGAGTAGATTTTCCTACGTTAGGATTCCCAATAATGTTTACAAAACCTGCTTTATGAGCCATCTTCAATTTTTCGTAAAGATAGCTATTTTTGGTGGGCAGTGGGCAGTGCTCAGTGGTCAGAGGATTTTGGAAGAATAGTAATTAACTTGAAGTTTAAGTCTCGCCCCCTTTTAACAGAGAATTACAACTCCCTGAACTTCACTTTTGTATTTTTGAAAGTAATAACCTTCAAAACCAACTAAAAATGAAAAAATTCATGATCCTTATCTTCAGCATGAGCCTTCTGGTGGCATGTGGAGATAGTGAAAAAGAAAGCCTTTCCAATGAACTGGATGAGCTAATGGCCGAGAATGACAGCATTCAGCAGGTACATTCAGAATTTAAGACAACTCATCAAAGAATGCAGCAAAGCCACCGGGAACTTTCCCAGCAGTTAGAAACTATGCAGGTTTCAGATTCTTCTTATTTTGAACAAATGGCTCAAAATGAGGTGATCCTTAAAAAACATGAAGGCCTGCTGGCGGGGCATGAAAAGATGATGGAGGGACATAAGGACCTGAAAAATGACTTCGGAAATCTTACAAGTGAAGAAATGAAGGCTCAAATAGAACAGATGAGGAAAGTTCATAGCGAGATCCAAAATGATCACAGCACAATCAAAAGTGAGCATGAAAAAATGATGAATAAGCACGATGAAATCCGCAAAAACCTCATTGACAGTAATCCGGAGGGAGAACAAACTGAAGAGCAATAACCGGAATACGATAAGCTAAATTAATCCCACGGCTGCCTCAAATGCTGCTGTGGGATTTTTTTTATAGATCGATCTTTTGAATATTCAGCACATTATTACCCAGCACGTGCACAGCGACTAATAAGGTCCTTTGGCCCGGGATCACTTCTTTAACACGAAATTCATTCACCTTCCCGGTTATATTAATGCCATCGGCAACCTCCAAGCCGTGGCTTAGCTTCTTATTTATGCCTTCAAGTCTTTTCATCACTATGGGACGAATGTCAAATTTCATTTTTTCCTTAAGTTTGGAGTATAGGAAATTATTGATAAGCGTCTCCACCGCAGTATTTACCAGCCAACCATTATTCTCTCCTTCAAGTTTGTAACGGGGCACCAGTATTTCCTGCTCAGGTTCTCTAAAAGCCAGAGAAAGATGCACCACCATCTTAATTTCCTTATTCTTAAAAAAAGTAGTTAGCATTCTTAGCTGCAGGTGTACCGCAAGATCAAAGTCTTCAAGCGAACTTCTTTCCAGGTTTATCTTTTGTATACGCGCAGTGTCTGAAGTGGTTCCATTTGCTTTTCCTTTACTCAGGATCTTACCCAACAGCTTCTTTTGAAGGTAAGTCTCCAGCACCTTATAGCTTATTTTTACAGGCAGATTTAAGACAATATTGTACCTGCTTTCCTGTGATGTTGCTTCCATAACGTTGTCTAAAATTGAGGAAAAAGAAGATACGTAATTTTCTGCAGCAAATCAACTTCAGGAGCTTGGGAGATTCAGGATCTGGTTTATTTTTCTTCCGGCTATATTGCTGTACAAGTTAAAGGACTTATTCTCAGTTCCGCAGTAAAAGTTTGGCAGTTGAGATCAGGATTAGATCCTGTGGTTATTCTACGCTTTCCACTGAAACATTTCAGTTTTAAAAAAGCAAATTGTAGTATTTAGTACCTCCTCCTGTACCCAATGCATACCCTTACTTAGTTTAATTCGGAAAAAACATTTCCATAGGACATTAGATAAATCCTGAAGAAAGCAGGAAAGCCTTCCGACAATTTTTTACTTTTATAAAAAAATCATGGCCCTAATTTTACAGGTAAAAAATAAGTATCCTGAATTTGGAAAGGATTGCTATTTAGCCGAAAACGCTACAATAGCAGGGGACGTAATTATGGGACAGCAATGTTCTGTTTGGTTCACGGCAGTGGTGCGCGGTGATGTCAATTCGATAAGGATCGGTGACAGGACCAATATCCAGGATGGCGCAGTGATTCACTGCACCTACCAAAAAGCTGCCACCATAATAGGTAATGAGGTTTCAATTGGTCATCGTGCATTAGTTCACGGCTGTACGGTGGAGGACAATGTTTTAATAGGGATGGGTGCTATTGTAATGGATAATGCAGTAGTACAAAAAAATTGCATTATTGCAGCAGGGGCTGTGGTCCTGGAAAACAGCATTTGTGAAGCCGGACACATCTATGCCGGGGTACCGGCTAAAAAAATAAAAAAGCTAACGGAGGGACAAATGGAGAACATGAAAAAAACCGCCGGGAACTACATCATGTACAGTGGGTGGTTTGAGGAGAAATAATACAGAAGCTTCCTTTAGAACCACAATTTTGGAAGGGAGAGGATAAGAAAGATTCCGCCAACAGCTGCAAAAAGAAATATTACGATCAATTTTATATTTCCGCTGTTCAAAATCTTGTATATATCCTGCTTAGACATAGCTTCCTTTTCGCCTAATCCTGCAAATTGGATGCCATTGTTACTATCTGTAAAACCAAAAATAGTAAAATAGAAAACCGGCCAGAAGCCGGTTCTCGTTTGTTCAGGAAAGCTCTTTTAACAATAACCCAAACAATTTAGCGGAACCATTTGAAATTTTCCCTACTTCTGTTTTTGCCTGAGGCAAAAACCGGCTCCTTATATTCATGACCTAAAAAAGCGCAAAGGTTGCGTGGATTTCATAATAATTTTCATTGTTGTACGGGAAAAGAATCAAGATCGCTGCGCTTCCAGAACCAAGAGCCGGGACTTTTTCTCAGGTATTTGATTCTTATTATTCTATTCAATAAGAATGGGGAAAATCACCAAAATTTAAAAACCACCCCCTATACTTCGAGAAACAACTTTATTCTTGGGGTTTTCAGGGCTTTACCCGATATCTGATTATTTAATCGGACCATAAAGAATAACTTCAAAAGTTTCAGGAAAAGCTGTGAAACGAAGGTTTAAATTATTGTTTTCAGGTGTGCTCCTAAACTCCTACAGGTTAGTGAAAAATAACAGAAAGCACTATCTTGGCCTAAGATTCTTCTTACAACCTATGAAAATTAAATCTGATGTTATCTGGGCAGCTTTACTCATTGGTACTGCAGCAATATCAATATATCTTGGAGCCAAAGGAGGCACATTTAAAACTGAAGAAGCCTTAAAGACTGAAATTGAAAAAAGGGATAAAGAAATAACAGTCCTGGAAAATAAAATCCAGCAGCTTTCCGAAGAACTTATTTCCAGAGGGATTTTTAGCTACCCCCAGGCCAATATTGTCGCTACAAAAGAAGATGCCGTTACAAACGTGGTGATCACCTTGAATGGCAGAGAGGAAATAGAAAATCTGGAAATAAAAAGGAAACTCACAATTAACGATCCCGATGAAACAGGGAATTCAACTCCAAAGGTTAGAACAGTTTCTATCGGTACATTAAATGCCCATAATCCGGTGAACTTCGAAATTGAAAATTTTCAAAAGGAGATTTTAATTGAGCTCACCTTTAACTCCGGAAAAGAGGAATGGCACCAGTATATTATAGCCAGAAAAACTTCAGATGGTGAAACCAGATCTTTTTGGGTGATCACCAACAGCGAATTTGAAGTGATCGATAAACATATCGATGAGGGTTTTCCGATGGAAAGTGAAGGAATTATTGTGTCCGGAACCAACCGGGAGGTGAAGTACTCAGAGATCAAAATGAATTCAGTTTTTCGACCGACTTCTTTAGATTAGTCTCAATATCATTGGAAATAATAAATGATTACCATCCCCGCTGACAAATATGGTTGTGATCTCATGATTCCTTCGTTTCATAAGCGGCTCCTGCAATTTCTAATTCTGTTATCTTAGTAAAGGTACAACCTCCACTACTCGATTCATTCAGGGTGAATACAAAATCAAAACGTCAGCAGAATCTTTTAATGCCAAGATTAAAGCCTTTAGAAGCCAATTCAGAGGTGTAAAAAATGTAGAATTTTTTCTTTACAGATTAACCACAATATTTAGCTAATCCACAACTTTTGTTCTTGATCCCATATTTTGAGGAATAAAGAATATATACCAGAAATTCATCCATAAAAAAAGCCCCTCATTTATTGAGGGGCTTCAAATTTAGTAGCGGGAACTGGACTCGAACCAGTGACCTTCGGGTTATGAGCCCGACGAGCTACCTACTGCTCTATCCCGCGATATTGGACTGCAAATATACAACTGAAATTTACTTCGCCAAAGGAAAAATAAAGAAAATTAATGAGAGATCCAGGAAAGTGCTTTTAAACGTTCTTCATTGGTAAAGCTCTTAATATCTGCCGACATGATAAAGTCTTTTACTGCCATACTGTTGTGCAGCCATTTAAGGTCTGTGACCAGGGCTACCTTATTGAATTTTCCGTCGTAATCCACGTTGAATTTCATCTGATCTATAAAAGCCTTAAAAGTCATTTTGTTTCCTTCTTTGATCTCAAAGAACAAATTTACCTCGTCATGACTCTCAAATTTCTTACAAATATGTCTCTGCAACTTCTTCATAAGTTCTTCATCAAGGGAAGAGTCAACAATAACTCCAACTACATTATCTGCAAATTCAAAAGTAGATATCATATTCAACTAAAAATTAGGTGTTGGAAATTAATAAAATTTTCTGAGTATTCCTCCTCCCTTGCAAGCTACTGCTCTATGTCCCGGATACCAAAATCCTGCAACTCCATATTTTCAAACTTCACTGCTACTTCAATAGGATTACAACAGACTTCGCAATCTTCCACATATACCTGTTGTCTCACCGAAGGGTCCAGGAGCATGGAAATTTCTTCTCCGCAGTAAGGGCAATTAAATGAGTGTTCGAGCATGATCAACTATTTTCTTCCAGGGAAAGCTGCACCTCTTCCCAGTCTTTCATCAGCTTTTCAAGCTCCTTCTTTTTCTCCTGGTATTTGTTTAAAAAGTCTTTTTGAGCCACACTTTTTTCATAGTTCGTGGCCAGCTCAACATCTTTAGCTTTGATCTCTTTTTCAAGTTTTGAGATCTTACTTTCAATGTTGCTAAGTTTGTTATTTAAAGATTTAAGCTTCTTTTGGTTCTGGTAGGAATCTTTATTGCTTTCCTTTGGTGCCTGTTTTTCTACATCCCGCTTCTCCACCTGCCGCATATCGGCAAGTTTTCGCTGGTCCAGGTAATAATCAATATCTCCAAGATATTCTTTGATCCTATGATCCTTGAATTCATAGACCTTGTTGGTCAATCCCTGGAGAAAATCCCGGTCGTGAGAGACCAGGATAAGAGTTCCCTCAAAGCTTTTTAAGGCGTCCTTTAAAACGTTCTTGGATTTTATATCAAGGTGATTGGTAGGCTCATCCATTACCAGCACATTGAACGGCTGTAACATCAATTTGGCCAGGGCAAGCCTGTTGCGCTCCCCTCCCGATAGTACCCGAACATATTTTTCCACTTCATCCCCACGAAAAAGGAAGGACCCCAGAATATCCCGAACCTTCGCCCGGTTCTTTTCATTGGCCGCATCTATCATAGTGTCAAGTACCGTTTTTGAACCATCCAGATATTCTGCCTGGTTCTGTGCAAAATATCCAATTTGCACATTATGCCCCAGCTTAACCTCCCCGTCATGTTTTAACTCCCCCACAATAATCTTTGCCAAAGTAGATTTTCCCTGACCGTTCTGCCCTACAAAGGCAGTTTTGGAATCCCGTTCAATGAGTAGGTTGATATTCTTTAAAACATTCTTATTTCCGTAGCTTTTGGAAACGTGATGTGCTTCCACCACCACTTTTCCGGGCACTATAGATACCGGAAATTTTAAGGTCATTACAGAATTATCGTCCTCATCTACTTCGATCCTGTCTATTTTATCCAGCTTCTTAATTAGAGACTGCGCCATGCTTGCCTTCGAAGCCTTCGCACGGAATTTCTCTATAAGCTTTTCTGTCTGCTGAATTTGTTTCTCCTGGTTCTTTTGAGATGCCAGTTGTTGCTCCCTTAACTCCTGCCTTAGCACCAGGTATTTGGAATACGGTTTATTGAAGTCATAGATTCGCCCCAGGGAAATTTCTATGGTTCTGTTGGTAACATTATCCAGGAACATCTTATCGTGGGAAACGATCACCACTGCCCCGGGATAATTGTTTAAAAAGCCTTCCAGCCAGATGATCGATTCAATATCGAGGTGGTTCGTGGGCTCATCGAGGAGCAGGATATCGTTTTGCTGAAGCAGGAGCTTTGCAAGTTCTATCCTCATTCTCCAACCTCCGGAAAAAGTATCTGTGAGTTTGTTGAAATCTTCTCTTTTGAAACCCAGACCCTGAAGTATTCTTTCAGTTTCACCCTGATAATTGTAACCACCATGGATCTCGTATTGATGCTGTACATCATTAAGATCTACCATTAGCTGGTGATACTCATCACTCTCAAAGTCGGTTCGCTCTGCCAGCTGATGGTTGATCTCCTCAAGTTTTTTCTCCAGCCTCTTGATCTCCTCAAACGCCTGATACGATTCATCAAGTACTGTTCGTCCCTCTACAAAATCAATATCCTGCTTTAAAAAACCTATTTTTAAGTCTTTATCGGCTGCGATTTGACCCGAATCGGATTCCATTTCGCGGGCGAGGATCTTAAGCATGGTAGATTTCCCGGCCCCGTTCTTTCCTATAAGACCCACCCTGTCACCGGCCCCAAGCCTAAAGGTGATCTCTTCAAATAAATACTCTCCTCCAAAGGAGACCGACAAATTGTGAATATTCAACATTCTTCTTCAAAATTTTTGCAAAGATGCTTAAATTTACGGGTCTAAAAAAGCCCCCGTGCAATCTTTAAAAGGTAATAAATTGTATAGTGTCTTTACCGGCACCTGTCCTGTATGTCAGGAAGAAAGCATGTACAAGGAATCCAATCCTTATAAAATTTCTAAATTGTTTGACATGCATGAAAGATGCTCCAATTGTGGTACCAAATATAAGATGGAACCCTCTTTCTTTTTTGGAGCAATGTATGTGAGCTATGCCGTGGGTATAGCTTTTGCGGCTGCAGCTTTTGTAATTGCCTATTGGCTGCTCAACCTTTCCCTGCTCAATACCTTCATCGCAATAGTAGTTACCCTGGTGATATTTCTACCGGTAATCGTGCGATGGAGCAGGAATATCTGGGTGAATTTCTTTTTTTCCTATGATCCAAAAAAGGCAAAAAGCTAATTCCTTTTATACCATTTTTGGGTAAACCTGGAAATATCGGTTTCAGGATCAAGGTTCTTGCCTTCTTCAATAAAATTAAGCAGCTCCTCAGAAATTGACGGCGCAATAAGGATCCCCCTGCTTCCGAAACCATTGCAGGTATAGAGATTATTATATTCAGGATGCCTGCCCACCAGGGGTCTTCTATCGATTGTAGAAGGTCGTAAACCCGCTACCTGATCCACTACTTCAAATTCAACATTAATAAGATCTTTAAGCTTTTTCACCAAATCTTCCCTTGCCTCTGTGGTTGGCCCGGGTGTCTTGTCGGTATTATTATAAGTGGCACCAACGGCATAATGGTCATCTCCCGCCGGAAAAATAAAAACAGAGGATTTCACCCCAACTTCCAATTTTAGCCGCGGAGCTTTTATGATAATGTATTCTCCTTTATTTCCCTTTAACGGAAGATAGTTGAAAAAAGGGTTTTTCAGCAGTCCGAATCCTTCGCAAAAAATGACATTTCTGGCACTTATGTTTTGGTAAGTTACTTTGGAAGCAGAAACTTTAAGGTCATCATACTCAAAAGATTCATTTTGGAGCCATCCTTTTTCCCGAAGATGTTCAGCATAGGAATCCAGCATGTACCTGGGATCAATCCTTGAAGTTTTTAGGACCTTTCCAAAAGAATACTTTCCCGGAATGTGCTCATTAAGCTGCGGCACTAACTGAGGATCCAAAAAAGGTGCTACCCGTGGATTGTCTGTAGCAGAAAACCAGTCGTTCTGCTCCTCCACAGAATAAAATCGCCTGTAAATTTCCAACGGACTTAAAAATTGCTTCCCCAGGTGCATTTCCATATCGGAATAAAATGCATAGGCCTTTTCCAGATGTTCATCTGCCTTCCATGCAAGTGTAAACCGTTTCAGGATCACCGGATTCATAAATCCACCGGCTACTCTTGAAGCTTCCTGACTGCCATCGTCAAAAACAACAAAGGATCTTCCGGCTTTTTCAAACCTGTAGGCAAGAGTGGTTCCACTTAGTCCCGCCCCAACTATGATGTAATCTTTCATAGCACAAAATTAGTCCTAAAAAAACGCCTTTCAGAAAAGAAAGGCGTTCTTGTTTATTTCAGAAATGAAACCTTAGTAGTTCCACATATCCTGTTCAAAGTTCCTGATCTGTTCTTTTATACGTTCAGACTCCAGTAACTGCATAAAGGCATTATTACTAATGTAATCATCTACCTGGCGGTCACCCTGTACGTTATCTTCAGCATAGATCGTAGCATTGAACCTACGTGCATTGAGCAGGTGGTCAAAGGAGAAGGAATTGGAAGAGTTTTCAGGATTAAAGGCATAAGCCTGGTTTAACACCTCACGTGCTCCAGGGAACCATACCCAGAAAAGCTCTACAAGGGCATCTGCGCCACCTTCGTCAATAAAGTTAACATCGGGTGCTACAGGGGCAATTCCCAACAACCTATACTTTAATTCGGCCTGGCGCTTATCGAAGTACCAGTATCCGCGGATGTGGTATTCGGCAATATCTGCAGAAGAAATATCTCTTCGGCTTATGTACTGAGGATCTATTGATTCCCCGGCATTGTACTGCTCGATACCAAGATCTGTCGTATCCACCTTAGACAATGCAGCCTGTATATCTCTTAAAGTACGTTTGTCATTAAAATAAGAATCTGCGTAGATATTTTTGATCTTTCCGCTCTTAATACCGGCTACCAATACATCATACAGAGACCGTCTTGAACCGCCAATTTGGTTGGTATCAATAGGATAGTAAAGGGGGAAATTCACCCTTTCGTCAAGATCTATGACCTCCCAGGTAGTTTTCGCCCATAGCACATCCCTTTCATCCACATACCCATATTCCAATGGATCATTCTTTCCATAGGTGATCTCTGCCTTTGTAGGGGCGCCTATTTCATCCGGTGATTTGGCATTTAAAATATTGGTTTGGCCAAAAGATGTCACCGAAACGAGCAACCCACAAAATCCTAGCAATAATCGGTTCCAGTTCATGTTCTAATGTTTAATTTGTTAATTCAACCAGTACAGGAGATACCTGCTTTAGCTTGTAACTTGAATTACCAGCTAATTGCGCTTCCACATCAAAGATCTGGATAGTTTCCCCTCTTCCGGCTCTTCTAAGCGCTCCAATGGCACTTTGATCAAGCTTTTGTCCCCTTACCTGAATCGTAGGTTGTCCGGGTACACGGAATTTAAATCCTGTTACTCTTAGATCAACATCAAATTCAAAGTCGGGCAGAGCTGCACCAATAGTGGAGATCTCAAGGTTTTGACGCTGCATTCTTACAGTTCCGTCTTCCCCTCTAACAGTTCCCACAGGCCTTGGAATATCTCTTACCCTAAAAGTTTTACTGTCACTTACCCTGTCACCTCCCGGAAGTTCACCACTAACATTAATGGTTACCTCACGAGCCTGAAGAGTAGTCACATCCATAACATAACTTCCGGCACCACCCGCAGGTCTAAGACCCGGTGCGTTAGCAGAAACGCTTCCAACTCCGGGAATAGATATAGTCATTGGGTTAGCTACACCGCGGTACACCACGTTCATCTTATCTGCAGAAATTACTGCGGAATTAGGTCGTGGAATAACACTATAGCTCTTGTTCACATCAATAGTTACAATAGAATCTCCTTCTTTAAACTGAAGCTGACCCTTAATTTGATTTTCACCTACATTACCTGCAGGGAATTCAAGTTTTACCTGTCCAGCCTGAGTGCTTTTTACCTCTTTACCATTGATAACTACTTTATCAAACTGAAGGGTGTTATCTACCCTTCCTAAAACTACAGTTCCGGTGAAATTCTCTCCACTAAAAAAAGCAGTTTTATCAGGAATTACAAGAGCTTCATAATTGGTAAGGGAAACTTCACTTATAAGTTGCCCGGATAGCATGGTGGAAAGAATGTCATTCTCATTAGCCATAGCATCTCCCTGCATCTGGGTCAATTTGGTAATAGAAGCGATCAAAGGAAAGCTTTCAAAGTTGTAGGCTAACCAGGGAGTTTTTACCCCTTCCCCGTCAACAACCTCTGCAGTGCTAAATTCTCTTCTTACCTCAGCAGCGATTTGAGGATACTCTTCTCCCAGAATATTCGCTACTCCTTCTCTGTACTTCTCGATTTGGGCAAGAAATTCCTTCCCGTTCTCGCTTGGTTGTCCGCTTGAAAAAAGATATTCATCAAGTTTTGCAGACTGATCCATCGCTTCGTAATCGTTACGTTCTTCGGCTTCCTTATCCTCAAGAGCTTTTTCCTTCAGGTTATCTACATAAGTGGTAAATTCCTGAGTTAGCTGGTGAATTTGATCTGCCTTTTCCTTTAAAGGAACATATTTCGCAGGCTGCTCTTCTGCCTTGGTGGCCAATCCTGCAATTGCTGCATTATTTCTTTCAGTAACAGAAGCGTTTGATTCGGAGAGACTCTCGTTGATCATACCAAAAGCAGTTAAAACTTCTTTGGACATGTTAAGAGCCATCATCGCGATGAAAACCAGATACATCAGGTTAATCATCTTCTGTCTTGGTGTTTGTTTTCCAGACGCCATTCTCTAAATTTAGTTTTTTATAATAATGATTTCGCTAATGCCGGGGCGGTTAAGCCTTTACATGCATAGCAGATAACATTCCTCCATACACGCTGTTTAGAGAAGAAAGATTAGAAGCAAGTGCGTCCATCTGGTCGTTCAATCTTCCTGCATTCTCTGCAACGGCTTCATTCACCTCTGCCTGGCGGGCAGCAGATTCAACCTGTACTTTGTAAATGCTGTTCAATGATTCCATCTGATTTGCAGCAAGACTCATTTCTTCGCTGTACTTCTTTTGAGAAGCCATGGCATCTACTGTAGGAGTGATATTTTTAGCGGCACCTTCAAAGTTACGGATGCTGTCTCCCAGACTGCTCATAAGATTTGCATCGATCTTGGCTTCACGAAGGATCTCATCAAGTTTTTTGGAAAGCATACCTTCTGTTTCCTGCTCACTGATCAAAGCCTGATTATTTCTGGCGGTGGCTTCTCCACCTGCTAACTCAGGGTACACTAAAGACCAGTCAACCTCGTCATCTACAGGTTCAAATGCAGAAACAGCAAATACAATTGCTTCTACGATAAGACCAATGATAAGCATTAGGTTTCCAAAGGGCCAGTGCATGATCTTAAATAGTGCTCCCAGGATAACTACAGATGCACCTAGGCCGTACACCATGTTCATTAACTTCTTACTTGACTTCGATTGTGCCATAATAAATAAAAATTTAGTTCTTCTTTTTTAAATAGGTTGTTGTGAAAAATAGGGATCTTTTATCTTGTTTGATTAAGGGTAAGGTCGGTACCCAAATAATCCTGAACTGTTCTAAAGCCAATGTAGCTTCGTGCAGAATCTGCATATTCATAATCTCGGGAGCTCACTTGCAGGAAGTAAGCCACATCTTTCCAGGAACCACCTCTTACCACTTTCTTCATATTTGCCTCGTCGTTCACAGATGGGTTCATAGAAGAAGAATATTCGTAAGATGCAGGATCATAAGAGGAGAAAACCCACTCAGAAACATTCCCGGCCATATTATATAAACCGTAGTCATTAGGTTCATAGGACTTGGCTTCTACAGTATAAAGGGCCTGATCTGCAGCATAATCCCCACGTAAAGGTTTAAAGTTGGCCATAAAACAACCGCGGTCGTTCTTGGTATAGGGTCCACCCCATGGATAACTGGCAGATTCAAGACCGCCACGGGCGGCATATTCCCATTCTGCTTCAGTTGGAAGTCGGTAAGAGTTTACATTGTGTTTGCCTCTTTCCTTGCGGTAGGCATTATGATAAAGAGTTCTCCACTGTGAAAAGGCACGAGCCTGTTTCCAGCTAACACCTACTACAGGATAATCACCATACGCGTCATGCCAAAAGTAGTCATTGTGCATTGGCTCATTATAGGAATAGTTGAAATCCTTGATCCAAACAGTAGTATCTGGATAGATCTGGATCTCTTCAGTTTTAATAAAATCGGCACGACGTCCGGGTTCTGCTCTTGCAGCCTGTCCCACGTCCATCCAGGTGTACCTGAATTTTAAATGATTTACATCAAAAGAACGCTGCCCGTTATATGCCTCTTCAATAGGAATATAAAGGGTATCCATAACTTCGGCATAATACTCATCGGGATAATCTCTGGTATCCCAGATAATATCTACCCGCTTATTGATCTTTCTTCCTTCATAACCTCCAAGACTATAGTAGTTGTCGTACATGTACTTCTCGTACGGGGTCATATCGGCCTCTTCGGTATCGGCAAAGGCAAATTCGCCTATCCCTCCTGTTCCGGGAGTTTCCCCGATCTCTTCAGCAAAAATAGCCAGCTTCATTCGGGTAACTGAATCTTTCACCCAGTTCACGAATTGACGGTATTCAGCATTGGTAATTTCGGTCTCGTCCATGTAAAAGGACCGAACCGTTACCGTTTTTGGTGGTGCATTATTTAAAGCAGCGATATCATCATCACTTTTACCCATGATAAAAGCCCCGCCGGGAATCAAAGTCATACCCAAAGGCTTTTCGGGATGCCATTTCTTTCCCTGCGCACCTACCAATTGCCCCTGATCACCGCGGCCACAAGAGGCCAAAACAGAAATAACAGCAATAAGCGAAAAAAGTTTCCTCATAATATCTCTCAAAGTTAGGACATAATAGCTTCAAGGCAGTAAACCTATTTATTTATTTTCTAATAAACAATTTATTTAGGTAAAATGCAGGAGCTACAGATGTTTGTAATATATTAAATTTCGTTCTTCCTCTTAGTTTTATACCACCTTTCGGGGATAATTTGATTACAGGCATCAAGATAATCTCCTTGCGTGCAAGGTAATAACGCATGCCTTTTAAGTTTATTATTTGCAGGTGAAATAAAAGGAATTTCTATCCACCAGCGACCACTCACGGGGCTTTTATAAAATACTAAAATCTCATCATCGATAGGGACCTGATATCTTATAAACTCTTTTTTTGCCGAAATAGTATTTTCGTTTTTCCTAAAATTTACTCCCTCAACGAAATACCATATCATTTGGGCCACCAGCATGTTAGCAGCAGGAAAATTAAATTCTGAAGTAAATTCATAGATCCCAAAAGAACTCACTTTATCACTGATACCTGCATAACGGGACAATGCACAGATCTCTTTTCCATCAAAACCGTTAGGAGATTGCAGCCTGTAATTGCCTAAAGCTCCACCGCTCACAGCTCCCATGTCCACTCCCACCAAATTGGCATCTCTCATCACCGGTTCTACAACAGTGATATCACTGCTCACTTCCCCCAGCCTGTATGCATCAAAGAACAACCTATCCATTAGTTCGATCTCATCCTGAGAATTGAAGTAGGTTTGGTATCCCAGATTAGAATAATTGAAAAGATTGTATGGTTTGGTGACTACGATCTTACCTACATAAGAACGGTTACTCAACGGTTTATCGGCATCTCCCAGGTCAAAACGGGAATCGATATTCACCATATTCACCATTTGCTCCACCCCATCATAAGCCCGGTATTGAGCATATAAAAGATCCTGACTTCCTCCAAGCACTATGGGAATTATTCCTTTTTTAAGACATTCGGCAACTGCCGATTGTACCGCATAAAAAGTATCCTCTACTGTTTCCCCTTTTTGGATATCTCCAAGATCGACCATCTTTAGGTGCCAGTTTCCCGGTAACAGATTATAAAATGCTTTTCGAATTCCGTTGAAGTTAAAGGGTTCTCCGCTTCGGTTTTCATCCAGGCGGTCTTCCAGTACTCCAAAAATGGCAATTTTCACCCCCTCCAGGTCCGGAAAGGCTTTATCTTCCAGATGCAACAGTAAATTTGATCCTATTTTGTTGCCAGCACCGGTGACCAACTCCTCGCTAACAGGGCTAAAAAAATCCAATTCCATTAATTACTTCTTTTTAGCAGCTGCTTTTTTGCGGGTAGTTTTCTTAGCCGCAGTTTTCTTTGTGCCTGCAGCTTTCTTCGCCGTCTTCTTTTTTGGTGCCTTTTTTTCGATGATCTCCTTCACCTCTTCCAGGCTAAGTTTCGAGGCATCAACAGTTTTAGGTAACTCTATTTTTGTTTTTCCTTTTAAAATATTTGAGCGTCCCCACCTGGCCTTCTCCACTCTAATTCCTTCTTCTTCCCAGTTATGGATCACTTTTTCGCGCTCCTTTTTGATCTTGTCCTCTATAAGCTCCTCAATATCTTCTGCGGAAAGGTTGTCAAAATCATATTTCTTGTTCACATTGATGAACATATCATCCCATTTAAGGAAAGGTCCAAACCTACCAACACCTTTTTGCACCGGAAGGTTTTTGTATTCATAGATAGGAGCATCTGCTTTTTCCTTCTCCTTAATAAGCTCTAAAGCACGCTCCATGGTTACTGAAATTGGATCCTCGCCTTTTTCCAGGGAAACAAATTTCTTTCCGTAGCGTACGTATGGTCCGAAACGGCCATTATTTACTTCTACCGACTCTCCTTTATATATTCCTAATTCCTTCGGAAGCTTGAACAGCTCCATCGCCTCTTCAAAAGTGACAGAATCCAGGGTCTGATCCGGAGAAAGGCTGGCAAATTTAGGTTTTTCCTCGTCTTCTACAGACCCCATTTGTACCATAGGTCCAAATTTCCCCAGTCTTACACTTACCGGCTTTCCGCTAACAGGGTCCTTTCCTAAGATCCTTTCCCCAACTTCCCGGTCGGCATTTTCGGCCACGTCTTTTACATGAGGATGAAAATCATTGTAGAAATCCCTCATCATCTTAGTCCACTCCTCGTTACCTTCGGCAATTTCATCAAAATCCTGCTCTACCTTGGCGGTAAAATTATAATCCAGAATTCCTGAAAAATGGTTGACAAGGAAATCATTCACCACCATTCCTACATCTGTCGGCACGAGTTTTCCCTTATCACTACCTACAGTTTCAGTAAGCTTTTTCTCATTGATTTTCTGTCCCTTCAGGGTTAGCTGTACGTAATTACGTTCGGTACCGTCCACTGAACCTTTTTCAATATAATTTCGGTTCTGGATCGTAGAAATTGTTGGCGCATAAGTGGAAGGTCGGCCAATCCCCAACTCTTCGAGTTTCTTCACCAAAGAAGCTTCAGTGTACCTGTAAGGCGGCCGCGTAAATCTTTCCGTAGCGGTTATGTAATTATTTTCAAGCTTTTCGTTTACTCTAATTGCCGGCAGCATTCCTTCCTGCTCCTGTAATTCCTCATCTTCATCATCTCTGCCTTCCAGGTAAACTTTCAGGAAACCGTCAAATTTCAGCACTTCTCCATTGGCAGTGAATTGCTTATCATGCTTATCTGCCTCAATTTTTACATTCGTGCGCTCCAGTTCTGCGTCACTCATTTGAGAAGCGATAGCTCTTTTCCAGATCAAGTCGTAAAGCCGCTGTTCATCCCGGTCTGCATTAACTGAATGTGCTGCAAAATTGGTAGGGCGGATAGCTTCGTGAGCTTCCTGCGCACCTTTGGTTTTACCCTTGAATTGTCTCGTTTTGCTGTACTTTTCTCCATAGGCGTCTAAAATCTCTTTTTTGGCGCCTTTTCTTGCATCATCAGAAAGGTTAACGCTGTCTGTCCTCATATAGGTAATATGTCCCGCTTCATAAAGACGCTGGGCCATGGTCATGGTCTTACTTACGGAAAAATATAATTTTCTTGCCGCTTCCTGCTGAAGGGTAGAGGTAGTAAACGGAGGTGCCGGAGATTTCTTTGCGGGTTTGGTAGTAAGATCGGCTACCTTAAAATTAGCTCCCAGGTTTTCTGAAAGGAACTGCTCAGCTTCGGCTTTGGTGTCAAAATTCTTCGGAAGTTTTGCCTTAAAGGCCTTTCCTTCTTCCGTAGTGAATTCAGCATCTATTCTAAATGAAGCTTCCGCTTTAAAACCCTGAATTTCCCGCTCTCTTTCAACGATCAATCTAACAGAAACCGATTGCACCCTTCCGGCTGAAAGTCCGCCTTTAACTTTTCTCCATAATACGGGAGAAAGTTCATAGCCTACCAACCGGTCCAGCACTCTTCTAGCCTGCTGTGCATTTACCAGGTTGTAATCTATATCGCGTGGATTTTCAATGGCCTTTAGAATCGCAGATTTTGTGATCTCGTGAAAAACGATCCTTTTGGTTTTGTTCTTATCAAGCTTCAGTTCTTCGGCTAAATGCCAGGCGATGGCTTCTCCTTCGCGATCCTCATCACTCGCGAGCCAAACCATATCGGCTTTTTTAGCGAGATCTTTGAGCTTCTTTACAACTTCCCGCTTATCTTTTGATACTATATATTTAGGAGTAAAATCACCCTCGGTATCCACTCCCAGCTCTTTGGTGGGGAGATCGGCGATATGACCAAAACTCGAGGCAACAGTATAATCCTTGCCCAGGAATTTTTCAATGGTCTTCGCTTTTGCGGGGGACTCTACGATCACTAAATTCTTTGCCATAGTATCTTTTTTAGTTCTGCAAAAGTATAGGAATTTTTAAATATCAGTTTTTTATTTTCAAAAATGCCATTTTAGGGGCCTCCCGAAAATGAATAATTTCCTCCTGTCACTTTGTCATAACTCAACTAATATCTTATCTTTGCCCGTTCAATTACCTAATGGTACTTTTTTGAATTATGGAGAAGATAATAGACGAAAAACAGCAGGGAAATGCACTGGTAATGGAGCCCAAATCGGGCAACGGAAAGAAGCTGATGATCGAGAGCTACGGTTGCCAGATGAATTTTAGCGACAGCGAGATCGTGGCTTCCATTCTTGCCAAAGAAGGATTTGACACAACTCAAAACCTCGAAGAGGCAGACCTTGTCCTTATTAATACCTGTTCCATTCGCGATAAAGCCGAACAAACGGTACGAAAGAGACTTGAAAAATATAATGCGGTCAAAAAAATAAACCCGGGAATGAAAGTAGGCGTACTCGGCTGTATGGCCGAACGTCTTAAAGCCCAGTTCCTGGAGGAAGAAAAAATCGTGGACCTCGTAGTAGGACCCGATGCCTATAAAGATCTGCCCAACCTCATCAACGAAGTTGAAGAAGGAAGAAACGCAGTGAACGTGATCCTTTCAAAAGATGAAACTTACGGAGACATTTCTCCGGTGCGTTTGCAAAGCAACGGAGTTTCAGCTTTTGTTTCTATTACCCGTGGCTGCGATAATATGTGTACATTTTGCGTGGTGCCTTTCACCCGCGGCAGGGAACGCAGCCGGGATCCGCAAAGCATTATGGAAGAAGTGAATGATCTGGCTCAAAAAGGCTTTAAGGAAATCACACTTTTGGGGCAGAATGTTGACAGCTATTTATGGTATGGCGGCGGACTCAAAAAGGATTTTAAAAATGCTTCTGAAATCCAAAAAGCTACCGCTACAAATTTTGCCGCCCTGCTAAGAATGGTTGCTGAAGCTCATCCAAAAATGAGGATCAGGTTTTCGACTTCCAATCCGCAGGATATGACCCTCGACGTGATCGAGGCAATGGCAAAATACCCGAACATTTGTAAATATATTCACTTACCGGTACAAAGCGGAAGCGACAGGATCTTGAAAGCAATGAACCGCCTGCACACCAGGGAAGAATATTTTGAATTGATCGACAATATTAGAAGATTAATGCCCGATTGTGCCATTTCACAGGACATGATCACAGGGTTCCCGACCGAAACAGAAGAGGATCACAGGGATACGCTTTCTTTGATGGAGTATGTAAAATATGATTTCGGATTTATGTTCGCCTATTCAGAAAGACCCGGAACTATGGCAGCAAGAAAACTGGAAGATGACGTACCCGAAGAAGTGAAGAAAAGAAGGCTTACAGAAATTGTAAACCTGCAGCAAAAACACAGTCATTACCGCACTCAGCAGTTCGTCGGCAAGACCGTAGAAGTTTTGATCGAAAAAGAATCTAAGAAATCTGACCTGCACTGGAGCGGAAGGACAAGCCAAAATACGGTTGCAGTCTTCCCGAAAGAAAATTATGTGGTGGGAGATTTCGTGAATGTGAAGATCAACGACTGCACCAGCGCTACTTTAATAGGAGAAGCGGTGGGATTAAGCGAGAATAATTAAGCCCCCCTGCCCCCGAAGGGGGAGCATAAATTGGGAGTGGGCAGTGGGCAGTAACTGATCCTTGAACTTTAAACTTTGAACCTTGAACTTATAGATGGAAAGTATACAGGCGATAAAACAGCGGTTTGGCATTCTGGGGAATGACCAGAAATTGAATCGGGCGGTGGAGAAAGCCATGCAGGTTGCCCCAACGGATATTTCGGTATTGGTGACCGGAGAAAGCGGGGTTGGTAAAGAAAGCATCCCCAAGATCATCCATGCCTTATCCCATCGCAAACACGGGAAATACATTGCCGTAAACTGTGGTGCCATCCCCGAAGGCACAATTGATAGCGAGCTTTTTGGGCACGAAAAAGGTGCTTTTACAGGTGCTACCCAAACCCGTAGCGGATATTTTGAAGTAGCCGATGGCGGCACGATCTTCCTGGATGAAGTGGGAGAATTGCCTTTGACCACGCAGGTGCGTTTGCTAAGGGTTCTGGAAAATGGAGAATTCATAAAAGTGGGATCTTCAAAAGTGCAAAAAACGAATGTTCGTATTGTCGCAGCTACCAACCTTAACATGGCAGAAGCCATCAAAAAAGAGAAATTTAGGGAAGATCTTTATTATCGTCTAAGTACAGTTGAAATTTACCTGCCACCCCTAAGGGAGCGTAAAGATGATATTCACCTGCTCTTTAGAAAATTCGCGGCAGACTTTGCCATGAAATACAAAATGCCAACTGTAAGGCTGGAAGATGATGCGGTGGAGCTGCTTCAAAAATATCGTTGGAACGGGAATGTGAGGCAGCTGCGAAACATTGCAGAGCAAATTTCTGTGCTGGAGCAGGAACGAAACATCAATGCCACAATCCTTAGGGAATATCTCCCCGGCATTGGCAGTAATTTGCCTGCGGTCATTCAAGAAAAGAAAAAGGATAGCGACTTCAGCAATGAACGTGAGATCCTTTACAAAGTGCTCTTTGATATGAAGAGCGATCTCCATGATCTCAAAAAACTCACCCTGGAGCTTATGGAAAATGATGGCCATAAGAATGTAAAGGAGGAGAATGAAAGCCTTATCAAAAAGATCTACGGAAATGATGAAGAGGAGATCATTCCTGAAGAAATAACAGACGAACAACTGGAAGTGCTTCAAATTACGCAGCAAAAAACGCCCGATAAGCAGGATAAATATTATTTTGCTGAAGAAATTGAGGAAGAAGAAACGCTTTCCCTGCAGGATAAGGAGCTGGAGCTTATTAAAAAATCACTTGAGCGCCACAACGGTAAGCGCAAGGCTGCTGCAGATGAACTTGGGATAAGCGAACGCACCCTCTACAGAAAGATCAAACAATACGACCTCTAAAATGTCATTTTTGACACCTTATATTTTATGAAGAAAATTCAATTGCTGTTCGCCTCCCTCCTGCTGTTCACCTCTGTTTCATGTGGCATCTATTCTTTTTCGGGAGCCGATACAGGGGCCGCAGAAACCTTTCAGGTGAATTATTTCCAGAATGCCGCTGCTATTGTGGAACCGGGAATTGACCGCACCTTCACCTTGCAGTTGCAGGACCTTATTCAGAGCCAGACGAACCTCAACCTTACAGATTCCAACGGCGATCTTGTCTATGAAGGAGAGATCGTAGATTATTATGTATCTCCTATGAGTGCCACTGCAGAAAGTACTGCCGCTCAAAACCGGTTGACAATCGTGGTACAGGTGAGGTTCTTTAATACTTTGGATCCCGAGAAAGACCTCGACCGCAGATTCTCCTTTTATTATGACTACCCGGCAAACGCACAATTACAGGGTGCAGTTTTAGCTACCGCCCTGGAGGAGATCTTTACCCGTATCACCCAGGATATATTTAATGCAACCTTAGCGAACTGGTAATGAAACAGGAGGAAATAGTCACATTGCTGCAAGATCCCACGACCCTCAATTTTGAGGACACCAAAGCGCTGCACGAGGTTTTGCGACAGTATCCTTATTTCCAGGCCGCCCGTGCCGTTCGGTTAAAAGGCCTAAAAAACCTCAACAGCCTCCATTATAATAAAGAGCTCAAATTAACCGCTGCTCATACGGCAGACCGCGGAGTGCTTTTCGATTTTATAACTTCGGAAGAATTCAACCAGAATCAAATTGCCGAAACCATTAAAGAGCAATCCCAAAAGGAGAATCAGCCGCAAAATGCAGCCACACCTGACGAGAACATGTCTCTGGATAAGGCTCTCAGAATGAAGTATCGGGAGTCTGAACAGGTATTCGATCCGGAGCTTTTTAGAAGCAGGGAGGAAGAGGAGAAAGCTTCAGGCGGGGAAGATGATCTCCAGATAGGCAAACCTTTATCTTTCGACAGAAATGAAAATCATTCCTTTTCAGAATGGTTAAAGCTGGCTTCGGCTAAACCGGTAAAGCGGAAGCAACAAACTTCAGAAGAAGAACCGCGCAACAGGAAGTTCGAACTCATAGAAGAATTTATTGCCAAGAGCCCTAAGATAAACCCAACAAAATCTGGCAAAAAGATCAACCTGGCCGAGGAGCATCTTACCGCGCCCGAAGCCTTGATGACAGAGACTTTAGCAAGGGTTTATCTGGAACAGAAAAACTACAAAAAAGCCATACAGGCATATAAAATTTTAATTTTGAAAAATCCGGAAAAAAGTGGTTTCTTTGCGGACCAAATTCGGGCGATCGAAAAATTACAAGACAATAACAGTTAGAGAATGAGCACGTTTACAATCTTTTTAGCATTAATCATCATAGTAGCATTTTTGCTGGTAGTAGTTATCATGGTTCAAAATCCTAAGGGTGGCGGACTTTCTTCTGCATTTGGCGGAGGCGCAAATCAAATTGGGGGAGTTCAAAAGACTTCAGACTTCCTTGACAAGAGTACCTGGACTTTAGCTACCTTATTATTAGTGCTTATCCTGCTTTCCAATGTAACTATAATGGATGGCAGCGGGGTTGGAGAATCAAAGATCATGGGTAGCGAACCTGAAGTAGAATCAAATGTTCCTGCACCTATTCAACCTCCGGCAGATACGCCACAGGAGTAAACGACAGTATATAACATTTTAAATGCCGGCTTATGACAAGCTGGCATTTTTTTTTGATTTTTGTCAGCATTTTTCAAGTGGCACAATTTTCGTCTTTAAGGCAATTCAAATAAAGAATTAATTAACTAAAATACATTTGTAAAATGGCACTAAACATTAAACCTCTTTCAGACAGAGTACTTGTTGAGCCTGCGGCAGCCGAAACTCAGACTGCATCGGGTATTTACATTCCGGAAACCGCAAAGGAAAAACCGCAAAAAGGCACAGTAGTAGCCGTAGGTGGCGGTAAAAAAGACCATGACATGACCGTTAAGGTTGGAGACAGCGTTCTTTACGGGAAGTATGCAGGTACCGAACTCAAATTGGAAGGTAAGGATTACCTTATCATGAGAGAGGATGATATTCTTGCCATAGTATAATTACTGTGGTCTAGCCGTCAATCAACTTCCCGACGGTTTCCTCCCAATCAATTTTTTAAAACACTAACAATCCCCTTCAACAGGGACAAAAAAATTAAAGTAAAATGGCAAAAGAAATAAAATTTGACATTGAAGCCCGCGACGGTATTAAGCGCGGTGTGGATGCATTGGCAAATGCAGTTAAAGTTACATTAGGACCAAAAGGCCGTAACGTGATCATCAGCAAATCCTTTGGAGCCCCTATAGTGACAAAAGATGGTGTTACCGTAGCGAAAGAAATTGAATTAGAAGATGCTCTTGAGAACATGGGAGCACAAATGGTGAAGGAAGTTGCTTCCAAAACCAACGATATAGCCGGTGACGGTACAACTACTGCAACCGTGCTTGCACAGGCCATCGTTAAAGAAGGTCTTAAGAACGTTGCAGCCGGTGCAAACCCAATGGATCTTAAGAGGGGAATTGACAAAGCGGTAGAAGCTTTGGTTGCTAACCTAAAGGAGCAAGCCCAGCAGGTTGGAGATTCTTCAGAAAAGATCAAGCAGGTAGCTTCAATCTCTGCCAACAACGATGACAAAATCGGGGAATTAATTGCCCAGGCTTTCGGAAAAGTTGGAAAAGAAGGAGTGATCACTGTTGAAGAAGCAAAAGGAACTGAAACTCACGTGGATGTTGTGGAAGGAATGCAGTTTGACCGCGGATACCTTTCTCCTTACTTCGTTACCAACAGCGAGAAAATGACTGCAGATCTTGAGGATCCTTATATTCTTATCTACGACAAGAAGATCTCTTCAATGAAAGACCTGCTTCCTGTACTTGAGCCTGTTGCTCAAAGCGGAAAGCCACTTTTGATCATTGCTGAAGATGTTGACGGGGAAGCTCTTGCAACTCTTGTTGTAAACAAATTGAGAGGTTCTTTAAAGATCGCTGCTGTTAAGGCTCCAGGATTTGGAGACAGAAGAAAAGCAATGCTTGAAGATATCGCCATCCTTACCGGAGGTACAGTGGTTTCTGAAGAGAGAGGATTCACTCTTGAAAATGCTACTATAGATATGCTTGGTACTGCCGAGAAAGTAGCTATCGACAAAGACAATACAACTGTAGTGAACGGTGCCGGGGACAACCAGGCGATCAAAGATCGTGTGAACCAGATCAAGGCTCAGATGGAAACTACAACTTCAGATTATGATAAGGAAAAACTTCAGGAGCGTTTGGCTAAACTGGCCGGAGGGGTTGCCGTACTTTATGTTGGTGCCGCTTCAGAAGTTGAAATGAAAGAGAAGAAAGACCGTGTTGACGATGCGCTTCATGCAACCCGTGCGGCTGTAGAAGAAGGAATCGTTGCCGGTGGTGGTGTTGCCCTTGTACGTGCGAAAGCAGTATTGGCAAACCTTGAATCTCTAAATGCAGATGAAGCTACAGGAATCCAGATCGTGAGCCGTGCTATTGAAGCTCCACTTAGAACGATTGTGGAGAACGCAGGTGGCGAAGGCTCTGTAGTGATCAATAAAGTTCTTGAAGGAAAAGGCAACTACGGTTATGACGCCAAAACAGATACTTATGTTGACATGATGACCGCAGGAATCATCGACCCTAAGAAGGTGACCAGAGTAGCTCTTGAAAACGCTGCATCTGTTGCCGGAATGATCCTTACTACCGAATGTTCTTTGGTTGATATCAAAGAAGAAAGTGCCGGTGGTGGAATGCCGGGAGGAATGGGCGGAGGAATGCCCGGAATGATGTAAATCTTTTGAGAGACTAGAAATTAGAACCTGGAGTCTAGACTCTTTAGAATAAAACCCGCTTCATTGCTGAAGCGGGTTTTTTATTTGTGGTTTTTGGACTGAAATAAGCAGTCATGTTGATCAGGATGAAGAACAATATAAGGGCTTCAAAATGACATTTTTGAAGCCTCCTCACTTTTTTCTTTACCGGCAAATTTCTATTTCCCGGCAGCTTCTTTCATAAAATCAAAAGCACCTTTTCTCAGGTTGATCCCGTGTTCAAGATAAGCTTTGAGAGAGGCTAAGAAATTAGCCCAACCCTCAGTATTTCGAGCAAGCCATTTGATTCCGGCTTCATTTGCAGGCATTCCTTCCTCGGTCACTTTGACGAGAGTGGTATCTCCGGGCATCGCTAAGAAAGTGATCTCCACCAGCAATTTTTCTCCTTTAGCTCCCTCCCACTGGAAAGAAACATATTCATTAGGAGTCACTTCCACTACCCATATTTCTGCTTTTTCGGGGAATTCGGGAAATTTCCATTTCAGGGTCTCGCCTTCTTCCATGCGCCCTGAACCTTCAGCAATAAAGTAATTGGACATTTTTTCAGGATCTAAAACAGCTTCAAAAACTTCGTTTACAGGTTTGGAGATTTGGATAGCGGTGTTGATCTTCAATTGTTTCATAGCTTCTTTTTTATTGGATATCAGCAAATTAAAAAATCCCTTTATAAATAAAAGTTTTAAAGCGTTAGAACTTCGTTATAATTTCTGAAGAAAAATAAAACCTCCAGGTCATACTTTTACGCCTGAAGCATTCTCTGGTGCCGGAGCTAAGGCTTTCAAAACGTTTTGGGCCTGCTTTATATGCCGCTGATTATGGTAGATCACCACTCTCATGGTATCTCTAAGCCGCAGCCTTAGATATTTGGTGATGCTAATTCCTGTTTTGGTTCTGCAAAGATCCACCTGTTTCGCCCTTTCGATAATATTCAACAAATGAAGCTGCTGGTCCACAAATACGTCAAGAACTTCCCTGTTAAGAACCTTACCAATAGGATCCTGATTTTTTAAGGTCTTCATTTTGTTCAGCTTTTCCTTTGGCAGCATACTCTCTGCAAAATAGTTTCCTAAAAGGCCACTTTTGAAAATCTCTACTGCAGGATAAGGGGAAGCGGCGATCTGCTTTTCCATTTCAGGAAGGTAGAAATAGCCATAGAAATTGAGGTGCTCAATGCATTCCAGGACACTCCAGGATCCGGGGTGAGTGCGAAGATTCAGGTCTTCAACAGCATGTGCTCTAAAGTCTTCAACAGCTGTAAGATTCTGTTTTGTACGCTCCAGGAGATCCTTAAGAAGCGTGATGGATTTTAGTTTCATATGAAGCAAACTTTAAAGATTTACCAACCTTAAAATAAGACCAGGAATGCAGCTAAATAAATTAAGAGTTGCCTTCGGGCTTTACGTAATTGATCATCCAGGTCACTCCATATTTATCTGTACACATACCGTAGTAGCTTCCCCAAAAGACATCGCCAATCTGCATATTGATCTTTCCGCCGTTACAAAGGCCTTCGAATAATTTATCGGCCTGCTCACGACTCTCAACATTGATGGAAAGCGTAACGTTGTTACCAACAACTACTTCAGGGCACCAGCCCTCATCACAATCACTGCCCATTAAGAGGCATTCTTTTCCTAAAGGCAATGCAATCTGCATGATCTTATTTAATTTATGTTCGGGGATAACCATTCCCTCATCTGAAGGAATATCGGCGAAGCGACCCACATAGGCAAACTCACCTCCAAAGACCGATTTATAGAAATTGAAGGCTTCTTCGCAATTGCCGGGAAAATTTAAGTAGGGATTCAATTTTTCCATTTTTTGCTGATTTACAAATCTTTACATTCTATCTAATTTACATTATAATATTATTGGTTGTATTAAATTTTTCAAAAAATGAAACTAATAAAGTTAATTCTGAAGAGGAGGTTTTGAAGTCATATAAAATATTAATTCTCCCCCTCTCATTATATCACTATGATCAAGGAAAGGTGCTTCCAAAGTCTTACCATTCAGCTGAACTTTCTCAACAAACACATTTTCTGCCGACTGGTTTTCAGCTTTAATTCTGAAGCTATTCCCATTATCAAGATGTATCACTGCATTTTCAAGAGAAGGACTTCCTAAAGCATATTCTGAAGAACCCGGGGCAACCGGATAAAAGCCCATGGAACTGAAGAGGTACCAGGCGCTCATTTGGCCAAAATCATCATTCCCGCTAAGTCCGTCTGCGCCGGTTTTGTACTTTTCCCTAAGGATCATCCTAATCTTGTCATGAGCTTTCCAAGGAGTATTGGTCCAGTTGTACAGGTAAGGCACGTGGTGAGAAGGTTCATTGCCGTGTACATAATTGCCAATGATCCCTTCGCGGGAGATATCCTCGGTATTTGCGAAATATTTATCGGGGAGTTCCATGGTAAAAAGAGAATCCAGGCGCTGCCCGAATTGTTCTTTGCCCCCCATTAATTCTATCATTTCCTGCGGCGCATGCGGCACATATAAACTATAGTTCCAGGCGTTTCCTTCAATGAAACCCTGCCCGTGTGTGTCAAGCGGATCAAATTCCTTCTTAAAGCTCCCATCGCTTAATCGCGGCCGCATAAAGCCTGACGCAGGATCATAAACATTCCTGTAATTTTCAGCTCTTTTACTGAACTCTATAAAGATATCGTCTCTACCGAGTTTCTTAGCCGCCTGTGCGATCGCCCAGTCATCGTAAGTATATTCAAGGGTCTTTGATACCGAAGAACCGTTCTTGTCTTCGGGAACATAGCCCAGGTCCATATAATATTTCAGGCCGTCATAGTATCCCACCCTGGCAGTAGTCGCCATAGCTTCGAGAGCTCGTTCCTCATCAAAATCTGCATTCCCCTTTACAATGGCATCTGCTATGACAGAGGCGCTGTGGTAACCAATCATACACCAGTTCTCATTGGCGTAATGCGACCATACCGGCAGCATGGAATGCACACTCTGGTCGTAATGGGCAAGCATAGACTTCACCATGTCTGAATTTCGCTTTGGCTGTAGTATATTGAACAAGGGATGCAATGCTCTATAGGTGTCCCAGAGAGAGAAGCTGGTGTAATTCACAAAATTCTCTGCTGTATGAAGGTTTTGGTCGAGCCCGCGGTATTTCCCATCCACATCCATATATTCGGTAGGCCCGAGGAAGCTGTGATACATGGCGGTATAGAAATTTATCTTCTCATCTCGGGGTGCAGGTTCGATATCTATTTTATTGAGTTCTTTGTTCCATTGTTTCCGGGCCTCAGCTTTTACGGAACCAAAATTCCAGTGCGGGATTTCGGCTTTTAGATTTTCGACTGCTCCGCGGGTGCTTACCGGGGAGAGTGCAAATTTCACCTGCAACTCTTTGCTTGTTTTGGTATCGAAATCAAAATACATCCTGATCTTTTCTCCGGCTATGTCAGGAAAGTTTTCTGACTGATCGAACTTTCTCCAAAACCCCCAATAGGGCCGCTCATCATATTGTTCCCGCCCGTAATTCTGAATGGGTTGATCAAAGGTCATCGCAAAGTAGACCGTGCGGGTGCGGGCCCAGCCTGTGGTTTGCCTGTAGCCTGTGACCAGCGTATCATTCTCCACCCGAACAAAAGTCCATACATTTTTACCATCGTAGTTGTAGATGCCGTGAATCAAGTCAAAAATCAGATGAGATTCTGAGGCATTTTCGGGAAAGGTGTAACGATGCATTCCCACCCGTGTGGACGCTGTCAATTCGGCTTTTACACCGTAATCCTCAAGCAGCACGCTGTAGTAGCCGGGTTCGGCTGTTTCTCTGTCATGTGAAAAACGGGAGCGATAGCCGCGGTCGGGATTGGATTCGGTACCGGGATTTAGTTGCAGGTCTCCGGTTGAAGGCATCAGGAGAAAATCCCCGAGGTCTGAATGCCCCGTCCCGCTGAAATGGGTATGACTGAAACCCACAATGGTTGGATCTTCATATTGGTAGCCTGCGCAGTACTTATAGACATCGGGATTGTACTGCCCGTTTACGGCATAGGGTATGGTATCAGTATCGGGACTTAGCTGTACGCTGCCAAAGGGGACAGTTGCACCGGGATAAGTATGTCCCATTTTTGCAGTTCCTATGAAAGGATCAACGAATTGAGCAAAATCCTTCAGCTCCCGGTCTTCTCTTTCTAATTTCTCTTCTTTAGCAAAAGAGCTATCGCAGGCCGTAAAAACTCCAAAGGAAGTACATAAAATACCCAGGAATATTTTTGGAAACATCTTTTTATTATTCATTTGGTTAGATCTTATTATTTCTCATTGCTTAAAGAATAAGGAAAATCCTCTTTTTTGATACCTCTGGATCTATTGGGTTTGGAACCCATGTCAAAATTGATCACTGCTCCTTTCATTAATTCTGAATGGCTTAACCAGTTTTTACTGTAGGCTTCCCCATTGTAGGTCATCTTTTGAATATACCTGTTTTTGTCGCTGTTGTTTGGAGCATTAAGAATAATTGTATTCCCATTCTCCAGCTGAAGGGTCACTTTTTTAAACAGCGGTGCTCCTATCACGTATTGATCTGAAGCCGGAGTCACCGGATAAAATCCAAGTGCCGAAAAAACATACCACGCAGAGGTTTGTCCGTTATCTTCGTCTCCTATATATCCATCGGGAGTTGGAGAGTACATCCTGCTAAGGGTTTCCCGCACCCAATATTGAGCTTTCCATGGCTCTCCTGCATAGTTGTACAAATAGATCATATGCTGGATCGGCTGATTCCCGTGAGCATATTGGCCCATATTGGCAATTTGCATCTCTCTTATTTCATGAATTACCTGCCCGTAGTAACTTTCGTCGAACTTTGGAGGAAGGGAAAAGACTTTATCAAGTTGAGCTACGAATTCTTCATTCCCGCCCATGCGATCGATAAGTCCCTGTACATCATGAAAAACAGACCAGGAGTAGTGCCAGCTGTTGCCCTCTGTAAAAGCATCACCCCATTTAAAAGGGTTAAAAGGTGCCATGAACTCTCCGTTTTTATTTTTCCCTCGCATCAATTGAGTTTCAGGATCATATAATTTTTGATAGTTAAGGCTACGCTTCCTGTACAGATCGATTTCTTTCTGAGGCCTCTCAAGGGCTTTGGCAAGTTGGTAAATTGCGAAGTCGTCATAAGCATACTCCAGGGTTCTTGCTGCATTTTCATTTATCCCCACATCGTATGGCACATAACCCAGATCTTTATAATATTCGGCACCGGCACGACCTACGGCTGTTAATGGACCGGCGTTGTTTGCACCTTGTAACAGGGCCTCGTAGAGGTTTTCAATGTCGTATTTGTATGCATCGCCACTCTTGAGGTAAGCTTCAGCCACTACAGAAGCAGAGTTGTTCCCTACCATCACATTCCGAAGTCCGGGGGAAGCCCATTCCGGAAGCCATCCGCTTTCATCATAGGCATTGGACAAACCTTCCTGCATGTGCCCGTTTAATTCCGGGTACATGAGATTGAGAAATGGGAACAAGGCTCTAAAGGTATCCCAAAAGCCGGTATCAGTGAACATATAGCCGGGCCTCACCTCCCCATTATATGGGCTGTAATGCACTACTGCTCCATTTGCATCAGTTTCATAAAATTTCCGCGGAAAAAGCAGGGATCTGTAAAGGCAGGAATAGAAGGTCTTGATCTGATCGTAAGTTCCTCCTTCAACTTTGATCCTGCTTAACTCTTTGTTCCATGCGGCTCTGCCCTCAGATCTTATTTCATCAAAATCCTTATCACCTAATTCCAGCAAATTTCTTTCAGCCTGTTCAAAATCAATAAAAGAAGATGCAACCCTGGCAATTACCTGCTCCCCCTTATTTGTCGCAAAACCAATTACAGCCCCCGAATGATTTGATTTGGATTCCAGTGAACTGGTTAGCGTAGCATCGGAAAAGGTGCCTGTATAGTTGAATTCCTTATCGAACTTTACCACAAAGTAATTTTTAAAATTGATAGGTACTCCCCCGCTGTTTCGGGTGGTGTAGCCAATGATCTTTTTTTCCTCCGGAAGGATCTTTACATAGGAGCCTTTGTCAAAAGCATCTATTACCACCAAGGAAGAATCTGTTTCCGGAAAAGTAAACCGGAAGATTGCGGCTCTTTCGGTAGGAGCTATTTCTGTAGTAACATCATGATCGGCCAGGTAGACTTTGTAGTAATGTGGTTTGACAGTTTCTGCTTTATGTGAAAACCAACTCTGCCTGTCTTCTTCTCTAAACCTTATCTTCCCTGTGACAGGCATCAGTGAGAATTGTCCGTAGTCATTCATCCAGGGAGAAGGCTGGTGCGTTTGTTTGAAACCTTTGATCTTTGTGGCATCATAGGTGTAGGCCCATCCGTCCCCCATTTTACCGGTTTGCGGAGTCCAGAAGTTCATCCCCCATGGCCTGGCAATTGCGGGATAGGTATTGCCATGGGAAAGGCTGTAATGAGAGTCTGTACCCATTAACGGCTCCACCCAATCTACAGGGTTTTCCACCCGCTTGAGAAGAACTTCCTGTGAATATATAGAGGGAATAATAAATAGGAAAAAGAAGGAGCAGCAGGAAAGAATTTTCATGTGGACAGGGCTAATTCAGAAGTTTCTTTATCCAAATTAAGAATTCACCCGAAATAAACCATCAAAACCGGCAGCATCTTTTGAATTGTACTATTGACTTTTCCGCCTACAAAAAAGCCACACCTGAAGGCGTGGCTTTAAAATGTCACTTTTGGCAGCTCTTATTAAGAGACTGCTTTTAATCTTTTTATACCGGATTTATCCAGTTTCTCTTCGGCATAATCTTTATCAACCACCAATTTGTTCGCAGAACCTTCCGGCATTTCGAACATGGCATCGGTAAGGATAGCTTCACAAAGAGAGCGAAGCCCACGGGCCCCAAGTTTATATTCAATTGCCTTTTCTACTATGAAATCGAGAGCCTCATCTGTAATGGTAAAGTCAATATCATCCATCTCAAACAGTTTTTGATACTGCTTGATAATGGCATTTTTGGGTTCGGTAAGAATAGATCTTAGCGTACTCCTGTCCAAAGGATTCATGTGAGTAAGTACCGGCAAACGTCCAATGATCTCGGGGATCAATCCGAAGTCTTTTAAATCTTTAGGAATAATATACTTCAGCAGATTTTCACGCTCAATAGCATCATCGCTCTTGGAAGCGCTAAAACCTACGGCCTGCATGTTCAATCTTTTACTGATGTTCCTTTTGATCCCGTCGAAAGCTCCACCGGTAATGAAAAGAATATTTTCGGTATCTACTTCAATGAATTTTTGATCGGGGTGCTTACGACCTCCCTTAGGCGGCACGTTCACAGTGGTTCCTTCGAGTAATTTCAGCAAAGCCTGCTGCACTCCTTCTCCCGAAACATCACGGGTAATAGAAGGATTATCACTTTTACGGGCGATTTTGTCGATCTCATCGATAAATACGATCCCGTGTTGTGCTTTTTCAAGATTATAGTCTGCTGCCTGCAATAACCTGGTCAAAATGCTTTCAACATCTTCTCCCACATAACCTGCTTCTGTAAGCACAGTAGCATCTACAATAGCAAGCGGAACATTAAGCATTTTAGCAATGGTCTTGGCCATAAGCGTCTTTCCGGTTCCGGTTTCCCCTACCATGATGATGTTACTTTTCTGGATCTCAATATCATCATCGCTAATTGGTTGCAATAACCTCTTATAGTGGTTATAAACTGCTACAGACAAAACTTTTTTAGTGTGCTCCTGCCCTATTACATATTGATCTAAAAATGATTTTATTGCCTTGGGCTTCCTCAGTTTTAATTCTGAAGAAAGCTCTCCTGTCCCATCCTGTCTTGATTCCTCAATGACAATACCGTGGGCCTGCTCAATACAGCGATCGCAGATATGAGCATCCAGCCCGGCAATGAGCAGGTTGGTTTCAGGCTTTTTCCTTCCGCAGAAGGAGCATTCTAATTCTTCTTTTGCCATAAATTTTTTGTTGCAGCCTTAAAAAAGGCTTCTCTACATTCTTTTTATCGGGGCATTAGTCCCTCGTCAAAATTTCATCAATCATTCCGTATTCCAAAGCTTTATCGGCTTTCATCCAGTAATCCCTGTCACTGTCCTCATGGATCTTGTCATAAGTTTGTCCTGTATGTTTTGCAATGATATCATACAGTTCCTTTTTAAGGATAAGGATCTCACGGGCTGTGATCTCAATATCACTTGCCTGTCCCTGTGCTCCTCCCAGTGGCTGGTGGATCATTACCCGGGAATGCGGTAAACCGCTACGTTTCCCTTTTTCTCCGGCACAAAGTAATACAGCTCCCATAGAGGCGGCCATTCCTGTACAAATTGTGGCCACATTTGGTTTGATGAACTGCATGGTGTCATAGATCCCAAGTCCGGCATATACACTTCCTCCCGGGGAGTTAATGTATATTTGAATGTCCTTGGAAGAATCTGTACTTTCCAGGAACAACAATTGGGCCTGAATTATATTTGCCACCTGGTCACTTATTCCCGTTCCCAAAAAGATGATACGATCCATCATTAGTCGGGAAAAAACATCAAAAATTGCAATATTCATTTGCCTTTCTTCAATGATGTTGGGAGTCATTCCCTGCGGATACATGCTGCTTATGATCTTGTCGTAATAGTTGCTGTTGATCCCGTGGTGGCGGGTAGCGTATTTTTCAAATTCTTTTGCGTAATCCATTGAATTTCTTTCGTTTTTATTCGGGTTAAATAAAGAGGTGAGCACCTCTCTCTTAGTTGCCAAAAAAGGCGTTATCCCGCATTTGGTCTAACGCCCTTAAAGATATAAGTATTAATTAAGAATATTTCTATTCGTAAACTTCTTTAACAAATTCTTCATATGTTACTTCCTTCTCCTCGAGATTAACCTTCTCCTTGTAGAGTTCGAGCAGCTTTTGGTTCATCAATTGTTCAGAAAGACGCTTCACCTCATCCTGACGGGAAAGAATTCTTGCCGCGATATCATCAAGCTCCTTTTCTTCAGGATTCATCTGGCCAAATTGTGCCATTTGTTCCTTGATCCTGTCTTTTGCAAAAGACTTAAGATCTTCAAATTTCACCTCAAGGTTATGCTCCTGGATCAATTTTCCTTCGATCAACTGGAATCTCAAACCTTTTTCGCTTTTTTCGTACTCCTCACGGGCTTCTTCAGGCGTAAGTTCTTTTTCACCTGCAGTCTGGATCCACTTTTGAAGGAATTCCTTCGGAAGGTCGAAATTGGTGTTTTCGATCAACATTTCAGTAACATCATTCAGCAGTTGCTGGTCACTTTGTTGCTCAAACTGCTTGGCAGCATCCTCTTTGATCTTATCTTTAAGTTCGGTAACCGAAGAAACTTCGTCTTTTCCGAAGAGCTTATCAAATAATTCCTGATCAAGATCTGCAAGTTCCTGGGTGTTCACTTCTTCAACAGTGAATTCCACTTCCACATCAAGGCCATGTGCTTTATTGTGCTCTACTTTAAGGAAATCCATCAACTGGTGATCGTCCTCAAAAAGACCTTTGGTGCTTACTTTTAAAGTGTCACCGGTTTTAGCTCCAAGGAAAGGCTCCTTGTTTTTAACCTTTTCAAGAGGTAAGGTAGTGTGAGCGTCGATACCTTCTTCTTCATTCTTGAAAGTTCCGGTAAGCTGATCGCCTTCTTCTGCAGCATCTTTGGAAACCAATTTCCCATATTGCTTCTGAAGGGTCTTCACCTGGTTATCGATCATCTCGTCACCGGCAACGATCTTATAATGAGTGATGGGTTTTTCGTTATTAAGGCTTACTTCGAACTGCGGAGAAAGTCCCAGTTCAAATTCAAAGCTATAGTTCTCTGCATCCCAGTCGAAATTATCCTGTTCCTTAGGAAGCGGATTACCAAGAACATCAAGTTTTTCTTCTGTAAGATATTTATTTAGGGCATCCTGAAGCAGCTTATTTACCTCATCCACCAAAACAGCTTTTCCATACTGCTTTTTCACCATTCCCATGGGTACGTGACCTTTACGGAAGCCGGGGATATTTGCATTTTTACGGTAATCTTTCAGGACCGTTTCAACTTTGTTGCTGTAGTCTTCTTTGGCAATATCTACCTTAAGAACGGCATTAAGTTCGTCAATATTCTCTCTGGTTATATTCATTATAAGCGCTTATAAAAATTGGTCTGCAAAAGTACAACTTTTTTAAGAGCAAGCAAAGTTTCAAAAACCTGAAATTCAGCAGGCTTTATTTCCTTTCGGCTATCGAGAAAAACAAGGATTGAAAAATGGACAACAACAGACTAAAGAGCACCGCAATCCAGAAGCCACTTACCTGAAAACCATCTACAAAAGCGTCCACCAAAAGAATAATAATGGCGTTAATCACAATAAGAAAGAGTCCAAATGTAATGATGGTCACGGGAAGTGTGAAGAGCACCAGCACAGGTTTCACCAGGAGGTTAAGAAGCGCCAGCACGAGAGCAACAACTATGGCTGTCCAGTACCCGGTGACGGCAACACCCGGGAGAAAATTCGCCAGGAAAACCACCACTACGGCGGTAAGAAGAATGCGTAAGAGAAAAGTCATGGTTCAAAATTTTTATCTAAGATACTATTTTGAACGAAAAACGCCGGGACAGGCCCGGCGTTTAAAATAATTTTTAGTAACTATTTAAATCAATTTACGTTCTGGCTTGGAGTCACAGTACCATAGTTTCCAATGTTCACCTCGGGAACGCTGGCTCCATAGGTGGTATTAATGGCTTCTATGATCCTGTTTGCAATAAGCGCATAGCCGCGGGGGGTTAAATGAACACCATCAAGAGAAAATGCTCCCCCTGTAGCGAAAGCTGAAGTTACCACTCCTCCGTCAAAAGGAATACCGCCACCGGCAGTTTCCTGAAGAATAGCGGCCGCATCAACAAAAGCCAATCCATTTGCTTCTGCGATTCCACGTATGGCCTGATTGTAAGCCTGAGTTGCAGATGATATCATCGCCTGTTCTGAAGGCACCAGTACCAAATGATCTTCCATAGGATAAGTTACTCCATTAACAGATAGCTGCCCCGCTTGTTCCTGGGTTAGCCCCATAGCCATAAGTGCAGCAACACGACCGGTGTTCACCTGGCCAATGGCACTGGAACTGGTAAGCACAAGAAGATCCTGGGCAGTTGCCTGCCTGGCCTGTCCATACTGCATCCCATAAATAGTTGCCAATCCCGGATCTAAACCACCACCGATCAATGCCTGTGTAAGTTGTTCAGAAATATTAGGAAGAGATTCATCATGAATTAAAACCGGACTTGCTGCAGACTGGCTGAATTCTATAGAATAAACACTTTCTCCCGGGGTTTCTTCAGAAACACCACGAAGGGCAGTTAATGCCGGATTCAGTTGTGCAAAAGTAGCGTTAAGAGTTGGGATCATTGGCCCAAAAGAAGGATTGGCCGGACTTAATGGAGCAAATGGTACTGTAGTAAAATAAGGAACATCTGTCACATTAGGTATATTGATAAGCACCCCTTCTTCGGCACCTGCATTGATCATAGTCTCTACAAGACCGGAATAAACCCCTGCAAAAACCATAGGATTTGTTATATCATTCGGGCCGTAATTCGCAGGGCTCACCGTTGGATCATCCTGATATACTCCTGCTCCTCCCGAAGTTGCGAAACTAAGCACGTCATTATTTCCAATCCACAGGGAAAAGAAAGTAGGATTTTGAGCAGCGGCATCTCCAATCACTGTAGCTTCATCTGCAGAAGCAAATCTTGCAAAGTAAGGGTTTGCAGCTCCTGTAGCTACTCCTGCTACATTGCCATAACCCGGCGCCAAAAGATGGAAACTCTTTGCTCCCGGGACACCCATATTGTTGTAATCTCCTGTAAGTCTGTTGGTAATTTCTGTAGAAGGCTGGCTGCCAGTATAGGCTCGTGGTGTAGCATTTCCCTGCGCATCAAAAGCAAGAACAAGGCGTGTTCCCGCGAAAACACTCCCATTAAGTAGCAGTCCACCCGCATTATCGGCCATAAGAGGTTGATCAAAATCTTCTGTTTCCTGCACCCTGGCGAATTGCTGCGCCAGGATGTTTGGGTAAGAATTCTGTTGTCCGGTAATATAAAGCGCATTGTCTGCAAAACCCGCAGTGAGGGAATTACCCAGGGCTACGTAATTTGAAAAATCTGCTTCCCCGCTGGAATACGCATCAGAATCGTCCACCTGATCCTCAAATTCGGGCTCGCAGGAAACCATTCCCACTGCCAATAGTGCGATATATAAATAATATTTTTTCATTTGTGTGTTCATTAAAGTTTATAGGTAAGACCCAATCCTGCGATAAAGGTGCTTGAATTATAAGTTCCACTAAAGGGCACCTGCTGCCCATTTTCCATATAATAGTCATAAGAGGCATCAACCTCGTCAAATCTAAGATAGGCGAAAGATGCATCTATAGCCAGTTTAGAGGTCACGTCAAGGGAAAGCCCTCCGGTAAAGCCCATAGAATCGTTTCTTGGCGTTTCGGGCGCAAAATATCCATCCTGCACAGGTGATTCATCAAAGTAGTATCCGGCGCGAAGTGTCAATACATCTGTCGCAATATATTGTGCCCCAAATCTCCAGGTGCTGGAATCTTCGTAGTTTCTCGGGTTCTGGGAATCGGGAATATTAGGATCTGCAAAATCGATATCAAGGGATTCATATACTCCCCAATAGGTGCGATTATAATCAAAGGCAAGCAGCCATTTTTCGTTTAGCTCGTAAGAAAGCCCCACAGTAAGTTCGGCGGGAAGAGGAAGCGAAGCATCAAAAGTGGTATCGCTGAAAGGTGCAAGCGGGGTATTGGGAATATTCTGGAAATCGGCATCTGCATCTTCGGCCTCCATAATGATCTCTGAACGGTAATTCACCCCTATTCTTAGTTTATCTGTAGGCGTAATCATAGTACTTAAAGACCAGCCCCATTCAGTCACTCCCGAAGCATCTATCGTCACATTAGAACGGTTGCCTTCAATATCTGTAAGCGTGCGATTAAGATTCCTGTTGTAATTCACAGATCCGGTTACGTATATAGGACCCCCACCAAAGCTCAGCCAATCTGTAGCCTTTACAGAAACCACGGGTTGGATGTAAATAGCCTGTAAATCAATGTTGTTAATGAGGTGAGAACCCGCCCAATCGTCTTCCCATTCTACTGTGCTACCATAGGGAGTATAGACACTAAGTCCCACCGAAAGCCAGTCCTTAAGTTTGTAGGCAATGTTAAAGTAAAAAGGTGTTCCCACCGGATTATCGGTTCTAAATATCTCCCCGGTATCTTCATTCTGCCAGGCAACATCAGAAAAAATAGCACTGGCTCCGGCCGAAATTGTCAATTGGTTTTCAAGGTAAACAAGACCCGATGGGTTAAAGAAGCCTAACTCGGCACTATTTACAACGGCAACCC
The DNA here is from genome assembly GCA_012038135.1 of Salinimicrobium nanhaiense. Lineage (GTDB taxonomy): Bacteria > Bacteroidota > Bacteroidia > Flavobacteriales > Flavobacteriaceae > Salinimicrobium > Salinimicrobium nanhaiense. Next base: position 315,305 of record JAAVJQ010000002.1, read on the forward strand.
CCGTATGTCCCATGGCTAATGCCCGCTGCCCTTGTACAGCTACGCGATAACCGCCGGCATAAGTTACGGCACTTGCAAGCGCAAACACCATTAGTAATAAAATTTTTCTCATAATAGATTGTGTAGATTAATATAAAAGGATCAATGGCTCAAAAATAGCATAAAATGCATATTATGCAATATAAACATAATTTTATTGTGCGTGCATAATAAATTTTACGAAAGTTATACAAAATTCATTACAGTTTCATAAAAAGCATCTTTATTTTCTGCGTGAACCCAATGCCCTGCTTCAGGAATGGATATGACGGTTGCCTGCGGAAAATGTTTTTCTATAAGAGCTTTATCTTCAGAAGTAATATAATTTGAGCGTTCTCCCTTTATAAACAGCGTAGGTTTATTGTAGGAATAATCGGCCGGAAGCCCGCTTCCTAACTCTTCCACCTGTGAAGCAAGTACTTCCAGGTTGAGCCGAAGCCCAAGTTTTTCTTTTGTCTTCCAGTAAAGGTTTTTAAGCAGGAACATCCTCACCGCTTTTTCCTTCACGTATTGCGCTAACAATTTATCTGCATCTCCCCGGGAAGTTAAGGAGGCATTATCTATTGCCGAAAGTCCTTCGAGAATGGTTTGATGGTGTGGGGGATAATATTTTGGAGCAATATCTACCACCACCAATTTTTCGATCAAATGCGGAAAAAGAGCAGCTGCAGTCATCGCAGTCTTGCCTCCCATAGAATGCCCTATTAAAATAACATTTTTGAGGCGGTGAGTGTCGATATACTCCCTGGTGTCTTTTCCCAGCTCGAGATAATTGAAAGTGTCACTATGGGGGCTGCGCCCATGGTTTCTTTGGTCTATAAGATGCACCTGGAATCCTGCATCGGCAAAATCGTTCCCTAAAGTTTTCCAGTTGTCGCTCATCCCTAAGAATCCGTGAAGGATAAGCATGGGACGGCCTTCGCCAAGTATTTGTGAGTGTAATTTCATTAGTCTCTAAGTAAACTGAGGTATTGGTTGATCACATATTCCAGCCCCTGATATAAGGATTCTGCTATTAAAGCATGTCCAATGGACACCTCCAGCAGCCCCGGAATTTTCTTTTTAAAGTACTCAATGTTTTCCAGAGAGAGGTCATGACCTGCGTTGATGCCGAGACCCAGCTTATTGGCCACTTCGGCACAATCAACATAAGGTTTTATACCTGCTTTGTTCCCTTTTGAGTACTGCCGGGCGTATTCTTCGGTATAAAGCTCAATACGATCTGTTCCTGTATGCACTGCCGCTTCCACCATTTTTGGATCGGGGTCAACAAAAATGGAAGTCCTTATTTTATTGCTTTTAAATTCGGCGATCACCTCCTGTAAAAAATCTTTATGCTTTATGGTATCCCAACCTGCGTTGGAGGTAATGGCATCCTCGGCATCGGGCACCAGGGTCACCTGTTCAGGTTTTACCCTGAGCACCAGGTCTATGAACTTTTCTACCGGATTCCCTTCTATATTGAATTCGGTGGTCACCTCCGGCCGCAGGTCTAAAACATCCTGATATTTTATGTGTCTTTCATCGGGCCTTGGATGAACGGTAATCCCTTCGGCTCCAAATTTCTGAGCATCTTTTGCTACCCGAACCACATTTGGCACATCTCCTCCCCGGCTGTTTCTAAGGGTAGCTATTTTATTAATATTTACGCTTAATTTCGTCATTTCTGGCTGGTCTTTTCCACAAAAATACGAAGTTGAATAGGCAAAAAAATACTTTATTTTGACTAATTTGCAGAAAATGCCCGGGGCCATGAACATCATTCCATATATTTTAAATGAGATACATATTCCGGATTTTGGCACCAAGATCGCCGAAGTCCTGGAGATCTTTAACCGAAATCCTTACTCCCACCTTCCTGTTACCAATGAAGGAATATATATGGGCAGCATTCCTGTGGGAGATGCCAGGATGTTTGAACCGGATAAGAAGCTGGAAGAATTTCAGTACTCTCTGGAAGGATTCTACGTAAGGAAGACAGACAACTGGATAGATGTTTTACACACTTTTTCAAAGAATGACTCCAATATAATGCCTGTACTTGATGCCGAAAATAATTTCATGGGTTACCTGGAATTGCAGGACATCATGAACATCTTTACAGAATCTCCTTTTTTAAACCACCCCGGCGGAATTCTTACTGTGGAAAAAGGCCGAAAAGATTATTCTTTTAGCGAGATCTGCCAGATCGTGGAATCTAACGGGGCACACGTATTAGGAGCTTTTATTTCGGGAATTGAGAACGACCGGGCACAGATCACCATTAAAACGGGAACTACTCCCTTTAACGCTCTTTTTCAAACCTTCAGGAGATACGGTTATGAGATCATTTCGCAACACGACGAGGATTCCTTTTCTTCCAACCTGGAAGACCGGTCGCGTTACCTGGATAAATATTTAAATATTTAAGAATGAAGGTTGGGATCTACGGGCAATTCTATCATGCAAATTCCGGCGTATACATAGAGGAACTTCTTAATGTGCTTGACGAAGAGAATGTGGAGGTCGCTATAGAAGAAAATTTTTTGCGACTTATTGATGAGAACAATGAGATCAAAAAGGATTTTCACCACTTCAAGACCTTTCAAAGGCTGGATGGCTCCTATGATGTATTTATAAGTGTAGGTGGTGACGGTACCATACTTCAATCTGTGAATTTTATACGTAATCGTGACATCCCCATCCTGGGAATAAATACCGGAAGGCTGGGATTTTTAGCCACGGTGAACAAGGAAGATATAAGGCACACGATCAAGCTGCTGCTTAACAATGAATACAAGATCTCTCAACGCTCCCTCTTAAGTATAAGGGCAAATCCCAAGGTAGAAGAACTCTATGACAATCACTATGCTCTCAACGAGATCGCTGTAAGCCGCAAGAATACCACTTCCATGATCACGATAGATACCTGGCTTGATGAAGAGTACCTCACTGCCTACTGGGCAGATGGGTTAATAGTTTCCACCCCTACAGGATCTACAGGATATTCTCTTAGTTGTGGCGGGCCGGTGGTCACTCCCGCAACCAAAGCTTTGGTAATCACTCCCATTGCGCCACATAATTTGAACGCGAGGCCGCTGGTGATCAAAGACAATACGAAGATCACCTTAAAAGTCTCGGGCCGCGCAGAAGATTACCTCGTATCTATGGATTCGAGGATCGCCTCATTAAAGAACAACACGACGATCACCATTCAAAAAGCATCCTTTAAATTAAAAATGGTAGAATTTACAGAAGACACCTTCCTAAAAACGCTTCGGAAAAAGCTGTTATGGGGAGAAGATAAGCGCAATTAAACAATAAAAACTCCCGAAATCTGTTAATGCTTAGGTACAAACCTGCTCAAATTATTGTGGGGCAAACAATATTGTTATATTTGCAAACTTTTGAAAACCTATGAGGTATCTTGTTGTAGTGGTTCTTATGGCATTATGTGCAAACAAGACATATTCCCAAAATTTTGAGATCGGTCCTTTTATAGGAGGTGCGAATTACATTGGGGATGTGGGGAATACCACCTATATCAATCCAAATACTGTGGTTTTTGGAGGTCTATTAAAATGGAATCGAAGTGAACGGCATGCCTTCAGGTTTTCCCTGATGTATGCCAATCTTGAGGCAGATGATGCCAAATCCAACGAAGGCAGGAGACAGCAGAGAGGATACTCTTTTAAAAATACTATAGCTGAAGCTTCCCTGGGGCTGGAGTTCACCTTTTGGGAATGGGACCTACACTCCAACACCTACCAGTCAACCCCATATCTCTACACCGGGATAAGCTATTACTTTGCCAATCATTATATGCTAAAGAACCGTGCCTATACCAATCCTGCAAACAATGAATTACAGGAGGCCGGTAATAACTGGGAATTTTCGCTACCCCTGGTGTTTGGATATAAGCAAACCCTAAATAACTTTTTGGCTGCAGGAATTGAGATAGGCGCACGTTATACCTTTACAGATAACCTCGACGGGAGCCAGCCTTCTGAAGTAGATGGGGATTACAACCTCTGGAATTTCGGAAACAGCAATACCACAGACTGGTATGTATTCACAGGAATTTACCTCACCATCAACTTTGGAAGGGGATCTGACTGTTTCAACAAATATTAATATGGACTTTAAGGAAAAGATCGACCCTGCAAAACTACCCCGGCACATCGCCATCATCATGGATGGCAACGGCAGGTGGGCAAAAAAGCAGGGCCTGATGCGAATAAGAGGCCATGAAAAAGGCACTAAGGCCGTACGCGAAGTAGTAGAAGGCAGTGCCGAAATAGGTGTCAAAAATCTGACTTTGTACGCCTTTTCTACAGAGAATTGGAACAGACCCAAGCTTGAAGTCGACACCCTGATGAGACTTCTTGTTTCTTCTCTTAAGAAAGAAATAAAGACCCTTCAGGAAAACGATATCAAGCTAAGCGCCATTGGCTGCCTGGACAATTTACCCGTAAAAGCTTTAAAGGAACTGCAAGAGGTGATCAAACAAACTGCAGAAAATTCCCGCATGACCCTTACCCTTGCCCTAAGCTATGGCTCCCGTGAAGAACTTACCAGTATGGTAAAAGAAATTTCAGAAAAAGTGGCCGCCGGTGAGATTTCCGCAAAAGCTATTGATGAATCGGTTATAAATAAGCATCTTTACACCCGAAATTTACCCGACGTAGATCTCATGATCAGAACGAGCGGGGAACAACGTATAAGCAATTTCCTTTTGTGGCAAATGGCTTATGCAGAATTATATTTTTCAGAATTACTGTGGCCAGATTACAGGAAGAACGACCTATATGAAGCCATTTACAATTATCAAAACAGAGAACGAAGATTTGGAAAAACAAGTGAGCAACTTAGTTAGTGCCTTTACATCAAAGCATATTTTAGCACTTTTAGCCTTAAGCCTTTTTATAAACTTTACTTCAGCAGCACAGGACCTGCCTCTTGCAAACGGCAAAGAATATACTATAGGGGAGATCAATGTTACGGGCACAATTTCCTATAATGAACAAACTGTGATTGCCTATACCGGCCTTAAAAAAGGAGAAAAAATCTTCATTCCCGGAGACAGGATTTCCAAAGTTTTAAAGAAACTATGGGATATAGGTCATTTTAGCGACATCAATATTTACGTGACCAGCATTGAAGGGGACGTTGCAAATCTGGAGCTGGAGATCCAGGAGGTACCTGCCCTGGCAAATGTGAGGATACAGGGCATAAAAAAGAAGAAGCAGGAAGAACTTATCAAAGAAAATAAACTCAATAAAGGGGTTAGGGTAACCGAGAATTTAGAAACCACTACCAGAAATTATATCGAGAATACTTTTAGGGAAGACGGATATCTCAACACCAAAGTGGCCATTAACACAGTTCCTGTAGAAGATACTCTTAACACCAACCTGGTGAATATGGTGATCAATGTAGATAAAGGGGAGCGCGTTAAGATCGAAGACATTGAGATTGTAGGAAATGATGCCCTTTCTGATCGTCGTCTTAGAAAAGCTATGAAAAAAACCAAAGAACAACGTTTACTTAGGTTTTGGAAGCGTTCAAAATTTATTCCTGAAGAATATGAGACCGATAAAGAAAATCTTCTTAACGTTTACAAAGAAAGAGGTTACCGGGATGCAAGAATACTCTCTGATTCTCTAATTCGTGTAGATGAAGATGATGTAGCCATTAGGTTAAAGGTTGAGGAAGGAAACCGCTACTACTTTGGAAATATTGAATTTATAGGAAATTCTGTTTATACCGATAGAGAATTGCAGCGCGTATTGGGCATTAGCAAAGGAGATGTTTATAACGGGGTATTACTGGAAAAGCAAATCGCCGATAACAGCAAACCCGACGCCAACGACCTTACCAATAAGTACCAGAACAACGGTTATTTATTCTCTAACATCAACCCTGTCGAAGTAAGAGTTTACAATGACACCATTGACTTCGAAATAAGAATAAGAGAGGGAAAAGTAGCTTACTTCGATGAAATCACTGTGGTAGGAAATGATAAGACCAAAGATCACGTGATCTACCGGGAATTGAGGACTAAGCCGGGACAGAAGTACAGTAAGGAAGCTGTAGTAAGAACAGTGAGAGAACTGGGACAGCTTGGATTCTTTGATGCCGAAAATCTATCTCCAGATTTCAAGAATGTGGACCAGAACAGTGGAACTGTAGACCTTGAATATTCTGTAGTGGAAGCAGGCGCAAGCCAAATCGAATTGCAGGGAGGTTACGGCGGCGGCGGATTTGTTGGAACCCTGGGGCTTTCTTTCAACAACTTCTCTTTAAGCGGACTTTTTGATAAGGAAGCGTACAAACCTTTACCAATGGGAGATGGGCAAACCCTTTCCCTTAGAGCCCAGGCAAGTACTTATTACCAAACCTACAGTTTGTCATTTTCTGAACCCTGGTGGGGTGGAAAAAAACCGGTACGGCTTTCTACTTCCTTCCAACATACAGAACAATATCTTTATAATTACCGAACCAGAGAGGCAGATAGAGACAGTAAATTCTCCATTTCAGGAATTACGCTGGGGCTTGCAAAAAGGCTTACAGTACCAGATGATTTCTTTATCCTTTCAACTGCGGTATCCTTTCAACACTATAATTTAAAGAATTACAATACCGGGTTATTTACGTTTGGAGATGGATATTCCAACAATTTCGCCATAACCTTAGGTTTAACCAGGGATAACACTTTTAGCAATCCCATCTTCCCTATGGGAGGTTCAAAATTTGAGGTAGTTGCAAAGGTTACCCCTCCTTATTCCCTGTTCAATGACGTTGACTACGCCAATCTTGCAGACCAGAGAGAATTCCAGTTGGAGAATGAATTTGGAGTGCTAAGCCAGGGAGGATATAACAGCCAGGGGCGTTTAGTACCTACCAGGCCTCTTAGACCGGGAGAAACTCCCATTGGAGATCCTGCAAAGATCGACCAGGAAAAGTACAAGTGGCTTGAATTCTACAAGATCAAGTTCAACGGAACATGGTATAACACGCTTTACAATTTTGGAGGCAGCAACAGCATAGTGCTAAGGACTCACGCAGAATACGGGTTCCTTGGAGCTTACAATAATGATCGCGGGGTGCCTCCTTTTGAAAGATTCTATCTTGGAGGAGATGGGATGGGAACCTACAGCATGGATGGTCGTGAAGCCATTGCCATGAGAGGTTATCCTAACCAGTCCCTAACTCCACTTGACCGTGGGGTGATGAGCCGGGAAACAGATAATGATGGAGCTACAATTTATAATAAGTATTCGTTGGAATTGAGATATCCCATCACCTTAAAACCCACAGCATCTATTTTTGCACTTACCTTCCTGGAAGCAGGTGCATCTTATGACGGCTTCAGGGACTACAATCCTTTCCAGGTGAACCGGTCGGCCGGGGCAGGTTTACGTATTTTCATGCCTGCATTCGGATTATTGGGAATTGACTTTGGATATGGATTTGATCCGCTTCCGGGAGAGACCCAAAGAAATGGCTGGGAAACCCATTTTATTATTGGACAGCAGTTTTAAAAAAAGATTATTTGGCACGGTATTTTCTATAAACCACTTCGAGTATGAAAAAGTCAATTCTTATCCTCGCTTTAGTAATGTTAACCGGTTTTGCGGTGCAGGCACAGCAAACGGTAAGAATTGGTTATGTGGATATGGAATATATCCTTGAGAATGTTCCGGAATATCAGGAAGCTTCGGCACAGCTGGAAAAGAAAGTACAGCAATGGAAGCAGGAGATAGAGAAGGAAATGACCAGGATAGAAAACATGAAGCAGGAACTGGCGAACGAAAGGCCGCTTTTGACCAGCGAATTGATCGCCGACAGGGAAGATGAGATAAGATTTGAAGAAAAAAAGATCCTTGACTATCAACAAAAGCGATTTGGACCTAATGGAGATTTGATCACTCAAAAAATGCAATTAATAAAGCCAATTCAGGATCAGGTTTTTGTAGCCGTGCAGGAGATCGCAAAGGCGAGAAATTACGATCTTATTTTTGACAAGTCGGCAGATGTGGTCACCCTTTATGCTGCAGAAAGGCTTGACGTAAGCGACCAAGTCTTAAGAAGTATCACCAGGGCTTCAAACAGGGAAGAATTGGAGACGCGACAGGAAAAGCGGGAGTTGATAAGAGCAGAATCAAAGACTGTTGAAGAAGACGCTGTACTTTCAGAAAGAGAGCAACTTCAGGAGCAGCGAAAGCAAGAAAGAGAAGCTTTACTGGAGGAGCGTCGCAAGACAAGGGATTCCATAAGAGCCGCAAAACAGGCAGAAGCTGAGCTTCGCAGGGCAGAAATTTTGAAGGAACGGGAAAGAAAGAAAGATTCCGTAGCCAAAGCACGCGAAGAGAAACAGAACAACAAAGAGAATAAATAGTTTATAAAAATAAACCCTACAACAAGTAAATTCAACAATTAATAATCAATTTTAAAACAATGAAACAATTCAAGACCCTTCTAATAGCTGTAGCTTTAATCCTGGGAGCAACTTCTTTTGCCAATGCACAAACAAAAGTAGCTCATATCGCCACCCAGGAATTGATCGAACAAATGCCGTCATATAAAGCTGCAATGAATCAATTGGAAAAGCTTCAGAAGACTTACGATACAGAGATCAAAGACATGGTAACCGAAGCACAAAATACCATGAAGAGATATGAAGCCGAAGCACAAACTAAGACAGACGAAGAGAACCAAAAGAGAGCAACAGAGCTTCAGCAAACTCAAAGAACGATTGGGGAGTACCGTCAAAATGCAATGCAGCAACTTCAACAGAAAGAAATGGAGCTTCTAAAGCCTGTACTTGAAAAAGCCCGTACTACCATTCAAAAAGTAGCCCGCGCAAAAGGATATGACTACGTGCTTGACTCCACTACCGGAACAGGAGTGATCATGGCAGACGGTTATGACCTAATGCCAGATGTGAAGAAAGATCTTGGGATCTAATTTTTTCGCAAAATAAAATTTAAGAAACTGCGCTTCATTGAGGCGCAGTTTTTATTTTTACAGGAATGAGTAAAGACAGTCCTAAGTATTTTCGATTCGGAATTAGACCTTAAATGTATCCTTTCTCTTTCTGTATTAGAGTAGCATGAAGGTTTAATCGGAAGGCTTAGAGAAGTATCATTTAATTCTGCCCGGAAATGATTATCTTGTATTATGAAAATTAAAGAAAGCACTCAATCCCGGTTTATTGACTTCACCACATTATGCAGATTACATAATGTAAAAACCTTGTGTGCTTTCGGCTCAGCTACCACAGATCATTTTGATGAAGCTTCGAGTGATATAGATTTATTAATCGAAATCGAAGAAAATGATCCTTTAAAAAGAGGAGAAAAATTGCTGGCTATCTGGGATAAATTAGAGGAATTTTTTCAAAGAAAGGTGGATTTGTTGACTGAGTCTTCCATCAAGAATCCTGTTTTGAAAAAAAATATTGATGCTTCAAAAATCCTTATCTATGACGGAAAAAGGCAGGAAGTATCTCTCTGATATTCTAACAGCAATGGATTTAATTGAAGATTTTTTAGTTGACACACCTGATTTCAGCCTTTACCAAAATGATCTAAAAACTCAAAGTGCGGTTGAAAGACAGTTAGCTATAATTGGAGAAGCTTTAAATAAATTAAAGTAAACAGAAGCTGATGTTTTTATTCAATACGATAAACAAATAATTGGATTTAGAAACAGATTGATCCATGCCTACGACAGGATTGATACCGCCATTGTATGGGTAATTGTAAATAAACATTTACGAAAACTTAAATTAGAACTTTCTCAATTACCTTTGGACTAAGCAAGTAGCGCAGAGTTACCCAGCCTTACCTGTATATTCGATTAATTCTCACAAAACTGCGCAAAATTGAGGCGCAGTTTTTATTTTTACAAGAATGAGTAAAGACAGTCCTATAGGTATTTTCGATTCGGGGGTTGGAGGAACCTCCATTTGGAAAGAGATCCATGAATTACTTCCCCTCGAGCATACCATCTACCTCGCCGATAGCGTCAATGCGCCTTATGGAGAAAAACCTGCAGAAGAAATTGTAAGGCTCAGCGTCAAGAATACCGACAAACTCCTGCAAATGGGTGCCAAGATCATTGTAGTGGCCTGTAATACTGCTACAACGAATGCCATTCAGCACTTAAGATCTTCCTATACCATTCCTTTTATTGGGATCGAACCTGCCATAAAACCTGCGGCTCTAAATACCAGGACCAAAAGCATCGGCATCCTAGCCACCAAAGGCACCCTTACAAGTACCCTTTTTGCGAAGACCTCAGATCTTTATTCCAAAGACAACCGGGTGGTGGAAGTAGTGGGAAAAGGCCTGGTGGAGCAGATCGAAAAAGGCCAGAAAGATGCGCCCCAGGTGGAGCAAATGCTCCGGCAGCTTTTGCAGCCTATGCTGGATGCAGGGATTGATTACCTGGTGCTTGGCTGCAGCCATTATCCTTATTTAATTCCCACTTTAAAGAAGATCCTTCCGAAACATGTAACCATCATAGATTCGGGCATGGCAGTGGCAAAACAAACCAAACATGTACTGCAAAGCCTCGGCCTGCTCACAGATGTACAGCAAAAAGCTCCGGAATTCTTTACCAATGGTGATCCTGTCATACTGAAACATCAGCTACCCGAACCGCAGGAACGCTTTCACGTGAGCCATCTTAAATTCTAAGATTTAAGGTCTAAAAAAAGAATCAAGAGACAAGAAACAAGAAACAAGACTTTGAGGAGGTAAGTTGTTGCCGGTTGCCGGTTACGGGTAAAAAAAGAATCAAGAGACAAGAGACAAGAAACAAGACTTTGAGGAGGTAAGTTTATTGCCGGTTGCCGGTTGCCGGTTGCCGGGTAAAAAAAGAAACAAGAGCCAAATCTCTCTGGAGCGCTTTGGCGCACCATATCTAAAAATATAACTTTATATATTGAAAAAAGCATTGTGTTAACAAAGTTGCAATTAACTGGATAACAATTAATTAAAGGGATGAGTTATATGATAGAGACAAGAAACAAGACTTTTATTGGTGAAGCCTTACTCCCAGAATACTGCCTACTGCTGACTGCCGCCTGCATACTTTAAAGTTGCGGGTTGCCGGTTGCGGGTAAAGAAAGAAACAAGAGACAAGAGACAAGAAACAAGACTTTGAGAAGGTAAGTTTGTTGCCGGTTGCCGGTTACGGGTAAAAAAAGAATCAAGAGACAAGAGACAAGAAACAAGACTTTGAGGAGGTAAGTTTGTTGCCGGTTGCCGGTTGCCGGGTAAAAAAAGAAATAAGAGCCAAATCTCTCTGGAGCGCTTTGGCGCACCATATCTAAAAATATAACTTTATATATTGAAAAAAGCATTGAGTTAACAAAGTTGCAATTAACTGGATGACATTTAATTACAGGGATGAGTTAAATGATAGAGACAAGAAACAAGACTTTGAGGAGGTAAGTTTGTTGCCGGTTGCCGGTTGCCGGTTGCCGGGTAAAAAAAGAAATAAGAGCCAGGAGCCAGGAAACAGGACTTTAGTTAGTAAAAGTCTTCCTTCCAAATACCGCCAACTACTGACTGCCTACTGCATACTTGAAACTTACGGGTTGCGGGTTGGGAGTAAAAAAGAGAACCAAGAGCCTGGAAACAAGACTTTTAATTCGTATAATATTCCTTCCAAATACTGCCAACTGCTGACTGCCGACTGCAAACTTGAAACTTGCGGGTTGCGGGTAGGGAGTTAAGTCATAGTTATTCAGTAGGATTAAGAAATAAAATATTATATATAAATTTGGTAAAACGAGAGTTATGATTGTAGAACGTAAAAACAATGAAATATTGGTGCGTTTTTCTGCGGGTACGAAGGCATCTAAAATTCAGTCTATTCTAGATTATTTGCGATATGAGGAGCTAACCTCAAAATCGGAAGCTACAGAGAAAGAGATAGAGGAGCTAACTAAGAAGTCCAAATCTGACCGCTGGGAAAAAATTAGAAAAGAAGTAGGCCTGGATGACTAAGATTGTTGTCGATTCAAATATTATATTTAGTGCGATTCTAAATGTAAATAGCCGAATAGGGCAAATTCTTTTAACCGGTCAGGACTGCTACGAATTTTATGCTCCAAAATACTTAAGAAATGAAATCTGGGAACATCAGGAAAAAATTAAAAAAATTGGAAAATTTAGTGATGATGAGTTCCTGGAAATTTATGAGTTAATTCTAAAAAATATTACCGTTTTAAATCACTCCATTGTACCTAAAGAAAAATATCTTGAGGCCTTTGAGTGGTGTGAGGATGTGGATCCAGCAGATTCTGCCTTTGTAGCATTTTCTTTGTTTTTAAAATGTAAACTCTGGACAGGAGATAAGAAGCTCCTGGACGGTCTCACTAAAAAAGGATATAAAAGAACAATTACAACCGAAAATTTATTTAAGGACTTTCTCCGAAAAAAAAGGAAATAAAAGTAATAGTAGTGGTTTTAAAAAGGAAGTTTGAAAAGGTCACTTTTTATAAGTTGCGGAATATAGGCTACCGGTAAAAAAAGAAACAAGAACCAGGAGCCAGAATCAAAGACTTTAATTGGTAAAAATTTTCCTTCCAAATACCGCCAACTACTGACTGCCTACTGCATACTTGAAACTTGCGGGTTGCGGGTAAAGAAAGAAACAAGAGACAAGAGACAAGAAACAAGACTTTGAGAAGGTAAGTTGTTGCCGGTTGCCGGTTGCCGGTTGCGGGTAAAAAAGAGAACCAAGAGCCTGGAAACAAGACTTTTAATTCGTATAAATTCCTTCCAAATACTGCCAACTGCTAACTGCCGACTGCATACTTGAAACTTGCGGGTTGCGGGTAAAGAAAGAAACAAGAGACAAGAGCCAAGAACCAAGACTTTTTTGGAGTAAGTTTCTCTTCCCTGTTCCCTGTTCCCTGTTCCCTGTTCCCTGTTCCCAGTTCCCTGTTCCCTGTTCCCTGTTTCCAGTTCCCTGTTTCAGGTTTAAGGTTTCCTGTTTCCTTGTTTCACGTTCTTCGTTCTCCGAATCCCGAATTAACGATTCCCAAATTAACCAATTGACCAATCCCTCTTCGTACTTCCAACTTCGTACTTCTAACTTCGTACTTCCAAATTCCCATTGAATCATTCTAAATAAGCTGCAAAAGACCAACATAAAATTGTATTTTTGCGCAAATTTTCAATCATGCAGAACATCACTATAAATATTCAGCCTACGGCCAAGCCAACTATTGTCAAGTTTGAGGCCAATACATTTTTAACCAGGCATGAAAGCTTTGAGTTTCATAACATAGAAGAAGCTCACCGCTCTCCCCTTGCCCAGCAGTTATTTCACCTTCCGTTCGTGAAGACCGTTTATATCGCGCAGAATTTTGTGGCGCTTGAAAAATACAATATTGTGCACTGGAAAGATGTGCAACAGGAGCTTGCAGAGCAAATCGAATCCTTTTTGAATAGCGGCGGACAGGTGGTGACCCCTTCCGAAGAAGAAACCGGAAAAAAGATCCCCGTTACCGTTTATGCAGAGAGCACGCCTAATCCTACAGTGATGAAGTTTGTTTCGAACAAGAAACTCGTGTTAGAAACTGTGGAATTCAAAAATATTGATGATGCGAAAAACGCCCCTTTAGCGAAGGCTTTGTTTCATTTTCCGTTCGTGAAAGAAGTTTTTATTGATGAAAACTATCTTTCCATCATGAAATATGACATTGCCGAATGGGAAGAGATCACCCAGGAACTTAGGGAATTTATTAGGGAATACCTGGAACAGGGGAAAGAGGTACTTACTGAAGACAGCGTACAGCCCTCCCCTTCTAAAGCCGAAGAAAAAGCACCGGCAAGGGAACTCAACCTGGATGACACCTCTAAGGAGATCGTTGCCATTCTTGATGAATATATCAAACCTGCCGTGGCAAGTGACGGCGGAAATATACTTTTTGAAAGCTATGATGAGGACCAGAAGCTGGTGAAGGTGATCCTGCAAGGGGCCTGCAGCGGTTGTCCTTCTTCTACTTTTACACTGAAGAACGGAATTGAAAATATGCTGAAAGAAATGCTCCAGGGTCGTGTAGAACGGGTGGAGGCGATCAACGGGTAAACCGGTTTAAGGTTTAAGGTTTAAGGTTTAAGGTTTAAGGTTTAAGGTTTAAGGTTTAAGGTTTAAGGTTTAAGGTTAAGGTTAAGGTTTAAGGTTTAAAAACTATAAATGAAAAGCAAATTTTTACCGCTTATATTGTTGGCTTTTGCTGCTATAATCAGCGGTTGTCAGGAAGTGAACTCCAGGTGCAGGAGCAACTGAATTGTGGCTTTTGAGGATAGCCTTTCAAACAATGGCTGCAAATAATTACCACTACCGGAACCTGAAAGCTTCCGGTTTTTTATTGCGAAATATTTTCAGATTCAGGAAAAAGACTTATTGTAAATAATTTTCAGAAGGAATCCATGAAAATTTCCACCCTACAGAAGAAGTTGCCGAAAATTCAGAAATTTCCAAATCACTTCACAATTGTATCAGTTTATATTAGCATAAGCTGCCGGTTCCAGATGGGACTGGGCACCCCGGAGGATTGAAAATCGGGACTTATTTTCAGCAGGAAAAAACGTACATTTTCGGAAGCAGTTTTCGGCTATATTTATCTGAAATTCAGCCATATGAAAAAAGTTACCCTGGCTCCTCTCCTGCTTAAGGATGAGTGGCAAATTGCTATAAAATTTGAATTTGAAGAGGAGATAAGGTCTTTACTGAAGAAAGAAAAAATTGTGAAGTGGTCGGTAACGCATGGTTGTTATTATTGTGCCTATACGCAGCCCAACCGCAATCTGCTCTACACCCGACTTCGAGCTAACCATATTTTTGTGGATTATACGGCGCTGCAATATTTTAGTTTACCACAAAAACAGGAGGTTACAAAAAAAAGGCCTGCTCCACAATTCACCCGCAGTCAAAGAAAGGTGCTGCACGAATATGTCGCATATTTACGGGGACAGCGGCTAAGCGAAAGTAGTGTAAGAACCTATTACAACTTTGTTCTTAAGTTGGTTGATTTTATTGGGGAAAAACCTTTTGCTGAATTGACTTCCCGCGATGTGGAATTATTTGTTGAACAACGCATTGCTGCAGAGAATTATGCGATTAGCACGCACAGGCAATGCATTAGTGCTGTCAAGCATTTTTTTGAGCTCTATAAATGCGCAGATATTGAGACTAAGGACATTTTTCGGCCTCAGAAGAGTCGGTTTTTGCCCACTGTACTTTCCAAAGAGGAGGTTATAAAACTGCTACAGGTCACCCGCAATCTTAAGCACCGTGCGATTCTG
This sequence comes from Salinimicrobium nanhaiense, assembly GCA_012038135.1. Classification (GTDB taxonomy): domain Bacteria; phylum Bacteroidota; class Bacteroidia; order Flavobacteriales; family Flavobacteriaceae; genus Salinimicrobium; species Salinimicrobium nanhaiense. The sequence goes on from JAAVJQ010000002.1 coordinate 330,658, forward strand.
GCAATGCTCTACTCTGCCGGCCTGCGCATTGGAGAATTACTGGAGTTAAAGCTGTCACAAATAGATGTTTTGCGGCGTCAAATTGTAATAAAAAATTCCAAGGGGCGTAAGGATCGCGTGGTAGTTTTGGCAGAGAGCATGTTACCCTTGCTCAACAATTATCTTTCCACCTATTTTCCGCATATTTATTTTGCAGAAGGACAGGGTGGCGGGCCGTACAGCGCTCAGAGCGTTAGAGCTTTTTTACAGGAGTCTTGCCGGCGTGCCGGAATAAAGAAGAAGGTAACCCCACATACCCTTCGGCATTCCTATGCCACCCATATGCTGGAGAATGGAATAGATATTCGGTATATTCAGGAGTTACTGGGGCATTCGAAGCCCGAAACTACTATGATCTACACCCATGTATCCCGCAAGGACATTATGAAGATCGAGAGTCCTTTAGACGTGACTGTAAAAGAGCTACTGAATTCTGATAAAAACACTGAAAACCTGTTGTTATCCGGCAAAATTAACAGATAAATAACTATATTCGTTTTGATATAACGAGTTACCAAAAATGCCGCTGACAAACAGAACGCAGGAAAAATAAAAACTGACTCGGATAAATAACGGACTTACAAAATGCCATTTTTGGAAGGAAAGAAAAATTGAGTTTAAAAGGAAAATTGGCGACGGATCACTTACTCGGACGGAGAAAAGAAAAGAACATTAAAAATAACTTTTTCGAGAGGTAAGATAGATTGAGTTTGAAAGAATAATTTGAAACGGACTTTCTCACTCAAGCGGAGAAAAAAATCGGACGAAAAATGCCTTTTTTGAGAAGTAAGTAATTATAAACTTTAAGAGCAAAACGCAGCGGATTGAAAAGCGAAGCGGCTCACTCGGGCGGGCGGCACATTTGGTAACAATGTATAAAAACAATGCTTAAATTAGTCTCGAATTGAAGCTCCGTGCTCGCTTGCAACGCCTGATTGTCCTGCGGACAATCACGCACGCCAGCTCGCACTGTTTTTATACGGGACGTTACATACAATGCCTCCAAAAATAACTGTGTGGATATCGCAGACTTTACCAAGAGGATAAACTAAACGAAGCGGACTGAAAAGCGGGTCGGATAAACGGCGGACTTATACTTAGACGGAGGAGAACGTAAAATGGCGTGCGGACTGACGTGTATGACGGATTAAAAGCAGACTCACTCACTCGAGCCGATTAAATAAACAAAGCGTGACATATAAAACTTGGAAAATAAATCGGACACGGAGAAAAAATACTGGGAACGTGTTTACTCTGGCGGGTCGGCACAGTATGTAACAACGTATAAAAACAATGCTTAATTTGGTCTTGAATCGAAGTTCCGTGCTTGCCGGCTCAGCGGATTGTCCTGCGGACAATCACGCGCGCCAGCTCGCACAGTTTTTATACGAGACGTTGTGCAACATCGGACAAAATTGACTAATGAAAAATATTAATTCTGTTCATTTAATAATCCTTCTTCTATTTTCACTTCTTAGTTGTAACAGTGACAATAGCCTGGTGCAAAATATGGAAGGATTCTGGCAAATCGAAGATATCAGTTATAAGAATGAGAATAAGCGGAATGAATTGAGTGGAAATACCATCTCATTTGGTGAAAATTCTGGAAGCGTCCCCAAGGTGGGAAACTTTGATAGGGATGCCGATATACAGTGGGGTGTTATACAATCAAAAAATGCGGATAGTCTATTTATTAAAACCGGAAACCCAGTTTTTAATGGCCAGTATCAAATCCTATTTGCAACAGACGAAAATAACTCAGTCTTTGCGAAACTGATATCAGAAAATACTGTTATTGAACTTCGTAAAGTTGATTTAGGATTGTGACGGATCATCAGAAAAAATAAAGTCGAGTAGGTAAAGGGGAATTTCACCCCTAAACCTCTCACAGAACCGTACGTGATGCTCTCGCATCATACGGCTCCTCTTAACAAGTCTAAGGCTTAAAGCCATATTGCCAATGCACAAAAAGGTTTGGATAATGCTTTGCAGTTTCCTGTAACCATTTGTAGGCAAAGAACCAATGCTTTCGCCTGAACCTCCGATATTTATTGCGTACCCATTTTGCCAGTCGTTTGTTCAGAAATCGGAACACGTAATGTAGTTCACTCATCCGCACCTTGCCATAATAATGAATCCAGCCCCATAGTTTGTCTGCTATAATGGCTGCCAAATCGGGCAGCCGCAGGTGTACCATACGGTGGAGTTTCATCTTGAACAAGGTTTGGGTGATGCGCTTCTGTCTCTTGCGACTGATGGACGGGGTAAAACCCAAATGAAAGTTCCCAAAGTAGCCTTTGACCATTCTTGGTTTGAATGTGAAGCCTAAGAAATCAAAGGTCACATATTCCACCTTAAATGGCGGGTGCTTCTTCTGGTTGCGCTTGCAATACACGATATTGCTCTTGCCGTCTTTTATTTGAAGTTTACACTCCTTAAGTCGGGCTTTTATCGCTTCCAATGTCCGCAGGGCTTGTTTGAAGTTCTGGCAATGGATGATGATATCATCGGCATACCTCTCAAACTTTACTTCGGGGTGGTACTTCTCTATCCACTTATCAAAAACAACGTGCAGAAAGATATTTGCCAGTAACGGACTTATCACTCCTCCCTGCGGTGTACCTTTGGTTCGTTTCTGAATTGTACCATCCTTCTTTTGGATGGAGGCTTCCAACCAGCGTTTTACGTACAGATGGACGTGCTTCTTATCTGTAAAATGACTTAAAGCTTTCATCATTAACTCATGATCTATTTCATCAAAGAAACTTTTGATGTCCAAATCTATCGCCCAGTCCAATTTCATGCAGTTTTCCCTGCATTGCCTGATAGCCTGGTGCGCTGATTTCTTTGGTCTATAGCCAAACGAACTTGCACTAAAATGCTTGTCCACCTTAGCTTCCAGTTCTTCCCTGATGACCATTTGAGCCGTACGATCTTGTACCGTTGGTATGCCCAACTTTCTTACCCTATTTTCATCTTTGGGTATTTCTACTTCGCGTACAGGCATGGGAAAGTAACTGCCACTGGCCAAACGGTTCCATACCGGATACAGATACTTCCTCGTTTGTGAGGATACGGCTTCTATGGATAGTTTATCCACTCCGGCTGCTCCTCTATTACTTTTCACCTTTTTGAAGGCTTCCCATACCTGTCGCTTTTCTATCGGTTGCGACTTTTGTTTCTCCTCGAAAATCATCCTAAATTTTCATTTAGTTGTAATACAATTTAAAACCGTTAAGTCTGCCCCTTCGCTCCTTTCCCCTTTCAGGGAACATCTTCACTACTACGGGCAAATCCGCCACCAATCTATAGTATCGTTACTTTCTGCCTTGCCCTTCGGGGTTATGGCATTTTCACACTACAGATTGGCTTCTCCTGTTCCATAATTAAGCCGTAAGTAAAGCTCCTGCCCTCTTTATGCCGATGGTCGCTTAACCAGTAAATCAGGTTACACCCGTTAAGCTTTGTCCTGCAAGACCGCCCATCCCTCAGTTTTGACCATACTAAAGTTGTTTACGACACTTCTACAAGGGTTCACTCACATCTCGTTCAGCTTCTTTACTCCCACCATAGCTCTCTACTCACAATACAACTGCGGTAGTGCCTTTGACCTTATCGCTCAAGACCAACCCGTGAAAGGCAAGCCCCATAAGGCGGTTTGACTGATATGCCTGTACATCCCAGCCGAGAGACCAATCCTCATTAATGTTTCTTTACGTGAGACCTCTTGACTTTCTTTGTCAAGCTCGTTCCTGAAAAAAAAAATGAGCCTCTCATCTCAATTACAGTTATGCTGTTCATTTTCAATGAACTTAATCTTATATTGTATCCCTGAACAGCGCAGGACACACGACGTTGCACAACACTGTATAAAAACAATGCTTAATTATGTCTTTATTCGAAAGTCCGTGCTCGCTTGCAACGCCTGATTGTCCTGCGGACAATCAAGCTCGCCCGCTCGCACTGTTTTTATACGGGACGTTGTGAACCATAGCTCCGAACTCAACTTTAATTATTCAAAAAAGAAAAATTCTACTTCTGGAGATTGAGAACGAATAATCACTCAACCGCAAAATTAAAAGCGACGGATTTTCACTCAGACGGGAAAAAAAATATCACTCTTGCGGATTAAAAAAAGATAAAATAGAACTTAAAAGATTGATTAAGAAAGCGAGATTATGAAGTTGCGGATTCCACTCTGCCCCAAAAAGAATTTATCACTGTTGCGGATAAAAAAAAGGATTTTTAAAAGATAAATAATTACTCAAATTAAGAATAAAGCAGACGGGAAAACAGATCGGCAAATCTTTGGTGCTCACTCGGCTGTGTCGCTACGGATTCACAACAACGGTTAACACAAATGCGGCAGACCAGTCAAAAATGGCATTTTTGAGTACCTTTAAAAATAGAAATTAAAAGATCAATTCCGTTCCCCAATCCGCACTTGCGTTAACCGGGACGTTGTGAACAAGGCAAAAAAAGGCATTTTTGAATGGTGAGTTTTTTGAGATTTATGGAGCATCTTTTTGCAACGGACATTTTCGGACTGACAATCGCAACGGATTGAAACGCGACGGACAAAAATCGGAATGAAGAAAACTCAGTCTAAATAAAAACCTGATTTACCACTCAAAAAGGGGATTTTAAAAGCAAATTTTTGGAACTTTAAGAAGGAAAACGGACTGACAATCGTAGCGGATTAAAAACCAAACTGGAAAAAAAGTAGTGTAGAGAAATTTATGTTTTACCAGTCAAAAATGTCATTTTTAAAGGAAATTTTTGGCAGTCGGGAAATCCTTGGAACTGATATTCGTTACGGATTAAAACCAGGCTGGGAAAAAAAGCCCAGTTCACAACAATGTATAAAAACAATGCTAACTTAGTGTCGATTCAAAAGTCTGTGTGTACTTGCTGCGTCTGATTTTCCTGCGGAAAATCCTCGCTGGCAATCGCCGCACTGTTTTTATACGGGACGTTGTAACACACTTGAAAAACCAAGGCCTGTTCTTTTTTGCCATTTTTGAGAGGTAAGGTTTCTGATAATGCCAATAGTAATTTTCGGTTCGAAAAGTCGGTTATTACAAGCCATTTTTGAGACCTTTATGGGCAAAGGTTCTTGTCGATCACGAAGCGGACCTAACTCGGACGCGGGGCTATGGTTTGGTTCGAGCGGGAAGTTCGGGTGAAAATGACTATTAATTCATAGCTGGAATGGTCATAGCGGATTAAAAAAAGCGTGTTACAACAATGTATAAAAACAATGCTTAATTTAGTCTCGAATCGAAAGTCTGTGCGTACTTGCTGCGTCTGATTTTCCTGCGGAAAATCATCGCCGGCAATCGCCGCACTGTTTTTATACGGGACGTTGTGAGCCATTCTAAAAACCGGAGGGGAACGCAGTCTGCACCAATTGGTTTATTTGCTACTTTGGTTCCTTATCGATGTAACAAAAAAGCTTCCGTGTGAGTTATAGCGGACTCGAACGCAAGGAATACGCAGGAATCGCTTTTTTTTGGATTATTTGCAAAGTTGTGGCTCGTGAATAGAAACGGACTCACAACAACATATAAAAACAATGCTTAATTTAGTCTCGAATCGAAGTTCCGTGCTCACTTGCTAAGCGGATTGTCCTGCGGACAATCACGCGCGCCAGCTCGCACAGTTTTTATACGAGACGTTGGCAAAAATGTAAGGAAACCTAGTTAATTAAATGACAGTCGATGGTTAAATGAGACTCCCAATCGTACTTAGAGATGGACTTAGAAATTGAGAATTTGACGAAAACCAATGGGCGGATCAGAAAAGCTGCTTCTTCATATAAAAAAAATATCAGCTGATTGAAAAGCTGAACAATCAAATCAGTTATGTCACATACTTTATGGTCTTATTTGGGTGGAGTTGTCTACTGGATTTTTATTAAATTCTGTAAAACCAAATTAGATGATGAACTAAAATTTGAAAATAAAGAAAGGAATATCTTCACTTTAATCATTACTATATTAATTATAGGATTTTTCACTGTCAAAGTCTTTTAATACACAGAATCCTAAAGAGAAAACACTTTTGCCAACACTGTATAAAAACAATGCTTAAACCTGTCTTGAATCGAAAGTCCGTGCTTGCTTGCAACGCCTGATTGTCCTGCGGACAATCAAGCTCGCCAGCTCGCACTGTTTTTATACGAGACGTTGTAGTGCATTAAAAACTGATATTAATTACCTTATGAAATACAAAATTGTTATTGCAATGATTTCTCTGGCTGTGTTCGTGCTTGGCTGTGGAACGAGCGCTGATTTAAAAAAAGTTTACTATACCTCGGACTTCTTATCTTCGACAAAGAAAGGTTTTGAAACTCACAGTTATGTGATTTCCGTACCACGAAAGTATAAATTGATTAAAGAGGACTTTAATCCAGAATATAAAGAGATAATTTATGAATACAAGGATTCTATAAAGTTTTATATAACAGACGACACTTTTGGCGGATCATCATTAAACGGAGATAATAAATTGCGATCGGGTATAACTTCAATATCAAGGACAGATTTAAACGATACAACTAAAATGGGCGGGGTACAGCAGGATGGAAGGTACTGGAAAGAATACATTTTGGGAGATGTAGTAGTTGGTTATTTAAATGTCCCCGAAAATCGAAAAGAAGAATTTGACCTGACTCTGCAATCGATAAATAGAAAAGATTAAAACGCACTACAACAACATATAAAAACAATGCTTAAATCCGGCTCAAATCCAAAGTCCGTGCTCGCTTGCAACGCCTGATTGTCCTGCGGACAATCAGGCTCGCCAGCTCGCACTGTTTTTATACGGGACGTTGTGCATAATTTAACCTAAATGAAAACATTATTTACAATTTTCCTTTTTGTTTTGATAACCGCTTTAGGTTGTCAAGTTGAGGAACCGACTGATTTAAAAATATATGGCTTAAAAGGAAAAGTAAAATCCATGCATTCCCGAAGTTATTCTTCCTTGGACCACCTTAACATGGAAGGCAAAAGTTTTCTTTCTGAGTCCTCCTCTTTTTTCAATGAAAACGGCAACATCTATAAATCTGTTGATACAATTTATGAAAATGGGGAAGTAAAGGAAACTTTAACTACAGAATATTATTTTTTAAAAGACGGATCTAAAAAAGGTTACAAAATATACAACCAAGAAGGAATTATTGAAACGGGAACTTATAAATTCCTCAGTAGTAAGAAGTATGAAATTAAGGCTGTAGACAGTGATGGTTTTGAAATCAGATCAGTATTTCACTTGACAAGCAACGGTAGAGATAAAAAAGGAGTATCTGAATATTACTATGATAATGAATATATATCTACCTACTCGTATTTTAATCAATTAAATGCCGATGAGAACTTTATTAGTTCACAATTTGCCATAGAACCGGATGGGGATAATTGGATAACCGAATATAAGATGAAGAATCCTGACCAAAAAGGAAACATGAAAGAATTGCATTTAATAAATAAGGAAAAAGACTCTTTAGAAAAAGTTATTATTAGGCACATAGAATACTTTGAATAAAGAAAAAACTATGCACAACACTGTATAAAAACAATGCTTAAGCCTGTCTCGAATCGGAACTCTGTGCTCGCTTGCAACGCCTGATTGTCCTGCGGACAATCAAGCTTGCCAGCTCGCACAGTTTTTATACGGGACGTTGTGCAACATTTAAATCAACCATTCTTTAAAATGAACAAATTGTTTAGAAAATTTCTTTTTGGCTGTAGTCTATTAGTTCTTCTTGTTCAAGTCAGTTGTAAAGAAGATCAATCGGATCAAAAATCCGAAAACGAACTCGAACCCAAGACAGCGTCGACTACAGATATTCTTAAAGAAGGTTGGCAGGAGTTTCAAGAAAATGGTAATCGGACAAAAATTGAAATATTAAATATTTCGGACTCATTATTTGTAAACCAAAAAATTATTTTCGACAACAAAGATCAAATAGACAGTATAAATAGTAAATTCTTTACAATTAAAGTTCCTGATACTCTCACCCAAGGACCTAATAAGGGAATTGCGGAGCTTTATACATTCAACAAACCTTTTGAAAGCAGAGCATCTTCTGTTATTATAGAGAATAAATATCCAGATGGTAGTATAGTTAAAGACACCTTTTTTGGAAACCCTGAAAATTTAGAATTTGGAATTTATGCTTCAGAGGGTGGTGACAAACAGATTAAAGGAGAAATTTCAGAGATTTTATTGGCTAAGGACGAAGAAGGAAACGGATACAAAATAAAAGTGACTTCTTTCTTTACCGAGCATGTTTATGTAAAGGAATAAAGTAGAGTAGGCAAAGGGGAATTTCACCCCTAAGCCTCTCACAGAACCGTACGTGATACTCTCGCATCATACGGCTCTTCTTAACAAGTCTAAGGCTTAAAGCCATATTGCCAATGCACAAACAG
>JAAVJQ010000020.1 GCA_012038135.1 Salinimicrobium nanhaiense
GGTCCAACAGATTCAGATTTGTTGAGTTCCTTGAGCAGCTTATAGGTGCTGTTACCCGCATCCAAACTTGGGAAAATAAGGGTATTTACTTTCTTACCTGCCAGTTTTGAGAACGGGAATTTCTTCTGAAGCATTTCCCTGTTAAGGGCAAAGTCTGTTTGCATTTCGCCATCTACAACCAGATCGGGATAGAACCTGTGGAGGTAAGCAACGGCATCTTTGACCTTTTCTGCACGCTCATTCTTGGAGGAACCAAAGTTTCCATAGGAGATCATAGCGATCACCGGTTCCATACCAAATAATCTAACGGTACGTGCCGTCATTTGAGCGATTTTTGCCAGTTCCTTGGCAGTAGGATCTATATTTACAGAAGTGTCACTAATAAAAATGGGACCTCTGGAGGTGTTCATTAAATTGGTCGCAGCAACTTTTGAAACTCCGTTTGCCTTTCCAATCAATTCCAGCAATGGTTTTAAAACCGTAGGATAAGACCTGGAATATCCCGAGATCAAAGCATCTGCATCGCCTTCATTGACCATCATGGCTGCAAAATAGTTTCGCTCGCGCATAAGCAATTCGGCATCATAACGGGTAACTCCCTTACGGTTCCTGGATTTCCAGTAAACTTCGGCATAACGATTCCTGCGTCCGCTCTCTTCAGCAGACTTATTATCTATGATCGGCACGTCATCTGCATGAAAATCGATCTCCCGCATCAATTCCTCGATAACCTCCCTGTTTCCTAACAAGACAGGACTCGCTATTCCTTCATCGTGCACTATTTGTGCTGCTTTAAGAACATCAAGATGATCTGCCTCGGCAAAAACCACCTTTTTAGGGTCCATTTTTGCGCGGTTCATGAGCAGGCGGGTGATCTTATTATCGTTACCCATTCGCTCCAGCAGCTCATCTATATACTTATCCCAGTCATGGATAGGATTCTTCGCTACCCCCGATTCCATGGCGGCCTTAGCAACAGCCGGCGGCACAACTGAAATTAAACGGGGATCAAAAGGTTTTGGAATAATGTAATCTTTCCCGAAGATCAACTTGGTTTCTCCATAGGCGATATTCACCTGCTCCGGTACCGGATCTTTTGCCAGCCTTGCAAGCGCCTTAACGGCTGCCATCTTCATCTCTTCATTGATCTTTGTCGCACGTACATCCAAAGCACCTCTAAAGATGAATGGAAAACCAAGTACGTTGTTCACCTGGTTAGGATGATCACTACGACCGGTAGCCATAATAATATCCTTACGGGTGGATACAGCAAGATCGTATTCTATCTCGGGTTCGGGGTTAGCCATAGCGAAAACGATAGGCCGTTTTGCCATTTTCTTCAGCATCTCGGGTGTTACAATGTTTCCTACGGAAAGTCCCAGGAAAACATCGGCTCCATCCATGGCTGCCGCTAAATTCTCATATCTTTTCTTGATCGCAAATCTTTGCTGAAGTTCTGAAAGATCCTCCCGCCCGGTGTGCAATATTCCCTTCACATCAAACATTGCAATATTCTCCAGCTTGACGCCGAGTAAAACATATAAATTTGCACAGGCAATAGCCGCCGATCCCGCACCCGAGATCACCACCTTTACCTTATCGATCTTCTTTTTGGCAAGTTCAAGAGCATTTAATAAGGCGGCGGAAGAAATGATCGCAGTACCATGTTGGTCATCGTGCATCACCGGGATATCCAGTTCTGCCTTTAACCTTCTTTCTATTTCAAAAGCTTCGGGCGCTGCAATGTCTTCAAGGTTAATACCGCCGAAGGTTGGGGCAATATTTTTTACAGTATTCACAAAAGCATCAACATCTTTCGTGTCAACTTCAATATCAAAAACATCAATGTCGGCAAAGATCTTGAACAGCAGGCCCTTCCCTTCCATTACGGGTTTGGAGGCTTCGGGACCGATATCCCCGAGTCCAAGTACGGCGGTACCGTTAGAGATCACCGCTACCAGGTTTCCCTTGGTGGTATATTTATAAACGTTCTCTACATTTTTATGGATCTCCAGGCAGGGCTCTGCCACTCCCGGGGAGTACGCTAAAGAAAGGTCGCGCTGGGTAGAGTATTTTTTGGTTGGCACCACCTGGATCTTTCCGGGGTGCGGTTTTGCGTGGTAGACCAAAGCCTCACGTCTTTTGCGTTCGTTCCTCATAATTCCCTGTTTGTTCAGGACGTACAAAGGTAAGAGTTTACTTTTATAGCTCGCTGATAAGGATCAATTTTTAGCTCTGACCTATGACCCGCGATAAATCCCGGCTTTACTACCGGAGGTGGAGGCGCGATTAATCGCGCCTCCACAATCTTATCTTCTCCGGTGGCACCAGCTCATCCAGCTTTTCCCGGTATTGCTCCGGAAGCAACTCCAGCCCCAATTGATAGGATGCATTCATCCAGCCAAAGCCCGAAGTCGTGATATAATCAAATTCTGTCCCAACGTTGCCATATTCAGCATAAACTTTATGAGTTCGATCCACCACATCATATTTTTCAGGAATGGTACCGTTGTAATCCACCGCATTTTTGGTGATCATGTAAAGCCAGCGGTAGATGAGTTCATGAGCTTCGGCTTCAAAGCCGTAATTCAGCAACCCCTGCCACAGCAGCATCTGGTGTGGTGCCCAGCCGTTTGGATAATCCCATTGCCGCTGTACCTCGTTGGTCGCGGTTTCTTCTACGGAAGTTTTTGCTGTAGAAAGAATACCCCCCGGCGCTTTAAGATGCTCCTCTAGTTCCTTCACCATTTGTGCTGCCTGTGCTTCGGAAGCCAATCCTGCCCAAAGCGGATATAAATTGGTCGCAGAAATGTAACCGGTTTGTTGCCCTTTTTCAAAGTTGTGATCAAAGAAATTTCCCTCCTCTTCATTCCAGAGGTACTTATTCATGAGCTGCTTCCTTTTTTCGGCTTTTTGGCGCCAGTGTTCCGGAGTATATACTTTTCCTGAAGCTGAAGTGTATTTCCCTTCAAAATGTTTTTCGATCAGGTATTCAAAATCCTTTTCATATTTGTACAGCAGGGAATTAAGATCAACGGTATTCAAATTTGCTGCGCGTTCTTCCAACCTCCAGGAGGTGTCGTGTCCGCTTTCCCTAACACTGCGGTCGTGCACAAAATATTCATCCAGTTCCTTATCCACAATTTCACCCGACTTATATTTCTCCTCAAATTCCGAAACTGAAACATCATGTTTGGCAGCATACTTTTTTAAGACCTCTTCAAAATGCCCTTTTTCAGTTTCCGGCGGAATACCTATTCCCTGGCCTAAATACCGGTTGAGTCCGGTTTTAGTGAGTCGCTCTCCTTCTACCATCCACACCTCATCATATTCCCTGATTGCAGCTTCAAGAGACTCCTGAAGCCAATCTTTATCTTTTTCTTCCATGGCTTCATAGACCTCCCGCACAAAAGAAGACATAAACGGTGGCTGTGTCCTCGTGAGGTAGTAAGAGCGGTTTGCGTTGAGGATCTTTCCGTAATGATCGATCTGGTAAACGAAATTGTCAACCATGGCTTTGGCCAAGTCGATCCTGCCGTCGATTAACAGCCCAATTCCTTCAAAATAGCTATCCCACCCGTACATTTCGTTAAACCTGCCCCCGGGAACTACAAAAGGAACTCCGCGGCCATTTTCAAGTTTTAGCGCCAAAAGACCGGGATTTTGATTGATGGATTTTACGTAATGCGGAGTAATTTTCTTCGGAAGTACCACCACCTTAAAATCTTCCAATTCCTTTTCAAGTTTTGTGAAGTACCTGATCCCTGCTGAATCTGTTGCCGGCACATACAGCCGCTGTACGCTGTCTTCGGCTTTGGAATCTTTAAGGATCTTCCTCAGCCCTTTTCGGTCGATGGTTCGGGTAAGATCATCCCAAAATTGTTCTTTAATTCGGCGGGAAATGCGCTGCGAAGGCGGCTCTTTGATTTGCTCAAGGTCAATTCGCAGGGTTTCCTTTTCTTCGGCCCGGGCTATTGCGAGCTCCTGAAGCAGATTTGACAAATAATAGATGCGGTCAATCGCTATTGAATCCCCTTCGGAAACAGGGACCAAAAATGGCATTTTTGGATCATCTTCTATGGTGATCTTTTTGTCACCATCGGTGTCGGCTTCTTTAAGGAGTCGTTCGAAAGTTGGCTCCACCTGAAGTTCTTTTATTTCAGTTTGCGCTAAGATCTGATCTGAAATTCCGAAGAAACAAAGGATCAGGAGAAACTGTCCAAAAACTTTTATATTTATCCAAAATACTTTCATGAAATACTTTTATTTTTCCCTTTTGCTATTCTTTTTCAGTAATAATTCATTTTCACAGGACGCATATCTTATGCCGGCTGTAGATACCGCCCCTGTTATCGGGGAATGCGATGATTCTAAAGATACTAAAGATTGCTTTAATGAAAGGCTCAGCCATCATATTCAATCCAATCTTGATATCAGGAAAACCTTACATGCCACAGGAAAGGCTTATGTTCAGTTCAAAGTCTCGGCAGATGGGCAGGTGCAGGATGTAAAGGTGCGTGCAGAGGATGATAAGCACCGGGAAGAGGCAAAAAGGGTTATAGAGATGCTCAAGATCAAACAACCTGCAACTTTGAATGGTGAAAGGGTGGCTGTATTACATGCTTTGCCAATCTCCTTTAGAACCCTAAATCACAACAGCATGGAGGAATTTTTTGGTTCTGAAGATTTCAAAAGAGACACTGAAAAGAACTTGCGCAGGCAGGAAACCGAACGGCTGGGAGTCGTTAACTTTGAAGAATTAAAATTTCCTCCGGAATATGAGGAATGTATCTCCATGCCCGATAACAAAGAATGCTTTCGAAAAATGACGAACGAAAAATTACGGATGTATCTTCAAAAAGGAAGACCAAAGATAAAATCGGGCACGGAAATAAAATATTTTTTTGAAGTAAACAAGGAAGGAAAAACCCTGAACATAATCGCAATTGCTCCAGGAAAACGTGCCAATCAAATAGTCAAAGAAGCACTGGAAAACTTGAATTTCACAAGTCCTGCAAAAGATGAGCAGGGAAATCCAGTTAAAACAGAATTCTCAGGAAACTTAATCTTTTAAAAACCTGATATTTCGAGTGAGTCCGCTGTACTTGGTTCGTTTAACTGCCGACTTTTTAAATACTTTCCTGAAGGTCTCTTCGGTGATCTCCTCCCAATCCTTTTTACTCATGCTAAGCAGCTCGGGGTGCGGATTGAAGAGTGGTTCAATATGAGGTTTTGAAAAGCGGTTCCAGGGACATACGTCCTGGCAAATATCACAGCCAAAAGCCCAGTCCTCAAACTTGCCTTTCATCTCCTGCGGCAGCTCCTCTTTTAGCTCGATCGTAAAATAGGAAATGCATTTGCTGCCATCTACCTTATAGGGTTCCACAATTGCCTGCGTGGGGCAGGCGTCAATACAGGCGGTACAACTGCCGCAGTGATCTGTCACAGGAGTATCATAATCCAATTCGAGATCAACAATAAGCTCGGCTATAAAAAAGAAAGAGCCGGTCTTTTTTGAAAGCAGGTTGCTGTTTTTACCTATCCAACCCAAGCCGCTTTTCGCAGCCCAGGCCTTGTCCAAAACAGGTGCCGAATCAACAAAGGCACGACCATCTACCTCGCCTATCTCCTGTTGAATAAACTGCAGCAGCTGTTTCAGTTTGTCTTTTATCACAAAATGATAGTCTGTCCCGTAGGCATATTTGCTGATCTTATAGGAATCTTCCCGTTGTTTCTCTTCGGGAAAATAATTGAGCAACAGGGAAATTACACTTTTTGAACCCTCAACCAGTTTTGTGGGATCAAGACGCTTATCAAAATAGTTCTCCATGTAAGACATCTGTCCATGCCTGTTCCCGTTGAGATATTCCTCCAGCCGGGGTGCCTCTTCCTCAAGAAATTCTGCTTTGGAGATACCGCACGACAAAAAACCGAGGCGTTTAGCTTCGTTTTTAATAAGGGCGGTATTTTGGGTTTTTAAGGAGGATTTCACTTCAGGTTAATTTCGCAACTTTTGTGCCTAAGGGGAGGGGAGAAAACAGAGGTGCCAAAAATAGCATTTTTGAAAGTATTTATTTCCGAAGATCAAATTTAAGAATTGCATTTTTTGGCTTCAGAGTGATGAGAGGATGGATCTCTATTTCTCCTTTTGCTCCTGAAATTCTAAATTTAGAAACAAGCTCCGCGATGGTGATTACCATTTCGTACATGGCAAAATTGTTTCCGATGCACTTTCGCGGGCCCGCACCGAACGGATAGTAACTGGAAGTTCTTGCTTCGGAAAATCTTTCGGGCCGAAATTCTTCCGGTGCCTTCCAATATTTAGGGTGCCTGTGGATCTCGTACATGGAAAACAGTAGACTGGAACCCTTTGGAAAAGATTTCCCTTCAAATTCATCATCTTCAAGAGGAACTCTGTCAATGAAATATACGGGCGGATATAATCGCATTCCTTCTTCAACGACTTGTTGTGTATAGGGACACTGCTTCAGAAATTCCATTAGATCTCCTGAAGCCTTTTTTGCTATCTCAACTTCCGAAGCAATTTTCTCCTGGACTTCAGGATTGCGGGCCAGCAGTTCAGAAGTAAAAGTGAGAGCGTTGGAGGTGGTTTCATGACCTGCGGTAAAAAGGATCAGGATCTCATCGATCAACTGCTTTTCGCTCATGGCTGTGCCATCCTCATAACGTGCTTCCAGCAGCATATCCAGTAGATCATCCTGCCGTTCTCCACTTTTCTTGCGTTCCTCTATGAGCCGCTTTAGGATCTGCCGGGCTTCATCGGTTAGATCAAGATGTTTTTTGATCTTTCCGAAGCCTTTAAAATACCATCCCAAATAGGGCTGCCGCAATTCCTTAACGAGCATCTTTTGAGCAGCTTCGGTGATATATTGCAGCCGATTTATTTCCTGCTGCCCTACTGCTGCACTAAAAAGGGATTTTACAACGGTTTGAAAAGCAAGATCATTAAACACCGGAAAAATATCCATAGGAGCATCTGTCCTGATCTTATCAAGTTCAACCACGATCGCTGCTTTCACTTTATCCAACAGACCTGCCAGCTGCTTTTTATGAAAAGCCGGTTGAATAAGCTTGCGCTGCTTTTTCCACAGCTCTCCTTCGGCAGTTAGAAGTCCGTGGCCAAGATACTTAGCCATGTCCTTCGTCTGAATTTCAGACTTTTTGTAATTCTTCTGGTTCTTTTGAAGTACATATTCGGCAAAGGCGGCATCCCTGGAAAAGATGATCTCCCGGCCCATTCCCACATTGAGTAAAAAGGTGTCGCCGTATTTTTCGAAGTTATGGTGGTGAAACGGCAAAGGATTACGTAAAATACCCAGAGCACTTTTGTAGAAGTGCCTTCGGGAAACTTTGGATATGCCTTTGGTGTCTTTCATAGTAGTACAAGACCTAACAGGTCTTCAAGACCTGTTAGGTCTGATCCTGCAGGAATTTATTTATGTCATTGGTAAGCAATTTTTTTTCATCATGCCAGTAATCAAATACTACAGGGTCGATAAGAGAAAATATATATTCCCTTTTTACAAGAGAAGGTTTAGATGACCTATAAGCTTGATAAGATGAAAATTTATAGCTTTTATAGTTTTCCGAAAAACCATGCTTGACCGGGTTTAAATGAATATAAGCAATTAATTGAATAAGATACTTTTCATCCTTAACCCGCTTCCTTTTTAAATGTTCCTGAAAAAGGCTTCCGGATCGAATATATCTCTTGTTTATAGCCTTGGTATAGGCATTGAACATATTTGAAAAAGGTAAATAGGGCTTTTGCTGGTGAATTATTGAAAGTTCATTTGCGTCTTTAATTTTAAGAAGAATATGAAAATGATTTTTGAGTAAACAATAGGCATATATATCGCAAACAGGATTTAAATGAACCTTAATCAGATGGAGAAAATAATTATAATTGGTTTCTTCTTTAAAAATATTTTCTCCATTATTTCCTCTATTAAAAATATGGTAAGTTATTCCCGGCTCTAAAACATCCTGTTTCATAATCCCTCAAATTTCAAAACCTAACAGGTCTCCAAGATCTGTTAGGTTTGATTTAGTTGATGTCCCTAATCAAAATAACCCACCCTGGATCCCGCCTCTAACGCGGCCAAGGTGCTTGTATGCCGCTTCGGTGACTTCCCGGCCGCGGGGGGTGCGCTGGATGAAACCCTGCTGGATGAGGAAAGGTTCGTAGACCTCTTCTATAGTTTCGGCGCTTTCGCTTACCGCAGTGGCAAGAGTAGAAAGACCAACAGGTCCTCCCTTGAATTTATCAATAATGGTAGTGAGAATTTTATTATCCATCTCGTCCAATCCGTGAGCATCTACATTTAGTGCTTTTAAACTGTACCTGGCTATTTCAATATCTATCTTTCCATTACCCTTGATCTGGGCGAAATCACGTACTCTTCTTAAAAGTGCATTTGCGATTCGCGGTGTCCCGCGGCTGCGACCTGCGATCTCAATGGCAGCCTCCATCGTGATGGGGACTTTGAGGATATGAGCGCTTCGCTGCACGATGTCCGAAAGTAGTTCTGTAGTGTAATATTCCAGTCGGCTGGAAATTCCGAAGCGGGCGCGCATTGGGGCTGTTAGTAATCCGCTGCGGGTGGTGGCCCCTATGAGGGTAAAAGGATTCAGGTTGATCTGTACAGACCTTGCATTTGGGCCGGTTTCGATCATGATGTCGATCTTATAATCTTCCATGGCCGAATACAAATATTCCTCCACCACGGCACTCAGGCGGTGGATCTCATCTATGAAAAGCACGTCCCGCTCCTCAAGGTTAGTGAGTAATCCGGCCAGATCTCCGGGTTTATCAAGCACCGGCCCTGAGGTGACCTTAATTCCCACCCCCAGTTCGTTGGCAAGAATATGTGCCAGGGTAGTTTTCCCCAACCCGGGAGGCCCGTGAAAAAGTGTATGATCTAAAGCTTCGCCCCGTTGATTGGCGGCTTCCACGAAAATTTTCAAATTATCGAGCACCTGATCCTGACCTGCAAAATCATCAAATTCGAGAGGCCTTAAAGCTCTTTCGATATCCATTTCTTCCGAAGAAAAATGTTCTCCGGAGGGATCAAGATTTTCGTTCATACTCTTCCAAGTTTAGAAACAAAGATAACAGAAAAAGCCTTTTCATGTGGATGAAAAGGCTTTAAGCTATGAGGTTTTAAGTTCTTAATGATTAAGCTCTTCTTCCCCTTTTTGAAGCGGCACATTCTGCGGTGCAAAATCCTGACCTGCGATCACATAGTCGCCATTCTCATTGGTCTTGCTGTAATCATATGGCCAACGATAAACTGTTGGGATCTCTCCCGGCCAGTTTCCGTGAATTGGCTCTACAGGTGTAGTCCATTCAAGAGAGTTGGAATTCCATGGGTTTGCTGTTGCTTTTTTCCCGGCAATTATAGAATGAATGAAGTTGTAAAGGAATACAAGCTGAACAAGTGCCGTAATGATCGCAAATACAGTGATCAAAACGTTGATCTCCAAAAGGTCATCAAAATAAGGGAATGCTGTATTGTCATAGTAACGCCTTGGAAGACCTGCCATTCCCACAAAGTGCATCGGGAAGAAAACTCCGTAGGCACCAATGATGGTGATCCAGAAATGGACATATCCCAGGTTCTTATTCATCATACGCCCGAACATCTTGGGGAACCAGTGATAGATCCCTGCAAACATTCCGTAAAGGGCAGAGATACCCATTACCAGGTGGAAGTGAGCCACAACGAAGTAAGTATCATGTACGTTAATATCAAGAGTGCTATCTCCAAGAACGATCCCGGTCAAACCACCGGTAATAAAGGTAGAAACAAATCCTATGGAAAACAGCATAGACGGGTTCAACTGGAGATTTCCTTTCCAGATCGTGGTGATCCAGTTAAAAGCTTTTACTGCGGAAGGAATTGCGATCAACAATGTTGTAAAGGTAAATACCGATCCAAGGAATGGGTTCATACCCGATACGAACATGTGGTGCCCCCAAACAATAGTAGAAAGGAAAGCAATACCAAGAATAGAAGCGATCATCGCACGGTATCCAAAAATAGGTTTTCTGGAGTTGGTTGCAAGGATTTCTGAAGCAATACCCATGGCCGGAAGGATCACGATATAAACTTCAGGATGCCCAAGGAACCAGAAAAGGTGTTCGAAAAGAATTGGAGAACCGCCCTGGTAATGTAATACCTCTCCTCCAATAAAGATATCACTGAGGAAGAAAGAAGTTCCGAAGCTTCTATCCATGATAAGCATCAAAGCTGCGGAAAGAAGTACAGGGAAAGAAACCACACCAATAATGGCAGTAACAAAAAGCGCCCAGATAGTCAATGGCAAACGGGTCATTGACATTCCTTTGGTCCTCAGGTTTATTACAGTAACGATATAATTAAGAGATCCAAGTAAGGAAGACGCGATAAAGATAGCCATAGAAATTAACCAAAGCGTCATTCCCAATCCTGATCCGCCAATGGCTTGTGGAAGGGCACTTAAAGGAGGATAAATTGTCCATCCTGCAGATGCAGGTCCTGCTTCTACAAATAAAGATCCTAACATGATCACACAGGAAAGGAAGAACAGCCAGTAAGAAAGCATGTTCATGAATCCTGAAGCCATATCCCTGGCACCAATTTGAAGCGGGATCAACAGGTTACTGAAGGTACCACTCAAACCTTGTGTAAGTACGAAAAATACCATGATGGTTCCGTGCATGGTAACAAGTGCAAGATATACATCCTGACTCATCACTCCTCCCGGAGCCCATTTTCCAAGGAAGATCTCGAATATTTTAAAAGATTCTGCAGGCCAGGCCAGCTGCATACGGAAGAACACGGACATTGCAATCCCGATGATCCCCATAAAAAGCGCTGTGAAAAGGTATTGCTTGGCAATGACCTTATGGTCCATACTGAATATATATTTCGTAAAGAAATTACCCTCATGGTGGTGATCATCATGAGCGTGTTCATTAACCGGTACGTGTCCTACTGCTGACATATTTCTTTAATCTTAACTTATTAATTTTCTACCTGTACTACCTCTGCTCCAGGTGCAGCCGCTTCCATCGTTTGGCTGTACTCTTTTTGTCCGGCTATCCAGGCATTAAACTCTTCTTCGGTCTCTACAACCACTTTCATTTGCATATTGTAGTGAGCGACACCACATATCTTGTTACATAACAGGTAATATTCAAACTGCTCATACTCGCCTAAAGTCTCTTCTCCGGCAGCTATCCGCGATTCGTTTCCGGTTTTTCTAATCTCATTGATCCTTGCCACCTTATCTCTCATGTACTCAGTTTCATTGATCTCATCTGTAGTAATGGTAGGGGTAAAAGAAAATTGTGTGATCATTCCGGGAACAACATTCATCTGTGCCCTAAAGTGAGGAAAATATGCTGAATGCAGTACATCCTGTGATCTCATTTTAAAAAGAACAGGCCTGTTAACCGGCAAGTGGATCTCTGCTGTGATCACATCATCCATGGCATAAGGATCACTTTCATCCACACCCATAGAGTTGGCGCCTTCAATAAACCGGACATTGGCTTTCCCAAGTACGTTATCTTTCCCGGCATATCTTGCCTGCCAGCTAAACTGCTTGGCATATAGTTCGATTACAATTGGATCATCTTCTTCGTTGATATCCATGATGTCTGTCCAGGTGAAGAGTCCGTAGATGATCAACCCTGCCAGTACGATTACCGGAATTATTGTCCAGACAAACTCCAGTTTGTCATTATCTGCAAAGAAAAGAGCTTTGTTACCTTTTTTGCCTTTGTACTTAAAAGCAAAATAATGAAGTAAGCCCTGAGTGATCACCTGTACAAACATGATCACAGCCATAGTGATCAATAGAAGGTTGTCATATTGCACCCCATGTTCTGAAGATGCCGCAGGTAATGCCCTGTCGCCAAACGTCCAGAAGTTGTACAGCATGAAAAGATAAAAGGCAATACCAAAGGCAAGTAACAGGTTGCCCTGTACCCGGTTATCCTTATCACTTGCTATTTGCGATGAGTCCAGAGTATTCGTGTCCCTGGACAATTGATAGATCTTCGAGAGTTGCCAGAAAGTTATCGCAAATAATGCTACTACTACTATTACTAAAAATGCCGTCATTTTATAATTTCTCTTTAAACAATCTTTTAATAATGATAATGCTCACTCTCCTTCATAAATGGATTCCTTCTGGCCATTAGCGGTGCTTTAGTAAGAGAACTGAATACTACAAAAATAAACAATCCTGCAAAGAAAGCCAGAGCACTTAACTCAGGGATCCCAATGAACCAGGATTCTCCAACGGTTGCCGGCATCACCATTACAAACACATCAAGATAGTGTCCTATCAAAATAATAATTCCGGTCATGACCACAAACCAGTTCACTCGTTTGAAGTCACTGTTCATTAACAACAAGAGTGGGAAGATAAAGTTTAAAGCCACCATTCCGAAGAAAATGAGGCCGTAATCTTCTATCCTTGACACAAAATACGTTACTTCTTCAGGAATATTGGAGTACCAGATCAACATGAACTGGGAAAACCACAGGTAGGTCCAGAAAATACTTATCCCAAACATGAACTTTGCAAGGTCATGAATGTGACTATCATTGACCAGCGGCAGAAAGCCTCTTGATTTAAGATAAATGGTGATAAGTGCTATCACTGTAATTCCGGAAACAAACATGCTGGAGAATACATACCATCCAAAAAGGGTACTAAACCAGTGTGGATCTAAACTCATGATCCAGTCCCATGACATCATAGATTCAGTAACTATAAAGAATACAAGGAACCCTGCGGAAAGCTTAAAGTTCTTTTTAAACCAGTAATTATCTGTTGCCTCGTCTTGCTTGAGCGAGTTCCTTCTCATAAAATACCTGAAGATATTCCATCCTGCAATATATATCGCAGCTCTTATTAGGAAAAACGGCACATTTAAAAATCCGCTTTTATTTTGAATGATCTCATCATGGGCAACAACTTCGGGATCCATCCATACGAACAGGTGATTAATGTGAAAACCTGAAAGGGCTAAAAGTATGAACATGATAATACTTCCCGGTAAGAGGTAAGAGGTAATTCCCTCCATTACTCTATATAATACCGGAGACCAGCCTGCCTGTGCAGCATATTGAACAGCATAGAAAGCAAGCACTCCCAGGGCGATCATAAAGAAAAAGAATGCTGAAACGTATAAGGCAGCCCATGGCTTATTCTGTAGCTGATGTAAAAGGTGTTCCAGATGCTCGGCTTCATGATCTTCTTCACCTGCTTCTATCATTCCATGCTCCTGTTCATCTGTACGTTCTGTAGTGATTTCATGCTCTGACGGCACAAAGTCAAAACCGGTGGCATCATCTTCCAATTCATCTTCTGCCTGTCCTGTAAGAGGTACATGTTCCTCTCCATGTTCCCCGTGAGAAGCCACTATTTCTTTAACGTCTTCAATGGAGTCAGGCGCTGCTATGAATCCGTAGATCAAGCCCAGAAGACCAACTACCATTAGGATGATAGAAAATAATTTTAATTTACTGGATAGCGTGTACATACTTTTTAATATCTAATGTGCTGTTATTCTTGGGTTTCTTCAATTGACTCAGCTTCGGGTTCTGTTTCCTGAACCTCCATTTGCTGCTCTGCATTGACCGGAGGCATAAGATTTTCTTCTGCCTCTACTACAAATTCCCTTGCAGGATTACCCTCCAACTGGTCCTTTAACTGCATCACATAATGGGTGATCATCCAACGCTCCTCAATAGTGGTTTGTGAGGCATAAGATCCCATAGCATTAAGGCCATAATATTGTACATGATATACACTACCTTCTGTAATTGCTCTTCCGGCATCGGCATAACTTGGAATACCCAGTATTTTCTCTCTTTCTACAAGTATTCCCTTTCCGTCACCTTTATCACCATGACATACGGCACAGTAAATTGTATAAAGGGCTTTTCCTTTTGCCAGATTTTCTTCAGTATAAGGAAGCGGGTTCTGATTTTCAGCTTTAGCCGACGCATAACCCTCTGAACTATTTTCATATTCATAAGGCTTCCACCCTCTGGACACCGTTCCTTCTACGGGCAATTTTGCCTCCTGCTGATTTACAAACACATCGTATGCTCCATAAGGTTCATAACTCACAGTCTCATACATATTGGGCATGTACTGGTAGTTAGGCTTTGAGTTTTCCACACAGGAAACAGCACTCAATGCCAGGATGAAGAATATGGATTTCTTAAATAAACTTTCCATGGGTTTATTTGTTATCTATTAATTTAATTTCAGAAGCTCCTGTATTGAACAAAAAGTCTGTCAACTCCTTTGCATCGTGATTTCCTAGTGTTACTTCCATAAGAAAGTGATCATCTGTAGTTCTTACATCAGGATTTTCTGCTTTCTTAAATGGCCACAATTTACTTCTCATGAAAAATGTGAAGACCATAAGGTGAGCTGCAAAAAATACAGTAAGCTCAAACATGATAGGCACAAAAGCAGGCATATTCTGGATAAAGCTGAAACTAGGTTTCCCACCAATGTCCATGGGCCAGTCCTGTATCATGATAAAGTTCATCATGGCAATGGCTACGATCAAACCAATGATCCCGTATATAAAGGCGGTTATTGCAAGTCTTGTAGGTGCAAGTCCCATTGCCTTATCAAGTCCGTGCACCGGGAAAGGTGTATAGATCTCCCTGATGCTGTAGCGGGCTTCCCTCACTTGCCTTACAGCCTGTAAAAGCAAGTCATCATCTGTATAAAGAGCGTGTATAACTTTAGATGCCATTATTATTTCTTTTTAAGTTGGTTTGCCTGCTGGTTCCAGTCTCCCCGGTTGTCATTGGTGGGGAAATTATCGATCACCCTGTCAAGCAGTTGATAGTCTTCAAAAGTTAAGTTACTCACCTGTGCATAAGTATAAATACCAACCTGATGAAGCTTTTGTTCCATTACAGGTCCTACTCCATTAAGTTTCTGCAAGTCATCTGCATGAGTTGATCCCGGATCATAAACTCCAATTCTGTGAAGCATCTCATCGATTTTATCCTTATCGATCTCAGAATCCGTAAGACTTTCTGTATGAGTGGTTGGCTCGTGTTCTTTACGGGTCTCGTATTCATCCCTTTTGATCCATCCTTCCTCAACATTAGAAACAGGTTCTCTAACAATAGTATTGGTATGATCTGCATGATCTCCATGCTCCTCACGTAATTTTTTATATCTGTCTCCCGAAGCTTTTAGGATCGTCTTCACCTCTGCCTGTGCGATCACAGGGAAGGTTCTCGCATAAAGAAGAAATAATACAAAGAAGAATCCAATGGTCCCAATAAAGATCCCGATATCAACAAAGGTTGGGGAAAACATGGTCCATGAAGATGGAAGATAATCTCTGTGCAATGAAGTTACAATGATCACAAAACGCTCAAACCACATCCCGATATTTACTACAATCGAAATAAAGAAAGAGAACATGATACTTGTACGCAGTCTCTTGAACCACATGAACTGTGGCGAGAATACGTTACAGGTCATCATCGCCCAGTAAGCCCATGCATATGGCCCTGTTGCCCTGTTAAGGAAAGCATACTGCTCGTACTCAACTCCTGAATACCAGGCCATAAATAATTCAGTAATATAAGCAACACCTACTATGGAACCGGTGATCATGATCACGATGTTCATTAATTCGATATGCTGAATAGTGATGTAATCCTCAAGATTAGAAACCTTTCTCATGATGATAAGAAGGGTATTTACCATTGCAAACCCCGAGAAGATCGCTCCCGCAACGAAGTAGGGAGGGAAGATGGTGGTGTGCCATCCCGGAATTACCGAGGTAGCAAAGTCAAAGGATACAATAGTGTGTACAGAAAGTACCAGTGGTGTGGCCAAACCTGCAAGTACAAGAGAAACTTCCTCAAAACGTTGCCAGTCTTTAGCGCGACCGCTCCACCCAAAACTCAGGATGCCATAAATGTGCTTCTGAAATGGCTTTATCGCCCTGTCTCTTATCATTGCAAAATCTGGAAGCAATCCTGTCCACCAGAAAACGAGGGAAACAGAAAGATAGGTAGAGATCGCAAACACGTCCCAAAGTAGTGGAGAGTTGAAGTTCACCCAAAGAGATCCAAACTGGTTAGGGATGGGAAGCACCCAGTAAGCTAACCATGGACGACCCATGTGAATGATTGGGAATAAACCTGCCTGCACTACCGAGAAAATTGTCATCGCCTCTGCAGACCTGTTGATCGCCATTCTCCATTTTTGACGGAAAAGCAGCAGTACTGCCGAGATTAGAGTTCCGGCATGCCCGATACCTACCCACCATACAAAGTTGGTAATATCCCAGGCCCATCCAACAGTTCTGTTTAATCCCCAGGTTCCAATCCCGGTAGAAACGGTATAGATAATACAACCCAATCCCCAAAGGAAAGCTACAAGCGCTATAGAGAAAACAATCCACCACGATTTATTGGCCCGTCCTTCAACGGGGGCAGCTACATCTACCGTGACATCATGATAGGTCTTATCGCCAAGTACTAAAGGCTTTCGAATGGGTGCTTCGTAATGAGACATATGCTTATTATAAATTAATTCTTTAAATTTTTTTAGGCTTCAGTGGTGTTACGAACTTTAGTTTGATACATCACATTAGGTTTGGTTCCCACGTATTCAAGAGCATGATACATTCTGTCATCTTCACTTAGAGCAGCTATACGACTCGTTTCATCATTAACATCTCCAAATACAATAGCTCCTTTGTCACAAGCTGCAGAACATGCTGTCTGGAATTCGCCATCCACAACAGGTCTTCCTTCACGTTTTGCATCAAGGATAGTTTTTTGCGTACGCTGGATACAGAAGGAACATTTTTCCATAACCCCTCTCGAACGCACAGTAACATCGGGATTCAAGACCATACGCCCAAGGTCATTGTTCATGTGGTAATCGAATTCTTCATTCTTGGCGTAAAGGAACCAGTTAAACCTTCTTACTTTATAAGGACAGTTGTTGGCACAGTATCTTGTTCCCACACATCGGTTATACACCATCTGGTTTTGACCCTGGCGTCCATGCATAGTTGCTGCAACAGGACATACTGTTTCACAAGGCGCATGGTTACAATGCTGACAAAGCATCGGCTGGAAAACCACCTGTGGATTATCTGATGCTACTTCGAGTTCTTTAAATTGACCTAAAGAGTCTCCAAGGCCGCTCATATTGTCCTTCTTCTCAATATCCTCGTGGAAGGTATCTTCAGAAGAATAGTAACGGTCAATTCGCAACCAGTGCATATCACGGTACTTTCTTACTTCCTCCTTACCAACTACAGGTACATTGTTCTCTGCGTGACAAGCGATCACACACGCCCCACATCCTGTACAGGCATTAAGATCGATCGACATTTTAAAGTGGTGACCTACAGATCTGTCAAAACCATCCCAAAGATCAACATCCGGTGAAGTTACCGGCGTCTCTACGTGGTTAAGAGAAACCTGCGGCATATGATTCCACACGTGAGAATCCTGACTATTGAAGATCTCAAGAGTAGTCTCTTTTACGATATCTTCTCTACCCATTAAGGTAGTATGCAGCTGGAGACAGGCAAACTCATGGACCCCTCCTGCTTTTTCTATAGAAACGTTTTGATAGGATTTAAAATCCTGGTAAAGGGGATAAGCATTCACCCCTACCTGCATTTCACGCTGCACGCCTTCTTTCTTACCATAACCTAATGCAAGGGAAACAACTCCTCTTGCCTGACCAGGCTGAATGAAAACCGGCACCCTTTCCAGCACGGTATCTCCAACTTTAAGGTTAACATAGCTTCCATTTAAAGCTCCGTTGGAAACATGTTCGTTTTCAAGGCCCAGCTCTTCAGCATCGATCCTCGAGACCATAAGATAGTTATCCCATGAGGCTCTGGTAATAGGATCTGGCAATTCCTGCAGCCATGGGTTATTGGCCATATTACCGCTTCCCATTGCTACGGAAGTATAAAGCTCAAGTTCCAAACCTTCTCCCGCAGCTACAGAAGAAAGATTTCTCGCAGCCGAAGCATCATCGAAAGAACCGGTTACTGCTCCTTCAGTTGCAGAACCCTCTGCAGAGGATCCTGCTACCGCAGAAGTTCCTCCGGGTGCAGTTCCTTCAAAAATCCCGTCGTGTAAGGCATCGATCCATGAAGTAGAACCCATGGAACCCTCCCAGGTTTGTCTCAGGTAATCTGAATATGAGGTATTGTTATCTGACCATCTTAAAAGCACATCCTGAAACTGGCTTGTATCAAATAATGGTCTAATAGTAGGCTGCATTAAACCAAATTTGCTACCGGTGAACTGAACATCCCCCCAGCTTTCAAGATAATGGGGCGTTGCAGCAACATAATCGCAAAGCAATGCGGTTTCATCCTTTTTCATGGAGAAAGCCACCTTTAGATCTACATTTTTAAGACCTTCTACAAATTCATTTGCAAAAGGAAGACTATAAGCAGGATTAACTCCGGCTACAAGAATAGCTCCCACCTGTCCGGCATTCATATCGGCTACCAATTGCTTCACTGCTGCCGAATTTCCCTGTCTCAGCATTCTTGGATTTGCAGTATCCATTACCCGGCTACCAAGAGCTTCATTTATCGACAGGACAAGTGCCTGCGCATTAACATCAGGAATTCCTGAAATAACTACTGCCCCGCTTCCGGAGCTACGCAGTTGTTTTGCGGCGCTTTGAAGAGCCTGACTAATATTTTCAGGTAAATTGTTTGAGGAAGAACCTCCTGTAACATAACCATGAAGAGCCGCAAGCGCTGTTCTCTGCTGAGAAAGCGTAAGCGGAACTCTCTTATCTGCATTTGCTCCCGACAAAGTGAAAGTAGATTCGAACTGGATATGACGGGACATTTTTCCATCCTGAGGAATGCGTCCTTTTGCATAAGCAGCATCATGACCTCCACCAGCCCAGTCTCCAAGGAAATCGGCTCCTATGGAAACAATGGTTTCAGCTTTTGAAAAATCGTAACTAGGAAGTGCTCTTTTTCCATACCGAGCCTGGAAAGCATCCAATGCAGCATCTTCAGAAACAGTATCATAAACTACATGACGCACATTTCCATAGCGCTGAGAAAACTCGTTGATTATCTTTGAAGTAGAAGGACTTGCAAAGGTTTGAGTCAAAAGTACGATCTGCCCGTTAATATTGTTCAGCTTCTCCTTTACTTCTGTGTCGAATCGTTCCCAGGAAACAACTTCCCCGTTTGCCAAAGGCCTTTGCAGCCTTTTGTTATCATATAAGGAAAGAACCGAAGCGTGTACTCTCGCATTCGCACCGGTGGTTCCCATTGTGTTGTATTCAATTTTGATAGGACGACCTTCGCGTGTCTTTACAAGTACGCTCGAAAAATCAAATCCATCGGCCATAGTTGTAGCATAGTAGTTTGCCACCCCCGGAACGATCCTTTCGGGCTGTACAACATAAGGAATAGACTTCATCACCGGGCCTTCACAGGCAGCCAAAGATGCCGCTGCTGTACTAAAACCAACATACTTTAAAAAGTCCCTTCTGGAAGTCGTTGAAGCTTCAAGAGATTCTTTGTCGCCAAGGAATTCATCTGTAGGGATCTCCTCTACAAATTCTTTCTGACTGTGTGTCTCAACAATTGAGCTGTTTGGATTTAGCTCTTCAACACTTTTCCAGTATTTCTTGTTTGATGACATATATATGTTATTACTTCTTTAAATTAATTAATAGTGGCATTTCATACATTCAATTCCACCCATTTCGGCAACTGTTAATTCCTCAACACCGTATTTCTTGGTAAGCTCTTCATGAACTTTTTCGTAGTATTCATTTCCTGCAGTCCTTACATTGGTCTCACGGTGACAGTTAATACACCATCCCATTGTAAGTGGCGCATTTTGATACATGATCTCCATTTCCTGTACAGGACCGTGACAGGTTTGACAGGCTATTCCTCCAACCTCTACGTGCTGAGAGTGGTTGAAGTAAGCAAAATCGGGAAGGTTATGGATTCTCACCCACTTCACAGGCTCAGTCTCTCCGGTGTAAGCCTGGTTTTGAACATCCCAGCCTACAGCCTCATAAAGTTTCGCGATCTCGCCGTCATAGAATTCTTTTGAGTATTCTTCAGTTGCAGTACTTTCAGCAACCTCACCTATAGATTTATGACAGTTCATACAAACATTCAGGGAAGGAATTCCTGATGTCTTGGAAACTCTTGCAGAAGAGTGACAAAACTTACATTCGATCTGGTTGTCACCGGCATGTATCCTGTGCGAGAAGTGAATTGGCTGGATGGGCTGATATCCCTGATCAACTCCCACCTGCATTAGGTATCCATAAGCAAAATAAGAACCGACAAGAACAAGGATGATCGAAGTAATTATTACCAGGAACTGATTCTCTACGAAAGATTTCCAGATTGGTTTTCCTGTTCTTTTTTCCTTTACCGGAAGTTCTACCCCACTAACCGCTGCAAATCTTCTTAATGTCTTATTTACAAGGAAGAGGATCACCAGTAGCATTACCAGTACCAGGGCAAGGATCCCAAGAACAACATCTGTAGAAACTCCACCTCCGCCATCTCCGGTTGTCGCTGCTCCACCCCCTGCAGCCTGTTGCTCCTGCGGAACAGCTTTAGGCGCATCTGTATAAGCTAAGATATTATCTATATCTGCATCTGATAACTGCGGAAAAGGAGGCATCGCTACCTGATTATACTCATTATAGATCGCAACCGCCTGCTCATCGCCTGCAGCGATAAGAGCCTGGGAATTTTGTATCCACTGGTGTAACCAGTCTGCATCTCTTCTTTCACCAACTCCTCTCAAAGGAGGCCCAATAGAATTACCATCTAATTTATGACAAGCAGCACAAAGAGTATTGAAAAGTTCTTTTCCTGCAGCAGCATCACCTCCTGAAGCAGGAGCCTCAACATTAGATTCTTCCGGTCCCTGTACAGTTTCCTGATTAGCACTTTCGTCCTCAGCAAGTGGTGAGTCCTGCGCAAAAATGTGGACGTTCAATGAAAAAATAAAGGACACACTTAAAAGAACAAGTCGAGCGGCTGAATGGCGGTATTTCACCTTTTTCATATTATAAGTTGAATTAACGTCTTTTTGGTACGGTTTTTAGAGCAATTAAAATGTGACAAATCTCATGTTTTAGTCCCCAAAAATTTACGGACAAAAGTAATACTTAAGTTCGATTTAAGACGTCAGGGAAATAATTTATAACTGTTCTAAATAACTGCTGAAGCCTGAAATAACCGATAAAGTTATAATTTTGTAATTCAGAAAATTAAGAAGAAATGTTGAAAAAAAAGAGTTTATTTCTGGCTTCTGCCTTGATCATAGGAGTAGCTACAGCGGGGACAGCCCAACAAGGGCAGGTGTCCATCATTCAGGATGAGGCTATACCGGTACTACTGGAGAAGAAAACAGAGATGGTAAAAGATGGTGTTATAGGAGACCGTTACAGGATCCAGCTGTTTTCGGGAGATAATAATCAGGCCAGCAAAGTGATCAGGGAGTATAGATCTCTTTATCCGGATTGGCCATCTACAATCGTTTTTGAAACACCCAATTATAAAGTATGGGTCGGAAATTTCAGAAACAGTCTTGAAGCTGACAGGGCTTTAATAGAGGTTAAGAGATCCTTCCCTTCTGCCTTTAGATTTAAACCTGAAAAGAGATAAGATTTAGCAAATCGATGAAATAAAAAAAGGGATGCCATTGCATCCCTTTTTTTGGTATAGAATTCTAATTATTATTTAAGCTTTTTCTTAACGGCTACTTCCTGGAATGCTTCCACAACATCACCTTCCTGGATGTCATTGTAGTTTTTGATCTGCAATCCACAGTCATAACCTTTAGAAACTTCTTTCACGTCATCCTTAAATCGTTTAAGCGATGCAAGTAATCCTGTGTAAACTACCACTCCATCACGAATCAACCTAATCTGAGAGTTTCTGTAGATTTTACCATCGGTTACCATACAACCAGCAATAGTCCCGATCTTAGACACTTTAAAGATTTCCCTGATCTCTGCATTACCGGTGATCTCCTCCTTCATTTCAGGAGAAAGCATACCTTCCATTGCATCTTTCAGGTCGTTGATCGCATCGTAAATTATTGAGTAAGTTCTGATATCGATCTCTTCCTTCTCGGCTACCATTCTGGCATTTCCGGCAGGACGTACGTTAAATCCAATAATGATCGCATCGGAAGCCGAAGCCAGCAACACATCACTTTCGGTAATCGCACCTACTCCTTTATGGATGATGTTCACCTGGATTTCTTCAGTAGACAACTTCTGGAAGGAATCTGTAAGCGCCTCCACAGAACCATCCACATCACCTTTAAGGATGATATTAAGTTCTTTAAATTCACCAAGAGCAATACGACGTCCAATCTCATCAAGAGTGATGTGACGCTGAGTCCTTACAGACTGCTCGCGCTGTAACTGAGTACGTTTTGCTGCAATATCTCTTGCCTCCCGCTCATCTGTCATCACCTTGAACTTATCACCCGCCTGCGGCGCACCATCAAGTCCAAGAATTGATACAGGTGTCGAAGGACCTGCTTCTTTTACATCTTTTCCACGCTCATCCTGCATGGCTTTAACCTTCCCGCTGTTTCTTCCGGCCAGAACGTAATCTCCGATTTTTAAAGTACCGGATTGTACTAAAATGGTAGATACATAACCTCTACCTTTATCCAGGTAGGCTTCAACAACAGTACCTGTTGCAAGCTTGTCAGGGTTAGCCTGAAGTTCAAGAATTTCGGCTTCTAAAAGCACCTTTTCAAGCAGCTCTTTCACACCCATTCCTGTTTTGGCGGAGATATCATGGGACTGGATCTTTCCACCCCAATCTTCCACCAATAGATTCATTCCTGCTAATTTCTCTTTGATCTTTTCAGGATTCGCGGTAGGAAGGTCAGATTTGTTAATGGCGAAAACAATAGGTACTCCTGCAGCCTGGGCGTGGGAGATAGCTTCTTTTGTTTGCGGCATCACGTCATCATCTGCTGCGATCACAATAATTGCAAGGTCAGTAACCTGTGCACCCCTTGCCCGCATCGCCGTAAAGGCTTCGTGACCGGGAGTATCCAAAAATGCAATTTTTTGACCATTATCCAGCCTTACACTATAGGCTCCGATGTGCTGGGTAATTCCGCCACTTTCACCTGCAATAACATTTTCTTTACGAATATAATCCAGCAAAGAGGTCTTCCCGTGGTCAACGTGACCCATTACGGTTACAATAGGAGCTCTTGGCTTAAGATCCTCAGGATTCTCCGGAGCTACTTCTTTAGGCTCATCAAGATCGGCAGTAACGAATTCTACTTCATAGTCGAATTCTTCGGCTACGATGGACAATGTTTCAGCATCAAGACGTTGGTTCATGGTCACCATCATACCAAGTGACATACAGGCAGAGATGATCTGGGTAACAGGAACATCCATCATGGTAGCTACTTCACTTACCGTAACGAACTCGGTTACCTTTAATACCTTGTTCTCATCTTCAAGCTGGGCATCCTCAGTTCTTTGACGGTGCGTATCCCTCTTATTTCTACGGTACTTGGCACCACGGCCTTTTCCTGATTTACCCTGTAATTTTTCAAGGGTCTCACGCACCTGCTTTTGTACTTCTTCTTCGCTTGGCTCCTCCTTAGTTACAGGACGAGTACGTTTTCCTCCGGCTTTATTAGTTTTTGCTCCGGCTCCACCTTGTCCGGGTGCACCTTTCACATCTTTGCTAATACGACGACGGCGTTTTTTACGCTTATCTTTATCGTCTTCAGCTTTTTTATCTTTTTCATCCTTCTTCTTAACCGGCTTCTTGAACTGGGAAAGGTCGATCTTTTCTCCGGTAAAATTAGGTCCGCTAAGTTTCTGGTATTTTGTGGTTACAGTAGAAGATTCCTCTTCTTTTGAAGCTTGGGGTGCTGCCTCAGTTTCAGCTGCCGGGGCAGGCATTTCTTCCTTAGGCTTTTCTGCTTCGGGTTTTTCTTCTTTAGCCTTCTCAGGTTGAGGAGGAGTTTGTTCGGTCGCTTTTGGAGCTTCTGCTTTTGGAGCTTCTGGCGTTGCTTCCGGTTTTTGAACTTCGGCCTGTGGCTGTTCAGGCATTTTAGTTTCAGCTGCCGGTGCGCTTTCAGGTTTTTGAGGAGCAGCAGGTTTTGGTTTGTCAAGATCTATTTTACCTACCTGTTTTGGGCCTTCCAGGTTAGACTTAGCTCGTATCACCTCCTGCTTTTCATCCTGCTTACGCTTATCTTCAAGTTCCTTTTCTCTTTCAAGACGCAGGCTTTCCTTTTCTTTACGCTTCTCTTCGCCTACTTCTTTAGCTTCAACCTTTTTACTTTTATCGGTTTGAAACTCATCAGAAAGCACCTGATAAATCTCTCCCGATATTTTTGTGGTAGGACGCGCTTCTATCTCGTGGCCCTGGGAATTAAGAAATTCCACAGCACGATCCAGCGAAATATTAAATTCACGCAGTACCTTATTTAATCGCATTGTCTTTGCTTCAGCCATAAATTGCCCTCTAAATTATCCTCTTTTATTCTTAACTGTTATTCTCTTCTTCAAATTCTTCTCTAAGAACCCTCATCACATCACGAATAGTTTCTTCTTCAAGATCGGTTCTCTTAACAAGATCATCTACATCCTGCTCCAGTATACTTTTTGCCGTATCGAGACCAATTTTGGCAAATTCCTCGATAACCCAGTCATCGATCTCATCTGCAAATTCTCTTAATTCAACATCTTCTTCAACGCCTTCTCTAAAGACATCTATTTCATAACCCGTCAATTGTCCTGCCAATCTTATATTATGACCTCCACGGCCAATAGCTTTGGACACTTCTTCGGGCTTCAACATTACTTCTGCCCGCTTGTTCTCCTCATCTATCTTTAGAGAAGTGATCTTCGCAGGACTTAAAGCACGGGTGATCAACAATTGATTATTTGTGGTGTAATTGATCACATCAATATTTTCATTCCCCAGTTCGCGAACGATACTGTGGATTCGGGACCCCTTCATACCCACACAGGCACCAACAGGATCAATACGGTCATCATAAGAATCCACAGCTACTTTTGCTTTTTCACCGGGTATTCTTACTACCTTCTTAACATTGATTAAACCATCAAACACTTCAGGGATCTCCTGCTCAAAAAGTTTCTCCAAAAATAAAGGAGATGTTCTTGACATAATAATAGCAGGCTTATTTCCTTTTAGCTCAACGCTCTCAATAATTCCTCTCACATTTTCCCCTTTTCTGAAGAAATCTGAAGGGATCTGTCTGTCCTTAGGTAAAATGATCTCGTTGCCTTCATCGTCAAGCAAAATTATTGCTCTGTGACGAATGTGGTGAACTTCGGCAGTATAGATCTCTCCCTCAAGTTCCTTGAAATGCTTATAGATATTTGTATTATCGTGTTCATGAACCTTAGAGATAAGGTTTTGACGAAGAGACAGAATAGAACGACGACCAAGGTCGATCAATTTGACTTCTTCAGAAACATCTTCTCCCACCTCAAAATCGGGCTCGATCTTACGAGCCTCGGTAAGGGAAATTTCCTGGTTAGGATCCTCCACTTCACCATCGGCCACTACTACACGGTTTCTCCAGATCTCAAGATCTCCTTTATCGGGATTCACAATGATATCAAAGTTATCATCTTCCCCATACTTCTTTTTCAGAGCATTCCTCAATACGTCTTCAAGAATTGCCATTAAAGTTGGCTTATCTATAGACTTATCATCCTTGAATTCTGAAAACGATTCTATCAACGCGATATTTTCCATATCTTTTGTCTGTTAAAATGTTATAATCACCTTTGCCTCTTTTACATCCTTAAGAGGCAAGACAGCTTCTTTATTTACAGTCACTTTTCCCTTACCTACAGGTTTTGGCTCCCTGGCCTTCCATTTAAGGGTGACCTTGTTATCTTCAAAACCTGCCAGCTCACCTTCTATTTTCTCTCCATTCACCGTTGTGACAGCGAGAGTTCTACCAATATTTTTACGGTATTGACGCGGCATCTCAAGAGGAGTAGATACTCCCGCAGAAGCAACGTCCAAAGAAAAATCTTCTTCTTCCCTGTCCAGGTTATGCTCGATCTTACGGCTTACTGCAATGCAATCATTAACCGAAACACCATTGTCCCCATCTATCACCACCGTGATATGATTGGCGTCATTAATATTTAGCTCAATTAAAAATAATGAATTATTTTCTTCGAAAGCTTCCTGCAGTAAATTTTCTACTTTCTCTCGTAACATACCCGATTGCGGCTATAAAAAGAGGGGACTTTCTGTCCCCTCGTTGTTCTTTTTTCGCTTCAACGGTGCAAATATAGTAATATTTTTGAAGAACGAAAACAAGATTTCCAATGAAAAAATAATTGTAATTTTATAACTCAAACAACCTTAAATTATTACCAACACCTTATGAAAAAAATCCTTGTGCCTACAGATTTTTCAGAACAGGCCGAAAATGCACTAAAAGTGGCTGCTCAACTGGCAAAAAAATATAATGCCGAGATCTATTTGTTACACATGATAGAACTCCCTGCAGATATGAGTAATCCCGTGGGAGAAACCAGAAGTCATGACCTTCCTGAAGCCTTGTTCTTTATGAAGATGGCAAAGAAGAAATTCAACCAGTTGTTATCTGCACCCTATCTGTCCGGCATCAAGGTACAGGATACTGTAGAATTTAATCAGGCTTTTGAGGGGATCATGAATACCAGCAGGAAATACGGCTGTGATTTTATTGTTATGGGTTCCCAGGGAGCATCAGGATTCAAAGAAATGTTCATTGGCTCCAATACAGAAAAGGTGGTGAGAACCTCAGAAATTCCGGTATTGGTCATAAAAAATGATCATCCCTCCTTTGAAGTGAATAATTTTGTTTTTGCCACTAACCTTGAAGAGCACGGAAGGGAAACCTTCAAAAAGGTGGTGGAATTCGCTGAATTCATAGAGGCTAAATTACACCTTGTTTATATTAACACTGCCAATGAATTTATTACTTCTGAAGCCATAGATAACCGGCTGAGCAAATACCTCGACAATCTTAATTTCTCCAATTATGAATTCCATGTCTATAACGATGAATCTATCGAGAGGGGAATTATGAATTTTTCGAGAAAAGTCAATGCAGATCTTGTGGGAATCGCTACTCATGGTCGCAAGGGTTTATCTCATTTTTTCAATGGAAGTATTAGTGAAGATCTTGTAAATCACGCCACCAGTCCTGTAATTACTTTTCAGTTGAAAAAGTAGAGAAAGGTGACTCTCATTTCTCTTTAAGAGTTCTTAACCTAAAGAATTTAACCTTTTGAAAACCACGCGTTAAATTTGAGTCAAACCCAACTTTATTGGGATAAAAAACTTGCCACAAATGTATCTTTGAGCCATATTACTACAATATGGTTTTAAAGGCAAGCTTTCAAATGGCATTTCTCGCGATAGAGATCATTCTCACTTTTTACAGCAATGTATTAGAGGATAGCCTCATGGTTAAATTTTTGCTTTTTGTGATAACCGCTGTCTTAATAGCAATGGGAGTTACTAAACTGGCTAATAATCTTTTACCGGCCGATAAGGATTTTGTCTCTTCTGCAGACGAAAAAGGAGTATAAAGGAAGTTGTAATCCTGCAGCCGCGAGAGTGGAAACATGAAGAAGGATACGAACTGCAGGATTGCAATAAAGGATCCGGAGGACATTATTTCTCCGGATCCTTTGAATTTTAAGAAGCTTCAAAAATGTCATTTTTGAAAGGTTCTTC
This sequence comes from Salinimicrobium nanhaiense, assembly GCA_012038135.1. Taxonomy (GTDB): domain Bacteria; phylum Bacteroidota; class Bacteroidia; order Flavobacteriales; family Flavobacteriaceae; genus Salinimicrobium; species Salinimicrobium nanhaiense. The sequence continues at coordinate 27,839 of JAAVJQ010000020.1, forward strand.
TGTAAAGGTTTAGGTTAACTGAAATTGTTTAAATTTGATCCTTATTGCAAAAATGAAACATTGAAATCAGCCCGGAATCAATACCTGCAGATGTTTGAAAAAGACGAGAACGTATTTAACGTCCTTTTTGAAGCCGCTTCAGAAGGAATTATTGTTGTAGACAGAGCACAGACCATTGTAAGCAGCAACCTGGCTGCAGATCAAATGTTTGGTTATGAAAGAGGGGAATTAAAAGGGAAATCTCTTAATATCCTTATTCCGCAGAAATACCGCACTAAACATCCCTCACATTTTAAAGACTTTTTACAGGATTCAGAAAAAAGGCAAATGGGCCATGGGAGAGATCTCTACGGCATCAAGAAAAATGGAGATGAATTTCCTGTAGAAGCGGGCTTGAACCCTTTTAAAATAGGAGAAGAACAGTTCGTGATGTCCCTCATCATAGATATCTCTGTTCGGAAAGAGGCGCAAAGACAGATCACCGAACTCAATAATGAACTGGAGGGGAAAATCATGGTGAGAACAAAAGAACTTGAAGAAAGTGTTCAAAAACTGCAGAATGCCAACCGAAATCTTGAGCTGGAGGTAAAACGAAGAAAAGAAGCAGAGAACAGGATCAAGAATGCTCTTCAAAAAGAGAAGGAATTAAGTGAATTAAAAACAAAATTCCTTTCCCTGGTGTCTCACGAATTCAAAACCCCGCTAAGCGGGATCCTTACCTCTGTTGTGCTGGCGGGAAAATACAAACTGGAAGAGCAACAGGAAAAAAGGGAAAAGCACCTTAATACTATAAAGAGTAAAGTTCATTACCTGGATAACATCCTTAATGACTTCCTTTCTATAGAAAGACTGGAAAGCGGTAAAGTGAACTACAAATTTTCCACCTTTAGCCTTAGCAAGCTTGTAAATGAAGTGGTGTATAATGCTAACGTAACTTTAAAAAGCGGGCAGAACATCGAATATCCCAGGAATATTGACCACATCATCCTGCATCAGGATGAAAAGATCCTTGAACTGGTGCTTTCGAATCTTTTGAGCAATGCGATCAAATATTCTCCTGAAGATACCCTCATTAAATTTGAAGCTGAACTGAATGGAGAAAATATCAAATTTAAGGTATCCGATCAGGGAATAGGAATTCCTGCCAAAGATCAAAAACATATCTTTGAAAGATATTTTAGAGCAGAAAATGCCCTTTTGAATCAGGGAACCGGAATTGGCCTGAATATCGCCAAGGTACACCTGGAAAATCTGGGCGGCACCATTAGCTTTAGCAGCAAAGAAGGCGAAGGCACTCAATTTATTGTAGAACTACCTATTGTAAAAGAATGAAAAAAGTACTTATAATAGAAGATGACACTGTAGTACGTGAAAACACAGCCGAACTTTTAGAACTGGCAGATTATGATGTGATCACTGCTCCCAACGGTAGGTCTGGTTTGGCAATTGCCAAAAAAGAACTACCTAATATTATTGTGTGTGATATCATGATGCCAGAGATGGATGGCTACGGGGTCTTACAAGGTTTGGCCGAAGACCCGAAAACTCAGCAAATCCCTTTCATTTTTCTTTCAGCAAAGACTGAACACAAGGACATTAGAAAAGGAATGGATCTTGGAGCCGATGATTATCTCACCAAACCTTTTGAGGAAGACGAGCTTATAAGTGCTATTGAAAGCAGGTTGGCAAAAGTGGCGATCCTGAACAAGCTCAATGAGAACAATCAAATCATCACCTCAGCCGTACCCGAGCAAAAGATCAGTTCGCTCCAGGAATTGAGACAGGAGGTAAAGAAATTCGACGAGCAAACTTACAAGGCAGGTGAGGTTATTTATGAGGAGGGCAAACAAAGTAATCATTTCTTCTTCGTTGACAGAGGGGTAGTTAAAAGTCACCGTATGGATGAATACGGTAAAGAATTGATCACCTCTATATATAAGGAAGGGGATTTCTTCGGAAACACCTCCTTTAACAAGGCCAATGCATATACCGAATATGCAACTGCCATGGAAGATACCCGTATTTATGCCGTTACCAAAGAAGAACTGAAGAATCTTCTAATGAATAACAGCAATATTACTCTTGAGCTCATAGACGTTATGGGAGATAATATTTCGGGCATCAAGGAGCAATTACTGGAAATGGCCTATGGTTCTGTTAGAAAGAAGGCCGCCAGAACGATTCTTCTATTCTCTCAAAAAATAAGAAGACATCCTACCCAAAGTATAAGGATATCAAGAAGTGACCTTGCCAGCGTTGCAGGAATGGCTTCTGAAACTTTGATAAGAACTTTATCTGACTTTAAAAAGGAAGGCCTCCTGGAGATTGAAGGCCGCAATATCAAACTGCTGGACGTTGAGGCACTCAAGAGGATCATATGATCCTCTTGTTGTTTTAGGAATGCTTCCATAACCTGATTTTCATCATTTTTTCAGCTAGGCATCATCTATATCTTTGCCGGGTATAATTGACGTGACTGATGATGAATATCCTACTGCCTACAGATTTTTCAGAAAACAGCAGGAATGCCGCGGCATATGCCCTGCAGTTTTTTAAAGATACTCCATGTAATTTTCACTTATTACATGTACTACCCACTCCGGCAGATAAACTGACCTCGGGGTATCTTGCTATGTCACCGGCAATAAAGGATAACTTTGACAATTTACTTTCATGGCTGCAAAGCATCAGCACAAATCCGGATCATAATTTTAAGATCTGTTTTAAGGCAGCCTACCTTATTGATGCAGTAAGAGAGAAAGTAAGGGAGAAACAGATCGATCTCATCCTTATGGGCACCAAAGGAAAGACCAATAAGGAGGGTGTGGTCATTGGTAATAATACTTCAGACGTGATGATGAAAGTTAAATGTCCCGTTCTGGCCATTTCTGAACATGCTTCCTTTAGAGAACACAAGAAGATACTTTTCCCTACAGATTATAAGATTCATTACGGCAGTAATGTGCTTCGCACGCTCTTAAATCTGGCTTCACTTTCTAAGGCAAATGTGAAGATCCTGGAGATCTTCAACAATGAACAGGAGCCTTCAATTGAACAAATCGAGAACAGGGAATTCCTGCAGGATGCTTTTTCTCCCAGGATCCCGGTGTTGCAAACCTACTACACCTCAAAAGAAAAGAATCCGAAAAAGGTGATGGTGACCAACCGTGATATCGATATGATCGTTTTGGCAGCAAAAAACCTCAACCTGTGTCAAAAATTCCTGAAGAATGAGGAAGATGAAAATATTCCGTTTATAAACCAATTGCCTTTATTGGTTTTACACGGGTAAGCAGTTTTGTAGTTTAGTTATTATTTAGTTTGGTTTAGTGAAGAAAAACACCTCCCCAAAAGAGGTGTTTTTTATTTTGAATGAATAAATAAGACAAAAAAGTCCTTTTATGACCTCACTCATAAAAGAACGCTTCTCAATCTCTCATCTTTGTAACTGAAATTGAAACTTTTATTGATCAAAATATTATGGAAAAGCTACAATCAAAAACAGTTGCAGAAATGGTAACCGAAAATATCAAAACTGCACACATTTTCAAGAAGTACGGCATTGATTTTTGCTGTGGTGGAGGAATAACATTAGATAAAGCCTGCGAAAAATACAACGCAGATTATGACCTTCTGGTAAATGATCTTGTCAATGTTGACAACACTTCCTCCCGTGCAACCAATTACAACAGCTGGGAATTAGATTTTCTTGCAGATCATATTGTTAATGTTCATCATTCTTACGTAGAAGAGAACATTCCTCTCCTTTTACAGTATTCAGCCAGAGTAGCCCAGGTACATGGTCATCACTACACAGAATTACTTGAGATCGAAGAACTGGTAAAAGAAGTAGCGGGTGAACTTAGCGCGCACTGCAAAAAAGAGGAATTGATCCTGTTCCCGTTTGTAAGGAAAATGGTCAAAGCCAAAAAAGAGGGCACAGAACTTCCTGAAGCACATTTTGGTACCGTGGACAATCCCATTAAAATGATGGAAACTGAACATGAAGATGCGGGAGAATTGCTTCGCCGAATAGCAAAATTGAGCAACAACTATACTCCGCCGCAGGGTGCCTGCAACACTTACAGGGCGTTCTATGCAAAACTGGACGAGTTCGAACAGGATCTACACCACCATATTCACCTGGAGAACAATATCCTTTTTCCAAAATCACTCATGCTGGAAAAAGAATTACGCAACAACCAGTAATTTTAGTTAACAAATTCTAATCATTAAAATGCCGGAAAAGGAAAAAACGATCTGAAAAATTCAGTTCCAATAATTCCTTTTCCGGCATTTAATATTTCTATCTATGACTAAAGAAAGAAAACTCTGGGTCGCATTTTTTGTGGTGACCTCTATCTCCTTTGCAATTCTTGGGTACTATGGTTTTGAGATCTATCAAAAAGCTCCGCCGCAACCGGCAAAAGTAGTGACCACTACGGGAGAAGTTGTTTTTGAAGGCCAGGATATACTTGATGGTCAGAATGTATGGCAAAGCATGGGCGGCCAGGAAGTGGGCTCTATTTGGGGCCACGGCGCCTACACAGCTCCTGACTGGACTGCCGACTGGCTGCACCGCGAATCGCTGTACATTCTCAATCTCTGGTCTCAGGAAAATCATGGCAAAAAATATGAATCATTGAGGAGTGAAGAACAGGCTTCCCTTGAAAGAAGGCTGCAGGAAGAGCTTCGGAAGAATACCTATGATAAATCTACCGGGACCATCACTATTTCTCCTATAAGAGCACAGGCAGTAGAATATTTACATTCCTACTATAAAGGCCTGTTCATGGAAAATCCTGAATTGGATGAGCTGCGTTCTCATTATGCCATTCCGAAAAATTCAATTAAAGACGAGACCCGGATGCGCCAAATGAGCGGATTCTTCTTCTGGGCTACCTGGGCAACAGTGACCGAAAGGCCCGGCAGTAACGTCACCTATACCCATAACTGGCCTCCTGAAGATCTCGTTGGCAACAAACCAACAGGAGATCTGTTAATCTGGACCGGTTTCAGTATTATCCTGCTGCTCTTTGGAATTGGAGTGATGGTGTTTTACCACGCCAAAATGAAGGAAGAGGAACATGTGGATATGCCTGTAGAGGATCCGCTAATGCGACAGATCATTACCCCTTCCATGCTGGCAGTTAAGAAATACCTATGGGTAGTATCTATCCTGATCCTGATCCAGGTGACCTTTGGTGTAGTTACAGCTCATTACGGAGTTGAAGGTGATGGCTTCTACGGATTTAATCTGGCAGATGTCCTTCCTTATTCTATATCAAGGACCTGGCACGTACAGCTGGGAATCTTGTGGATTGCAACTGCCTGGCTCGCGACCGGATTATACATTGCGCCGGCAGTTTCGGGAAGGGATCCAAAATTTCAGAAACTGGGAGTGAATTTTCTGTTCATCTGTATTCTTATTATTGTAGCAGGTTCCATGATAGGTCAATGGATGGGAATCATGCAGAAACTGGGATTGGTCGAGAACTTCTGGTTCGGGCATCAGGGTTATGAATATGTAGATCTTGGCCGCTTCTGGCAGATCTTCCTGCTCATTGGATTATTCCTCTGGCTGGCGCTAATGGTAAGACCTCTTTTACCGGTTTTGCGCAGCAAGACTTCCGAAAAGAACCTGTTGCTTATGTTCCTGGTTTCTTCCGCAGCGATCGCACTTTTTTATGCCGCCGGACTTATGTGGGGAAGACAAACAAATCTTGCCATTGCCGAATACTGGCGTTGGTGGGTTGTTCACCTTTGGGTAGAAGGCTTCTTTGAAGTTTTCGCAACCGTGGTAGGTGCTTTCCTGTTTGTAAGGCTCGGACTCTTACGCACCCGTACCGCTACGTTGGGAGTCTTATTAGCTACTGTGATCTTCTTAAGCGGTGGTATTTTAGGAACTTTTCATCACCTGTACTTCAGCGGAACCCCAACTGCGGTAATGGCATTGGGAGCAACTTTTAGTGCACTGGAAGTGGTGCCACTTGTATTAATAGGTTTTGAAGCTTATGAAAACTATAGACTAAGTAAAGCGACCAAATGGATCAAGGATTATAAATGGCCAATCTACTGCCTGGTGGCGGTGGCTTTCTGGAACTTTCTCGGCGCAGGGATCTTTGGATTTATCATCAATCCTCCAATTGCGCTTTATTACATGCAAGGCCTTAATACAACTGCCGTTCATGCACATACTGCCTTATTCGGTGTCTACGGAATGCTGGGGATTGGTTTGATGTTGTTTGTACTTAGAAGCCTTTACCGCGTTCAGGTTTGGAATGATAAGCTGTTAAGTTTCTCTTTCTGGTCTATCAACATTGGCTTAATACTAATGGTGCTCCTAAGTGTACTACCTATCGGGCTACTGCAAACGGTAGCCAGTGTAAATGAAGGAATGTGGTATGCCCGGTCTGCTGAATTCATGCAGCAGCCGGGAATGGACACTCTAAGGTGGTTTAGAGTTGTGGGAGATACTATTTTTGCCGTAGGTCTTATTGCCTTTGTTTGGTTTGTGTTCTCTCTTGACAGCCGCAAAAAATTACCGGCAGATAAAGAACGAGAACTTGAGGAGGTAGAAGCTTAATCTTATTATTTTAAGGGAGGCAAAAGACTGCAAAGAATTTCCACTTTTCCGGAAGTCAAAAATGCAGTTTTTTGCCTCCTCTCTTTTTCCTAATTTTAAGCAATGATCAATTTAAAAAACCACACCAATGTGGCGCTGCTTTATTTTTTCATGGTAGGCCTGTTGGGAGTGTTTCTCCGCTTTTTTTTCGTGCTCCCCATCCCTGCAAATTTCAGGTATGTAGTACATGCACACTCGCATATTGCGCTTTTGGGGTGGGTATATATTGCCCTTACCACTCTGATCTATAAAATGTACTTTTCTGAAGGCGGCTTCGCAAGGACCTATAAACGCATCTTTTGGTTTACGCAGATTACTCTTATCGGGATGTTGGTGACCTTTCCATTTACCGGTTACGCCTTATTTTCGATAACCTTTTCCACGCTTTTCCTTATTGCCTCCTATTTTATGGCCTGGTTTATCCTCAAGAAAACGCCTCCGCCTTTTAAAGCCACGAATTCCTTCCTACTTATAAAAGCAGCTTTATGGTATATGGTCTTTTCGAGTATTGGACCCTGGGCTCTTGGCGGAATAATGGCAACGCTGGGAAATACCAGTATCTGGTATAAAATGGCGATCTATTATTACCTACACTTCCAGTATAACGCCTGGTTCATTCTTGCCCTCTGCGGAATTTTCTTCTACTTTTTGGAAAGACAGAACCTGAAGCCTCAAAAAAAGGATTTCAGAAGCTTTTTTTGGCAGATCAATGCTGCTGTGATCTTAAGCTTTTTCCTGTCGGTTCTTTGGGTGGAACCTCATTGGAGCTACTATGTACTGGCAGGAATAGGAGCTATATTACAGGTATCAGCCTTTTTAAAATTTTATCAGATCATTTCCCCTTTTTGGAAACAACTTGATTTTTTAACTTTTACAAAGGTGCTTTTAAAAATTGCCGGAATACTATTGGCTGCAAAGCTACTGTTGCAACTACTTTCGGGTATTCCCTGGTTTGCAAATCTTGCCTTCAGCTTTCCCGATCTTGTTATAGGATATCTGCACTGGGTATTTCTTGGAGTTGTAAGCATAGCCCTTTTTGCACTGCTTTCTGAAGCAAAACTACTTGCACTTCCAAGATGGATCTTCTGGGTATATTTTGCAGCCTTTTTGGTTACTGAAGCTTTGATCTTCTATAAAGGTACTGCAATTTGGTTGGGTTTACCCTTAGCAACTTATTACTTCAAATTGGTTGCCTCTGCCAGCATTTTCCTGCCGCTTACGGTGGGGGTATTACTGGTGAAGAATATCTTAACAAAAAGACAAATTTCTGCTAATTCTACCTGATTTAGAAGTGAGTTAACGTCAAAAGAATGTTTTCTTCCTTAATTTAAGGGAGATGAAATTATCAGCACACTTCTATGTCATAGTTACCACCCTACTTTTGGTGGCAGTGGCCGTTATGGTATTTTTTAATGTGAACTACTCTATTGTCTATACCACTGTGATCATTGGCCAGGCCTGGTGGATCTTTACCGTTTACAAGGTGCTTACCAACAAATATTCCACGAAAAAGACTTTTGAAGACTGGTATGAAGATCATCCTATTGGAAAAGAGTGATCTTTCTGGAGTGGTCGGTGATCAGCGATCAGTGATCAGTGATCAGTGGTCAGTGATCAGTGGTCAGTGTCAGTACCTCCCCCGCTGAATAGTGGGATTGCCGGGCAAAATGACTTTTCAGTAAAGTATAAGTTAGATTTTAGAAGTACGAATTTTGATTTTCTACTTATGCCAGCCCCAGCGGGGCGAAATATTGGTAGCCCGGGGTGAAACCCGGGTTGTAGATATTCCGAATCATCCCGTCCGTAGGAGGGACCCCGAGGTAGTCATTTGATAGAAGTAGGCAGTTTTTAGTATACAATATTAATAAACAAACCCTGAAACTCGTTTCAGGGTAGCTTCTTTTTAAATAAATAAAACCCCTTAATTCAGTTTATAAAGCACCTGCTGCTCCTCGAGAGCATTCAGTAATTCCTGGGAAATACGGATCTTTTGCTTTCGGCTTGGCATATGCAGCTTTATCTTTTCCTTCATTTCATACACTACGAAATTAAGTTTATTTTCTCCACTGTGGTTTCTAAAAATGTCCTGCAACACATCGATCTTTTCTTCCTGCAGCTCATCGATGTTCAGCTGAATGGTCAACTTCCTGGCATAGGTTTCCATCACATCGTGTAACAGCTGAATATTATTGAACTGCATCCGCGGATCTCCTTTTTTACCCGTATCCCTGTTTGGATATCCTTCTCTCACAAAGATCTTTACGTGAACAAAAGAATTGGGAACCAGGAAATGCCTGTACTTAAGGTACTCTTCCTTAAACATCCTGAATTCATAGGAATCTGTATAATCTTCTACAATGAAACTGGCCCAACCCTGCCCCTGTTTATTGGTGCGATGTTGCACATCACTTATTACACCTCCAAAAGTGAGCTCTTTATTCACCACCTCATTGAGATCTGAAAAATCTGAAAGAACCGCATTACAGAAGCATTTCAATTCGGTTTTAAAATCATCCAGAGGATGCCCCGAGATATAGATGCCCACCACTTCACGTTCTCTCTTAAGCTTTTCCATGGTTCCCCACTCCTCACATGGAGGAACAATTGGCTCAGGTATTTGCACTTCACTGGCATCCCCAAAAAGACTTACCTGTGCAGAATTCTCATTCTCCTGGAATTTGGCAGCATACTTCACTACCTTTTCTAAAAATGTAATTCCGTCGCCTTCGTCATGAAAATACTGGGCTCTATGGGTGCCTCCGAATCCATCGAAACCTCCGGCTAATGCGAGATTTTCAAAAGCTTTTTTGTTGGCTGCCCGCAAGTCGATCCTTTTTGCCATATCAAAAATGGATCTGTAAGGACCTTTTTCTTTTCTATTTTCTACAATTGTGGCAACAGCCCCTGCTCCTACTCCTTTAATGGCTCCCATTCCAAAGCGAACTGCATTCTCCTTGTTAACCGAGAACTTGTAATAAGATTCATTTACATCGGGACCAAGAACATTCAGCTTCATGCGCTTACATTCTTCCATAAAGAAGGTCACCTGTTTGATGTCATTCATATTATTAGAAAGTACCGCCGCCATATATTCCGCAGGATAATGGGCTTTAAGGTAAGCAGTTTGATAAGCGATCCAGGCATAACAGGTAGAGTGCGATTTGTTGAAGGCGTAGGATGCAAAAGCTTCCCAGTCTTTCCAAATCTTCTCGAGCACATCCCTTGGATGCCCTTTTGCTTCCCCTCCATCAAGGAATTTTGGCTTAAGTTCTTCCAGCAAGGCAAAGATCTTTTTACCCATCGCTTTCCGAAGCACATCGGCTTCACCTTTTGTAAAGCCTGCCAGCTTTTGTGAAAGTAACATCACCTGCTCCTGGTAGACCGTAATCCCGTAAGTCTCCTTGAGGTATTCCTCCATATCGGGCAGGTCGTAAACGATCTCTTCCTCCCCATGCTTCCGTGCGATAAAACTCGGAATATATTCCATAGGTCCCGGTCTGTATAGCGCATTCATCGCAATAAGATCATCAAAGACCGTAGGCTTGAGATCTTTCATGTGTTTTTGCATTCCGGGAGATTCATACTGGAAGATCCCTACTGTTTCTCCACGCTGGAAAAGTTCATAGGTTTTCTCATCGTCGAGCGGAAAACTATCGGGATCAAGATCGATGTCATGACGCCCCTTTACGATCTTCACCGTATCCTTTATCAACGTAAGGGTCTTAAGACCCAAAAAGTCCATTTTTAGAAGTCCGGCGCTCTCTACGACCGAGTTATCGAATTGGGTTACATAAAGATCTGAATCTTTTGCAACAGCCACCGGAACGAAATTCGTAATATCACTGGGAGTAATGATCACCCCACAGGCATGTATTCCCGTATTCCTAACTGAACCTTCAAGAATTCTCGCCTGGTTCACCGTTTGTGCCTCCAGGTCATCCCCCTCGGCAATATTAAGCAGTTCATTGACCTTTTCCAGTTCCTCGCTCCTAAAGCTGCTGCGCAATTCCTTCTCATCCATTCCAAAGATCCTGGAAAGTTTGGTATTCGGAATAAGTTTCGCAATCCTGTCGGCTTCATTTAGCGGAAGGTCCAAAACCCTCGCAGTATCCCTAATAGAAGATTTCGCAGCCATGGTACCATAGGTGATGATCTGCGCCACCTGATTCGCCCCGTATTTCTTGATCACATAATCCATCACGCGGCTTCGGCCTTCGTCATCGAAGTCAATATCAATATCGGGCATGCTTACCCTATCCGGATTTAAGAATCTCTCAAAAAGCAGATCATACTTGATCGGGTCAATATTGGTGATCCCGAGGCAATAGGCCACGGCACTTCCTGCCGCCGATCCCCTTCCCGGCCCCACAGAAACATCCATGTTCCGTGCTTCCCTTATGAAATCTTCCACAATGAGGAAATATCCTGGATAGCCTGTATTCTCGATTACCGAAAGTTCGAAATCAAGCCGTTCCCTAATAGCCGGTGTGATCTCGACGTAACGCTTTTCGGCTCCCACAAAAGTGATATGCTTCAAATATGCATTTTCTCCCCGTTTTCCACCATCTGCAGCATCTTCAGCAACAATAAATTCTTCAGGAATCGTAAAGGCAGGAAGTAAAACGTCTCTCGCAAGTTCATAAGGTTCTATCTTCTCAACCACCTCCTGCACATTCGAAATTGCTTCCGGCAGGTCCTTAAAGAGCGCTTTCATCTCATCGCCGCTCTTGAAATAATATTCGTTGTTTGGCAGCCCATACCTGTAACCTCTTCCGCGACCTATTGGAGTCGCCTGCTTTTCCCCATCCTTTACACACAATAAAATATCGTGCGCATTCGCATCTTCCCGGGCGCAATAGTAGGTGTTGTTGGAAGCTACCAGCTTCACTTCATGCTTTTTTGCCAGCTCCACGAGCACGGGATTTACCCTGTTCTCATCTTCCTGGTCGTGGCGCATCAATTCCACATAAAGATCCTCTCCAAACTCCTCTTTCCACCAGAGCAAAGCTTCTTCTGCCTGATTTTCTCCCACATTCAGGATCTTTCCGGGAACTTCTCCGTAGAGGTTTCCGGTAAGGACGATGATATCCTCCTTATATTGTTTGATAACCTCTTTGTCAATTCGGGGCACGTAATAGAAGCCTTGGGTATAAGCGATGGAGGACATTTTTGCCAGGTTATGGTAGCCCTTCTTATTCTTCGCCAGCAACACGATCTGGTAGCCGTTATCTTTTCTGGATTTGTCTTTATGGTTTTCACACACAAAGAATTCACAGCCTATAATGGCTTTTAGCTCCCGCCCTTCGGGTTTTTCTCCGGCTTCTGCGGCTGCAGCGATCTTTGCCTTAATCCCTTTATTATATGCTCCTACTTCTTTCACAAAATGGAAAGCACCCATCATATTCGCATGATCTGTAAGTGCAACCGCCGGCATATTCTGTTTTGCCGCTGCATTTACAAGATCTTTGATACTGATGGTGGATTGCAGTATAGAGAACTGGCTATGGTTATGAAGGTGCGAAAAGGCTACTTCATCAAGTTTTTCCAGGTTCTCCTTGATCTCTGCGGAAGAAATCCCGGTATCTTCTTTCTTCTGAAGCCTCTTTCTTATTGCAGCCGAAGCTTCTTTAAGATTAATGTGCTTAAGCCCTATCAACTTTACAGGCTGCGGATTTGCTTCTGAAAAATTCTCGAAATAGTCCGGTTTTACGTCCAGCTCTTCAGCAGTGAAGACCCGCTTCCTTATTAACTCAAGAAAACAACGGGTAGTCGCCTCCACATCGGCTGTTGCATTATGCGCTTCAGCAAAAGGTTCGTGAAATAGGATCTCATGCAATTCTGTAAGCGTGGGAAGTTTATATTTTCCGCCACGACCTCCGGGAAGACAGCAAAGTTGTGCAGTGACTTCTGTACAGGTATCCAAAACCGGAAGCCCCAACAATTTATTTTCTATTTGGAGCCTGTGGAATTCGGCCCCCATGATGTTCACATCAAAACCAACATTCTGGCCCACAACAAATCTTGAGCGGGAAAGGGCAATGTTGAACTTTTCAAGTACTTCCTGAAGAGTGATCCCTTCTTCCGAAGCCAGTTCGGTAGAAATTCCGTGGACCTTTTCGGCATCATAGGGAATATTAAAGCCTTCGGGCTTTACCAGATAATCCTGATGCTCCACCACTCTACCCATGTCGTCATGCAACTGCCACGCGATCTGTATACATCGCGGCCAGTTATCGCTATCTGTCAGAGGTGCGTCCCAACGCTTGGGAAGTCCGGTGGTTTCAGTATCGAAGATCAGGTACATAAAATGTTATTTTTCAGGAGTTTAGAGCTAACCATAGCGCCAGCTGCAAAATTACAAAGCAATTCGAATGGGTAAAAATAAATATAAATTAAGGTTTGAAAGAGGAAAGTTTTCAGGAATTATCAACGAAAAAAGAGGTGCCAAAAATGTCATTTTTGGCACCCCTTTATTAAAGAGTTCAGTATTTCTTGATCAGCTGATTTTAATCAAATGCTTCTTCAAGACCTTTAACCTCATTTAAGGTGCGCTCAATAGCATTACGCTGCTTGATAAGAAGATTAGCTGTTGAAGGTGGCAGCTCGGCATTGTTGATTACATCATTATAATCCTCCACCGCAGCTTTTTCTCCTCTTACAGCTTCTTCCAGAACAGCCTCTTCCTTATCTGAAGTAAAGGCCGACCTAAGATCCATCCACGCCCGGTGCGCATCTCCAGTAAAGCTGGAACCTTTATCGGGAATCTCACCCAGATTTTTAATTTCTGTTTTCAACTCATGGCCAAAATCATAGCGTTGCTTTGCCTTCTGTTCAAAAAATGTCTTTAACCTTGGGTTCTTTACATCTTCTGCGGCATTTTTGAAACCTTTCTCCGAGTCGTAATTTTTCTCAAGCAGTTCATTTAGTTTTTCTGCCATTTCTTTTGTCTTACTCATAACATATGTTTTTTCGTTAGCAATTTTTTCTTTTTCAGATTAAATATAAAAGGGAAACACTGATATAACCTCATGTTTAACAAGGTTTAGCACAGACTTAACGAAGTAAATATTCGTTAGGAGGAAAAGAAGATCTGTTAGAAAATCGAGTCTAGCAAAATTTTTATAACTACTTAATTTACAATAAAAAATAATAGTATCTTTGCCCCCTCATTAATAACCGGGGTCGGGAACCCCACAAATTAATTTTTATGCCTGTAAAGATCAGATTACAAAGACACGGTAAAAAAGGGAAGCCTTTTTTCTGGATCGTTGCTGCGGACTCCCGCGCAAAAAGAGATGGTAGATTCCTTGAAAAACTTGGAATTTACAATCCAACCACTAACCCTGCAACTATTGACATCAATGTTGACAAGTCGGTTAAATGGTTACAAAATGGTGCACAGCCAACAGAAACTGCAAAGGCTATCCTATCTTACAAAGGAGTACTTCTTAAGAATCACCTTGCAGGTGGTGTAAGAAAAGGCGCTTTGACTCAAGAACAAGCAGATGAGAAATTCAATGCATGGCTAGAGGAAAAAGAAGGAAGAGTTGACACTAAAAAAGAGAATTTAAGCAAAGAGCAGGAAGCTGCTAAAGCTAAAGCTCTTGAGGCTGAAAAAGAAGTGAACGCAAAACGTGAGGCCGAAGCTACTGCCGCTGCACAACCTGAGGTTGAGGAAACTACCGAAGACCAGGAAGCTGCTGCTGCAAATGAAGTGGATGACGCTACGGCTGCTGAAGCAAACGCTGAAGAAAAACAAGATCAGACAGGATCTTAAATTTTCATTCTAACGAGCAATGACAAAAGAAGAGTGTTTCTATCTTGGCAGGATCGTTAGTAAATTCAGTTTTAAGGGAGAGGTGTTGATCAAACTCGATACCGATGAACCCGAAAGTTATTTAGAAATGGAATCAGTTTTTGTCGAGTACGACAATAATCTGGTTCCGTTTTTTATTGAAAGAAGCTCCCTTCAAAAAAGTAGCCTGCTACGGGTTAAGTTTGAAGAGGTAGATTCTGAAGAGGACGCGGAAGATCTAATGAAGTGCGACCTCTACCTCCCACTAAACCTCCTTCCGGAACTTAGTGAAGATCAATTCTACTTCCATGAGATCATTGGCTTCAAAGTAGAAGACGAACTCTACGGAACAGTGGGCACCCTCACCGGAGTAAATGATACCACCACCCAAGCCTTGTTCGAGATCGAAAAAGACGGAAAACAGGTGCTCATTCCTATGAACGACCAGTTCCTGATTAAGGTTGATAAGAAGAATAAGACCATACACGTGAAGACACCGGAAGGACTTATCGATTTATACCTATAGGAAATTCCAAGCACCAAGCACCAAATTCCAAATTCCAAATTCCAAATTCCAATTAGTAAATCCCAAGCACCAAATTCCAAATTCCAATGGGTGCCAAAATTTAGGATACAATTCCAGATTCCTGAAGAAAGAAATTATTTTATCTTTAGTTCTATGACTGATAAAATGAAACCTTATGACCTGGAAGAAAGGACCTTCGAATTTGCAAGAGATTGCAGGATTATAATGTCTAAACTCCCAAAAACTATTGCGAATATTGAGGATGGCAAGCAGCTAATTCGCTCATCAGGATCCGTGGGTGCAAATTATATAGAAGCAAATGAAAAACTGGGAGACAAAGACTTTTCTTTCCGGCTTAAAATAGCTCGAAAAGAAGCAAAAGAATCTGCCTACTGGCTGAAACTATTGAAGTCATCTAATAACAACCTTGAATTGGAAATTGACAAGGTTCTAAAAGAAGCAGAAGAACTGCGCAAAATATTATCCGCCATTTTAAAAAAATATTGACCTTTACCAGAGGAAATTTTGCCCATCACATGTTTTACTTCCTTGGAATTTGGTGCCTGAAATTTGGTGCTTTTTTCCAACCTGGAATTTGGTGCTTGGAATTTGGTGCTTGGTATTTGGTGCTTATCTTGCATCACCAATTAATAAATATCAATGGAAAGCTTCCGGTTTAAAAATTTCCAAATTGAACAGGACCGCACCGCAATGAAGGTCGGCACAGACGGAGTGCTCCTCGGTGCGTGGGCGTCTTTAGAGCACCAGCCGTTTTCTATTCTTGATATTGGAACAGGCACGGGAGTGATCGCCCTGATGCTCGCCCAGCGCAGTGACGCAGAATTGATCGATGCCCTTGAAATTGATGAAGATGCCTACGAACAGGCAGTGGAGAATTTTGAGAACAGCGACTGGGGCGACAGACTGTTCTGCTATCATGCTGCCTTTGATGAATTTGTGGAGGAAATGCAGGATGAGGAGAAATATGAACTCATTGTATCTAATCCTCCATTCTATTCAGCTGATTACTCTTCGGGAGATGCGAAGAGGGATCAGGCGCGGTTTTCAGAGGCGTTGCCGTTTGAAGAACTCTTAGAAGGAGTATCCCTGCTCCTCTCGAAAAGGGGAAAATTCAGTGTCATTATTCCTTATGCCGAAGAAGAGAAATTCGTCGCTCTGGCATCCGGATTCAAACTTTTTCCGAAGCGTATCACTCGCGTAAAAGGAACTCCGGAATCTGCAGTAAAAAGAACCCTGCTGGAATTATCATTTTTGGAAGGTGAGCCATTGGAAGATGAATTGATCATCGAAACCGCCAGACATCAATACACTCCGAAATACACCGAACTGGTGAAGGATTTTTACTTGAAGATGTAGGCGAAACTAACCTAGACCTCACAGCTTTCTAAAATCTGGGAAGTTTTTTAAGCTTTTCACCAGAAGTAAGATTTTTCTCCTATTTTGGCGGTGATTAAGCCAGCTTCATGAAAGGAAGAACATTACTCCTGCCAATATTTTTACTTTTTCTGATTTTTACTTCCTGTAAAAATGAATCCGAGTACGATGAAGACCTCCTGGTGGGAACCGTAAGAGTGATGGATTGGAATATTCCTTTTCCTTTCCTTTTAGAGAGAAACAATGACAGTTTTCTTCTTATTGACAATCAAAATAACATCATTGACAGCTCCGGGACCTCGGCAATGGAGCTGCTTGCAGGGAACAGCATTGAAATGAAGGATCATAGTTTTCTTGTGATGAACTCCAAAAAAGGTCCCTGGCTATTTGATACCAGGGACAGTCTAAATTTCCATTACAAACATCCATTATACGCTGCACAGATTGAAAAAGCAGAAGTAACAGACGAGATTGATCTGACGACCTTTATGCAAAAGCTTCAGAAAACTTCCTATCAATCCGAAGTTACTTCAGCTCATTTTGCAACTCCTAACCGGGATCTTAAAATTACCAAGACCTTCACATTTTCAGAAGACAAACTGGAAACACTTCACACCTACTACTACCAGAAGGAGCCGATCTATACTGAAAAAGAAGTATCTGATTTTCACATTTTTGAAAGGAAAGGCAAGATCTTCCTTTCTGAAGGGCAGGATCGGGCGAATGCTGTTAATTTATTTCAGGTAACCAAAGTAGGTCCGGAATCCTTCAGCCTTAGAAGTTTCAGAAATATGGAAGAAGTAACTGAGACTTATAAAATTTCCGAAGCACCAGAAGAAGCTTCCAAAATTCACATTTTTGAGAGGTGTATGGAAGGGCAGCCGGGAGAATATTACCATGACAATCTCACCTACCCCAAGGGGAATGAATTTCTCATCAGGAAGATCAGCAAAAATGCACCTCCGGCTTCCGGCGATGGCTATATCACAGTGCATTTTACAATTAACTGCAACGGAGAAATGGGTCATCTGGGCCTGGAACAAATGGACAGGGAATTTCAAACAACATCTTTTGAGCCTGCGCTGGTAAAGCATTTAATCCAGGAGGTGATGGAGCTAAAGGACTGGCCGGAAATACCCGCCGGTCGATTCTATAAAGACATTCACTCATTCCTGATGTTCAGGATCAAAAATGGTAAAATCACAGATCTATGTCCGTAAGAACTTTACTTCCCCTTTTCATGACAGTACTAATAGTTGGATGTAAATCTGATCCAGCCGTACAGGATAAGTTTGCCGATCTTACAGAAACCGAAAGAGATTCTGTAGCCACTTATTATCACGAGATCTCTATGGCGCTGTACCAACCTTCTGAAATGCATCGAAAATTCAAGGATACAGCATTAATAGTGAAACCCGATCATGTAGAATACCGGCAAAGACTTTCCTATTCATACAAAAAAAGAGGCGAACACATTAAGGCTATGAGGATCCTGAATGAGGCGGTGGAAAGGGATATTGAGAAAAACAAAACCTTCGCGCTTCAATACCGCGCCTGGTCCCTCCTGTTCTTCTACAGGGACTATGAAGGCACCATAAAAGATGTGGATCTTATTAATGAAATGGAACCAAAAAATAATTACACGGTTTGCCATGGAGAACCCTGCAATGTTTTAAAGGGACAGGCGCTGTATAAATTGGGCCGATACCGGGAAGCCATAACTGAATTTGAAAATGTTCTGAAGATAGAAGAAGAAAAAGGCTGGAATCCCACTGATAATTGGCATGCGAATTTCTATATGGCGAGATCTTATTCTGAGTTAGGAGAATTTGAAAAAGCTGAAGAGATATACCAATCCCAAATAGCGGCCAATCCTGTTTTTACTGAAGCTTATTTCCAGCTGGGAAAAAACTATTCTAAAACAGGAAAATTTATAAAGGCTACTGAATACTTCAATAAAGCATCGGAACTTTTGGCTGAAGGCAACAAAATGGGTGAACCGTATTATGAAGCCTTTGATGAAGTTTTTGCATATCAGATTGAGGAGGAGCTTCAAAAAATCGCTGATGCGTCCGGGAGAAGTTTTAAAGATTAAGAGCTTATTGGAACTTTGCCCACATAAATCCAGAAAGATTTACTGAGATTATATCTGATATTCAACTTTTACTTCAGAAAATCCCTATATTTATATATACAATATATAACAATGGAAAAAGTCCGCAAACTGATCGATCTTGATAAAGAGACCTTGAAAATTCTTAATGCCGAAGCGAAAAATCAGAACCGGTCATTGAAAAACCTACTGGAATCCACACTTCAAAATGAAGCTCAGAAATTAGCGACTCCCTCCCCAAAATATCAAAAAATGATGGACGAGATGCTGGAAAGAGTTTCAAAAGGAGATGTTGAGTTTACTCCTGTTTCTGAGATCAAAAAACAATATGGCTTATAAGGTCCTGATCTCTAAAGAAGCCGAAATTGAATTAAGTGTGGCCGATTGTTACTTCCGCACAAAGGATCTGGAAAAGGCTTTTAGAGGAGATTTTCTAAAGCAATTGGAATTCCTTGAGACAACTTCGATTTCTTTTCAAAAGAAATATAAAGAGGTGCGGATAATTCTTTTTTACGAGTTCAATTATTCAATACATTACATTATTGAGGCAAACACTGTTTGGATTCTAAGAATGTTAAATCAACGACAGAATTTTTAGACCTAACAGGTTTTTGAAACCTGTTAGGTCTTTATCCTCTCTTTGCTTAAATTTACTCTTCCAGACAAATAACAAACCAATCCAAAATGAAAGCAGACCAGTTTCAGGCTCCCGACTATTACAATCTTGACGAATTACTTAGTGACGAACATAAAATGGTACGCGATGCTTCCCGCGAATGGGTGAAGCGCGAGGTATCTCCCATTATAGAAGAAGCTGCTCAAAAAGCAGAATTTCCGAAACAGTTAATTAGGGGTCTTGCAGAGATTGGCGCCTTTGGCCCTTATATTCCAGAAGAATACGGCGGTGCAGGGCTTGATCAGATCTCCTACGGACTCATCATGCAGGAGATCGAGCGAGGCGACAGCGGAATTCGTTCCACGGCATCTGTCCAATCTTCGTTGGTGATGTACCCCATCTTCAAATACGGAACTGAGGAACAGAAGAAAAAATACCTTCCAAAGCTGGCTTCCGGAGAGATGATAGGATGTTTTGGCCTTACCGAACCCGATCATGGATCCAATCCCGGAGGAATGACTTCCAATTTTAAAGACAAAGGAGATCATTACCTGCTCAATGGTGCAAAATTGTGGATCTCTAATTCTCCTTTTGCAGATATTGCAGTGGTGTGGGCAAAAAATGAAGAGGGTAGAATTCACGGTCTTATCGTCGAACGCGGCATGGAAGGCTTCTCTACTCCCGAAACTCACAACAAATGGTCTCTACGTGCCAGTGCTACAGGAGAACTCGTTTTCAATAATGTAAAAGTTCCAAAGGAAAACCTCCTGCCCGAAAAAAGCGGATTGGGAGCACCTCTTGGGTGTCTTGACTCTGCCCGCTACGGAATTGCCTGGGGAGCAATTGGTGCCGCCATGGACTGCTATGACACTGCACTACGTTATGCCAAAGAAAGAATTCAATTTGGAAAGCCAATTGCAGGCTTCCAGCTGCAACAAAAAAAACTAGCCGAAATGATCACCGAGATCACCAAAGCTCAACTGCTCGCATGGAGACTGGGAGTGATGAGGAATGAGGGTACGGCGACCTCAGCACAGATCTCTATGGCCAAGAGAAACAATGTGGCAATGGCAATCAATATCGCCAGGGAAGCAAGACAGATCCTTGGTGGAATGGGAATTACCGGCGAATACAGCATAATGCGCCACATGATGAACCTGGAAAGTGTGATCACCTATGAGGGAACTCACGACATCCACCTGTTGATCACCGGGGCAGACATTACTGGAATTCCCGCGTTTCAATAGTAAACAGATTAGACCTCACAGGTCTTGAAGACCTCGTATGTTTGGCCTATGATTTATTAAGGCTAAATTACATTTTTAATCACAAAGGGCCGGAGAGGAGTAAGATAAAAACCTAGACAACTTTTGTATGTCCACTCACAGATAATCATCCTCTTCG
>JAAVJQ010000021.1 GCA_012038135.1 Salinimicrobium nanhaiense
AGGAGAACATCAAATAGCAGAGGCTTATTATTTATGCGGTTACTTGAGCAGGCTGTTATTGCAGAGCCTGTGACATATGATAAAATTATTAACGAAAATCACGGGTGTTGACTGGATACCCCATTTTTCAATAATTCTCAATCAAAAAAATTGGGCTTTCATAAAACTGAGATTTGGAGAAATCGAAATGATTCCATTAGGGTAAATTTTAAAATAATGGATTTAAAAGAAAACCCTGTAGAAAATGCTTGGATTCATAATGTAAATAGCAAATCTCAAATTCGGACTGATAATAATGGAACCGGGAATCTGATTTTTAAAAAAGAAAATAATCCTGCAAATTTTTTAATCTCCTGGGTAGGATTTGAGACCTATAAACTCCAAATTGATTTGAATTACAATCAGAATGTTGAAATCTATTTAACGGAGGATCTTCAGGAAACTCCAATTAGAAATCAAACGGATACTCTAAAAGTTACCGAATTCAACAAAACGTATTTTATCACTGATGGACGTATTAAATGGGAAAAATCGGACCAAAAATACTAACCACAACAATATATAAAAACAATGCTATCTTAGTAATGATTTCGGCGTTTGAGCTGGTTTGCAATGCTGATTGTCCTGCGGACAATCAAGCTCGCCAGCTCGCACTGTTTTTATACGAGACGTTGTGAAAAACACCGCTGACCAACAAAACGCGAGAAAAATAAAAACTGACTCAAATAAAACGGACTTCCAAAATGCCTTTTTTGGAAAGAAAGAAAAATTGAGCTTTAAAAGAAGAATTTGCGACGGATCACTTACTCGGGAGGAGAAAAAGAAGTGCTTAAAACATCATTTTTGAAAGGCAAGATAAATTGAATTTTAAAGAACAATTTTCAACGGATTTTCTCACTCGGGCGGAGAGAAAAGAAGCGCAAAAAAATATCATTTTTGGGAGGTGAGGAAAAGTGAGTTTTAAAGAATAAATTACATCGGACTTTCTCACTCAAACGGAGAAAAAATTGGAACGTAAAAATGCCCTTTTTGAGAGGTAAGTAAACATAAACCTTAAAAACAGAACGCAACGGATTGAAAAGCGCAGCGGCTCACTCGGGCGGGCGGTGCATTTCACAACAATGTATAAAAACAATGCTATCTTAGTGTCGAACGAAACTCCGTGCTCACTTGCATAGCGGATTGTCCTGCGGACAATCACGCGCGCCAGCTCGCACAGTTTTTATACGGGACGTTAGGCAATAGCTAAAAAAAAAATGATAGTCAAGGAAGCAAATATTCGAGAAATGGCAGAACTCCTTCTGTGCGGACAAATTTGTTTTCTAAATATTCGGACAGGTGAATTTGATTATCATCCGTCAGAAATGGATTTTTTTCCAGATGAGGATAATCCCTGGCAAGAAGTAATAGATAAAATAGAAAATAATTGGGATGATTATATTCGAATCGAGCCAATGAACTCCAACCAGTCTTACGCTGTAATGGAAACCTTTGCGGACCAGCTGGAAGCGGACGGATTTCGCAAAAAGTTACTTACTGCTCTAAACCGACCAAAACCTTTCAGGAATTTCAATTATCTGATCCACGAATCGGATTTCAGACAGGAATGGTTTGACTTCCGACAAGGAAGAAACATTGAGTGGGTAAGAGAACAAATATCTGATCGAGTGGATGAGTAAAAAAAGCCATTGCCTAACAACGTATAAAAACAATGCTTAATTTAGTCTTGAATCGAAAGTCCGTGCTCGCTTGCAAAGCGGATTGTCCTGCGGACAATCACGCGCGCCAGCTCGCACAGTTTTTATACGAGACGTTGTGGTGCATTTAAACCAAAAAATGAAAAACTATGATTGGAGTAGCTATCCTTTTTATCATTCTTGGAATTTTGATCAAATATGGAAAAATTTATTTCTTAATTGCCGGTTATAATACAATGCCTGCTAAAAAGAAAGCTAAGTATGACATAGATGGAATTGCCACATTATTTCGAAACGCGATGTTCGGAATGGCATTGATAATATTAATCGGATATTTTGCGGCTGACTGGTTTAATAATCCGGATATTGAAAGTATTGCATTTTTCGGATCTTTATTAGTCGGACTTCCATATCTATTGCTAAAATCGAATTCCGATAAATACAAAACCGATAAAAAAGGTGACTGACTAAAAAAAACGACACCACAACAACATATAAAAACAATGCTTCATTTAGTCTCGAATCGAAAGTCCTTGTGTACTTGCAACGCCTGATTGTCCTGCGGACAATCACGCGCGCCAGCTCGCACAGTTTTTATACGAGACGTTGTGAAAAATGCCTCTGACAAACAAAACGCAAGAAAATTAAAAACTAACTCAGATAAAAAACTGACTTTTAAAATGCCATTTTTGGAAGGAAAAATAAATTGAGCGTAAAAAGATAAATGGCGACGGACTTCTCACTCAAACGGAGAAAAAAAAGAAACGCGAAAAATATCATTTTTGAGAGGATAGTAAATCAGAGTTTTAAGTTTAAATACAGCGGACTTTCTCATTCAAACGAAAAAAAACCGAACGTAAAAATGCCTTTTTTGAGAGGTAAGAAAATATAAACTTTAAAAACAAAACGCAGCGGACTCTAACTCAGAACCTGAAAAAAGAAACGCGGAGCAACAGGGCGGCTCACTCAGGCGGGAGGCACTATTTCACAACAACGTATAAAAACAATGCTTAATTTAGTCTCGAATCGAAGTTCTGTGTTCGCTTGCTCTGCGGATTGTCCTGCGGACAATCACGCGCGCCAGCTCGCACTGTTTTTATACGAGACGTTCTACGCAATATGACACATAAAACGAATTACATAGCTATTCTCCTTTTAATTATATTTTTTAGTTGTAAAAATGTAATGGATCCAAACATTTCGGATTTAAAAAAACTTGATGAGGTAAAGACCATTGAACTCCTGACTCAAATATTTGAAGATGAAAAAGACGGATTTTTATCAACCAATTGCTTGACGCAAAAAAAAAGAGCCCTTAGCCCACCAATGGTAGAAGATTTTGATGGATATGTACAAAGGCTTATAGGAATTAAAGATTCTGCGCATTATGAATTTCAATCTAAGTTATATCAACAATTCGTCCTGACCGAAAATATTGCAAAGGGAAAAAAGATTATTACTCAATCTCAATTTGTAGAGTTTGAACGAAAATCTGAATTAGGAGAATTTAAATTTTGGGATTGGTTAGATAAAAACTGCACATCTGGTTTTAGTTCGATTTCGAAGCCGATTTTTAATGAAAATTTTACTGTCGCCTATGTTCAAATTGGGAATACTTGTGGAGATCTTTGTGGTGGTGGAGAGGAAAGGATTTATGAATATTTGAACGGGAAATGGATTGAAAAGGAGAATTTAGGAAGTTGGATAAGTTGATAATAAAAACTGCGTAGAACAACATATAAAAACAATGCTTAATTTGGTCTTGAATCGAAAGTCCGTGCTCACTGGCTTAGCGGATTGTCCTGCGGACAATCACGCGCGCCAGCTCGCACTGTTTTTATACTGGACGTTAGGCAATAGCTAAAAAAAATGATAGTCAAGGAAGCAAATATTCGAGAAATGGCAGAACTCCTTCTGTGCGGACAAATTTGTTTTCTAAATATTCGGACAGGTGAATTTGATTATCATCCGTCAGAAATGGATTTTTTTCCAGATGAGGATAATCCCTGGCAAGAAGTAATAGATAAAATAGAAAATAATTGGGATGATTATATTCGAATCGAGCCAATGAACTCCAACCAGTCTTACGCTGTAATGGAAACCTTTGCGGACCAGCTGGAAGCGGACGGATTTCGCAAAAAGTTACTTACTGCTCTAAACCGACCAAAACCTTTCAGGAACTTCAATTATCTGATCCACGAATCGGATTTCAGACTGGAATGGTTTGACTTCCGCCAAGAAAGAAACATTGAGTGGGTAAGAGAACAAATATCTGATCGAGTGGATGAGTAAAAAAAGCCATTGCCTAACAACGTATAAAAACAATGCTTAATTCTGTCTCGAATCGAAGTTCCGTGCTCGCTTGCAAAGCGGATTGTCCTGCGGACAATCACGCACGCCAGCTCGCACAGTTTTTATACGAGACGTTGTAAACAAGGCAAAAAAGGCATTTTTGGAAGGTGAGTTTTTGGAGATTTTATTGGTCATTTTTTGCAACGGACAAATTCGCACTGACAATCGCAACGGATTGAAACGCGACAAATTAAATGGGAATGAAAAAAAACTCAATTTAATTAAAATCCGATTTACCACTCAAAAAGGGGATTTTCAAAGCAAATTTTTTGGAACTTGGAGAAGGAAAGCGGACTGACAATCGCAGCGGATTAAAACCAAACTGGAAAAAAATATTGTGTGAATAACTCTAAGTTTTACCAGTCAAAAAGGTGATTTCTAAAGCAAATTTTTGGCGTCAGGGAAGAACATCGGACTGACACTCTCAGCGGAAAAACCAGGCTGGGAAAAAACGCCCAGTTTACAACAATGTATAAAAACAATGCTTAATTTAGTCTCGAATCGAAAGTCTGTGCGTACTTGCAACGCCTGATTTTCCTGCGGAAAATCCTCGCTGGCATTCGCCGCACTGTTTTTATACGGGACGTTGTCAACCATAGCGCCTGACTTACTTTCTTAATTCTGTAAAAAAGATAATTTTGAGTTCTTTTCAAGAGATTAAGAAAATCACTCTGACGTAAAACTTTTCTCACTCTTGCGGAGAATATAAAAATGATTGAGAAGAATTTAAAAGAAAAATTGAGGAAAAAAGATTGATCCCGAACTCCACTCTGCCGCAAATACTTTTCTCACTCTTGCGGGAAAAAATGAAAATGATTGAGAAGAACTTAAAAGAAAAATTGAGGAAATAAAGATTGATCCCGAACTCCACTCTGCCGCAAAACTTTTCTCACTCTTGCGGGAAAAAAATCCGAACAAAAAAGATAAATAATTATACCTATTAGAAACCAAAAATGTGGAAAAACAGAACGGCTCATCTTTGGTGCTCACTCGGCTGTGGCGCAACGGATTGACAACATCGGTTAACACAAATGCGGCAGACCAGTCAAAAATGACATTTTTGAGTACCTTTAAAAAGAGTAAATACAAAGATAAATTCCGTTCCCCTACTCCGCACTTGCGTTAACCGGGACGTTGTAAAACATTTCAGCACCTTTATGAATATATATTATAAATGCCCGAATTGCAACACGGAAAACCGACTCAAGACGGATGCGACAACTCGTGTAGAATTTGCAATGAAAAAGGGAAATGTGACCGACTTAGAATGTTGTCAATGTCATCAAACAACTTCTTTTAAAGTAAACAGATTGTATGCAAAAGAGTCAAAACTGATATCTATTCTTGCTGGGATTATATTCATAATTGGAACGGCTATCGGACTTTATTTTCTAATGAAAATGATATCAGAAATGAAATTTGTAATGGGCATTTTTTTGGTTGCTACTGGATTACTGGCTCCAATATGGATTTTTAATATTTTAAACAAAGAGGAGCGGACACGAGTAAAGACTTTTAACCAGACTTACGTTAAGGAATAAAAACGTTTTACAACAACATATAAAAACAATGCTCAAATTTTTTTCAAATCGAAACTCCGTGCTCGCTTGCTAAGCGGATTGTCCTGCGGACAATCACGCTTGCCAGCTCGCACAGTTTTTATACGAGACGTTGGCTACAATATAAAACAAGAAGTAAAAATTGAAGTTTGCAATAGCACAATACACGAACCTGACGCCGGAACAGAACAAATGGATAAATGATTTATCTGTTGAATTAAAATCATTCTTCGAGAATCGGAATTACGGAGAAGACCTGCAAGAACTTTATTTCGGATTAATTACTGTAAAACCTGAATTTGACCAGTTCTTTAAAAAGAAAAAACCCAAATACGAACCAGGAGAAAAGACTTCATTTATTGACGGTATAGAAATTAAGTCAACCAACTTTGCGGAAATTGACTGTAAACTTCAATTTAGTGAAGTTTCAAATTCCAATAAGGAAGAACTGATTACAAAAGTTTGTGAAGAAATATTAAGCGAATCTGACTGTCTTACTCGACTGTCAAAACTGCAAAAATTTGACTTTGACTCTTATATATCTGACTTAGAGGATTATTTAATCAACAAAAAATATATCGACAGAAAAATACTGTAGCCAACAACGGTTAACACAAATGCGGCAGACCAGTCAAAAACGGCATTTTTGAATACCTTTAAAAATAGAAATTAAAAGATCAATTTCGTTCCCCAATCCGCACTTGCGTTAACCGGGACGTTAGCAAACATATAAACCATCTATGAAAGTTTTCCCTCTATTCGTACTCCTGCTTTTTATAATAAGTTGCTCGGACAAAAGATCAGAAAGTAAAACCTATGAATTTGATCTCGTTTTAGGTAAGGAAAATGCGAACACTTTGGATTTACTTATATCGGATTTTGAAAATGAATTTCTTAAAAGACAATATCCGGATTTGAGTACTGAAGATGCGTACCGACAATTCTTAATTGATTTGAGTAATCAAAAAACTGCAGACTGGGAAGGTATTTCTCAAAACACAAAAGACAAATTTGATTCGACCGATCTGCGTCTTGAAATGTATGAATTTCCAGATTCGGTTTGGATTTTAGAGAATAGCTCTTTTGACAAAATTGAATCTGACTCTGTAGCATATTTGGAAAATCCTAATCCATATATCAAGACCAGATTTAAACACACAAATTCTGATGGAACGACAGAATATAACTTTTCAAGAGGTGGAGAGATCACACCTGGTTCAGATTACGATTCAATTATAAATAGAGAATTGAAAACACCAAGAATAAATTACGCTGGTAAATATTTAAAAGCCTTGGAATCGGTAAAGGATAAGAGTGATTTTCATAGAATGTACTTTGAAATAAAGAAAGATGGTCAATTTTCACTTCCATATCAAACTGCACAAGCTATGTTAGATTTTGAATTGGATTTAAACAATGAACTAAATAGAAAAATCATAGTACTTGAATTCGCGTACTAAAAAATACGTTTGCTAACAACGGTTAACACAAATGCGGCAGACCTTCCAAAAATGGCATTTTTGAGTACCTTTAAAAATAGTAATTAAAAGATCAATTTCGTTCCCCTACTCCGCACTTGCGTTAACCGGGACGTTGTCAACCATAGCGCCTGACTTACATAAACTGGTTAAAAAAGATAATTTTCAATTCAATTTTTAGAAATAAGGCACAAACAATTACTCAGCCGTAAAAACTGATTTTTTTACTCTTGCTCGCGAAATTTGAAACTTAAAAAATTAATTGAGGAAGCGAGATAAAGAAGAACAAATAACCTCACTCAGCTGCAATAATTTTATCACTCTTACGTGGAAACTTAAAAAGAAAATCAAGAGATTAAAAGATAAATATTGGAAGCGAGATTAATTCCTGATTTTCACTCTGCCGGAAAAGAAATTTATCACTCTTGCGGATAAAAAATTAGAACAAAAAAGATTAATGGTAACTCAAATTAGAAACCAAGCAGACGTAAAATAGGAACGGCTAATCTTTGGTGCTCACTCGGCTGCGGCGCAACGGATTGACAACAACGGTTAACACAAATGCGGCAGACCAGTCAAAAATGGCATTTTTGAGTACCTTTAAAAATAGTAATTAAAAGATCAATTTCGATCCCCTACTCCGCACTTGCGTTAACCGGGACGTTGTGCCCAATACCAAAAAATGAAGCGAATTAAAATCATTTACCTGATCCTACTGACAGCTCTAAACGTGGGTTGCCAAAGAGGATCGGACTCAAAAGATTTCTACTCAGAGAATTCTGATAGTTTAAAGTTAGACCTTTTAAAAAAAGCATTACTGGATCAAAAAGAACCTCCAACTCTACCTTTCCATAACGTGCTAATATCAGATTTTTATAAAATTCCCAACTTTGATAATCAGATTCCCATTAATGACGAGTGGAAAGAAGTTAGTAGGATAGAATATTTATCTTACCATCTCAATGAAAAAGATACATTGTTTTTGAGGAGACAGATGAATGATAAAACCAACCATTTAGCTCGGCTTTCTGATGAAGGTTTCAGAATTTTTCCCACCAAAAAACATTTAAAGGATGGAATTTCTCTTGATTCTATTGATAAAATCATCGAACAAAAATCTGGACAGGCAGATTATATAATGGTTGGAAAGCCAATATTCAGCAAAGATTTGAATAAATTATATCTCCAAATAGCTGGTCCTAACTATGGTGACGGATATATTTTTACTAAAGTAAAGGATAGCATTAAAAGATTCAATATTGAGAATTGGATGGAATAAGTACTGGGCACAACAACATATAAAAACAATGCTTAAATCAGTCTCAAATCGAAAGTTGGCGCTCACTTGCAACGCCTGATTGTCCTGCGGACAATCAAGCTCGCCATCGCCGCACTGTTTTTATACGAGACGTTGTACAATATTAAAACTAAAATACTTTATGAGAGTCACTTTATTAGCAATGCTTTCGATTCTGACACTTCAACTCAATGCTCAAACTTCCAAAACAGTTAGCTGGATTAATGAAAACTCCATAAAAATTGAAGACGCGGATCCTGACACCGATCTCATAATTTTTGATAACAATATTCCTAAAGAATTTGCTGATGCCAAGATTTTTGGATTTGGAGAAGCTTCACATCACGGGAAAGAATATTTTGACATAAAAGCTAAATTTTTTAAGTATTTAGTAGAAAATCAAGATGTAAAGGTTTTTATAATGGAAGAATTCTATGCTGCAGAATCTGGTATTAATGAATGGATAAGCGGTGGGGAGGGAGATGTTGAAACTATTACCAATAACTTTAATATGATGCCTTGGAAAACCAAAGAGGTTGTGAACTTATTGGAATGGATGAGAGAATATAATATATCAAAGCCAAATGAAAATCAAATCCGTTTCTATGGAATGGATATTCAGTTTGCACAAGGAATTAATATGGAGATTCGGGACTTTATATCCAAGCACCAAATACCTGTAAATGAAGAACTTCTTTCAATATTAGATATCGCTGCCAATAAAAAAATTGAATACAATAAATCAACAGACTGGGCGGATGTTCAAATTCCAAAACTAAAAGAAATTGAACGAATAATATCAGGCTACCAAAAAGAAAATAAGATAGACAAACAACAAGAGTTTGATTCAATAATTAGAGCTCTGAACTATTTAATTAATTATACATACTACGTTCAACATTCTAAGAGTGAAGTAAGAGATCTAAAAATGTTTGAAAATGTAAAATGGATTATTGAAAATAAAGCAAGAAATGGTAAGGCTTTTATTTGGGCTCATAATGAACATATAAATAACAAAGAATTTCTGTCATATGGTAGCGGTCAAATCAATTTAGGTGGACATTTAAAGAAATATTATAAAAGTGATTATTATAGTGTAGGTTTTGATTTTGGAATAGGAGAGCTGAGAGGCTTTGTTGTTAATAAGAACAAACCCAATTATTGGGAAATTTACCAAATTGATAAACCCTTTCGTAAAACGTATGCGAAAACACTTTTTGAAGCAGAAGATGACATTTACTTTATTGATATGGCTAATGCTTTAAAAAATGAACCTACAGCTTTCTTTAGCAAAAAGAATAAACAAATAGGGTTAGGTGCTCCAGGGTATAATCCTAAAAAATATTATCTGATAAATAAAAAGTATTCTGAAATGTTTGATGGATTGATTTTTATAAAAATGATTTCAGTTCCCGATTATAATCTTAAAAAAGGATAGAAAACATTGTACAACAACATATAAAAACAATGCTTAAGTCTGTCGCAAATCGAAGTTCCGTGCTCGCTTGCTCAGCGGATTGTCCTGCGGACAATCACGCTCGCCAGCTCGCACAGTTTTTATACGGGACGTTGTGTATAATCTCAAAAACCTCAATTAATTAATAAATAAATCAAGTATAACATTATGGAAAACTTAATTTTCACCGGACTATTCTTAGTAATTATATATCAAATTTACTCAACTCATAAAAATGTAAATAAGCTCGTAAACGAGATTGATGAATTAAAAAGTAAAATAGACCGATTACAAAAATAGCCGATTCAGTTACTTTCCTTTTAAATAAAGAGTGCAGTAAATCAGGTTACACCCGTTAAGCTTTGTCCTGCAAGACCGCCCATCCCTCAGTTTTGACCATACTAAAGTTGTTTACGACACTTCTACAAGGGTTCACTCGCATCTCGTTCAGCTTCTTTACTCCCACCATAGCTCGCTCCTCACAATACAACTGCGGTAGTGCCTTTGACCTTATCGCTCAAGACCAACCCTTGAAAGGCAAGCCCCATAAGGCGGTTTGACTGATATGCCTGTACATCCCAGCCGAGAGACCAATCCTCATTAATGTTTCTTTACGTGAGACCTCTTGACTTTCTTTGTCAAGCTCGTTCCTGAAAAAAAAATGAGCCTCTCATCTCAATTATAGTTATGCTGTTCATTTTTCAAAGAACTTAAACTTATATTGTATCCCTGAACAGCGCAGGACACACAGCCTGTTGCCAACAATGTATAAAAACAATGCTATCTTAGTTCCGAATCGAAAGTCTGTGTGTACTTGCTGTGTCTGATTTTCTGCGGAAAATCAACGCTGGCAATCGCCGCACTGTTTTTATACGAGACGTTGTACACAATATTAAAAACAAAATAGCATCTACATTGAAAAACATCTTTCTTGTTTTATTTGCAGCACTCAGTTTTACTGCCTGTAAAACCTCTTCAAAAAACGAGGTCGAATATACCCGAGAACGGACTGAAATTCAACATCAAAATGTCCGATTTCCCGAACCTGTAGGTTTTGTAAATGATTTTGATGGCATTTTCACACCTGATCAAGAGAAAGATCTGGAAGATCGTCTGCGCGAGTACGAGCAGCAAACGTCAAATCATATTGCTGTAGTTACTGTTAACTCTATTGAACCGTACAGCGAAATACAATGGTATGCAACTGATCTTGCCAATTATTGGAGAGTAGGAAAAAAGGAAAAGGATAACGGACTTTTGATAGTACTAAATAATAATGAAAGGGAGATCTGGATATCTACTGGACTTGGAACTGAGAAAATTATAACGGACAAATTTTTAAAAAACACTATTGATTCTACAATTATTCCTGAGTTCAGAAACGGGGATTATCACAATGGAATTGCTAAGGGAGTAGAAGAAATCATTGGGAAGTGGAAATAATACTGTGTACAACACTGTATAAAAACAATGCTAAAACCTGTCTCGAACCGAAACTATGTGCTCACTTGCTTAGCTGATTGTCCTGCGGACAATCAAGCTTGACAGCAAGCACTGTTTTTATACGGGACGTTGTAACACACTTGAAAAACCAAGGCCTGTTCTTTTTTGCCATTTTTGAGAGGTAAGGTTCGCCTTAATTCCAATCGTAGTTTTTGATTCGAAAAGTCGATTCATATAGGCCATTTTTAGGACCTTCATTGGGCAAAGGTTCTGGTCAATCACGACGGCTGATTTTACTCAGACGCAGGGGCAATGGCCAGGTCTAACAGGATCTTCCGGTAAAAATGACTATTAACTCATAGCTGGAATGGTCATAGCGGATTAAAAAAGTCGAGTAGGTAAAGGGGAATCTCACCCCTAAACCTCTCACAGAACCGTGCGTGATGCTCTCACATCATACGGCTCTTCTTAACAAGTCTAAGGCTTAAAGCCATATTGCCAATGCACAAAAAGGTTTGGATAATGCTTTGCAGTTTCCTGTAACCATTTGTAGGCAAAGAACCAATGCTTTCGCCTGAACCTCCGATATTTATTGCGTACCCATTTTGCCAGTCGTTTGTTCAGAAATCGGAACACGTAATGTAGTTCACTCATCCGCACCTTGCCATAATAATGAATCCAGCCCCGTAGTTTGTCTGCTATAATGGCTGCCAAATCGGGCAGCCGCAGGTGTACCATACGGTGGAGTTTCATCTTGAACAAAGTTTGGGTGATGCGCTTCTGTCTCTTGCGACTGATGGACGGGGTAAAACCCAAATGAAAGTTTCCAAAGTAGCCTTTGACCATTCTTGGTTTGAATGTGAAGCCTAAGAAATCAAAGGTCACATACTGCACATTAAATGGCGGGTGCTTCTTTTGGTTGCGCTTGCAATACACGATATTGCTCTTGCCGTCTTTTATTTGAAGTTTACACTCCTTAAATCGGGCTTTTATCGCTTCCAATGTCCGCAGGGCTTGTTTGAAGTTTTGGCAATGGATGATGATATCATCGGCATACCTCTCAAACTTTACTTCGGGGTGGTACTTCTCTATCCACTTATCAAAAACAACGTGCAGAAAGATATTTGCCAGTAACGGACTTATCACTCCTCCCTGCGGTGTACCTTTGGTTCGTTTCTGAATTGTACCATCCTTCTTTTGGATGGGGGCTTCCAACCAGCGTTTTACGTACAGATGGATGTGCTTCTTATCTGTAAAATGACTTAAAGCTTTCATCATTAACTCATGATCTATTTCATCAAAGAAACTTTTGATGTCCAAATCTATCGCCCAGTCCAATTTCATGCAGTTTTCCCTGCATTGCCTGATAGCCTGGTGCGCTGATTTCTTAGGTCTATAGCCAAACGAACTTGCACTGAAGTGCTTGTCCACCTTAGCTTCCAGTTCTTCCCTGATGACCATTTGAGCCGTACGATCTTGTACCGTTGGTATGCCCAACTTTCTTACCCTATTTTCATCTTTGGGTATTTCTACTTCGCGTACAGGCAGGGGAAAGTAACTTCCACTGGCCAAACGGTTCCATACCGGATACAGATACTTCCTCGTTTGTGAGGATACGGCTTCTATGGATAGTTTATCCACTCCGGCTGCTCCTCTATTACTTTTCACCTTTTTGAAGGCTTCCCATACCTGTCGCTTTTCTATCGGTTGCGACTTTTGTTTCTCCTCGAAAATCATCCTAAATTTTCATTTAGTTGTAATACAATTTAAAACCGTTAAGTCTGCCCCTTCGCTCCTTTCCCCTTTCAGGGAACATCTTCACTACTACGGGCAAATCCGCCACCAATCTATAGTATCGTTACTTTCTGCCTTGCCCTTCGGGGTTATGGCATTTTCACACTACAGATTGGCTTCTCCTGTTCCGTAATTGAGCCGTCTAGTAAAGCTCCTGCCCTCTTTATGCCGATGGTCGCTTAACCAGTAAATCAGGTTACACCCGTTAAGCTTTGTCCTGTAAGACCGCCCATCCCTCAGTTTTGACCATACTAAAGTTGTTTACGACACTTCTACAAGGGTTCACTCACATCTCGTTCAGCTTCTTTACTCCCACCATAGCTCGCTACTCACAATACAACTGCGGTAGTGCCTTTGACCTTATCGCTCAAGACCAACCCGTGAAAGGCAAGCCCCATAAGGCGGTTTGACTGATATGCCTGTACATCCCAGCCGAGAGACCAATCCTCATTAATGTTTCTTTACGTGAGACCTCCTGACTTTCTTTGTCAAGCTCGTTCCTGAAAAAAAAATGAGCCTCTCATCTCAATTACAGTTATGCTGTTAATTTTCAAAGAACTTAATCTTATATTGTATCCCTGAACAGCGCAGGACACACAACGTGAGGTAACACTGTATAAAAACAATGCTTAAATTAGTCTCGAATCGAAGCGTCAGCGCTTGCTTGCTGCGTCTGATTTTCCTGCGGAAAATCATCGCTGGCAATCGCCGCACTGTTTTTATACGGGACGTTGTGAGCCATTTAAAGCGGATCGCAATCGGCAAATTTTTGGTTTTTTGCTGCTGCTGGTGTCGAAGGATGAAAAAAAAGCTACGTGTTAGAATCATCACTCAGCCGCAAGTGGCGCTTTTTTTTGGGTAAATTTGGAAATTATGGCTTGCGAATAAGCGGATTGGCGGACAGAGTTGATTACGAAAAGACCTGTCAAAAATGCCATTTTTGAGACCCTTTGCGACGGACCATTTAAAAGAAAAAACGGACTCACAACAACATATAAAAACAATGCGGGAGCCTGTGTCGAATCGAAAGTTTGTGTGTACTTGCTGCGTCTGATTTTCCTGCGGAAAATCAACGCTGGCAATCGCCGCACTGTTTTTATACGAGACGTTGGCAGCAATGCAAAAAAAATAAACAACTATGGATTGGGATTCCTTTTGGATAAATATTTATGCAGGAAGTATTTACTTTATTTTAGGAATTCTTGTTTCAATCTGGCTGATTCCCAAGTTCACAATAAGATTACTTAAACGAAAAAACATCATCCACTTTCGGTCTAAAATTGCATTTATAATTTCCGAACTCTGTGAATTTTTAAATTCAATCCCAAAGGAGATTAAAGTGAATAACGACTCCACAACATTTTTAGTAAGAAATAAAAAATATCCGGACTTGTATGATTTCGTGGCTATATTAAACCCGAATGTTTTGAAACTTGTGGCTCCTGAACAATTAAAAGTAAATATTCTGACCCGCATACAACAATGTTCAGGAGAGGAAAGATACAATTTTGTAAATGGGGAAGTTGAAAGACTAAAACCGGTTCAAGATACCTTAGAAAATATTCTAACATCACATTCCTTAAATATTGATGATAAAATAATTTCTACCATTAGCACCTTATGCATTGAGATAAGAATAATAGTTAATGAATTCCGATTTAATGCTTTAAGTGAAGAATTAACTGGTGAGAAAGAAGGAATTTCAGGAGCCAACCGACTGGATAAAATTTATGAAACTATTATATACTTACTGAGATTACTTGAAAAAGAAAACGGTATCAAAAGGGAATAAAGCACAGCTGCCAACAACGGTTAACACAAATGCGGCTGACCTAAAATCCAAAACTCTTTCCCACTTCCAAACAGAAGAAAACTGTTAGAAGAGCGGTGGTTGCAAAATTTAATAATCTCTACTACCGACAAAATAACGAAAACATTGAAATTTTATCTGTTTTCTCCAATAGGCAAGATCCGAACAAGATAAGAATTTAAAAAGTCGAGTAGGTAAAGGGGAATCTCACCCTTAAACCTCTCACAGAACCGTACGTGATGCTCTCACATCATACAGCTCTTCTTAACAAGTCTAAGGCTTAAAGTCATATTGCCAATGCACAAACAGGTTGGGATAGTGCTTTGCAGTCTCCTGTAGCCATTTGTAGGCAAAGAACCAATGCTTTCGCCTGAACCTCCGATATTTGTTGCGTACCCATTTTGCCAGTCGCTTATTCAGCAACCGGAACACGTAATGTAATTCACTCTTCCGCACCTTGCCATAATAATGAATCCAGCCCCGTAGTTTGTCTGCTATGATGGCTGCCAATTCAGGCAGCCGCAGGTGTACCATAAGGTGTAGTTTCATCTTGAACAATGTTTGGTTGATGCGCTTCTGTCTCAGGCCGACCAACCAGACCAGCTACTTCACAGGTAATTCCCGCTTTGGAAAACTTGTAGTTTCTACGGCAATATTGAATTCCCGGTAAAGTTCCAAAAGGTTCATAGTGGAAGTTACGAGATCCCTGGTTTCCAATAAAAGTCCGAAATAGAGTTCAGAATTCTTAGGGCTGCTCTCCGTGGTTCTAATGCGTTTGATCTGCTTTTCAATGAGCTGGGAAACTTCATTAAATAGCTCCTGTTTTCCCGCAAGCACATTTTCAATGCGTGCAAAATCCTGTTGTTCAAAAATCTCTTCAATTTCGTCAAAGAGCTTCTGGATCTTATCATCAACCCTTTTAAGGTCCTTGATCTGGTTGAACTTTAGATTCTTATGGTTATTGTTTACGTGGTTGTAGCTATTCCGGGTAATATAGCCGATAGATTGCACCATATCCTGCAGGTAATCCAGGATAAGGATGTAAAACCGATTAGAATCAAGGGAATTTTCTTCAATGGTCTTGATGAAATAGAAAACATTCCGTTTGAGTTCATCAATTTCAGATTCAAGCTTTTTAATGGCCTTCTTGTTCTTTTTCAGCTTGGATTTATCATAATACCCAAGGTTTTCCACGGTTTTCGAAAACATCTTGTTAACGCCTCCAATGATGCTGGAAATATTTTTTGAACTTTCTAACACGATATCATTAATGGTACTGAGTTCTTTTCTTCGGAAAGGTTTATTAAGAGCTTCTTCTTTTTCTTTCCGGGTATGGATCACAAAACTCCGTGCAATACTAAAGATTGCAAACCCAAGTAAAATGGTAATGGCAATGATCCCACCAAAATAGATGATTGCCGCAAAAATCGCTGCAGCCGAAAATGCGACGAGGGCGGTAATAAACCATCCACCTACCACGTTGACCACTCCGGCAACCCGATAAACGGCGCTTTCCCTGTCCCAGGCCCTGTCTGCAAGAGAAGTACCCATCGCAACCATAAAGGTCACGTAGGTAGTAGAAAGCGGAAGTTTTAGGCTGGTACCTATAGAGATAAGAATACCCGCCACTACGAGATTTACTGAAGCCCTTACAAGATCAAAGGCCGGGGTGTCATCATCATCTTTTGAAAATGCTTTTTGGTTCTGAAATTTCTCCTCGATCTTTTTACTGATGACGGCAGGAGTGATCGCTTCCAAAGCATTACCCATATAGACAGAATATCTTACAATCCCCCGGGAGATAAAATTAGGATCAAACCTTTCTGAAACTTCTCCCTGTCGTGACAGGTTTACCCCTGTTTTCACCACATTACGGGCCTTTCGGGAAAACCACAGGGTGATCACCATCACGGCACCTGCGCCCAAAAGAAGGAAAGGCGGCGTGGACACCTCTCCCTGTAAGCCGCTCATTAAAAATTCTGAAGGTAAGGCCCCGGAAGTCTGGTAAGCACTTTGCCACAATTCAAAGGATTGCCAGGCTGCAATAGGTACACCAATAAAGTTTACCAGGTCATTCCCTGCAAAGGCCAGGGCCAGGGAAAATGTACCCACCAGGATAATGATCTTCAAAATATTCATTTTCAAAATGCTCATCAAGAGCTGGGAAATTATGGTAAAGAATATTAAGCCTGCACCAATGATGATAAAGGTATTTTCTTCAATGTATTCTAAGAAACCTTCAGGAATAAAGGTCACAGAATTTAAACCCTTCAGCAGGATAAAATAGAGAATAGCGGTTAGAGACACTCCTCCAAAAATTGCACCTGCGTATTTGATCTTTTGTTCATACTGAAAAGAGAAAATAAGACGCGAGAAATACTGCACCACCGCCCCTATAATGAATGCAATGACCACCGCCATCAAGATCCCCACAATAATTTCTGTGGCTTTCGAGGTATTGATGAAGGTAAGGATCTCTCCATAACCTCCGGAATCTTTATATATCTTAATGGCAGCCATACTCACGGCTGCACCAAGTAATTCAAAAACGATTGAAACTGTGGTAGAGGTAGGAAGGCCAAGGGAATTGAAGAAATCCAGAAGAAGCACATCTGTGATCATGACGGCCATAAAAATGATCATGATCTCTTCAAAATAAAACTGCCCGGGCATAAAAATCCCTTTACGGGCAACTTCCATGATCCCACTGGAGAAAATTGCTCCCACCCCTACTCCAATACTTGCTACAATAAGGATCTTTTGCATCGAAAAGGCCCGGGACCCTATAGCCGAACTTAAGAAGTTGATGGCATCATTACTTACTCCAACTACAAGGTCTGTAATGGCAAGTGCAAATAAGGCAACCAGCATTACGATATAAATATCTTCCATGGGGATTCTAAAAGATTTACCACAAATTAGTAATTATTTAATCAATCATTCAAGAATCAAATATTTATAATAAAACTTTAAGGTTTAACAATTCTTTGCCACTTATGCTTAAGTATTTTTGTAAATTGATAATCAACCAATTACAGATAATTTTATAATCTTAAAACTCAAAGTATTATGGCAGTTATGAAAGTAGTAGAGATCATGGCAAACTCAAACAAAAGTTGGGAAGATGCCGTGAAGAATGCAGTAAAAACAGCTGCAAAATCTATAAAAAATATCAAATCTGTTTATGTTAAGGACCAAACAGCGAATGTTGAAGGTGAAAACATCACAGATTACCGGGTAATTGTAAAAATTACCTTTCAGGTAGATGCGTCGTCCTAAAAAGGCGTTTTTTAATTAGTTGATAAAGCTCCTGTTATGGGAGCTTTTTTCATTCTAACACCCCGGCACTTAAGATTATTTTAACGTGCACCATCCTGTCAAAAAGGGCCTATACCCTCATCTTTGCAAAAATTTTAATACATGAGGGAGATCAACGAGTTGAAAGACGTTTCTCAGGAATATTTAGAACGATTTATTGCTTTTTTGCCCGACCTGCTTGGTGCAATGCTCTGGCTGGTTATTGGCTGGTGGCTTATTAAACTTGTAGTAGGTTACCTGCGGAAATTCTTTGATAAGAAAGGACATGATCCTGCGCTGTCAAAATTTCTACTGAATCTTGCCAACGGTGCGCTCATTGTTCTGCTTCTCATTAGTGTGGTGGGGATGCTGGGGATTGAAACCACTTCATTTATTGCCATTTTAGGAGCTGCAGGTTTAGCTATAGGCCTCGCATTACAAGGCTCCCTTTCCAATTTTGCCGGTGGTGTACTCATCTTGTTACTCAAACCCTTTAAGCTGGGAGACTGGATTGAAGTGAACGGAATATCGGGAACTGTGAAGGACATCTCCATGTTCTATACCAGGCTAAATACCTTCGGAAATCAATTGGCTATTATTCCAAACGGAGAATTATCTAATGAAAATATAGTGAATTACTCGGCTGAAGCTACCCGGCGTGATGCCATCACCATTGGTATTTCCTATGGCAGCAATATAAAAGTGGCAAAAGATACACTAATGGGACTGCTAAAAGAGCAGGAGAACATCCTTGAAGATCCCGCTCCTGCCGTTGTTGTTACAGAGCTTGCAGATAGTTCGGTTAATTTGTCAGTAAGATACTGGGCAAAACTTGATCATTTCTGGGACTGCCACTGGTACACCATCGAGGAAGCTAAAACCCGACTGGAAGCAGCAGGAATTTCCATCCCTTTCCCCCAACGCGATGTGCATTTCTTCAACCACGGGGAAAAGAGTGATTAGTGAATAGTTAAATGGTTAAATGGTTAATCGGAGATTGGTAAACATCTAAGTCTGGGAACTGGTTGAATGAAACAATAATTCAAACCTTGAATCTTAAATTATGAATCCCGAATCTCTAACCCTTGAACTTTGAACTTTAAACCCGGAACCGTTTAGCCTGCCTGAAAATCTTTTAGATAATAAGGCTCGAAATAGGCTACATCTTCGAATTTTTCTTTTTGAAATTTTTCTTCGGCTAAAGCGACCATTTGTTCTGCCGAGGGTAATTTGTCTTTGATGAAAGTCGCATTCTTGTGGTCACAGATCTTGCTGAACTTCTCTACTCCGCTGCCTATAAAAGAAACATTTGCATTCTCCAGGTATTCAGAAAAAGAATCGGGAACAAGGATCTCTGCGCGGGTGTCAAAAACCTTCTTATTTTCAGAATTAAAACCTGCAGTATAGACTTCCATACGGCGGGCATCCAAAAGTGGAATTATAAAACCGTCTTTTTCCTGCTTCACCTGTAAGGCAAGAGATCTTAGAGTTGGAATGGAGATCAAAGGAATATCCAGTGCGAAGCATAATCCTTTTGCTGCCGAAACGCCGATCCTGAGCCCCGTATAGGAACCCGGACCTTTACTTACGGCTATTGCAGAGAGGTCCCCTGGTTTAAGATCGTTTTCCCGAAGGATCTCTTCAATGAAAAGGTGCAACCTTTCGGCATGTGAATAGTTGTTGCTGTAATCCTCTTTTAAGGCCAGCAATTTCCCCTTTTTTCCAAGTGCTACCGAACAGTTTGTGGTAGCGGTTTCAATGCATAGAATCACCGGCGCAAGTTACACAATTATTCTTTTTCTGCCTTTAATTCTACTTTATCCCCGGGCTTCAGCAATTTTGTAACAGTATTGTATGGTCCCGTGATCACCTCTTCATCTTCTTCAAGTCCCTCTTTGATCTCAATGTTGGCATCATCCTGAATTCCGGTTTTTACCACTCTCATTTTCGCCTCATCACCCTCTTTTACATATACGGTTTCAAAAAGTTGATTTGGAGTTGCTTTTTCAGAAGTTCCAGATTTTCTTCCCGAAGCGGTATCGGTCTTAACAACCACGGCACTAATTGGCACCCCAATTACATTATCTTTTCGGTTGGTGATGATATCAACCGTCGCTGTCATTCCCGGTCTAAAAGGGGAATAGTTTGCAGGCTTTCCTTCCAGAAGGTCCTCGTAAGATTCCTTTAAGATCTTTACCTTCACCTTAAAGTTGGTCACCTGGTCTGCCGTGGCAGTTGCATTGGCCGAGTTTGATATTTCTGTAACTATTCCTTTGAATTCCTTTTTTAAATAGGCATCAACTTCCACCAGTGTTGAATCACCAATGGAGATCTTTACAATATCATTCTCATTCACATCTACCTCAACTTCCATGTTGCTAAGATCTGCCACCCGCAGGATCTCGGTTCCTGCCATTTGTTGGGTCCCCACAACTCTTTCTCCCAATTCGGCATCAAGAGAGGAAATGGTTCCGGACATTGGAGCATAGATATTGGTTCTTCC
Organism: Salinimicrobium nanhaiense; assembly: GCA_012038135.1. GTDB lineage: Bacteria > Bacteroidota > Bacteroidia > Flavobacteriales > Flavobacteriaceae > Salinimicrobium > Salinimicrobium nanhaiense. The sequence goes on from JAAVJQ010000021.1 coordinate 20,687, forward strand.
AAGACTCTCCTGGGCTTCGTTCACACTGGCTTCGGCACTTCGAACATTGTAGAAAGCAGCCTGGCGTGTAGCCTGAGCAACTTCATAGGCGGAAACTATCCTGTCCCATTCCGCTTTTGAAATGATCCCCTTTTCAAAAAGGGTACGATTTCGCTCATAATTAGCTTCGGCTTCCCTTAGAGAAGCCTCAGACTGTGCAAGGCCTGATTTTATATTCTGAAGTCCGGCACGGGACCGCTCCAGGTTAGATTGATAGATCTCAGGATTGATTCGTACCAGCAGATCTCCCTTTTCAACCTGCTGCCCTTCCACAACCGGAAGCTCAATGATCTCTCCGGAAACTTCCGAAGAAAGCTTCACCTCTATCTCCGGCTGGATTTTTCCGGTTGCAGAGACTTTTTCAATGATATCAATTCTTTCAACTTGTGTGATCTCAACTTCTTTGAAATTACCTGATTTTCCAAACCAGCCGGCTTTTTTCCCTACCACGAGCAAGACGATAAGTACTAAGGCAATTGCAACTATTATAAAAATTGTTTTTTTCTTCATTTTTTAGAATTTAAGATCTGTGATGGGCACACCAAAATAAAGTTCCAGCACTTTTAATTTAAAGATGTAATCGTATTTTGCTCTTACCAATTCGCTTTCGGCATTCTCCAGGTTAAAAGACGCCTGACTAAAATCAAAAGCATTGGTCATTCCTACATTATAACGTTCGGTGGCATATTCAAAAGCCTGCACCTGGGCCTCCCTCGCAACTAGAGCTGCTTCATAGGCTTTTAAAGCGCCACGCGCATCTGTATAGGCCTGGTAAACATTGGCTTCAAGATCAAGCTTTGTCTGCTCCAGTTGATATTCTCTACGCAGTACATTTACCTCATTCCTTTTCACCTGGTTCCTCGTAGCAAAGCCATTGAAAATGGGAACATTCATCTGTACCCCGTAAGAGATACCGTCGTTTAGCTGTAACTGCTCAAAAAACGGAAGCGGATTGCCAATTTCTGTAGCCATGTTTGGGGCTACTACCACCTCCCGGGTGGACTCTACAAAACCTATTTGCCTGTAAGGCTCCTCAGGATCAAGTCCTGCAGCGAAAAATCTTCCCGCGCCTGATTCCCGGGTGTTGTAGTTAAAAAAGGCTCCAAAAGTGGGCCAATACGCACCTTTGGCGATATCAAGTTGTTTTTCGGCAAGTTCCCGGTTCATTTCGGCCACCTTCACCTCATAACGCTCTTCTTCGGCAACGTCTATAACTTCAGAAACAGGGACATCCAGCACTTCACTTTCAAAAACCTCATAGTCTCTTTCGGCAATATCAAAATTCTCATAATCCTTGATCAACAGCAATTGAGCAAGTGAGATAAGGGAGATCTTGATCTGGTTTTCGGCAACGATCATGCGCTGTACTTCATTTGCCGAAGTAGCTCTTATTTCCAGCAGGTCTCCTTTGGGTAATGATCCCGCTTCCACCAAAGCTTCGGCTCTTTCAAGCTGCTCCAGGGTAATTTCATGCTGTGCCTGGATCACTTTGAAGTTTTCTTTATTGAAAAGCACTTCGAGATAAGCATTGGCTACGAAAAGCGCCACATCATCTTTCATTTGCTCCAGGGAATATTCCCCGGCCAGTTTTGCCATTTTTGCGTACTGGTACTGGCGAATATTCCTCAGCCCATCAAAAAGGCTAAGCCCTGCAGTTACTCCCGCGGAAAAGTTCCTGGTAGTTTGCGTCTGGAGAATTCCTGTGGTAACATTTTGCGTAAGTCCCGTATTCCATGAATTCGAAGCCGATGCATTTACTCCCGGAAGAAAATTTCCGAAGGCATCCGAAATATCGATTTTTGTCAGCTCTACATCAAGTTCGGTTTGCTTGATGGTAATGTTATGTTCAAGAGCACGTTCAATACATTCCTGAAGTGTCCATTCTCCCTGCTGCGCCGAGGCAAATAATGTAAAGGAGAGGAAACCTGCAGTTAAAAATATTCTTTTCATAATGGTTGTTCTAAGGTATAAGTCTTTTGATTGCCAGTTTTGTTACAATGGGAAATCAAAAAAGGATTGGACCTACACCTACAAAGCAGGATTCTTTTTAGTTTGCTTATGAGACTAATGAAAAAGGAAAATGTTACATTCTTCTAAAGAAACTTCAGAAAAGAGCAGGTAATAATGGATATGGTTATTCTTCAGAATGACTTTTCCTGCGGGATTTCCAGATGAAGTATCCCACCCCGGCCATGAGAAGATATGGAAAAGCCATGAGGTAAACGATCCCGTCATTGATGCCTTTGGCTGCAGACTGGCCCTCTTCGGTCTCCAGCACCGCACGGCACATCGCACATTGAGCCGAAGCATCAAAGTTGATAAGCAACAAAAGCATTACAATAAGAAGGATCCTCAGTTTCATGATCTTAATAATATGGAGCCATGAATAAATATACTAAAACTCCGGTGACCGCCACATACAACCACACAGGAAAAGTGTAGCGGGCGATCTTTCTGTGTTTCTCTACTTCTCCCGTTAATCCACGGTACATGGTGAACAAAACCAGCGGAACTATAATAGCAGAAAGTAAAATATGGGTGATCAACACGAAAAAGTACAGGTATCGTAAAAATCCTTCGCCGCCGTAAGGCACGGGATCATTACTTATCTTGGAGATCACATAACTAATAAGAAAAACGGTGGAAAGAAAAAAAGCAGAGATCATTAGATTTCGATGCCACAGCAATTCTTTCCTTCGCATGGAAATGTAACCGGCAACAAGTAAAAGTGCAGTGAAGAAGTTCAGTACTGCATGAAAAAGGGGAAAATTATTAAAGTTATCCCCTAACAGTTCATACCGCTCGGGCATGTACATAAGAATAAGTACCAGCACAGGAACTACAATGGAGATCGCCAGAATTGCAGGAACAATAATTTTATCTGCCTTTCTACTTATCATTCACCAACCTTTTTGCATCTGTAATTAAAATATCTATCTGCGGCTCTTCTTCTCCAGGCTTTACAGTTGCCTTAGAAGGTACAGAACCCCTGTAGTAAATGATGGGATTCCCGAATTGATCTTTTCGCGACCTGATGTATCCTTCTTTGTCAACAAGAGCAAAATACCCCGAATGCGCAAAACCACCTTCGGCAGCAGGATCTTCACCTGCATAGATATTAAAACCCGTATTTGCCAGATCATAGATATCTTCCCTCTCTCCCGTCATTAAATGCCAGTTTGGATGCTTCACATTATTCCTTTCGGCATATTCTTTTAAAACTTCAGGAGTATCGTACTGAGGATCTATGCTAAAAGAGGCAATTCCAAAATCAGTATTGCCCATAAACTCCTCTTGCACCAGTACAAGATTATCTTTCATTATAGGACAAATGGTAGGACAGGTAGAGAAGAAGAATTCAGCTATATAAACTTTCCCTTCATAATCTTTATTGGAAATGGTATTTCCATTTTGATCTACAAATTCAAAGGGAGGCACTTTTTTACGCTCCTCATTCACCATGATATAAGACAACTCCCGACTTTCGGCTGCACGTTCGGCCTGCCCGTCTGACCTATTGGAGGTAACGGTCTCTTCATCCTGAATTCGTTCTATAATTTCAGGGATGACTATGATCCCAAAAATGAGGATCACAAAAGCAATTCCTATATATGAATATCTTTTCATTTTTCTGTTGCTGCTTCTTTGTTATACTTTTTAAGTTCCAGCCTGTATTCTGCCAGGATCACTTTGATATCATCATCCATTTTGTTGTTAAGCACATAAATGGAGTTCGTGTCATATCCAAAGAGCTCGTTGCCATCGTCATCCTTATCTCTGCCCCGTAATTTTCCATCTTTATCGATTATGAAAACATTAGGCGTGGACAGGTCTTCAGAAAGTTCAAGATTTGTATTAAGGCTATTGAAAAGGTCCCTGATCTCTTCAGGAGAACCCTCTACAAAAATCCACTTTTTGAGATCTATAACTTCGGAAAGTTTTTGCTTAAGGCGTTCTACTTCTTCCTTATTTCCCTCCGGAACTACAGATACCAGGTAAAAATCATTGAATTCGGCATAAGGATCGTAAACCTTTTCGGCAAGATGGTATGCATTGGTGAGATATTCTTGAGGATCATCGCCGGGGAATCCAAGGATGCTGATCTTTTCGCGGAAGCTAAGCTCCTCCTGCTCCTTTTCAAGGCTGCTGAAGTTTTCAAGCGGGGATATTTCCTGTGTAAGTACAGGCAGGCGGGCAAAATTATTGACTCCCGAAGCAAAAAAAAGATATGCTACCAATGGAAGTGCAAAAAGAACAAAAATGACCAGAAATTTTTTCATAAGACCTCTCCGGAAGATGTGCACAAAAATAAAAAAAGGCGGTCTTAAAACCGCCTTTTTTTGATGTTTTATCTATTAAAAATCCCAGGCAATATTGCCCCGGTTCATTACCTCGTAAACATAGTCTCCTTCGGTAAGCAGAATAAAGACAAGGTAAATAATAAGAAATGTAGATGTCCATACCACCGCTCTTCTCAGGCCTTTACTCTCTCCTTCGAGGTGCATGAAGGCCCAGGCGATATAATATGCCTTTACAATGGTAAGAATGATAAAGATCCAGTTAAGCAGTTTTAAACTTATAAAATAGGTATCTGTAAGGAATTCCGGTTTGACGATCCCAAGAAATACCTCTACCAGGGTCACCACAGACATGATGATGAATACCGTCCAGATCCTTTTAGTGTTCGATTTATGTACGTGTGTAGTATCGTGTGCCATTTTGTTCCTGATTTATACCAAATAGAAGAATGTGAAAACAAATACCCATACAAGATCCACAAAGTGCCAGTATAGTCCTACTTTCTCAACCATTTCGTAATGTCCTCTTCTTTCGTAAGTTCCAATTAGAACATTGAAGAAGATGATGATATTGATAAATACTCCTGTCAATACGTGAAAACCGTGGAATCCTGTTATAAAGAAGAAGAAGTCTCCAAAAAGTGGATTCCCGTATTCATTCTTTTGAAGGTTAGCTCCTTCTATAATCCCAATGCCGTCACTTTCAAGTTTTGCCAATGAAGCCTGTCTTGTAAGCACTACTTTTTCTCCGGTTGAAGTAAGCTCCTGAGTTCTGATGTGCAGGTTTGGATTAGCAGTAAAACCTGTAATTACATCATCAATAGTATATCTCTGCAGGGTTGGCTCATCTTTGAACCATAGTCCGTTAGTACGCTCGTGCAATACTCTTTCTCTTGGTGCAGCAGTAACAAATTCGTCTAATGCTACTCTATGCCCGTCACTATCTACAACCTGAAGCACATTACCGCCCCTGGTCTCAATAGCTCCGTACGTCCCGGTAATAAAGTTCTTCCACTCCCAGGCTTGAGAACCAAGGAAAATAATACCTCCAATGATGGTAAGCAACATATAGAAGGTCACTTTTCCTTTCTTCATCTGGTGGCCTGCGTCTACCGCTAAAACCATGGTTACAGAAGAAAAGATAAGTATGAATGTCATCAATGCCACATAGTACATGGGAGCATCTACTCCATGTAAAAAAGGAAAGTGATTGAACACCTCATCTGCGATAGGCCAGCTATCGGCGAATTTATATCTCGCAAAACCGTAAGAGGCAAGAAATCCGGAGAAAGTAAGAGCATCGGACAAGATGAAGAACCACATCATCATTTTACCGTAGCTTACTTTCAAGGGTTCATTCCCACCGCCCCAGGTTCGTCCTTCAGTACCTGTTCTAGCAACAGTAGTTTCCATAGAAAGATTTTGAAATTTTATGTAAGGGCAAAAATAGGTTTTTTATTTATCTAAAGAAATATAAAAATAAAAACAGGTAGATCCACAGGGCATCTACAAAGTGCCAGTAGGTAGCACCAAGTTCTAATCCAAGGGTTTGCCCAGCATGGTACCGCTGTTTAAAATGATTATAAATTATCACCAAAAGCACGATCATACCTCCCGCCAGGTGGGCAAGATGCGCAAGAACAACGATATAAATAAAAGATGTGGTAATGTTACTTTCACTCCCGGTGAAGTAAAATCCATCAGAAATAAGCTGATTAAAACTGTAAAACTGCAGCACAATAAAGACCACACTTAGGCCTAATGTCGCCAGCAATCCTGTAGTAGTAAGGGAGCGATCATCTCTTTTTATAGCCCTTTCAGCAAAATGAAGAGTGATACTGCTCAACAATATGATTATGGTGCTCCATAGAAAGCTGGCAGGCAGGTCAAGTTCAGCTACCCAGTCTGGCCTGGACTTACTTACCACATAAGCACTGGTAAGCCCGGCAAACATCATTGCCATACTAATGATCCCGAACCAAAGCATCATTTTTTTCGCCCGTCCTTGCTTATAGCTGTCGGTTCCCTGTGTTAAATCCATACACGAATCAATTTATCCAATACATATATTATTTGCAGCAAGGTGATATAGGACACACTTGCAAACATTAGTTTTTTCGCAGATCTTTCATCCCTGTTACGGTATAACTGCACTGCATAATAAAGCATTCCCAGCCCAAGCAATAAAACCAGTATAGCAGAAAACGGAGTGATATACAAATCTCCGGTCATACCGGTGACCGGGATCAAAGAAACAATAACAGTCCAAATTGTATACAGCACTATTTGAACCGCAGTACCCTTATCTCTCTTCCCTGTAGGCAACATAAAGAATCCGCCTTTTGCATAGTCATCATAGAGCCACCAGCCTAAAGCCCAAAAATGAGGGAACTGCCAGAAAAACTGTATCATAAAAAGTGTTCCGGGTTCGATTCCAAAGTTTCCAGTTGCTGCAACCCATCCCAGCATAAAGGGTATTGCACCGGGAAAAGCACCCACAAATACAGAAAGAGGAGTCTTTGTCTTCAAAGGAGTGTAAACGCACACATACAAAAAGATGCTTATGGCGCCAAACATTGCCGTCCTGGGATTAATGAGATACAGGATCACAAGACCTGTGACCGTAAGTGCACTGGCAATTATAAATGCAGTGTTGACAGACATTCTTCCTGAAGGCACAGGCCGGTTGCTGGTCCTCTTCATCAATACATCCAAATCTTTTTCAAGGATCTGGTTATATGCATTTGATGCACCCACCAAACAGTAGCCTCCAATAGACAACATGATCACAGTAAGCAGATCTATACTTTCTGCCCCCAGGAAATAACCGGCCACAGAAGAAAAGACCACACTAAGGGCAAGCCTCATTTTAGTTACTTCTTTAAGATCGCTTACAAGGGAAACTGAAGGAGTATGTACTTGTGTGTTTTCCAAAAGGGAATTTTGCCGCAAAGATACTTCTTAATTGGTTTTTACCAAGAAACACCAACCGTTAAAATTCGATATCTTTTAAAAATTTGAAATTGATTTTCAATCGGTTAAATCTTACATGTCGAAATACCAGTTGAAAATATCCGTGCGAAGACCAATGTTTACCCAGTAGGTTGTTTGGTCAAAATTTGCCGGAGTTGTCACCTTTGGATCAAATTTGCGATAAATAAAACTTCCGAAGAATTTGAGATTTGTAGAAGGATTAACAATGTAGCCTATCTCAGTTTCAGCAAAAAAGGAATCGGTGTTATTACCCTGACCTATTTCTACTCCGGCCTCGAACGGCCGGTCCTCTTCAGAACGGTAGATATTTCCGCCGTAATTAGGTCCCGAATCACTAAAATCAAATCCCCTTTCTCCAAAAATGGCTTTTACATGCCCATAATATCTACCTCTGTTGTAACGTGCTATAGCCACCAGCTCCCTAAAATTTGCCCCCCATAGATGCGCCATAGACTGGTTGCTATGCCCATAGTTAAGTGTGATCGTATTATGAGAGTAGGTGTATGGCCGCACCTGGTTGTACTCCAGTTGGAGGTAAAGATCCTCTACATTAAAAGCGTTGAAATATTTTGTACCAAGCTGAAAACCATGTTTGTTCTTCCAGCTGCCTTCTCCACCAAACACATCTGTAGAAGAGAATTCATCGATCAACCATTGCCCGTAGGTAAGGAAGTGATCGCTCCATTTATATTTTCCGGTAAGGCCAATGACTGCATTTCCCGCCTGTGCCCCCGTAGAAAATTCGATGGCACGATAAAATATGACTGGATTAAGGTAATTAAGATCGAATCCCCTGTTGTTGTCGTTCTCCCACATGACCGACTCAAAAAAGCCAATATTTAACCGCTTTGTTATATTATAACTCAGGTAATGATTCGCCATGAACTTGGTGCGGTAAGAACCTTCCCCTGTCACCTCGGGCCGCACATCACGTAAGGACATCCAGGTGTTGGTATATTTTACTTTCCAGAAGGTGGTATTAAGCTTGAAAAATGGGTAAGGAGCGGCAACATCACTTAAGAGTAGCGACCGGTAACCATCGCCAATAAAATTCTTGCCATGTCCAAACTGCAGATTGAAATATTTTCCCGGACTAAAGGAAAGATATCCTTCTGCCACAGGATAGTCATATGCCTGGCCCATGAAGTCTTTTGCTATACCACGCCCGGGAATAATCGCCCTTCCCTCACTACCAGGCCTTATGGATTCGGCATAATGGTTAAAATAATCTGCAAATCTGCCCTGGTTTTCATAAACTACGGCATAGAAATTTAATTTTTTTCCTAACCCGCCTTGAAAAATAGCTGCACGGGTATTGTTATAAGTTACATCCAAATCGCTGTCAAGGTCTTTCCCTACCTGCAGGTCTAAAGCAAAATCTATAGTGAACCAATAGTCTTCTGCCTGAAAAGTAAAAAGATGTTCATTCCACAATTTGCGACCCACCCAGCTTTCGGCAGGTTTTTGAAGTGCTGTGAATTCTCCTTCAAAATCATAATACGGCTGCACTTCAGAAAACAGGAACGGCTTAGAAGCAGAATGGAAATTAGTTCCAACCCGATTCACCTCATCTTCAAACCTGCTGTAGAATTCATGCGAAAGAGGAATATTGATCTCACTTTGCAAACGCGGATGCTCGAATTCAAGAGACTTGATCTGTTCATATTCTCCTGTAACCGGAACTTCTGCCATTGAATTTTCAGAAATAACTTCCGTAGAAACGCTTTCAATTACTTCGGAAATTTCTGCGCCTGCTGAATTTAACTCCAGCGGAATTTTAACGGGCATGCGAAACTGCATATTGATCGCCCTGCCATTGTATGTAGCAGGGGAGATATTGGGTAAGGTCTTAAAAATGCGATTTACTTCCTCCTTTAGTTCAGGATAGGCGGCGTCTATATAAATGGTCTCAAAATCTCCATCCCTGGTTACTTCAAAAAGCACCACGAGCTCCCCCTCATAATTATCTTCTGAAACTGCCTCGGGCAATTTAAATTCCCGGAGCACCTTAGCTTTTAATGTACTCGAAAAACATTGTTCTTCCTGCTCAAATTCCACGTTTTCGCATTCGGAAAACTTCGGAAATCTCTCCGGATCTCCTTTGTAGATCTGAGAAAAGCTGATGAAGGGTAAAAAAAAGATGAGGAGCGGGTACAATTTTGTCATATCCTGCAGAGGGCTGAATGGATTACAGGGGAAAGATACATTTTTTTAGATATTTTTAAGCTTTAAGACCCCGCAAAAAAATTCCCGCACCAGGGCGGGAATAGATCTTTTAAAACAGCTTTTTAATCCTGCACCTTAAATACTATAGGCAAGGTATAAGTGACTCCCACCGGTCTTCCACCCATTTTACCCGGGATCATTTCAGGAAATCTCTCCACCACTCTAATGGCTTCAGCTTCCAGTTTAGGATGCGGGCCTCTCGCGCCAATAATATTTACTTTACCATCCTTGTCGATCCTAAAACTAACATAGATACGATGGAGGCCGCTTAGACCAAGATCTTCTCCAATGGAAGCATTAAAGGTGCGCCCCACCAGCTTATTCACCTTCTCACTCATGCATTCCCTGCGATCTTTGTTGGTAGTTTCGGCTTCACATCCCGGAAACACGGGAACTGTTTCAACAGAAAGCATATCGTAATCCCTTATCTCTTCATCATCTTCATCTGCTACCTTTATTTCATGTACTTCGAGAACTTTATCCCCAGGTTCTGTAGGCGCGATGTCGGTTTCTTCCTTTTCAAGCTCGTCAGGGATCACTTCAACATCTTTAGTTAGGATCTGTGGTGGCTCAGGTGGCTTTACCTCCTCTACCCTGGTGATGGGAATTTCATCTTCTTCAAATTGGTCAATATGGATTGTAGTATGCTGAGATACTTCTTTCCCATCTGCCTTCCATTCAATAAGCTGCCATACCAGCAACAGCGAGAGTATCAATCCCACCTGAAAAAATAAAATGCTCCGTTTTGAAAGGTCTGCCTGTTTGTTCTTCTTGTTTTCCATGCTTGTATATTTAAAGATTAATTATATCCGGAAATCATTTACAGCTTTAAAAGGAGCTTTAATGTTAATCTTTTAAACAACATTCAACAATCAGACCGAACAGCTACTGCACCGGCAAAAATTCTTACATTTATTTAAGTTTTTCTTACAAAAAAAACCCGCACCATTTGGTGCGGGATCTTAAAACTATATTTTAAATTACTTAGTCCTGTACTTTGAAAACAATAGGCAGAGAATAAAGTACCCCTACCGGCTGTCCTCTTTGTTTTCCTGGCTGCATTTTAGGAAGCATGTTTACTACACGCTCAGCTTCCTGTTGCAGGCGGGGGTGTGGAGCACGGGCTCCAAGAACAGTTACATTTCCATTCTTTTCGATCCTGAACTGAACGTAGATCCTGTTGATCCCCGATAAGCCAAGATCACTACCAAGCCCGGTATTAAATCTTTTGTCCACAAACTGCTGGATCTTCTCACTCATACAGCTCTTACGGGCATCGTTATTTCTCTCCTTCTCACAACCCGGGAAGATTGGCACATCTTCAATAACTGCAAACGGAACGTCCCCAATTTCTTCTTCTTCTTCAACTACTTTTACTTCTTCAACCTCCACGATCTCATCCTGGTTCGTTTCGGTAGATTCAATTACGGTTTCTTCAACTTCCTCTTCATCCTCAACGATCTCTATAATTTCGGGAGCTGGTGGCGGTGGAGGTGGCGGTGGTGGCGGTGGTGTATTCAATTCGGTGATTGGCACATCTTCCTCCTCAAGGGCATCCATATCTACCATTCCGGTATCAATAGCTTCCCTATCGTAGGTTTTCCACTCAATCGCCCTCCAGGTAATAAAAAGCATCAGGATCATTCCAATCTGGAAGAACAGGACGCTTCTCCTGGACAAATCAGCTTTTGGATTTTTTTTGGGTTTCATAATTCCGTTTTAATTATAGGTTGGCTAAAATAATTATTTTTTCATTAAATCTAAATTAATCTTAGCTTTTAAGCTTAACAGGTAATTCTTCAACATCCACATTAAAACTGCGGCGGCAAGTACTCCTATGGTATTCGCCAGAACATCATACAGATCCAGCTGGCGATAGGTGGTCAATGTATCCTGAAGAACCTCAATAAAAATGCCAAAGGCTACTGCGGCTACAGAAATAATTATAATTCGCCTGAAGAGATTTTTCTCGGGAAAAGAAAAGATCCCGAAGAGCATCCATAACAGGCCCAGACCAAAATAAGCCCCACTGTGCATCAACTTATCACTCATCCCCAGAGTACTCACCGGAGTATCTGCGAGATTGATGAGAGAAAGGTAAAGAATAATACCGGTATAAACCAGCGCAGGTAATAAAAAGAGCAGTTTAGCCTTCAATAACCTCAGCATACTCCTCTGCACTCAAAAGATCATCGATCTCTGAAGCATCGCTGAAACGTATCTTTACCATCCAACCTTCACCGTAAGGATCTGAATTCACCTTCTCGGGCTCATCTTCCAGGCTCTGGTTGAATTCTATGATCTCACCGGATAGCGGTGAAAAAAGATCTGAAACGGTTTTTACTGCTTCAACAGTTCCAAAGACCTCTTCCCTGTCAAGGGTTTCATCAACGGTTTCTACTTCAACATAAACAATATCTCCCAATTCTCCCTGGGCAAAATCTGTGATACCTATTGTAGCCACATCTCCTTCAATTCTCACCCATTCGTGATCATTGGTGTACTTTAAATCGTTTGGAATTTTCATGGTTAGTATTTTATGAATAGCAAAGTTAAATTTTTAATTCTATCAGTCAAGAGGCGCAGTATTAATTTCCGAAGTTATATCTCAAAGTTATCCCAGACCTGATGGTGGTTTGAGGATATGCTGTGGAAATAGCATATTCCGAGAAAGTATGGTCATAATACACCAGGGCAGTCAGGTTTTTTGACAGCGCATAATCTGCTGTAAAATTTATAGCCCATATGTCCTGCCCCGCAGTCACCTGGCTGTTCTCCAGGTCGAGGTATCTAATCACCGTTTCATTGTGACGATAAGAAATATCTGCTTTAAAATTGAGGTCACTGCTCAGGATCCTTGTACGCCCTCCAACTTTGGTATCGATCTTAAGATCTTTAATACGATATCCCAATCCAAGAGTATATTGGTTTCCGCTAATTTCAGTAAGTAAATTGTTGTCAAAGCTTAGGGAAAGCGCCCTGTCCTTTTGAACATCGGCCAGGATCTTAATAGAATTTGTCATTTCAAGATCCACCCGTACCAGCGGACTAAATTGTTCGGTCAAATTTATATTGGAATAAAGCACCTCACTCTTAAAGTTGCCCGCCTGGTCTACCTCCCGCGCATTTGCAGGGTCATAGTCAAGGTTCGTTTGAAACTGGTTGACGGTATAGCCGGCCGTATATCCGTGATTAACAGAGAACCTTTTGAAATTCTTCCTGAACCAGGGTAATCTCATGAAGCCGGTGTATTTTAGATTCCAGTTAGGCAATGGAAAATCCCTGAAAGCTCCCAGTGACACATCGCCGGCATCTGCTCCTGTATAAGCGGCAAGGAAAGCCGGCAGCAACACATCCTGACTATTCCTGCCAAAACCTATGGGATATCCCTGCGCATCGGTGTCATTGGGATCCATACCGTTTGCCATAGCCAACCTTCTCGCGACCGTCAACCTGTTTTCTCTAAAGTCCTGGAAAGCTGCTGAAGATTCCGCAGAACTTTGATTAAATGCAGTTCGAATTAAGATGGTAGAAATATTGAAGTTTCCAAAAGTCCTTGGTGTGAGCGGCACATATTGATCACCAATGACCCGATAATTCTCCTGAAAGGTTTCTGAATACAACCTTCCGGCAGTAAGTTGAATTGTAAGATCGGGAAGCAATGAAACTTCGGCGTTGATCCCCAGCTGTTCATTTTCAACTTCTGTGTACTGCTGATTAAATTCCTGGTACAGTGTAAGCCATCCTTTGCGGGCAGCCAGATATCTAATTTCCTCCTGACTTCCAAAAGTGAATCCTGCAGTAGGCTTCCAGGTGCCCATAAAGCCAATGCTGTTGGTGTATCCCGGAAGATAGATCCCGTTATTCTCCTGGTAATTCAACTGAATTCTCCTAACGGAGGTCAACAGGCCTACGAAAGTATTGTATGTTCTGTCCCCTGCATCCAGCCTTGCCGGCTCTTCGGGTGCCGGCTTGGTTTGTTCTCCGGCCCTGTTAAGCGTTGGAACTGCACGGCTTCGCTCCTCAATAGATTGTCCTGCGCCCTCCCTGGTTCGTTTTTTTAATCCTATATAGTCATAAAGGGTTTGCATCTCCAGGTTTGCATTGACCTGGTGAGAATTTGAATTTTGCACACTGTTCCCAAGATCAGGAACATCGTCAAGAGTCCGGTAAATATCTGATCCGCGCTCCCATTGGAAATTTCCGGTATAGGAGTAAGTGGCTTTTATAAATTCAAGTGCAGGCACCTTGGCAAACGGAAGATCATAATTTAGCTGCAACGACTGGAAATGTTGATTGGGAATTCCGGTATTGAAAAAACCATCCCAGATCCCGGTTGTGGTATCGGGGTTATTCTCATCATCAAAATAATTCCTGATGATGCGGTTGGTGGACGAATCAAAATTCATCCTGAGACTCTTGGTAAAGTTGTAATTGATGGTGTACTGCCAGTCAAAAAGGAAATTTCTTTGGTATAAGGTTGGGATGCCATTGATAAAACCGGGCGGCAAATTGATCTCCCTGAACTTTTGCTCATTGTACTGCCTAAAAATGGTAGAACTGGCAGTAATATTTGACGGGAAAACATTAAAATTAAAATCTCTTAAAAGGGCAAAATAGGCACTGCTGTCCAGGGCCTTTACATTCTGCAAAGGTTCGATGGAAAGAGGCGCAAAAGTATAATCATAGGTAGCTCCCACCCTAACATTTTGATCAAAGGCATCTTCGATCTCAAAATCCCGGTGGTCTACCTGATTATAACTTCCCGAAAGCGTAAGATTCTCCACGTCATACGGCTTAGGCTTAGAACCCTCTCCCACTCTTTCTTTACGCAAGCCTATCACGTTTATACTTTGACGACGGGTAAAGTCTTCTGCCCTTTCCTGCAGGTCATCCCTAATTTCTTCTGTCGCCGCATTATCCAGTACAGTTTCCAACTCCAGATCCAAAAATTCAGGATCATATTTAGGGGTGATCAATTCTTCGCCATAGCTGTAGCTCACCGGAATTCTAATACCCCATTTGCGCGGCAGGAGTTGTCCCATATTGAGATTGCTCACCACATCATATTGCAAAAAGTCTTCGCGGCTTCTTTGATTCGGGCCCTGTTCTAAAGAACCGAAGCCCACAGTACTTTTTCTTCCTGTTGCTGAAAGATTGGCAAAGTCGGCTACGTTGGCATCCATATTTACAATAGCTGCCCAGCCTCCTTCATTGTCCAATTCTGAAAGTCTCAATTCATTGAACCACACCTCTGCACAAAGATCCCTGGAAGCAGTCTCAGAAAGGCCATTTTTGACACCCAGCATCAGCATCCTCACATTTCCGAAGCTTGGATTTCCTTTGATCCCGATGCGCAACTGCCCGATCTCGTAGGGATCTTCAGCCTCAACAGGCTCTCCCTCTTCATTGAAGAAATTTAGTTCTGTAGAAATATAACCGGGATCACCTATCACTTTTGCTTTTACCTCCTGAAGCAGCTTTAGAGGCAGGTTCATCCTATTCTCTTCCGGCCAGATTTCCGAAGCGCTGGCAGCACCAAAATCGGTAGGCTTTAACGGAATTTCGATCTGGTAGAAGTTATCGGTGAAATCTGTTCCAATCCTTACAAAGGCTACCATTTCACCTTCTCTCCATGCAATCCGGTTCACGACAGCTTCAGCATGAATGAACATCTCCAGGTTCTTATACTGCCGCATATCGATCTGGAAATTCTTGTAGACTCCGCGGGAATCTTGTGGTTCCAGGTCACAAACCGATAGAGCCAGGGATTGCTCGTTCTGCCTAATCCTGGTGTTATTGTTCAACAGCTCCTCCCTGTCAACTCCCGGAGGCAGCACATAAGGCACAGGCTGGCGATTTTCATTTTCTTCAATACTTACAGAAGTCGCCGTAAATATGGTGCTTTCCAGATTAGGATCAGACTTATCGGGATCCAGAGTTTGGGTGTATCTTCGGTAATCTCCACGCACCAGGTCCATAGTTCCAAACCGAAGCACGGTAGGATCTTCAAATTCTGTAAGGTACAACCTCATGAACCTGATAGACCTAAAATCACCAATCCCTCCACGGGCAGCAGTAGGCTCATAAATTGGCACTTTGAACTGCAACCACCTTACGGGCAATTCCTGCCCGTTTGCAAGGGTGGTGGAAAAGGATTTAACATCTGTCACATATTCGCTGTTGTCGATATTCATATTAGGGAAAAGCTCCACTTCATACTCGTAATAGCTATCTACCGTATTCATGGTGTTATCCCTGTTGAGATCTTCAACGGAAGGCAAAGTGGTATTTCCGCGGTTGGTATCGGTAACATCGGGCGGTGAATTTCCTTCAGGCCCGTTGTAGTGGAAGTAGCGCTGCAGAATGCTTCCTGAAGCGTTAAGGAAATAATCGTAATTATCTGCAGCAGGATCGGGAAGGTTTGCAAAGTTTGAAAATCTTGCAGCCTCTTCGGTATCAGAAAGACCATCGAACCCAATATCCTGATTCAGCCGCTCCTGCCCTTCAGTATTAAAAGCGTAAATAAGGGATTGATTGGAAGGTACTTTTCCGAACTCAGTCATAGTAGTATTTTGTATACCGCCATCTTCCGGAAGCCCGTTCTCGTATTGTTTACGGCCGTCCTTGACCACATCTTCTGAAATGTTCCCAAGGTTAAAGACCAGTTTCCCACCCTCATTTCCTGAATTTTCAGGATAAATAAAGGGATCCATTAACCAGAATTCAATGTACTCCACATTGCTCTGTTCGAAATTCGTCGAATTTAGTGCCCGGCTTATACCTGCCCAATTTTCTTCTGGATTTGGAATTGTATTGCTTCCTGCCGCGGCAGGATTATAATTGTATGGGCCCCGAATATTAGGATAGTAAGCCAGGTCCAGCGTATACAGCACCTGCGACTGCCCCTGCACCACGTCAACGTTGGGAAAGATCTCATCCAGGAAAACCCTTCGGCTGGCATAACTGGAAAGATCGGCGTCAGTAATTCCCGATGGCCTGCTCCTTCCGTAAAAAATAGGATCTATACTATACCAGGCTAATTTTGCCCTTTTATAGTTGGTAGCAAGGTCGCCATTGCCAAGCTGTCCCCCAAAACCAAGCGGCACACTGGAGAGCTCCCACCCCAGCGGATTATCAATTGCAATTGAAGTTTGAGCTGCTTCAAAGTCATCAACGTATGTGGTTGCACGACCTTCAAATTCACTTCCCTTTGGCGCCCCGGGAACCAAATATGCCATTTCTCCCCGTACAGAAAGATTGGAGACCACATCGGTATCAATATTCGGAAGCCTGTTCACCCAGCGGGTCAAAAAGGGCAATTCTGTAGAGTAATTCAGGTTGAACCCAAGAATAGTATTGTTAATTGGTTCATAGCTGTAATTGGATTTTTGAGTAAGCGGTCTTTCGTTCAGGTTTAGGTAAGTGGCACCAACAAGGAAATTCTCATTGATCATATGCTCCACGTTGATCCCGGTGAAGCGTTTTGTTTGCTGTCCAAAAAGGGCATTATTTTCAGTGGATACCTGAATGGGAATGTTGGAAGCGAGCAAAGCCTCATCAAGGATCTGCACCCGGCCAAACTGGTAATTCACCACATAATCCACCCCTTCCTGTAATACCCTTCCCCCGGCAGTCACAGTAACCGATCCCTGCGGCACGTTAAAAGCACCAATAGGAATTCCTTCCACGTTAGAAGATTTATACCTACCTCTTAGCTGAAACTTATTTTTCTCTGCCTGTTGCTGCTCTGCCTGAGTTTTTGTTGTGTTATACAGCGCCCTGAAAACATATTTTTGCTGATTGGCATTCCAGGTTTCGGGGATCTCATAGATCTCAGATCCTGCATTTGGATTGGGATCCAGTTTGTTGAACAGGTACTCCCCAAAAGGTTCTACAGAAGTAAAGATGATATTTCCCGTTTCAGGATTGATAGTTATCCCCGGCACAAAATCAAAAAATCCATCGCCGGTAACTATCGGGTCGCCATTGATGTTAAGATTGTCCAGGTTGAAGACCCTGAGAAGGGTTGTTTGTTCTACATCTTCGGGAAGCGGCACTCCGTCAACACCGGTAATATAATTGAGGGGTTGAGGATCTGTATAAACGATATTCATCCTAAAATCCTCTCTTTCCAGGTTAAAGGCTCCCAGGTTGTAAATGTTTTTCATCATCAGGTCCCAAACAGGCTCCTCTACATTGGTTACTGTACTTTTCAGCATTTTCACCACCAGGTTTTGAGAGACCGAAGCTTCTACTCCCGTTCCGCCGGAAGCTTCAATTCCGTCACTGGCGAATTCCCCTACCTGATAAACCTCTCCTCCAACCGTATATTGAAAAGCCACCGCAAGGATCTCATCGCTGGCCAGTCTCTGGTTAAGGGAGATATATCCAAGCTGAGAATTCAGACGATATTCTGAAGGTCTTAACTGCCGCGCATTTTCAAGCTTTACATAATCTGTTCCTTCAGAAACCTGCAATCCGCCAAATCCTGCCTGTACACTTGCCACATCCCTAATCGCCGGAGTAAGCACAGACTCCTGGGGACCGGTAATTCCGAAAGGGTTCAAATCGTTGTTTCGGTTATCGGCATAGGCTCCCGGGGGCTGATTAAAAAATCCGGCCGGCGGATTATCTAAACCTATATTCCCCGGAACGGGAGATTCTCCCAGATCCTGAATGGCGACAATGTTTCGGGTGTCGGTCAAATTCTGAACATTATTTGTTCTGTTGGTTACCCACACCTGCACCCGGGTAATCTGTACATTGGAATTTATAAAAGGATAATTTTCCAACGCTTCATCATAGTGGTCTCTAAAATAATGAGCAAGGAAGAAGTGGCGGTTCTCATCATATTCATTAGCAAACCTGTCAAACTCCTGCACGGTAGCACCACCTTCAACATTTACTGTTCTTCTTTCCGATTTCTGTTCAGAAAAAACTCCTGTAATTGTAGTCTTCCCGAACTGCAGCTGTGTCTTGACCCCAAAAAGGCTTTGCGCTCCCTGGATCAAAGCTGAATTTAATGGCATGTTGATATTTCCAACCTCGATCTTCTGAATGATATCATCTTCGGTAGGGGTGTATTCCAGTTTTAACTGGTTCTGGAAATCGAACGTAGATTCTGTGTCGTAGTTCGCTGTAACTTTAAGCCGCTCCCCAATATTTCCGAGTAAACTAAGCTGTATGCGCTGATCGAAATCAAAAGTAAAGGTGCTTCTGTTTCGGGGAGAGAAGGCCGGATTATCTCTTTTTGAATACAGTACACCCAGGTCGAGTGAGACAGATCCCTGCGGAATAAGCTCAATATCTCCGCCGCCAAATATATTCTGAAAAAAATCTGAATTCACATAAAATCCAGGCAACAGATCCCGCTGATCTTCTTCGGTACCTGCCTTTCTTCCGGAGAGGGCATCAGATTTGTCCTGGAAATACCGTTGCATCTCTTCCCTGATCACCAGTTCCTGATATTCTTCGGGCGTTAAGATAAGTGGTGCGGTTATATTAAGTGGTCCAAGAGTTTCAGTATAAATATACCGGTCAAGGATAGGATCATAGGTATAAGAAGCAACAATACTTCCCGGTTGCGGCAATCGAATTTTTCCAAGGGAATAGCCGGTTTTAGTAGTATCCTGAGGAACGGGTGTCACCTGTGCTGAGGCCAGAAATGAGAAAGCCAGTGCACAAAATAGTGCAATGGAATTTGAAAGCCACAACCGACGGCTATAGTTCTGCCCCAAAGGAATTATAGTTTTTTAAGTGCCTGCTTAATAAGAGATTCTACCGTAGCATCGGGTTCTTCCTTTACAATTCTCTCCACCACCTTTTCAGATTGCTTGCGGGTATATCCAAGAGTCTCTAATGCTGATAACGCTTCTTCACGATTTGTATTGCTTTTTGGAGCAGAAACTTCATCAATACCAAAGACTTTAAGAATCTTATCCTTAAGGTCAATGATCACCCTTTGGGCGGTCTTTGCTCCAATTCCTTTTATTCCCTGCACCGTCGCCACATCACCTGCAGCAATAGCTTCCATGATCTGCCGCGGTTCAAGCGATGACAGCATACTTCTTGCTGTACTCGCTCCAACTCCCGAAACAGAGATCAACAACCTAAAGATCTCCCGCTCACTTTTTTCCCAAAATCCGTACAAGGTATGAGAATCCTCCTTCACCTGCAGGTGTGTAAATAGCCTGAGAGATTCTTCAGAAGGGATCAATGAAAAAGTATGGAGAGAGATATGGATAAAGTAGCTCACCCCGTTGCAATCTATCACCACATTTGTAGGATTTTTTTCAACGAGCCTGCCCTGAATGCTATAGATCATGGAATAAGGATGGTTAGTCAGCCAAAAGTAAGAAAATAAACAGGATAGAAAAATAAGAAAAAACCACTGGAAATAAGCCTTCAAAAAAGGGCATTTTACAGAGGTCATCAAAATAAAAAGCGAAAACAAATTTCTCTGTTTCCGCTTTAAAAATTTATTGCAAATTTTCTACTGGTCGCGTTGGGCCTTTCGTTCTTTTTCCTGCGCGTC
>JAAVJQ010000022.1 GCA_012038135.1 Salinimicrobium nanhaiense
ACCGATACGACTGGCACAAAACGAACCGTAATGATTTTCTTTGCTGCCAAAAAGTGGCACAAATCAAACCGAAATGCCTGGCACTAACCGACCGAAATCACTGGCACAATTCGAACCGAAATAGCCATTTCGTTCTTCTTCACGAATTTTTCTTTTGATTTCTCGTTGCATTTCAGCCTCGGCTTCAATTTCCAACCATGCTATTATGGAAGAAAGTTTACTCTCGAGTTTTACTGTTTTAGCATCATTCCAGGATTTACTGTAAAAAGATTCTCCGGCCTGAATTGAAAGCATACCGGTCGGCTCAGACTTATAGTCACTTCCATATTTTCCCTGTACCTTAATTCTCTTATTTTTTTCCGAAATACTTATTTCAATTTCGATTCCGTACAACTTGACAAAGGAATGGTACTTTCCAAAAGTAAATTCATGTCCCCGGACCTTAATGTTTTTTAATAGAACGGAAAGTATGATAAGAGAACGTTTCAACTGTATCTCCGACACCCAACAGCGAATTGGACCTGGAGAATATCGATCATAGTAGTCCAGATTCTCGGGAATCTTATTCTCATTCTTAAACCATTTTTTTGTTGCTTTTATAATCGGATCCACTTTTGGTGGTAGTTTTTCCGGAATAGTTAAATTTACCTTTGGATCTGCCTCAATCTCCAGAATTCTTTTATCCAACTTGGTAAGGTAGCCGAAATCACGATTGTCTCCCTCGGGGCGGAGGTAAAGAACGATTTCTTTCTCGTTTTTTATTTTAAAATATTCAGGCTGTAAACCTTCTTTTCCAAATTTCTTTTTTGACCAGTATCCTCCTGGAGGTAAAGGAATATCATTTTCTTTGCAGATATTCTTAAAGCTTGGGTATGAAACCATATACCTGTTTGTAAAATAGGAGAGTGGATGCTTCCATACAAGGTTATAAAGTTCACTTCGGGAGAGGATTACTTGTTGTATCATATTTTTCTTTAGTAACTTTTTTGATCTTTTAGCCTTAAACGAGATTTGAACTCGAATGCGCTCCTATAATAGTGAAGAAGTTTTTCCGGAAAAAGTAAACAAAATTGTTTACCTTGGAAAGGTTTTTGTAATTTTGATTTGGAAAAAAAATCAGTCATGTTACCCGAAATAGATAAAATTGCTGGAATTCACCCTGGCCGTATTCTGAAAAGAGAAATGGATAAAAAGGGAATAAAGAATGTTGAGCTGGCTTCGACGTTGCATGAGCACGCCCAAACCATAGGTGCAATAATTAAGGGCAAGAGAAGAATGACTCCACAATTATCCGTAAAACTAGGAGAAAATTTTCATACCACTCCGGATTATTTTATGCGATTACAAGCGAGTCATGATGTAAAAAAATACCAAGCTACACGTCCTCAGAAGACGCCAAATCTAAAGAACCTCCGTAAAATTTTATTCTGGGATACGGATATTAAGAAAATAGATTGGGAGAAGTACCAGGAATCAGTTATCAATCGGGTTTTTCAGAGGGGAAATTTTCAGGAGAAAAAAGAAATATTACGATTCTATGGTGCCAAAACGGTTCGGAATATCTTGGATAAAAATGAGAATTCCTATTATACTGCATTTTAAAATAGACAGGAATTTTGATGAAGATATATAGGGAGACTGTAACCGACACACTTTGGGATGTTTTCAAAAAACTAATGGAATTCGAAGAGTTAGCTTCCTTCCGATTAGTTGGAGGAACGTCTTTAAGTTTGCTTTTAGGACATCGAGAGTCCGTTGATATTGATCTTTTTACAGATGCGCCTTATAAGTCTCTGGATTTTGTAGCTATAGAGAATAAAATAGAAGCCTCCTTTCCCTATGTGGAAAGCAATGGTTCCGGACTTTCGGTCCTTGGTAAATCTTTCTTCATTGGAAAAAGTAAAGAAGATCTCGTTAAGGTGGATCTTTTTTACACGGACAAATTTGTCTTTCCTATCATCAAGTATGACTCACTACGGCTTTCTTCTTTGGAGGAAATAGCAGCTATGAAAATGGAAGTTGTTGGTCATCACGGCAGAAAAAAGGATTTCTGGGATATCCATGAGTTATTGAATAATTTCTCATTGAATGAGATTATGGAATTCTATGAAAAAAGGTATCCATACAGCTACTCAAGAGCTGAATTATTAGAGAAGCTTACGGATTTTGAATTGGCTAATAAAGATTTTGATCCGATTTGTATGAAGGACAAAAGCTGGGAACTGATAAAGTTGGATCTTGAAGAAAGTAAGACTGACTACCTTGGATTGCTTTAAACGTTCAACATAAATTGTCCACTCCATGGCATTTTCTTCTCCAAGGGGTTTTAACAACTGCAGATAAGTTAAGAGGTAAAGACCAGTAAATAGATAAAGATGCCATTAAGGAGTAAGGATACTGTAAAGGTTATCAGGGCCCATACCGGATAAGCTTTCGCCTTTTCAAGTCTTTGGCTAAGGTTTTTCATTTCCTGTTTATGCGAGAATAGAGACTTTTCCAGGTTTTCCTGCTGCAGTTTAATCACACTTTCTAAGGCACGGCTATCAATTAATATTTTTTGATTTTGAATTTTCTGCAACTTTTCTACAGTCTTTTCAAACTGTTCAATTTCTGAAACCAGCATTTCTGATAATTCCTCCAATTTTGTCATACAGTTAATTTTTAATATTCAAATCCCTGGCTAATTATTCGTTTCAGAACATGCTTTGTGATGCTCACGACCATTCGGTTAGAGAGCTGTACCGCCTTTCCAGCCATCTTCAATTGTTCATTTTCTTTTAGAAATGGTTTTACACCAACCTGAGCGGCCATGGCTTTTCCGATATTTCCGCCACTCATAGATCTGTGGATCTCGCTTCCTTTTAGGTTGTAACCATCGAACTCAAACCGGAATCCCTGTAGCTTGTTAGCTTTATTGATGCAGGGAATGACCTTCACCTTATTTGCTTCCATGGCTTTGATGTACTGATCAAAGCTTTTTGGCTTAAAGTTTTTCATAGTTATATCATGCCGTCGCTTAATCTCTGCCCGAATGTCTTTCAGATTAAATTCCTTCTCAATTTGTAATCGTCTTACTGTTGTTAACTGATATTGCTCTGCTACTTTTTCCGCTGCCTGTTGACTGCGTTTCCCTATAAAGCTGTCGTTGTATGCCGTTCCATTAAAGTCGATCCTGTTTATGTAAAGATGAATATGCGTGTGTTGTTTGTCCCGGTGTACAAAAGCAATTGCCTGTCTTTCCCCCAGCTTCATTTTTTCCATAAAAGCTGCACATATTTTTTGAAGCTCCGCCTTATGAAGTTTCTTTCCGTCTTCAACTGTGGGACTAAGCACAAAGGAGAGCGTATTTTTTTTACAATTGATATTTTGTTCCTGGATCAGCTGAAATTCCCGGCTGATCTCTTTTGGATTGTCTCCTACGAGATGTTGCCGATATACCACTTCAGCATTCTTTTCCTGGTTCCATCCGTATGCCATTGAAGCCTGGGTATGGGCGATGGATTTTCCTTTCCCAATCATTTCTGAACCTTTTCAAGTTGTTGTTTTATCTCATCTGCCAGGGCATAAACTGCTGCGGTAAGCCGCGGATCCTTTTTCCGGAACATGTTCCCTATGGACTTGAAATTATTGTGGTATTTGCTAAGGGTCTTCAGGATCTCGATATGATCATCGGAAAGTCTTTCTTTTATCTCCAGGTCAAATATGGACCTGCGACAGAATTCGCTAACGCTAAGCCTGCTTCTTTTGGCTTTGATGTACAGCAGCTTCTTTTCGTAGACGGAACATCTAAATTTCACGAATTCCCTTTTCGCCTTAAACATCTCTTTTTTATTGCGACCACCGGGAGCAATTATTTTTGTGCCCACAGGCACACATCTTGAATTAGAATTCGGTTCAATAGTAGGATGCTCTTCCAGAGAAGCATCTAATTCTTCTATAGATAATCCTTCAGAAGAAGGATCAAGATGAGTAACATCTATTACTATAGGATTCTTCCTTTCATCTTTCCATTCTTCCATGAGTCAGCATATTATTAAGGTCCTTGTAATCGAAGTAGAATTGACTTTCATCAATGGCATTAGAAAACTTCTTCAGAAGTTGTTGGGTAGCAGTTCTTCCTGCTGTATCGTTATCCAGGAGAAGATATATTTCAGAATAGGAGTTCCATTCTTCCGGGATAAGACCAATGTTTCCCAGGGAATTCAACACAACAAGATCCGCGAAAGAGAAGAGTTCATTATCCAGCACTTTTAGGGAAAGGAAATCAAACATTCCTTCTGTGATCACCAGTCTTTTAAATCCACATATGAAGGAGGAAATTGTTTTAGGAGAGGTGGAGCATTTGAAGAATTTATTTCTGAGTTCATACCCTCCGGCATCATTTCTTAGCCCGATGGAAAAATAAGTTTTGTTGTTCAGGCTAAACCATACTTCCTGGCAAAAGCGTTGAGCTACCTCCAGCGGAATTTTCCTTGAATCCAGATATTCAATTAAGGCAGGATGCTTTAGAACCGATACCCGTTTTAATTGTACAGCATTTTTTTTCCGTGAAACCTTTTCCGGGCAAAAAGAAAACTGAATATTGTCCTGCAGGCAGCGTACTGCTTCATAAGCAGAGCAGTCGTTTATTGCCATGACCAGATCTATGATGTTTCCACCTTTACCTAATCCGTAGTCATACCAAAGGTTCTTAGTCAAAGAGACGCTGAAAGATGCTTGGGTTTCTGACCGCAGGGGACTCAGAAACCAAGCTTCTTTCTCCGATTTTCTGGTGGGGTAGTGTCCTGAATTTGCAAGAGTTTTTACGATGCAAATTTGACGGGCACTACTCCACGATAAGTTGCTATTATTTTTACTCATGTTTTTCTGTTTTTAATTACCCATCTACCCAGTCCAATGAATACAAGCGTTTATTTCTTTTTTTGCTGTAATTCCTATCTACCCAATTACCCATTGGTAGATTCTAAAAAATCTAATTACCACATCAGAAGACCATGGTTTTCAGGGGCTTTAAGAAGTTGGGGTAATTGGGTAATTAGTTTTTATAAAAGTTCTATGGGTGAAGCTTTAAACTTTGGTTTTATCAAGTAGCCGTAGCTTCTTGTATTTCCGGATTTCACCCTTTCATATTCCAAAGATTTTAATGCCCTTCCCATGGTGTACATATTGAGACGCGGGTTAATAGGGAAGAGCTCGATCACAATTTCTGATGCTGTTTTAAAATCTGCAGGATCTGAACTGTAAGTGTAAAATTTTGAGAGCATTTCCTCTTCCATACTGGATTCCCGATACGTCCTGTTCCTGATTTCATTTTGCTGAATGTCATCTAGAGTAAGCTCAGGACTAAACTGTTCATCAATATATGCGAGATAATAAGCCTGGGCCCAGACTTCGTTTATATCAATCTCCCGGGAATAAGAGAAATCAATTGTTCCTTTGAGTTCAAAGCAGAGCCATCTGACAGATCCCGTTTCATCATTAAGAAAGGTCGCCCGGTTTGTTGATCCAATAAAACTACAGGTTCGGGGGAGCGTAGAATTCTTCCGGTCATAAGGCAATCTTTCATTTATCATTGTCTTGGAGAAATAGGCTTTTAGAGCATTTATTTCTTTTTTTGCCAGGATAGATAGTTCATCAAGGTTGATGAGGAAGTTTCTCGTCAGTTGGATCCTTGCATCTTTATCAGTGGTCATGTCTTCGGCAAAATATTTTGATAGAGCAGGAGGGTTAAGGAACCTACACCAGGTCGATTTCCCGGAGTTTTGTTGCGAGTGAACCAGGACGAGACATTGCTTGTTGAAGTAATCTTTTTCAATTCCACACCTTACGGTGCGAACAAGCCACTTCCTGAAATGATAGAGAAATAAATCCGGCTCTTTAAGTGGAAGATATGATGCGATTTCTTTAATTGGATCTCCTGTATATGACTTCGGCAACAGTCGGAAGTATTCTTCTATGGGATTAAACTTCGGGACGAATTTGGACCTGAGGAAAATTTCAAGTTTGGCAGGAGTAACTTCTATGTTAGATTGTGCTAGTTCAATCAGGAAAGAATTCACATCCAGAATTTCCCATTCATTTTGATCTTTTAAAGAAATTTGAAAGTCATGTCCCAGTTCATCATACCTGATATCATACTTGCTATCAGTGTATTCAAAGATGAAGTCATAGACCGTTTTTTTCTTCTGTTCTTTCACCCCATAAAGCTTTTCATGTTTACCCGGCATAGCTCAAATCGTCAGTAGGTTCTACAAAAAACTTTTCTTATTCCTGAAGGCATAATCAATAGCTTCAATCTTTATTTCTCTTCCTGATTTCCGAGAATTAGAAAGCAACCATTCATCGAGTTTCTCTTTCGAGAAGTAGATCATTTTCCCTCTTGGTTTGGAAAAGGGAATTTCACCTTTTGCCGTTAGCTTATAAAGGTAACTTCGGGAGATGCCTGAGTATTCACTTGCCTCTTCCAGAGACATTACAGTCTTACTTGCCCGAAGTAATTTCTCTATACGGTCGAGCTGTTCGAGGATTTTTAAGTCGTTCATTTTTCCATTGTTAAAAGGTTAAAAATGAACAAAAGCGCTTTTGTTAGTTGAATTCTGGAGCTAAGCTAAGAAGGGAAGAATTTGATAAAGTGTACAATGCATCCAACGTATGTAAAATCGTTAAATTGGGTGCAACAATGAACTTACCATAAATTAAACAATAATTATAAAACAAGACTAACTAATTTAATCATATATATGGCTAAAATTGGTAGGAATGATTCCTGTCCCTGTGGAAGTGGAAAGAAATTCAAAAAATGTTGCTTAGGTAAAAAGAATCCAGATTTAGGTATGAAAGAAGCAACATTTTCAGATTATTTGAGAAAAGAAAATGTTATTGGTCTAATGAAAATTTTTTCAATACTTCAGTTTTTGCCAGAGAACCATGATAAAACTGTGCGACTGGAAACAATACAAGATACTTTAATTTCTCATTTAAATGAAATTCAAATTCCGGTAGATTATACAAGACTAAAGCTAAAAGTCAATAAGTTTTTCGATTTTGATCATAGAGAAGACCCGAGTGAGATTCCGTTTACTCAAAATATTAAATTTTTTAATGGTAATAATGTAGTGTTTCCAGGAATTGCAAATAACAGTACTGAGGTTAATCAAGTATTGTTAAACTCTATTTTCTTCTACGATAATTCTATCAGTAAAGAAACAAAGATCTTTCTCAAGGAAGGAATACTGTTTCTATTACATATATTAAATGAATTAGCAGAATCATTCGGATTACAAAGAAATGAATATAAGGCAACTACGGATAAAAAAATTTTCTTCCCCAGTCAAAAATTTCTTAATGATCATGGAGATAAGGTGGTTTTTTCTCCTGAAAGGATTAGGGAAATTTGTCATCGATTAAAAATAGACTCGAAGATAATAGGAGAATTTTCAGCCTCACCAGGTTATTTTACCAACAATTACACAGAAAATACTTTTTTAATAGAAAGACCTTTTATAAAAATAGGTGATATCTGTTATTTGTTATTGCCTAGTTCTCAAATGTATTGCATGAATTCTTTCATATTTAGAGTTGCTAAGGAAAGAGGTGAATTGGAAGAGTTGAGGCGTGTTTATGACTTAGCCATAAATGATGATATACGGAGAAATTTGAATTCTTTCTGGAAAATCGAAGAAATTGAATTAGATCTAAAGGTATATGAATATCTCTACAGAATTGATACTGATAAGGTGGCTTTGGTAAAATATTTAGGAGATAATGAAGTAGGTTTTGTGGAAAGAACGGAGGAAGTTTTAAATGAAATAAAGTGCATGATAAAAGAACCATTAAATATTATGGTTCTATTCATATACGCTCAATTTAAGATTGAAGATTTTTTTTCCATAGCAGTACCTGAAATCAAAAAAGCTGAATATCAAATGATAATTAATGCTTTCGATTTAGAAAGACTTGTATTTTATTGGGATATAGAGAGTTTGTCATTGTGGAAATACGCTAGAGCTCGGGAGAGATTTGAAAGTGAAGGGCGCCAAATAATGCCATTTTATTCTAATCTAACCTATTTTAAATGGTACATGGGGAATAGTGAATCATTTTTTCCAATTGACGATCGTGCTCCTGATGTTTTAATTTTTGATTATTCAATGCAGGGGAGTATTATAATAGAGGCTGAGCAAAAAAAAGATAAGCACCTAGTCCAATATATAGAATCTGAAGAGGAATTGGGTTACCTACCTGTTTTTCGAAAAGAAACCCATGCGCCGATTTATATTTCTGAAGATATTTATAATGGTTTTTATCGTGTAGTCATAGAAAAATATAACTGTCCTATATGGATTTCGTGTGAAAATAGATATGATTTTCTTGGAAAAAACTTTGTAGAAGCAGCTTCGTATTGGATAAATGAACTAGAGAATCTTTTTAGAAATGTACTTGAACATTATGACCCTCTTCCGATCGAAATTATTTTTTCCTTTGATAAGGATTTCGAGCAGATGCTATTTGAACATTATGACTTAGGAGGCAAATTAAATATTGAATATGAAGTTAATCCAAAAATCAGAAAAATAAGGTTAAATATACCTAAAGAAATTTTTAAAGTTCTTCATAGGAGTGATAATTACGGTGAATTTATAATAACAGATGCTATACTTAGAGGACTTAAAAATTTAGGTTTGTTATATGATCTCAATATTTCTTTTTTAGGAGATGTACAGGGTGTTCTAAGGGAGCATATGCCTCTTAGTCGATCAAAGCTTATTTTTACAGCAGATCCCTCTTACAACCCTAAACTAAGTGATATTGGAATAAGCAAACCAAGATTTATTTATGATGCTGATACCTCTATAATTTTAGAGGAAAATGCTAAATGGTTAGGTGAAATTCATATTCCAGAAAAATTAAAGAATGTTGAGGAAAAACAAAAACTGAGTGAACAAGTAATCAACTCTCTAATTTTTCAAATTCGAAATAGAATTAAAGAGTTTGATAATAAAAAATTACTAAAAGCTTTAATTTTGAGACATGAGGCTATCCTCCATACACAGGCTAGGAGAGATCAGGGAATAACCATGGAGTTAGCTGCATTTGGAAAATACCAAGACGTAATAGAACAATATGAAAAGAAAAATACAGAAACGATTAAGTCTTCCCATGCTTTAAGATGTTTAATTGAATTTGTAGTTGCAGAGCCTTATTTTGGGGATAAAATTATCAATGATTGCGATTTAGATTTCTTAGTAGCCTTAATGGTGGAACTCACTAATTATGGTGTTATTAAGGACATAGTTAAATTTGAACTTGATAATCCTGAAATGGGGCGCTTGCCATCAGGGAGAATAGGTGTTTCCAAGGACTTTTTTGAGAAGGTGTTGATGAATTATAGACGTTCGGTAACTGAAGATGAACTGTATTCGTATTCCGAAACCTTTGATGGCAAATTTAAAAGCATTAATCCAAAGGAGGATGAGAAAAAAGACAACTATTACGATAAAGTAGATTCAGCTTTTGAAGAAGATTTTGGAGTTTCATTGTCTATGATAATAGCAGCAATGGAAACATTGATGAATTATTCTTTCTTTAAAAAACAAAGTTATTACTGTTGTGACAAGAGCCAATTAAAGACAATTCTAGCAGATGAAACCCAATTAAACAACAATCAAATCGATGCTTTTTTAGGTAATTTTATTCTTGAATCAAGGGGGGAAATTGACAAACCAAAAGATAAAGGTGATTATCCGGAAATATTTCCTTGGAGATATAATCGCAAATTTTCTTATTTACGTAAACCTATATTAGAGTATAAGACAGTGAAGGGGACTACTGAATATATGTGGAGTGCCAGACATATTCATTCCGCATCGGAAAACCTTTTGGCAATATTTCATGATGGATCTCTAAAAGTGGAAAAAAACCAAAAGAAAATATCAAAGCTTATAGCCGAAAGGAACGTCATAAAGGGTAAAGAATTCCGTAATATGGTATATAGGTGGTTAAAAGATAATACAGTTTTAGAAATGATAGACCATGAAGTAAAGATAAATGAGCATGGTTATTTTAAGGCA
Organism: Salinimicrobium nanhaiense; assembly: GCA_012038135.1. Classification (GTDB taxonomy): domain Bacteria; phylum Bacteroidota; class Bacteroidia; order Flavobacteriales; family Flavobacteriaceae; genus Salinimicrobium; species Salinimicrobium nanhaiense. The sequence continues at coordinate 10,071 of JAAVJQ010000022.1, forward strand.
GACAGAAATTATGGAGATGTCGATATTATGGCCTACGATAGAGAAGATAAAATAGTTTACTCAATTGAGTGCAAAAATACCAAACAGGCTAAAATTATATACGATTTTCAAAATGATCTGAAGAATTATTTGACGAAGCAGTTGCCAAAACATAAAAACCGCGAGATTTATTTGAAATCAAACTTGGATAAAATTAGCCGAATTTTTGGAAGAGATATTAGCCTGGAAAGAGTTCAGTCGGTAGTTATTTCATCATATTCTCTTCCAATTAAATTTACAGAAAATCTTGAAGTACCTATCTACTCGTTTAATGAAATAAAAAGAGGAGAGAGTTTATTTCGAGCGAAGGCTTAAAATTCTTTTCTTAATTCGCGAATCGCGAATTGCGAATAATTTTTTATTACTGGTTAAATATGAAAAAGCATAGTGGAATGAGGCCTCATGATGTTGCCGTTTTGCTGAAAATTGCGGCAAAAGAAGGAACAGATTGGTATATGAAAGATCTTGCTTATGAGCTGGGTATTAGTGCCAGTGAGGTGAGTGAAAGTATTAACCGATCATTAATAGCAGGTTTAATATTTGAAGATAAGAAGAGATTAATAAAGACTGCCTTACTTGATTTTCTTAGATATGGTTTGTCTTATGTCTATCCACAAAAACCTGGAGCATTATTAAGAGGTTTGCCTACCGCACACTCTGCAGAACCATTAAATAAAATTATACAGAGTGAAGACCCTTATGCCTGGCCGTATGCAGAAGGTTCAGTAAAGGGACAGTCGATAGAACCTCTTCATGTCAACGTTCCAGAAGCTTGTTTAAGAGATCAGGTTTTCTATGAATATATGGCGCTTTGCGACGCCTTACGACTGGGTAAAGTCAGAGAAAAAAATATTGCACTTGACGAACTTGAAAAAAGATTAGGTTGAAGGATACTTGAATTCTAAGTTTACTATCTTTTTTAAGTCACTTCAGTTTATTGAATATATTTATAAGTTTTTCATGGTGTTTTGAAACCGGTGTACGAGTAGGAGCATTCTTAATAGTGTTGTATTTATAGGATTTTCCATCCGGTCTAACAATTAATTGAGAGCGGTCAAAAAAGTCTATGAGAGTAAGAGAGTTACTTGGAAAGGTTTGAGCCAGTTGTTCAAAAAATTCCCGGCAACTGGGTCCGTCCATTTTTAAATAAATTTTGGACCTGTGGCTGTTCCAGTCCTGGGTGAAAACATTCTTGAAATCTAAAAAAGAGGTCTTATCCTGCTGTACTAGATCGTATCTCACTAATTCATTATATAACTGTTTAGTTTGAAGTTCAGAAATCCTTAATTCAAAATTCTTGGATACTTGATGAGTTCGTGAATCCATTTTGTTTGTAAAGAAATTTTCAAACCTACTGGTCCAAGGTAAGTGGGAAAAGAAAAAAGCCAGAGAAAAGACAATAGCTGTAATACTGAGGGAAAAATAATCCTGATTGGGAATAGTCTGATGGGCATGAATCATCAAGTGCATAAACACCAGACCAATAAGTAGTAAAAGAATTCTGGGTTTTTCTAGTTTAGTTTTCCAAATATACTTCTGATTTAGCATATAATTTATCCCGATCAGTCCATAATGGAGAAGGATTCTACCGTAAATGTAAAAAGTCCCAAGGGCAAATAGATATTGTAACAAATCAAATTTCATAATCTATTTGAATGTCCGGAATCAGATAGGCGGCTTCCTTTTTCTTCTTATCTACTAATTTCGCATAAACTTGAGTAGTTCTAATTTCCTTATGACCCAGAATCTTTGAAACTGTATAAATGTCGGCACCATTTTCTAGTAAGAGTACGGCATGAGTATGTCTCGCGCTATGGAAGGTGATGTGTTTGGTTATACCTGCACGCATACACCACCTCAGAATTTCAGCATTGAAGTGAGCTCCATATTTTAATCCTTGAAAAACGCGATCCTTTTCCTGTTTTCTTTTGCCCATTAGTTTTCTTGCCTCAGGAGAGATGAATTGATATTCTTGCCCTGCAGTTTTTTTCTGTTTAAAAACCAGTTGTGTTTCAGGTCCTTCATCTCGCACTTCAGACCAGGTAAGTTTATTAACATCACTCCATCTAAGACCGGTAAGGCAACTAAACAAAAAAGCAGATTTAAGTATAGGATGTTTACACTCCGCCTTTACCATTGCCTTGAGTTCGTCATGAGTTAGGTGTTCTCTGCTTGTTTCGCCCTGGGCAAAACCCTTTACAACTGTAGCAAAATTCCTACGGGTATAGCCATCTTCGAAAGCCTGTTTCAAAGCAGCTTTAAATTTGTTGTAATAGGCATATTTCGAATTTTGAGATAATGGAGTATTAGATTTAGTTCTGGAGTTTTTATTTAAAAACTTCTTAAAGCCTAGCACAAATTCTTCATCAATATCTTCAAAAGTTATTTTCTTTTTCTTGCAGTAATCTTCAAGGTGGTTTTGAGCAGCGTCCCAGTTATCATAATTTCCTTTACTCTCGTATCGCTCTTCTTTCAATTTGTCATAGTAGGTAAGGAATAGTAACTTATCTTTCGATCTGTCTTTAATTCCATATTTACCTTGGGCATATTCAGCCCTGCGGATAGATAATATTTGTTCAGCCCTTAAAAGTGTCTCTTCATTCTCTTTTTTTTCGGAAGCATTTTTGGGATTGATGTATAGATACTCCTTAAGATATTCGAATTCTCTTTTATGGCTTTGTTTTCCATTAGCATCTCGAACCTTTCCCTTATAATATTCAATGTAAAGGCTATACTTTCCTGTTGCCAGTTTCTTTTTCTTTAGCTTAATCTTCATCTCTTTATCCTTTAGTGGTAAACTTAATAAAAAATGTTATACGAGGTGTACCAAAGTACACCTCGGGTGCACAATTTAACAACGAGGTGTACCAAAGGTGCAAAATGAGGTGTACCAACATCTTTTTAAAGGAGAACATAGGAAAAAGAAAAGAGGCTGTGAGGCCTCTTATTTACTGTGTTTTGGGGTTGTTTAATGTCAATTGATATCAAAGGAAATTTGCTGTTTATTTGCCAATACAAAAATTAGCAAAAATATTCCCCAGCAGGTCGTCGTTAGTTATTTCCCCTGTGATCTCTCCAAAGTAGTGCAGAGCCTCTCTGATGTCGATGGCCATTAGGTCGCCGGAAAGATTATTGTTTAGCCCGTCCTGTACCTTATTGATCTCTTCCAGCGCACTAAGCAGCGCGTTGTAATGTCTGCTGTTGGTAACAATTGTATTGTTGTTTCGCAATTCGCCGGTGTTCACGAATTGCAGTAGTTTTTGCTGCAGGTCTTCAACGCCTTCTCCGCTTTTGGCGGAGATAGTATTGAGATCTGAGATTTGAGATCTGAGATCTTCTATCTGCTCCGGACTCAGCTGGTCCATTTTATTGGCCAGGATCACCAAAGGTTTCTGCGGAAACTGATTTTTAATTTTGTCAATCTCAACCTTGAACCTTGAACCTTGAACATTGAACTTTTCTGCGTCAAAGAGGTAAAGCACGACCTGTGCCTGACTAATCTTCTCAAAAGTCCGTTTGATCCCGATGCTTTCCACCACATCTTTCGTTTCCCGGATTCCGGCGGTGTCGATAAAACGGAAGCCTATCCCGCCAATGGAGATCTCGTCTTCAATGCTGTCCCGGGTGGTACCGGCAATCTCTGAAACTATGGCGCGTTCCTCGTTTAAAAGGGCATTTAACAGCGTAGATTTTCCCACGTTTGGTTCTCCTACAATAGCGACGGGAATCCCATTTTTTAGCACATTGCCGACGGCAAAGGAATCAATGAGTCTTTTTAAAACATTCTGAATTCTGCTTATCAGGCTCTGAAATTCATCACGGTTAGCAAACTCCACATCTTCTTCGGCAAAATCGAGTTCGAGTTCAATTAAAGAAGCGAAATTCAGCAGTTCCTGCCGCAACTTCTGAATTTCATTGGAAAATCCGCCGCGCATTTGCTGCATGGCCATCTGGTGGCTCGCCATATTTTCTGAAGAGATAAGATCGGCCACGGCTTCTGCCTGACTCAGATCCATCTTTCCATTAAGGAAAGCACGGAGCGTAAATTCTCCCGCTTCCGCAGAACGACAACCTCTGCGGATCAACAGCTGAATGATCTCCTGCTGAATGTATGGACTCCCGTGACAGGAGATCTCGATGGTGTTCTCTCCGGTATAGGATTTAGGTCCGTGAAAAACCGACACCAGCACCTCGTCCAGGATTCGTTCTCCGTCAAAGATATTCCCCAGGTGCAGGGTGTGGGAAGGCTGCTCGAGCAGGTCTTTGTTGCTTTTTGCTCTAAAAACAGGAGCTACCAGCTGCACTGCATCCGGCCCCGATACCCTTATCACAGCAATAGCCCCTGCACCCGAAGGTGTTGCAAGAGCTACGATGTTGTCGTTTAATTTCATTTTGCAAAAATAAGAAAATAGACGGTAAGCTTTAGACGGTAGTGGTGGTATTGAAGTGACGGAGTGAGGGAGTGATGCTGTGATGTTGTGATGCTGTGATGAAGCAAGGTGCAAAGCACCAAATTACAAGCACCAAATTCCAATTTAAGCGGAACTTACCGTCTCCCGTCTCCACTCCCGTCTAAAAACTTCTTCCGAAAACGGTAAAAGGTAAACAGTAAACGGATAGAAAAGAACCAAATTACAAGCACCAAATTCTAATTTTAGCTAAACTTACCGACTCCCGTCTCTAGACTCCCGTCTAAAAACTTCTTCCGAAAACGGTAAAAGGTAAACAGTAAACGAATAGAAAAACACCAAATTACAAGCACCAAATTCCAATTTTAGCGAAACTTACCGTCTCCTGACTCCCGACTCCCGTCTAAAAACTTCTTCCGAAAACGGTAAACGGTAAACAGTAAACGGATAGAAAAGCACCAGATTACAAGCACCAAATTCCAATTTTAGCGAAACTTACCGTCTCCTGACTCCCGACTCCCGTCTAAAAACTTCTTCCGAAAACGGTAAAAGGTAAACAGTAAACGAATAGAAAAACACCAAATTACAAGCACCAAATTCCAATTTTAGCGAAACTTACCGTCTCCCGTCTAAAAACTTCTTCCGAAAACGGTAAACGGTAAACAGTAAACGGATAGAAAAGCACCAAATTACAAGCACCAAATTCCAATTTTAGCGGAACTTACCGTCTCCTGACTCCCAACTCCCGTCTAAAAACTTCTTCCGAAAACGGTAAACGGTAAACAGTAAACGGAAAGAAAAGCACCAAATTATAAGCACCAAATTCCAATTTTAGCGGAACTTACCGTCTCCCGTCTAAAAACTTCTAAAATTCCAATACTATCTTAAGTGAAAGTGAGAGTCCGGAACAGTTCTAATTATTATTTTATCGGAGCCTCACAAGCCTGAATTTTGAACCCGAAATCCTGAATTTCAGAAGACTTTAAATTTCGGTTGTAACAAATACGGTTTATTTCCGTCTTATTAGTACCTTGCAAAACATAATAGCCGATTCATGTGAAATTCGAGAATGAGAGAATAGAGTGCAGGCGATCGATTTCCGGATTCCCGAATTAACCAATCACCAATTAACCAATAACTAAACACAATGAGAGAAGACAGACAATTATTAATGCTTACACACCTGAGTCAGTTACTTGACCTGGTGACGGGAATCGGCGGATTCTTAGTGCCGCTGGTGATATGGCTTACCCAAAAAGATAAGGTGTTGGGGATGGATGCCCACGGAAAGATGATCCTGAATTTTCAAATCTCGATCTTCATCTATTCGATCATCTCTATTCCGCTTATCCTGCTCTTCGGGATCGGAATATTAGTTCTGATAATAATAGGAATCATCGCCATCGTCTTCCCGATCCTGAACGCTATCAAAGTGAACAACGGGGAGATCCCGTCTTATCCTTTGACCATCGAAATTATAAAATAGTGGTCAGTGATCAGAAGTTGCCAGTTGCCAGTTGCCAGTAATAATAGGTTGCCGGTAAACCTAACTAAACCTGCAAGGTCTTTTTTGATCTTGTAGGTTTTTTTCTGACCATTTCATAAATCCAACTGCTTATATTTTATAATTTAATTAGCTCCCTCTCCTTCGGAGAGGGCGGGGGGAGAGGATGAGTTCAGGACCCATCCACCCCGCCTTTCAGGCACCCCTCCGAAGTAGGGGAAGGAAAAAGCTCCGTAGGAGCGACATATAGGTAGCCCGGGGTGAAACCCCGGGTTTGTGAAAGATCAGGAAATTAGAGCCCTGTAAGGGCGAAACATTGACAGACCAAAACAAGAAGACCCTCCAAAAATTGCATTTTTAGAGGGTCTTTTAAATTAAGTCTAACAGCTGCCAAAGGCAGCGGTCTCATATCTAACAGCGAAGCGGTCTAACTGCGCGAGCGATCTACAAATAAAGCGCAGCTTTAGTTGTTCAGCATCACCGGCATTACCAGCATCGTCACATTCTCCCCGTCATCGAGTCCGTCAACAGGAGTAAGGATTCCGGCGCGGTTTGGCAAACTCATTTCCAGCTGAACTTCGTTTGCATTCAGGTTAGTGAGCATTTCGGTAAGGAAACGGGAGTTGAAGCCAATCTGCATGTCGTCACCCTGATAAGAACAGGTCAAACGCTCTTCAGCTTTATTGCTGTAATCCACATCTTCTGCAGAGATATTCAATTCGGCTCCCGCAATCTTCAGGCGTACCTGGTGGGTAGTTTTATTGGAGAAAATGGAAACCCTCCTAACAGAGCTTAGAAACTGCCCACGGTCGATCACCAGTTTATTCGGATTCTCTTTTGGAATTACGGCCTCGTAATTAGGATATTTCCCGTCAATAAGTCGACAGATAAGGATAGTATCTTCAAAAGTGAAGCGGGCGTTCGATTCATTGTATTCGATAAGCACTTCAGAATCTGATCCCGAAAGAATTCCTTTCAGCAGGTTCAAAGGCTTTTTTGGCATGATGAATTCCGCAGACTGAGACGCAGAAATATCATCCCTGGAGTATTTTACAAGCTTATGAGCATCTGTAGCTACAAAAGTAAGATGGTCCGGAGTGAATTGGAAGAACACCCCGCTCATTACGGGCCTTAGATCGTCATTTCCTGAAGCAAAAATGGTTTTGCTTATAGCGGTTGCCAGGATATCACCCTGAATGGTAGTGCTGCTTGGCTCTTCCAGGTTCACGGCCTTCGGGAATTCTTCGCCCCCGGCATATGCCAATGCATATTTTCCGTGGTTGGAGCTCAGTTCAATGGTATTATTGTCTTCCACCACAAATGTTAGCGGCTGCTCCGGAAAGGTTTTTAAGGTCTCCAGTAAAAGTCGGGCAGGAACAGCGATCTTCCCCTGGGAATCTGATTCTACAGTGAGCCTGGCAGACATCGTAGTCTCCAGGTCGGACGCAGAAACGGTAAGTTGATCTTGATCTAATTCGAACAGAAAATTGTCCAGGATGGGTAAAGTGTTGTTGTTATTGATCACTCCCCCGAGTATTTGTAGCTGTTTCAGCAAATATGTGCTTGATACAATAAATTTCATTGGCTTCGTAATAAGTTAATCTTGATACAAATATATCCTAATCCTTTAAAAACTGCGGGTAAGACGGCTGTTTTTTATTAACAGCAGAATCTCAAAAATACCTCCCAAAAATGTGATTTTTAGCAGCTTATATTTTTAAATGCTTCGGAATTGTTAATAAACCTCTGTTCTTCGGAAGTTTAAAGCTTCACTCTTATTTCCTGATGTATTTTCTTTTTCTGAAAATCCCGAGCAGAACAGCAAATATGCCTAGCAACACAAGCGGAAGCACCAGATTCATCACCTGCCAAAAGTTCCTGTTTTCTTCCACTTTTTCAAGGTCAAGAAAAGCGATCTTCACCTCTTTGCTTCTTATGTTGATAAGCCCTGTATCATCCAGCAGGTAATTCACGGAATTCAGCAGAAATTCCTTGTTTCCGTAGGTAGTGCCGGTAAAGCGGTCAAAGCCAAGCTCCAGTGGTTCCCCGCGTTGCAACTGATTTTTAACCACATCGCCGTCGCTTATCACCAGCATTTTTGTGGGTTCACTTTTGCTGCGGAAATTGTTGAGTTCAAAAGGCAGCACCCTGTTCTCATAAACCGAGGTAAATTCGCCCTGAAGTAGCACCGCCAGCGGTTGTTCTCCTGCAGCAAAGGCGGCAGGATCTGGCTGGGAGTTGATCTCCTTAAGGCTAATTTCCCGCGGCAGTCCTTCAATGGCCGATCGCGGCGAGGAAGCGAGTAGTACCGTCTTCTGAATATTGTTTTTTAAAGTATCAATGGGATTGGCATATTCAAATTTCACTGCCTCCAGGTTGTTTACAATTGGATGTGAGGAAGGGGAGGAGGAAAGCGGAAAGTAAAACCAGGGGTAGGGATTGAATTCTGTATTGTTCCCGCTGCCGCTAGCCAGTACAATGGGAGCCGAATATAGATCGGTCACCAGCGCCGGATTTATCCTTAAACCATATTTGAAGAAATAATCTGCAAGGTTTAGGTCCCGCGGCAGGGCAAAAGCACTACCTGTGGGCGTGAAAAGGCTGTCGGTTTCCATCACCGAATTTTCCAGCAGCCATAGCTGTTTCCCGCCGCTCATAAGGTACTGGTCCAACACGAGTTTTTCGGCTTCGGTATAAGCTTCGGTAGGTTTGGCTTCAATGAGCAGGTCGTATTCCTTAAGCTGCTCCAGGGTTCCTGTGGGATCTACAGCTACGGAATCTAATGTGAATGGTGCTATATAGTAATATTGCTGAATACTTTTAATAAAATCGGCTATATACCTGTCTTCGAGTTCGCCGTTACCCCGCATTACCGCCACTTTCTTTTTCCGTGGTTCCAGCAGACGCTTAAAGGCATCGGCAAAGGCATATTCCAGCTGTTGTACCGAACTCGCCACGCGCTGCTCTGTAGTAGCGCCCAGCTGATTCTTCAACAACGGAATTGCAACAGTTTTATTTCCGTAATTGGCCATTGCCCAGGGAAAAACAATGGCTTCACTGGTACGGCCGTTCTCCACCACGTTGATGCGCGCCGGAGTCATGCCCATCTCGTAGAATTGAGTCGCAATGGTATTGGCATCACCGCCTTCCTCCAATGGATCTGTAAACCTGAATTTCACCTGCGGATTCACCGCTGCGAACTCTTCGAGGAGCTGCCTTGTTTCTGTCTGAAGTCTGCGGAATTCAGGAGGGAATTCTCCTTCCAAAAAGATGTCGATGATCAGCGGAGCTTCAGCTTTTGAAACAAGCTCTTCTGAAGCTTCAGAAAGCGTATAACGCTTATCGGCGGTGAGATCAAATCTTCCGAAGAAATAATGGGAAACAATATTGAAAGTAATTACAACAGCCAGCAAGACTAAAACCTGCGTAAAATAGGATTTTTGAAGCCTCATTATTTCACCGATTTTTTGGAGATGAGACTTAGATTTGTCAGCGCCAGAAAAAGAAAAATAAAGCTGAGGAAATAGATGATATCCCTGGTGTCGATGATCCCGCGGCTAATGCTTTCATAGTGGGCGTTGATGCCAAGATCTTCAATTCCAAAGGTTCCGCTGCTAAAGAGGTTTAGATTTGCAAGTGCTTCAAATGCAAAATAGGCGATAAAGCAAAGAAAAACCGCCAGAATGAAGGATACGATTTGGTTTGGCGAAAGCATGGAGGCAAAGATCCCGATGGCCGCATAGCAGGCGCCGAGAAATAGGAGTCCGAAATAGGAGCCAATGATCACGCCACTGTCAAGGTTTCCTTCCGGAGCTCCCAGGTACCAGATCGCCACCACATACAGCAAGGTCGGTAAGAGTGCGAGGAGGATCAGGAACAAGGCTCCGAAATATTTCCCCAATACCAGCTGAATGGTAGTCAGGGGTTTAGTGAGCAGCAGTTCCAGCGTACCCTGTCTTATTTCTTCGGAAAAGCTCTTCATAGTAATCGCCGGAATGAGAAAAAGAAATATCCACGGCGCAAGGGTAAAGAACGGCTCCAGGCTGGCAAAGCCGCTATCTAAAATATTGTACTCCCCCTTAAAAACCCAAAGAAACAACCCGTTGATCACCAAAAACATCCCGATAACCAGGTATCCGATGGGTGAGGCAAAAAATGAGTTGATCTCTTTTCTAAATATTGCTATCACTAATAAATGTATATTGTATACTGTAAATTGTATAATGTTTTACCTAAACAAAAACGTCCCATTTCATTTTTCCGGCTCCTCCCGAGAATTCGGGATAGGGGGAGGGGCAAAACGGAAAAATGGCGAAGCTCAGACAAAATTTAAAAGCACCAAATTCCAAGCACCAAATTCCAAGCACCAAATTCCAAGCACCAAATTCCAAGCACCAAGCACCAAGCACTAAATTTAAATAAAGGACAGCGAAGATTTTATTTCCAATTAACCATTCCCTAATCCCCAATTAACCAATTACAACTGCCAACTAATTACTGCGCACTGAGAACTGATCCCGAGGACCAGACAGTATCCACACTCCAGGCTTCAGGTTTGGCAGAGAAGAGCTTCTTCGTTTCGCTCCATACCTCCCGAAAAAAGGAAGAAACGCGGTAATTTTCCAGTGCCTCTTCATCTTTCCAGTAACTGTACGTGAAAAAGATACTTTTATTGTTCTTGTCCCTATACAGCTCCAGATGCTCACAGCCTTTAAAGCCTCTTATTTTTTCTTTATTCCTTTGAAACATCGCCTGAAAAGCCTCCGTTTTGGAAGGTTCAAAAGTCATTTTTACTATTCTTATTATCATTCTTCAATTATCATTTAAAAAATTCCAAATTCCAAGCATTTACCCGCCGGAGCTATTCGCGAAGGAGGGCCAAATTCCAACTCGGCTAAGTCTTGGTTCTTGGTTCTTGACTCCTTTTTCTTTTTTCAACCCGCAACCGGCAACCGGCAACTGAAAAATCCTGCAACTGTTACTAATTGGAAACACTGCACTCATAACTCTGAACTCCTAACTGTAAAAGTCTTGGCTCTAGTCTCTTGGTTCTTGGCTCTTTTACAAAAAATTCACCGTCACCGTATCTCTGTATTCCAGTCCAAACAGACTGGCTGCGCTACCCACAGTACTTGGATTACTTTTATAAATAGCTAGTTCGATATATCCGCCCGAATTAAAAATGGCCAGTTTCTTACCGTCTTCCCGGCTTATCACTTCACTATCAAAATTAATAGCTTCACTATAAGTGCTGTAGATCTCACTAAAAGTGGCTGTACGTGCCTGCATGGTAAATTTTCTGCCTTTACCTATTTTATCAAATAGCTTTTTAGAAATATTGGTGATCACATTTCCATAGTTGTCGATAAAGATCACGTTTCCTTTGATCTGGTTTTGATCTGAATTTATGAGTGGCTCCATCTCTTTGAGCTGCTTCACTTCCGGAATTATTTTTCCTATAACCTCCAGCGTACCTCCGCGGGCGAGATGTCCTGCCACCTTTACAAAAACATCGAGTACAGGAAAATTGCTCTGTACCTTATCATGGATGTTGATCTCCACAATTTTTTCAGGAACATATTCAGACGCAATGAGGGATAGAATTCCGTTGTTGGCACAAATAAAATAATGCCCGTCGAGTTTCAGGGCGATATGTTTATTTTCCGGAGTAAGTTCAGAATCAACACCAATGATGTGGATACTGCCTTCAGGAAAACTCTTATAGGCGTTTTTTATGATGTAGGAAGCTTCTGTAATATGAAATGGAGCAATGGAGTGGGAAATATCTACAATCTTTGCGGAAGGTAACTCGGTATAGATCGCTCCTTTAACTGCCCCTGCAAAATGATCTTTTTCCCCAAAATCTGTCGTCAAGGTAATTATGGCCATGGGCAATTTGTAATAATATTTTTCCTAACTTAAACCTTTAATTATTTAAGTTTGTAATGCAAATCTAAAGATAATAAAGTCATTTTTTAAATTTAATCCAACCGCTTTTGAACGAACTTATCATTGAACTTTCGGAAATAAGTCCGAGGGATTTTTTTGGAGAACAAAATTCCCATATTGAGCTTTTGAAAAGCTATTTTCCGAAGCTTAAAATTGTGGCAAGAGGTAACAAACTTCGCATCTATGGTGACGAGGAAATGCTTGAAGAATTCGACAGAAGGTTCAATATGTTGATCGACCACTACGGTAAGTTCAACAGGCTTGATGAAAATGCTATCGAAAGGGTACTTACAAGCCAGAGCAAGGAGGAATACGATACTTCAAATGAGAGCGGAGAGGTGCTGGTACATGGGGTAAGCGGCAGGATGATCAAAGCCCAGACCGCCAATCAGCGCCGGCTCGTGGAGCTGATGAAGAAGAACGATATGGTCTTCGCCATTGGCCCTGCCGGAACCGGAAAAACCTATACAGGAGTAGCTCTTGCCGTTAAGGCTTTAAAGGAAAAGCAGGTAAAAAGGATCATTCTTACCCGTCCCGCAGTGGAAGCAGGGGAGAATCTAGGATTTTTACCGGGAGATCTAAAAGAAAAGCTGGATCCTTACATGCAGCCTTTATATGATGCGCTGCGCGACATGATTCCTCATGAGAAGCTGGAAAGTTATATTGAGAAGGGGGTGATTCAAATTGCACCTCTTGCTTTTATGCGGGGCCGTACCCTTGATCATGCTTTCGTGATCCTGGATGAGGCGCAGAATACCACACACGCCCAAATGAAGATGTTCCTTACCCGGATGGGAAAGAGCGCCAAATTCATGGTGACCGGTGATCCCGGGCAGATCGACCTTCCAAAAAGGGTGATTTCCGGACTTAAAGAGGCTATCCTTGTGTTACAGGATGTGGAAGGTGTTGGAATTATTCATCTGGATGATAAGGATGTTATTCGCCACAAGCTTGTGAAAAAGATCATCGCCGCCTACAAACGAATAGAGAACGCCGAATAAAAATTATATTTTTGAGACCCCGCAAATGTGGGGTTTTCTTTTATAACAAATTATTACAATGAATACCATTACCGCTACCAACTTTAGCTTTCCGAAACAAAAACAGGTTTACAAAGGGAAAGTTCGCGATGTGTACACTTTAGAAGATGACCGTCTGGTCATGATCGTGACCGATAGGCTTTCAGCTTTTGATGTGGTATTGCCCAAAGGGATTCCATACAAGGGACAGATCTTGAATCAGCTGGCCACCAAAATGATGAAAGCTACAGAAGATATTGTTCCTAACTGGCTGGAAGCTACTCCCGATCCTAATGTGGCGGTAGGGCAGAAGTGTGAACCTTTTAAGGTGGAAATGGTGATTCGAGGATATCTTGCCGGCCATGCCGCCAGAGAATATGCTAACGGAAAAAGATCCCTCTGCGGTGTGGAGATGCCGGAAGGGATGCAGGAGAATGAGGCTTTTAAAGTACCCATAATCACTCCTACTACCAAGGCAGATTCAGGAGAACATGATATGGACATCTCCCGCGAAGAGATCCTGGAAAAGGGAATCGTAACGCTGGAAGATTATAATCTGCTCGAAACCTATACCCGTCAGTTATTTTTGAGAGGCAGCGAACTCGCGAAGGATAACGGGCTCATCCTGGTGGATACCAAATATGAATTCGGAAAGACTGCGGAAGGCAAGATCGTGCTTATCGACGAGATCCATACGCCCGACTCCTCCCGTTATTTTTATGCTGAAGGCTATTTAGACCGACTGGCTTCCCGGGAACCACAGAAACAACTTTCCAAGGAATTTGTAAGACAGTGGCTAATCCAAAACGGATTCCAGGGAAAGGAAGGGCAGCAAATCCCGGAAATGACCGATGAGTATATCCTATCAGTTTCTGATCGCTACATCGAGCTCTACGAACAAATCACCGGCGAACCTTTTATTAAAGCTGATATTACCAACATAGAGGAAAGGATCGAGCGGAATGTTTTTGATTTTCTGAATAAGTAGAATTGAGGATTGAGTGCTGAGTATTGAGAAATGATCAAAAACTGAAACCTCTGGTGATTCTCTTTGCTTTTCTTCAATTACATTCTATTAAGATTGTGAGGCTGAGCTGTTTTTACAACCGGCAGGGCATGGAAACATGGTCGAAGTCTTTTGGGAAAGATCAATCTCTGATTAAACTAACTTCTTTGTGCTCTTAATTTTTCCCTTTGGGATTTTGTGTGAAATTATCCGGAACAAGGCTGAACTGTTACGCATTTCCCGCTGATCTCGCTGATTTGCGCAGATAAAAAAAATTAATGCAGAAATAGCATTTCTCAACCTGTGAATTTCTGACCACTATTATATGACTAAAAATAATTATGTAATTGCAAATCATTATTGTCCGATTAAAAAAGGATAAATCCATGAAAACCCTTGCTAATGCCGGCCAAAGACATTCTCCAACGATTTGAGGGGGTGGTTTTCCTTTTTATGAAATTATATTAATTTCCAATAGGAAGTAATTTTTCGCAGTATTGTCTTTCAGAGCTTTATATAGAAGTCTTGGCTCTAGACTCTAGAATACGGAGCGGTCCAGATTCTTTTATCGGCCAACAATGATTGCAAATGTAAATATGACGCCCCTTCCAGGGCTCTTCTTGGAGGGGGCATTTTTTGATCCCGGTGTTAAAACACCCGGCTACCGGTATTTCGCCCTTCTGGGGCTTTTTTTGCTGTCCGCACAAAATCATCTACAGTCATATTCCGCGGTAATCCGGCTGTTCAGCGGGAGAGTTACTGCCCACTGCCCACTGACCACTGATCATTACCTCCCCTTCACTTCCAGTACCAGCAAATAATCCGGTCCTCCATCGACCGGATAACCTTCTATTTTTTCAGCGACTATGGTGATCTCTTCAGAGATATAATCATCCAGGTTTACAGCTTCGCTTTTTAAAGCGTAAAATTCATCATCGGCTGTGGTGATGGTATGGGTGCCATATTGGTACGAAGTCATTCCCTGTTGTTCAATAGTGCCGGTAATTTCCATTCTTTCGCTGGTGTTAACTTCAGTTGTATTGGTATTTGGTGTTTCAGAAGTACTGTTGCAGGTCTGTGCAGAGATAAGTAACAGGAACGCAACAAAGGTATTCAGTAGTAGTTTCATAGCATTGGTTTTTAATAATCTTCAAATCTTCTTAAGCGGTTTTCAAGTAGCCGTACCTCATTTTGCAAGCTGGACAACTTTTCAAGCAAATGATTAATTGCATCAATTCCCTGCAAATTGATCTCCAGATCATAATGCAGGCGCATCATGCGTTCCAGATCTCTTACCTGTTCCCGTTCCACATATTCATCCTCTTCAATTACCACAGTTTGCAGCAACCCGTGTTCTGAGAGCGAGTGGATAAAGGAAGTCTCGACCCGGTGACAGTTGCAGAATTCTATTATTGAGATATATCGATCATCCATTTCCCCTGAGTTTTTTTAGTTCCTGTAAAAGTTCTTTTTCCCTGGTGCTAAGATTCATTGGGATCTTCAGTTTATAGGTGATGTAAAGGTCCCCATATTGGCCTTCCTTCTTGTAGACCGGAAATCCTTTTCCTTTCAGCTTCACCTTTGTGCCATTCTGGGTTTCGGGCTTGATCTTCAGTTTAGCCTTTCCGTCGAAGGTGTCAACGGTGATCTCGCCTCCAAGGGCAGCAGTAAAGATATCCAGGTCCACATCCTTGTAGAGGTCCTTGCCATCCCGTTTAAAGGAAGTATCATTATTAATGGCAAAAGTAATAAAAAGGTCGCCTGCGGGCCCACCATTCATACCTTCCCCACCATATCCCTTGATCCTGATGGTTTGCCCGTTCTCCACCCCGGCCGGGATAGTAAGTCTAATGTTCTTACCGTTGACGGTTATGGTTTGCTTCTGAGTCTTATAAATATCTGAAAGATTCAGGTGCAGTTCGGCGTTGTAATCCTGCCCCTGGAAGCGGGTGGTTCTGCGATGTCCTCCTGAAGTTCTTCCGCCGCCAAACATGGATTCGAAAAAATCTGAAAAATCCCCCTGTTCAAATCCGCCGCCACTAAAGCTTTCTGCACCTCCAAATCCGCCACCGGAATATTGCCGCTGATACTGTTGCTGTTGTGCTTTTTGTTTTTCAAACTCTTCAGCATGTTGCCAGTCTTTGCCGTACTGGTCGTATTTTTTCCGTTTTTCGGGATCTATAAGCACCTCATGAGCCTCATTGATCTGCTGAAATTTCTTTTGTGCTTCAACATCTTTAGGATTTAGATCGGGATGATATTTTCGGGCTAACTTGCGGTATGCTTTCTTAATGTCACTCTGGGTGGCATTTTTATCAAGCTCCAAAACCTTATAATAATCTATAAATTGCATTGAAATTTTAGCATTTTTGAATAGCGTTGACTAAAGATACATATTTTTCAGCAAGGCATTCAAACCTCTTAATAGTTAAAAATTTGTCATCCACTTCTCTTCTGAAAGATTTTTTCTGAAATAAAATAATGGATTTAAGATGCTTAGGAATATTTGTTTTTGAAGCTGCTTTTCATAAATTTAGAATATGGAAAATCTAAAAATACGCAGCTTCGCAGAATACAAGAAAGCCTATAAGAAAAGTATTCAGGATCCTGAAGCCTTTTGGGAGGAGATTGCCAACACCTTTACCTGGCAAAAGAAATGGGATAAGACCCTCGAATGGGATTTTACAAAACCGGAAGTCAAATGGTTTCAGGGTGGGAAGATCAACATTACCGAGAACTGCCTGGACCGTCATCTTGATAAGCTGGGCAATAAAACGGCTATTATCTGGGAACCTAATGACCCCGATGAAGAATCCCGGTACATTACTTACCGGCAGCTGTTTGTGAAAGTTTGCCGCTTCGCTAATGTGCTGCGGAATAACGGTATCAAAAAAGGGGATAAGGTTTGTATATATATGCCGATGATCCCGGAGTTAGCTATCGCCATGCTTGCCTGCGCCCGGATTGGAGCTGTACATTCCATTGTCTTTGCGGGATTCTCCAGCTCTGCTATTGCGCGACGTATCAATGATTCTGAATGTAAAATGCTCATCACTGCCAACGAGGTTTACAGAGGTTCCAAAAAAGTGAATTTAAAAGAGATCTGCGATAAGGCCCTGGAAGAAACTCCATCAATAGAAAAAGTGATCGTCTATCGCCGTACTGTAGAACCTACAAATATGGTTGAAGGGAGGGATGTCTTCTGGTTTGACGAGCTGCAAAAAGCTTCCCGCGATTGTGAGGCTGAAGAAATGGATGCAGAAGATATGCTGTTCATATTGTATACTTCAGGATCTACCGGAAAACCTAAAGGTATGGTCCATACGGTGGGAGGTTACACGGTAGGAACTACTTATACTTTTGCAAATGTCTTTCAGCTGGAAAAGGATGACGTGTACTGGTGTACTGCCGATATTGGCTGGATCACCGGCCACTCCTATATTATATATGGTCCTTTGGCGGCAGGAGCTACCACGGTGATGTTCGAAGGCATTCCGAGTTATCCCGACTACGGAAGATTCTGGGAGATAGTCGATAAACTTCATGTCACTCATTTTTATACTGCCCCAACCGCCATTCGTTCTCTTGCCAAACAACCCCTCAGGTTTGTGGAACAACATGATCTTTCGTCGCTAAAAGTTTTGGGTAGTGTGGGGGAACCTATTAATGAAGAGGCATGGCACTGGTATAATGACAATATTGGAAAAGGAAATTGTCCTATAGTTGATACCTGGTGGCAAACCGAAACGGGAGGGATCATGATCTCGCCCCTCGCAGGAATTACACCAACCAGACCTACTTTTGCCACTTTACCGCTTCCGGGAGTGCAGCCCGCGCTCATGGATGAAACCGGAAATGAGATCAAAGAACTCAATGCCGATGGCAGGCTCGCCATCAAATTCCCGTGGCCTTCCATTGCCCGTACCATTTATGGTGACCATCAAAGGTACAAAGAGGTATATTTTTCGGCTTTTGAAAACATGTACTTTACCGGCGACGGAGCCTATCGTGATGCAACCGGAAACTACCGCATAACAGGTAGGGTAGATGATATTGTGATAGTATCTGGTCATAATCTGGGAACCGCCACCATTGAAAATGCAATCGACGAACATGAAGGAGTAGTGGAGTCTGCAGTGGTTGGTTTCCCGCATGATGTGAAAGGTAATGCTCTTTATGCTTATGTTATTTTATATAGTGATGTGGAACCTTCAGAAGAACTCATTAAGGAAATACGGGATCTGGTAGCAAATACTGTGGGCCCCATCGCAAAACCCGACAAAATCCAATTCGTTAGTGGACTTCCGAAAACCCGCAGCGGAAAAATCATGAGAAGGATCCTGAGAAAAATCGCTTCCAACGACACCGGCAACCTGGGAGATACCTCCACTTTGCTTAATCCGGAGATCGTGGATGAGATTATGGCTGAAGCTAAAAATGTATAATTTATTATTAGAGGAAATAGATGGCGCGGATTTTCAATCCGTGCCCATGCATTATAGTCTTGGTTCCTGGTTCTTGACTTTTGGCTCTTGTTTCCTGAATCTTTAATTTGGAAAGATCGTCATGTAGATGGCGCGGATTTTCAATCCGTGCCTAACTCACCAAAGTCTTGGTTCTTGGCTCTTGTTTCCTGAATCTTGAATTTGGAAGGATCGTCATGTAGATGGCGCGGAATTACAATTTGTGCCTAACTCACCAAAGTCTTGCCTCTTGGTTCTTGACTTCTGGCTCTTGTTTCCTGAATCTTGAATTTGGAAGGATCGTCATGTAGATGGCGCGGAATTATAATCCGTGCCTAACTCACCAAAGTCTTGCCTCTTGGTTCTTGATTCTTGCCTCTATTTTTTAGACTTTTCCTCCAACTCAATTTCATAGTCGGCGAGCATCTCCAGCAGAATTTCTTCGGTTTGAGAGAGATTAGGTTTAGTAGTGCGTTTTCTTTCTACCTTTTCAAAGTAAGGCACTATTCCTCCTGTTTCATATAGCTGCACCACATGTGGATGTACATAATAACTTCTGCACACACTCCTGGTATTTCCCAGGGCTTCGGCGGCAGTATCGTAAGCCTTCAGGATGTTTGATTTGTTCTCTTTTTCAGTTTCAGTATAGCCAATTTCCATCAGGGTTTCGAAGAAGATCTTTGTGGCACTCCAGGTTCTGAAATCTTTAGCCGAAAATAATGCCCCGCTCACATCCTGTATGTATTGATTGACCATGCCGCTGTCAATACTTCTCTTCTTTCCTTCCTCATCATAATATTTAAAGACTTCCCATCCCGGGATCTCTTCACATTTATTGACCAGTTTGATCAGTTTTTTGTCCTGTACAGAAACTGTGTGTTCAATACCTTTTTTGCCCGTGAAATTGAATTTCATTTTTCCGCGGGAGATCTGCACGTGACGGCTCCTTAATGTTGAAAGACCGTAAGATTTATTTTGCCTGGCGTAGGAATCATTGCCTATCCTTATATGTGTTTCCTCCATAAGCCTTACCACCAGTGCAAGTACCTTTCGCTGCGGCATACCCCGCAGGTCCAGGTCTTCATCTACCCGAGCCCTTATTTTTGGGAGTACTTTCCCGAAGGCATGAAGTTTATAGAATTTGGTGAGATTCCTGAATTTTGTCCAGTCAGGATGGTACATATACTGCTTCCGGCTTTTAGCGTCAAGGCCAACGACCTGTAAATGTCCATTTGTAAAGGGACAGATCTTTACCTTTTCCCATGCAGGTGGAATTACCAGCTTTTTGATCCTTTCCAGTTCCTCTTTCTCCTTTAGAGGTTCTCCCTCTTTAAAATATTGGTAACCTTTTCCCCGTTTGCGGCGGATTATGCAAAGATCATCTTCAGAAACATATTGAAGATTTGCTTTTTCGGCAGCAAGATCGGGGTTGGAAATAAGGGAAGTAACTTCTTCAGAAGAAAGTACCATAGATTTTTTTTGCTAAATATAACCTGCAAAGGGCTATGGCATTTCTAATTAAATGTGAAAATTCTGAAATAAAAAAAGCCTCCGAAAAACAGGAGGCTCTAAAATGTCATTTTTGGAAACTATTCAAAATAACTGAAGGTATCGCCATCTTTTAGTTGCAGCAGACTTTCATAGATCAACCTGATCACGTTCTCCACATCATCACGGTGAACCATTTCCACGGTGGTATGCATATACCTTAAGGGTAAAGAGATAAGTGCAGAAGCTACTCCGCCATTGCTATAGGCAAAAGCATCTGTGTCTGTCCCTGTCATTCTCGAAGAAGCCATACGCTGGAAAGGAATGCCTTTATTTTCGGCGGTTTGGATTAGCAGGTTTCTAAGCTTATTTTGTACTGCCGGAGCGTAAGAGATCACCGGGCCTTCACCAATTTTAGTGTATCCATTGGTCTTTTTCTCGATCATTGGAGTAGTGGTGTCGTGGGTAACATCGGTCACGATAGCCACATTGGGTTTAATGCGGTGAGTGATCATTTCAGCTCCGCGCAGACCGATCTCTTCCTGAACAGAATTCGTGATATAAAGACCAAATGGCAGTTTTTTCTTATTCTCCTTCAGCAGGCGCGCAACTTCGGCGATCATAAATCCTCCAATGCGGTTGTCGAGTGCCCGGGAAACAAATTTGTTTTTATTCAGAATAAAGAATTCATCCGGATAAGTGATTACGCAGCCCACATGCACGCCTAAAGCTTCAACTTCGGCCTTAGAAGAGCAGCCAACGTCTATCGAAATGTTATCCAGCTTGGGCGCCTGTTCCTTCTCTTTATCGCGGGTGTGGATAGCAGGCCATCCAAAAACCCCTTTTACGATCCCGTTTTTGGTGTGGATATGCACCCTTTTTGAAGCTGCGATCTGGTGATCACTGCCTCCGTTCCGAATCACGTAGATAAGTCCGTCATCAGTAATGTAATTCACATACCAGGAGATCTCATCTGCATGTCCTTCGATAACCACCTTATATTTGGCCTTGGGATTAATCACACCTACAGCAGTCCCGTAGGTATCTGTGATAAATTCATCTACATAAGGTTTTATGTAGTTCATCCATAGCTTTTGACCCTCCCATTCATAGCCGGTGGGGGCGGCATTATTTAAATATTTCTCTAAAAAACTAATAGAATTTTCGTTGAGGATTTTTTCCTGACTCATTTATTAAACTTTTGCACGAATTTAATAAGAATTAGAGAGCTGACAATCTCCAGATAATGTAATTTTGGAATGATTTTCGCGTCATATCAAAAAAAAATAATCTTGAAGAAAATATTTTTCTTTTTGCTGACTTTGATCACTATTCCCGCTGTTGCCCAGGTTAAGGAACCTGTGGAAGATACAGTGGAATATGACTACTATATTATAGAAGGAGATACTATTGCCCGAAGTCATATAGATCTTGACGAGGTTTTGATACTGGGAAGGCTGAAGTTTGACAGCGACCTGGAACGGAGAAAATATCTTATTCTGCGTCGTAAGACTTTAAAGGTTTATCCTTATGCCAAACTGGCTTCAGACAGGTTGGTGGAGTTGAACAGTCGCCTTGGTCAGATCAAATCCCGCCGCGACCGGAAGCGTTATACAAAGATCGTTCAGGACTATATTGAAAATGAATTTTCGGCAGAACTTAAAAAGTTGACCCGTACTGAAGGGCAGATCCTTGTGAAGCTTATTCACCGCCAAACCGGAGTTACCACTTTTGACCTGGTGAAAGAACTCAAGAGCGGGTGGAGGGCTTTTTGGTACAATACCACCGCCAGCATGTTTGATATTTCTTTAAAGGAAGAATTTGATCCGGCAGGAAACCAGGAAGATTATTTAATAGAAGATATTCTGCAAAGGGCTTTCCAAAGCAAACAACTGGAAAAGCAACCCTCTGCGCTCGATTTTAATTTCCTGGAATTAACAGACAAGTGGTCATCCTCAAAGAAGCCGGATAGAAAATCATAATGATCTTTTGGGCCTAACGCGAATTCACCCTGTCAGCGGCTTCAAGCCCTGACAGCGGTTTATTTTTAGAGCCAAGAAACAAGAGTCAAGAGACAAGACTGTATTTGTTCTAACCCTGTCAGCGGCTTTAAGCCCTAACAGCGGTTTTTTTTAGAACCAGGAACCAAGAGCCAGGAGACAAGACTGCTATTTGTTCTAACCCTGTCAGCGGCTTCAAGCCCTGACAGCGGTTTTTTTGTAGAACGAGGAACCAAGGGCCAGGAGACAAGAATCAAGACTGTATTTATTTGTTTTAACCCTATCAGCGGCTTCAAGCCCTAACAGCGGTTTTTTGTAGAACCAGGAGCCGGGAGACAAGACTTCATTTTCCTACCCTGTCAGCGGCTTCAAGCCCTGACAGCGGTTTATTTTTAGAGCCAAGAAACAAGAGTCAAGAGCCAAGACTTTTCCGGTCAACTCTTCCAAAGTTTAAACTTTGAGGAGTTAAAGACTAAAAATTAACACCTCTCAAAAATATCATTTTCAGGACCTTATCTTGAGCAGGTTCTAAAATGTCAAAAAAAGCTTAAAAAACTTTTGCAGGGAGCTTGCAGAAATGGAATCCGGTTGTATATTTGCAGCCGCTTTGAGAGCGAGTAACAGGAGAGGGAAAGCGGTAGCTGAGCCTTGATGTAGTAAGACTTCAAAGCATATAAGTTCTCTGAAATATTTTTGAATTTTAGCTTGGATGGAAAGGAGATTTGATCTTATCTTTGCATCCGCCTGTGGAAACAGTTTTAGGGTTGTGAAGGAAAGAAAAAAAGTTCTCTAAAAAAGTTTTCAAGATTGGGAGTAAAGGTTGTAAGTTTGCCTCCCGATTTTTCATCATCTCCCGAAGCTTTAGCGAAGGAAGATCGACGAAGTGATCTCCGGGTGCTTTTTAAAGCTTGAGAAAAAAAATAAAATTTTTTTCTTGCCGGAAATAAAAAGTGTTGTACATTTGCAGCCGCTTAGAACAAGAGCGGTAGGTCAGGCCTAAAGGCCGACAAGTTCATAAAACATATTGTACACCTGCACTAAAGCTACGGTGTATATAGAAAAAGAAATCCCGGGTAGGGCACAGGTAGAAAAGGTTCAACTCCTTTTATTTCAACAACAAGAAGCCTTCTGGAGAGTCGGAAGTTTTCTCCCCTTCAGGGGAGATGTCCGCCAGGACAGAGGGGCCGTTCATTGACATATTGAATTGACAGCGCGTATCATGTTGCTTTAGTAACATGATGCATAATAAAAAGAATTAAGACTAGAAGAACGTTTTGAGCTTTGATTCTCGATGCAAATCGAGATGAAGAAGA
>JAAVJQ010000023.1 GCA_012038135.1 Salinimicrobium nanhaiense
CGATTTCCCAGGAAAGGCAAGCGAAACTATTAAAATAATGGCAAGGTATTGCTCGTACGATAAGAGAAAAAGACCTAATTACCAGCAAGATTTAGAAATGATTTTGCTTTAAGTTAACGCGTATGCCCTCCGGGACTCTTTTTGGAGGGGGCATTTTTGCTCCCGGTGTTAAAACACCGGGTTACCATATTTCGCCCCTCTCGGGCTTTTTTTGCTGTCCGCACAAAATCTTCTACAGTCATATTCCGCACTGATCCCGATGCTCATCGAGGAGTTACTGTTCACTGAAAACCGAGCACTGAACCCTAAAAAGTCTTGGTTCTTGGCTCTTGGCTCTTGGCTCTTGACTCTTGACTCTTAAACTTAATTACTCATCCCTAAAATCCAGCGTCCTGTGTCCACCATCTCTCAGGTACTTTTCTCTGCGGAAGAGCTCCACATCGGCTGCCACCATCTCCTCTACCAGATCCTGCAGACTGTGCTTTGGTTCCCATCCCAGTTTTTCTTTGCACTTGGAAGCATCACCAATGAGCAGATCCACCTCTGTTGGCCGATGGTACTTTGGATCCACCTGAAGCACTGTTGCACCAATTGCCACCTGAAAATCTGGATTTTCACATTTCACAACTTGTGCAATTTCCTTCTCTCCCAGTCCTGTAAATTCAAGCGCTATGCCCACACAGGCAAAGGCCATCCGGATCAATTCTCTGACGGAAGTGGTTTTCCCGGTGGCGATCACGTAGTCATCAGGTGTATCCTGCTGCAGCATCAACCACATGGCTTCTACATAATCCTTAGCATGACCCCAGTCCCGTTGTGCATCCAAATTACCCAGGAAAAATTTATCCTGCATTCCGAGGGCAATTCGTGCCACGGCCCTGGTGATCTTGCGGGTTACAAAGGTTTCTCCCCGCAAAGGAGATTCATGGTTAAACAAGATTCCGTTGCAGGCAAACATGTTGTAGGCTTCCCTGTAATTCACGGTGATCCAGTAGGCATAAAGTTTCGCCACCCCGTAAGGACTCCGCGGATAGAATGGAGTTTTTTCCGTCTGTGGCACCTGCTGTACCAGTCCGTATAATTCTGAAGTTGATGCCTGGTAGATCTTCGTCTTTTTTTTAAGACCCAAGAGCCTCACCGCCTCTAAGATTCTCAAAGTCCCGAGTCCGTCGACATTGGCTGTATACTCCGGAGTATCAAAGCTCACTTTTACATGAGACATGGCTCCCAAATTATAGATCTCATCGGGCTGCACCTCCTGAATTACCCTGGTCAGGTTCATGGAATCGCTAAGATCCCCGTAATGCAACTTAAACCTGATATCCTTCTCATGCGGATCCTGGTACAGATGATCTACCCTTTCGGTATTGAAAAGGCTGGACCTCCTCTTGATCCCGTGGACCACATAGCCTTTTCCCAGTAGAAGTTCTGCTAAATAAGCCCCGTCCTGCCCGGTAATGCCGGTGATCAAAGCGATCTTTTGTGAAGTTTTTGTTTCGATACTGGTACAGATGTTAATTAGCTGAAAACAAATATAGGTTTTTATATAAGTTGGCGGTTTTTTTAGCCGTTGGCTTTTAGCCTAAGCTGTCTGGCCGCCGAAGCTTTGCGAAGGAGGGTTGGGCATTAACTGTTGGTCAAAAAATGTTGCAGATTTCAGGGTGCAATTCCAACCCAATTGCCTGCACCTGATGCTGTTTAGCTCTTCAATGCCTCTGTTCCCTATCATTTTTCTCCAGCGATTAATTAACAATAAAAAAATCTAATGTCTTGTCTCTTGGTTTGAATTATTTAAACAAGTCAGAATGTGAACCCACACGAATCAACCTGATTTCCTTTGGCTCTTCGATTTGAATCCAAATAATTAATTTATCCGGTCTTATATGACATTCCCAGTGGTTTTTGAAAGTTTCCTTTTAGGAGATGAGGCTTCATCTTCTTTGGTATTCCTTTCACTCCTTTAGCCTGAAGAATTTTTAATACTTTTCTAATATCCTCAAGGTCACCCCTATACTTTTTCAGATCTTTTTTAAATCTGGTTGTAGGAATTAGAAGATACATCTATACTGAGTCCAAAAAATTATCAACATCAGATATAGGCTTCAAATTCTTATTGTGCATTGCCTCCTCAATGGCCTCTATGGTTTCATCATTAGGCTCTTTTTCAACCACTTTTGATAAAATTAATTCGACATAATTATTCAGGCTTCTTTTATTTTTCCTGGCCTGCTCCTTTAACTCTTCTATTAATTCCTTCTCGAGTCTAAACGCTGTTTGTACTTTCATGAGAAATTTTTAATTAAAGATAATTATTAACATTGTGTTATACAAATGTGATGTATAGCTTGTGCCTGAATTAATTTATCGCTCTTTATTTCCTCTAAGAAAATAGTGGACTGCTACATATCGGGAGATTGACGTGGTGGGTTTGACCTCTACCTAAGACGTGGTAAAACGGAGTTGATTCTCAAGTCCCTTCAGGGGGATTTCGGGGTCCTAGCCCAATAAAATAGCTTTTCTCGGCAAGATGTGACCAGATGATGATCACAACCCATACTTTTCTTTAGACTCACGAAGGATATCCTCTGAAGGCTGTGTTTCTCCCTTTCTATGCTGCTCTGAACTCTTTTTCAGTAATTCCAGGATTTTTTCATTCACGTCCTCTTTTTCAAACCATTGGTTATTCATTAGAGATTTTAGCCTTTCTCTTTCAAAAACTGATAAACTGTTTAGCGGCTCTGCAAGTTGTTCTAAAGATATTTTTACCGGTATATCTATGACTCTATTCTTATCCTTTACACTAAGTTATAACATCCATCGGAATTCGGAAAAAGTTAAACGTCGTCCTCTGTTTCTATTTAAACACCAAGCACCTTTGATAACTCCCTAAACACTTTTATTAACTCCTACGACGCAAAGCTTGCCCATAAAGTTTTCGTTCTTGGCTCTTGGCTCTTGTTTCTCAACAACTGCCTACTCCTTACTGCTCACTGCCCACTGAAAATATGCCGCTCCGCTGGAGCTCATGTCTGCATTTTCTTTTTATCTATAAATATTGCGGTCCTCCGGAGCTGATGTTGGCGCCTCATCCTCTCCCCGACCCTCTCCAAAGGAGAGGGAGTGAATTATCAAATAGCTCCTCTCCCTTCGGGAGAGGCGGGGGTGAGGATGTTAATTGTTCCTTGCTAATTGATCATTGAAATACCTACTTTTGCCAAAAATAACTGCGTGAATTATTTATCTGTTGAAAATGTAGCCAAGGCTTACGGCGAGCTGGAATTGTTCTCGAACCTTTCCTTCGGAATTAATGAAGGTCAAAAGGTTGGTTTTGTGGCCAAAAATGGAACCGGGAAAACCTCTCTTTTAAATATACTTTCCGGTGCCGATACTCCCGATGCGGGAAATGTGGTCTATCGAAAGGATATTACTGTTGCCTTTCTTCCGCAGGAACCGAATCTGGATCCTAAACTGACGGTAGAGCAAACCATCTTCGCTTCAGATAATGAGATCCTGAAAGTTATTGAACGCTATGAAAAAGCCCTGGAAAATCCTGAAGATGCCGATGCCTACCAGAAGGCTTTTGAACAGATGGAAGCGCACCAGGCCTGGGATTTTGAAAGTACTTACAAACAGATCCTATTTAAGCTGAAGCTGGAAGACCTGCATGCAATGGTGGGTAGCCTGAGCGGCGGACAAAAGAAACGTCTGGCTCTCGCTTCGATGATCCTCAATAAGCCGGACCTCATCATCATGGATGAGCCTACCAACCACCTCGACCTGGACATGATCGAGTGGCTGGAGGAATTCTTCCGGAAGGAAAATTTTACCATCTTCATGGTCACTCACGACAGGTATTTCCTGGAGCGGGTGTGCAATGAAATCGTGGAACTTGAGGACGGAAATCTGTATACCTACAAAGGCAATTACTCCTACTACCTCAGCAAAAAGGATGAACGAATTGCTTTGGAACAGACGAATACCGATAAAGCTAAACAGCTTTTTAAAAAGGAACTGGACTGGATGCGCCGGCAACCTAAAGCCCGAACAACCAAATCCAAGTCAAGAATAGACGACTTCTTTGAAATAAAAGACCGCGCCTCCAAACGTCGCAACGACCACGAGGTGCAGCTGGAGATCAATATGGAGCGGCTGGGGAATAAGATCGTGGAATTTCACAACGTTTCCAAGAGCTTCGGGGATCTCACCCTGCTTGATAAACTCAGTTACAATTTTCAGCCGGGAGATCGCATAGGCATCATCGGAAAGAACGGTACCGGAAAATCCACTTTTTTGAACATCCTTACCGGCGGACTTGAACCCGACTCGGGAAAGATCACCATTGGCGAGACCATCAAGTTTGGTTACTACACCCAGCGCGGGATCGAAGTCAAAGAAGGTCAGAAAGTGATCGACGTGATAAGGGAATTTGGCGATTACATTCCGCTGAAGAAAGGTCGGCAGATCTCTGCCCAGCAGCTGTTGGAGCGATTCCTCTTCGACCGCAAGAAGCAATATGATTACGTGGAAAAACTTAGTGGTGGGGAAAAGAAGAGACTGTACTTATGTACCGTTCTTATTCAGAACCCGAACTTTCTCATCCTGGATGAGCCTACCAACGATCTAGACATCGTGACCCTGAACGTGCTGGAAAACTTCCTGCTAGACTTCCCGGGATGTCTTGTAGTTGTTTCCCACGACAGGTATTTCATGGATAAGATCGTCGATCACCTGTTCGTCTTCAAAGGGGGAGCCGAGATCGAAGATTTCCCCGGAAATTATACTGATTACCGGGAATATGAAGCCAGTGCTGTTTCTGAACCTACTGAAAAACCTGAAACTACCACTGACAAAAAAGCATGGAAGAAAGAAAGCAGCACCTCCGCCGGACTCACCTATAACGAGCAAAAAGAATATAATAAGCTCGAAAAGGAGATCCACAACCTTGAAAAGAAAAAGGAAGAGATGCAGAAAAAATTTCTACAGGATCTAAGTCCGGGTGAGATCGCTAAAACCTCGATGGAATTGAGCAAGATCGAAGATGAGATAGAGAAAAAGACGGAGAGGTGGTTTGAGTTGGGAGCGAAGATGGAGTAGTACAATCCTTTCAGGGGGTTTTTACCCTGGAAGCGGTTGATTTCTCCTAACCCTCTTTCGGGGCTCCAAGCCGCCGAAAGGGGTGACCGGTTGACAAACCCTTTCAGCGGTTTTAAACCCTGAAAGCGGTTGATGTTCTCAAAACCCGCTTTCGGGGCTCTAAGCCGCCGAAAGAGCTGATCGATTGCCCAACCCTTTCAGCGGTTTTTTTACCCTGAAAGAGGTTGATCTTTCTCCAAACCCTCTTTCGGGGCTCCAAGCCGCCGAAAGGGGTAACCGGTTGCCCAACCCTTTCAGCGGTTTTTCACCCTGAAAGCGGTTGGTTTAATGAAATTCCTATCTTTAATTCATTTTCTAAACTCAAAGAGTTGCAGATCGAACCTTTAGAACCGGGAAACTTCTACCACATATACAACCGTGGAAACAATGGCTCGAACATCTTTTTTGAGGAGGAAAATTATGCCTATTTCCTGCGGCTCTATGAGAAATATATGCATCCCGTAGCCGACACCTTTGCCTGGTGTCTCATGCAGAATCATTTTCACGTACTTCTTTATCTCAAGACCGATAATGAAATCAGTAAAGAGGATTATTTATTTTCTCCGGGTAAAGAACCGAAGAAACCTGATGCCTCGAGGCAGCTTGGACATTTATTTAATGCTTATGCTCAGGCCATAAACAAAAATTATGGCAGGACGGGAAGCCTTATGGAAAAGCCATACGAAAGAAAAAGGATCACGTCTGAAACTTATCTTAAACAACTAATATTCTACATCCATAATAATCCGGTACATCATAAGGTTGTTCAAAGAATGGGAGAATATCCCTGGTCCTCCTATAATATTCTTTTATCCGATACTCCAACTATTTTAAAGCGAAAAGAAGTCGTTGAAATGTTCGGCGACATAGATAACTTTAAAGCTTACCATGAGAGAAATGAGGGGAGGGATCTGCCTTAAACCCGCTTTCGGGGCTCCAAGCCGCCGAAAGGGGTGATCCAGCTCCAACCCTTTCAGCGGTTTTTTCACCCTGAAAGCGGTTGATTTTTCTCTCCAAACCCGCTTTCGGGGCTCCAGGCCGCCGAAAGGGGTGATCCAGCCCCAACCCTTTCAGCGGTTTTTTTTACCCTGAAAGCGGTTGGTTTTTCTCCTAACCCGCTTTCGGGGCTCCAGGCCGCCGAAAGGGGTGATTCAGCTCCAAACCTTTCAGCGGTTTTTCACCCTGAAAGCGGTTGTCTTCCTCCAAACCCTCTTTCGGGGCTCCAAGCCGCCGAAAGGGGTGATCCAGCCCAAACCCTTTCAGCGGTTTTTTACCCTGAAAGCGGTTGTCTTCCTCCCAAACCCGCTTTCGGGGCTCCAAGCCGCCGAAAAGGCGGTAATCCCGGACCCAATCCTTTCAGCGGTTTTTTTCCCTGAAAGCGGTTGTCTTCCTCCCAAACCCGCTTTCGGGGTTCCAAGCCGCCGAAAGGGGGTAATCCCGGATCCAACCCTTTCAGCGGTTTTTTCACCCTGAAAGCGGTTGTCTTTCTCCAAACCCTCTTTCGGGGCTCCAAGCCGCCGAAAGGGGTATTGTTTTTTTACATTTGCAGGAAAATAAACATCGTCTACTATTTATCAATGCACTTAATAACAGCCTATATTACTTTTCTCCTCCGCTCCACCAACCAGCATGGGGTGCATTCGCCGTTTGTATACAACCTGGTAACCAGGTGTTTTTACGATAAAAAAAAGTATCCCGCCTATGAAATCCTGAAGCAATACCGAAAATCTCTGCTGAAAGACAAGAGAACTATCCTGATAAAAGATTTTGGCGCCGGAAGCAGAGTCTTTAAGTCGGATAAAAGAGAGGTCTCAAAAATGGCAAAAAGCGCCGGCATTTCTCCTAAACGTGCCCGACTATTGAATCGGTTGGTAAACTACCTGGAGGTAGACCGGGCACTGGAACTCGGCACGTCTCTCGGTTTGGGCACAGCAGCCATGGCAGCAGGAAATAAGGTGAAGATCACGACCATTGAAGGTTGTCCGGAAACAGCCGCGGTAGCAGGGGAGAAATTCAGAGGTTTCGGATTAAATAATATTCAACTTAAAGTTGCGAGATTTGAGTTGTTTCTGAAAGAAAGTGCAAATTCCAAAGCCCAAATTCCAAATTCCAGTTTTACCCAAACCGAGAACGGACAACCGACAACCGAAAACCCACAACCGACCCTCCTACGCTCAAGCTCCCACGGGCAGGCAACTAATAACTCTGAACTCTTAACTCATAACTTCGACCTACTATACATCGACGGCAACCACCAAAAAGAAGCCACCCTTACCTATTTCGAAAAACTTCTCCCCACAATTCACAACAACTCCGTCATGATCTTCGACGATATTCACTGGTCTAAAGGAATGGAAGAAGCCTGGGAAGAAATAAAAGCGCATCCCGAAGTAAGGGTAACTATAGACACCTTTCAATGGGGACTGGTCTTTTTTAGAAGAGAACAGGAGAAGGAGCATTTTGTGATTAGAGTGTAAAAAAAGCTGTTGGCTGTTAGCTATTAGCCTTTGGCTTTTTTTGAACTTTTGCTCCTCGGGAATTTTTTGTGCTCCTCCCTTTTGGCCGGGGTAAAGAAGGAAAAAAAATTTGGTTATCCCCACCCCGACCTACGGCCACCCCTCCGTAGGAGGGGACTACTTCAATAGACTTTTGTATAGAGGAACAATAATTCATAGCAGTTGGCGCGGATCTGTGATCCGTGACGAGCTCTATCATCAACCTCGTTACCACAACAGAATAGAATAAAAACCGGCTTCGACCATATTTCCCCACCCTTCCGGGTGAAAAAATAGCTCAGCCTGACAAGGTGGTCCATTTTTTTTCAACGACCAAGGAATTAACCTCTCCTTTAGGGAATTTAAAGGTAAATCCTCAATTCAGCTTTGGAGTTTGGTGCTTGTAATCCGGAATTTTCTTGTTCGCCGGTTCTTGTAGAAATGTAACAAAGTAGCTTACCTTGCGTCTAACTTTGTGAATTTAGATTTTATATGAGCAGCGTAATCAAGATCAGGCAAATTACCCGGGATTTTTTTCTGGGACAGGAAGTAGTAAAAGTTCTAAAAGGTATTGACCTGGAAATAGAAAAAGGGGAATATGTGGCCTTTATGGGACCCTCGGGCTCGGGGAAATCAACCCTGATGAACCTGCTTGGTTGTCTGGATACACCAACTTCAGGACAATACATCCTCAACGGAAAGGATGTAAGCCAAATGAGCGACGACGAACTTGCCGAGATTCGCAACAAGGAAATTGGATTTG
Organism: Salinimicrobium nanhaiense; assembly: GCA_012038135.1. Classification (GTDB taxonomy): domain Bacteria; phylum Bacteroidota; class Bacteroidia; order Flavobacteriales; family Flavobacteriaceae; genus Salinimicrobium; species Salinimicrobium nanhaiense. The sequence goes on from JAAVJQ010000023.1 coordinate 8,392, forward strand.
TTTTTCAGACGTTTAACCTTCTACCCCGCACGACCGCGCTGGACAATGTAGCCTTACCGATGATTTACGCCGGAGCCTCAAAAGCCCAGCGGAAGGAAAGAGCAGAAAAAGTTCTTGCCGATGTGGGACTTGCTGACAGGATGGACCATAAACCTAATCAGCTTTCAGGTGGACAAAGACAGCGGGTTGCTGTGGGCAGAGCTTTGGTTAACCATCCGTCGATCATCCTGGCCGATGAACCTACCGGAAATCTGGATTCCAAAACTTCTGTAGAGATCATGAACCTGTTCGATGAAATTCATACCGCAGGAAACACAGTGATTCTTGTGACACATGAAGAAGAGATCGCCCGCCACGCCCACCGTATTATACGTCTTAGAGATGGGATGATCGAAAGCGATGAACGCAAAGAAGTGAAATTTGAAGTACGAAGTTAGAAGTACGAAGTTAGAAGTTAGAAGTACGAGGTACGAAATTAGAAGTACGAGGTACGAAATTAGAAGTACGAAGTATATAAATAGCAAGGTCTGATCTTTAATTTCTTAGAAAAATAGTAATTTAGAAACTGCTTTAAAAAGGCTCTAACAGGCTGGAAACAGCTCCGTTCTAATTTCTTATTTCTAAAATCTAACTTCCAGAAAAATGTCTTTCCTCAACAGCGATACTCTCCTCTACATCGTCCTCATCGTGGTATTCCTGGTGTTCTTTCTTTGGAACAGGAATCAGTCGAAGAGGAACCGGAACAATAGCAGGAACAGGAGCTTCAGGAATCGCTACAATGAAAGAAAAAGGAAAAACAGGTAGTTAATTATCCTCCTTTTAACATTTTTCAACATTCTGGTTTCCAGGTTTTTTTGCTAACTTAACTACATCAAATTACGGCAGCATGATGGAGTTTTTGACAAATGAGATCTTTCTGTACCTGGCTCTTTTGTGTGTCGGTGTCTCTTTTTTCTTTTGGCTGCGAAGTATTAAGAGAAGAAAAAGGGAGCTGGAATGGCGTCGTTCGCTTAGTGACAAGATCAGAAGAAAATTCAAAAAAAATAAAGGGGAAAATACTCCGCAGGTAAATTTTGAATAATTAATTGGGGTCAAATTTAATTTTCCCTGTCACTATAATTATTCTGAAGAACACCTCCCAAAAGCTTCGAAGGACAAACAACAGGAAACCGGCCCTCCTTCGCTCCTCCTCCGCAAATTGCTATGGAGGATAAATAAAGCTTCGGAGGACAGGCAACAGTTTTTTCAACCCACAACCCGCAACCCAATCTTCAGTAGGCAGTGCGCAGTTTTCAGTTGGCAGTTTTTTTTGTGAAACAGGCAACAGGAAACCGGCCCTCCTTCGCTCCTCCTCCGCAAATTGCTATGGAGGATGAATAAAGCTTCGGAGGACAGGCAACAGATTTTTCAACCCGCAACTCTTTTAAAGGAATAAGGTTTAATGAATAAGGAATAATTTTATCTGAAGAGGGAACTTTTTCAAAGAATAAAATTCACCTTAAAAAGGACAACAAGTTGAAAAGACAACTAGCAATCCGTGATTTGAAACGCGGATAACCTGCAACTCCTTCGAACCCGCAACTCTTTTAAAGGAATAAGGATAGTGAAAAGGAATAATTATATCTGAAGAGGGAGCTTTTTCAAAGAATAAAATTTACTTTAAAAAGTACCAAGTTGAAAAGAACTAGTAACCCTATTTTGAAACCCGGATAACCTGCAACTTGTAACCTGCAACGTTTTTCAACCCGCAACCCGTAACTCGCAACCCTAATAACCTGAAACCTGGAACATGCAACATTCTCAAACCTCACCTCTTATATAAACGCAAATTTTTTCCTATTTTAGGCACCCTTCCGCAGAGGAAACTTAAAGAGAAGCTATGAAGATATATACTAAGACCGGGGACAAAGGCACTACAGCACTTTTTGGAGGTACCAGAGTTCCTAAACACCATATTCGTATAGAAAGCTACGGCACTGTAGATGAACTTAATTCCCACCTGGGCATGTTAAGGGATCAGCAAATCGACGAACACAGCCATGAGATCCTTCTGAGAATACAGGACCGTCTCTTCACTATAGGTTCCACTCTGGCTACAGATCCCGAAAAAGCGGTGCTTAAAAGTGGGAAGCAGCGCCTGGAAATTCCGAAGGTTACCCTTGAGGACATTGAGTTGCTGGAGCAGGAAATGGACAAAATGAACGAAGAGCTGCCGCCTATGACACACTTTGTGCTTCCGGGGGGACATCAAACCGTGTCAGTTTGTCACATTGCCCGCTGCGTCTGCCGCCGCGCCGAACGTCTTGCTACTGCCTTATATGAAATTGAACCCTTTGAAGATACCGTTTTACAGTACCTCAACCGCCTGAGTGATTATTTATTTGTGCTGGCACGAAAGTTGTCCAAAGACTTGCAGGCAAATGAGATGCAATGGATCCCTCAAAAGGAATCATGATCTTCCTAACCCATACTTCCCTAAAAGCCCTTTAAATACAAGGCTTTACAGATGAAGCTTACGTTCTTTTAAATTATTGATAAAAAAGTGATTTTTTTCTTGACTATCTCGTCAAAAAAATTATTTTTGCAGAAATTATAAACCGATTAACCAATGTATTGGACATTAGAATTAGCATCCTACCTTAGTGATGCACCATGGCCCGCCACAAAAGATGAGTTAATTGACTACGCCATCAGGACGGGTGCCCCACTGGAGGTGGTTGAAAACCTTCAGGCGATTGAAGATGAGGGTGATTCCTATGATTCAATTGAGGAGATCTGGCCGGATTATCCTACAGATGAGGATTACCTCTGGAATGAAGATGAATATTAAACGCACACAAAGATAAACGCAGAAAAAAGTCTCAAAATTGAGGCTTTTTTTTTGCGTAACTTTGACATATTAAAACCACAAAAACATATGAGTTTTTTAGATACCGTATTGAAAGTTTTTGTTGGCGACAAGTCTAAAAAAGACATTAAGGAAATTCAGCCTGTCGTTGATAAGATCCTTGCTCTTGAAAAGGAGTTCGAAGCCTATAGCCTTGATGAACTCCGCGCCAAGACCACTGCTTTTAAAACCAGAATTCAGGAGGCCCTTAAGGAGGTAAATGAACAGATCGCCGGCCTTACTGCGGAAGCTGAGGAAACTGAAGATATCACCAGAAAAGAAGATATATATTCCGAAATAGATACGCTTAAAGAAAGATCTTATGAGATTTCTGAAGGGGTATTAAATGAAATACTTCCGGAAGCTTTTGCAACTATAAAAGAAACTGCAAAGCGCTTTAAGCACAATCAGCAATTAAAGGTTACCGCCAATGCTTTTGACCGGGAAATTTCTGCCGAGAAAGATTACGTGAACCTCGACGGGGATTTTGCAATTTGGAACAACTCCTGGGATGCTGCAGGAAAACCTGTGACCTGGGATATGGTACATTATGATGTACAGCTCATAGGTGGAGTTGCCATGCACCAGGGAAAAATTGCCGAGATGCAAACAGGGGAAGGTAAAACGCTTGTGGCTACATTACCAATGTACCTTAATGCCCTTACCGGAAAAGGCGTGCACCTGGTCACCGTGAATGATTATCTGGCAAAAAGGGATAGCGCCTGGATGGCACCTTTATTTCAGTTTCACGGCCTTACCGTGGATTGTATAGATTACCACAGACCGAATTCCGCCGCGCGGAGAAAAGCCTATAACGCAGATATCACCTACGGAACCAACAATGAATTCGGTTTTGATTACCTGCGTGATAATATGTCTCACTCTCCCGATGATCTTGTGCAGCGTTTTCATAATTATGCTATAGTGGATGAGGTGGATTCTGTATTGATCGATGACGCAAGAACGCCTTTGATCATTTCAGGACCAATTCCTAAAGGTGACATTCACGAATTCGACCAGTTAAAACCTGCTATTGCAAATATCGTTGACGTTCAGCGGAAATATCTTACCGGAGTTTTAGCTGAAGCCAAAAAACTTATAGCCGCAGGTAATACTGAAGAAGGCGGACTACAGTTACTGCGCGTCTACCGCGGACTTCCGAAGAACAAAGCTCTTATAAAATTTTTGAGTGAGGAAGGAATTAAAGCCTTACTACAAAAAACAGAAAATAAATACATGGCCGATAACAACCGGGAAATGCCCACGGTTGATGCTGAGCTGTATTTTGTGATCGAAGAAAAGAACAATCAGATAGATCTTACCGATAAAGGAATTGAATTTCTTTCAGGTAAAGATGATCCCGATTTCTTTGTATTGCCCGAAATTGGAATGGAGATCGCGAAGATCGAAAACGAAGGCCTTTCCAAAGAAGATGAAGCCGAAAAGAAAGAAGAACTCTTCCGTGATTATAGTGTAAAGAGTGAGCGTATCCATACCATGCGTCAGCTGTTGAAAGCCTATACCCTATTCGAAAAAGATACAGAGTATGTGGTGATGGAAAACAAGGTGAAGATCGTGGATGAGCAAACCGGTCGTATTATGGAAGGACGTCGCTACAGCGATGGACTCCACCAGGCGATCGAAGCCAAGGAAAACGTGAAGATCGAAGATGCCACTCAAACCTTTGCAACGGTTACGCTGCAGAACTACTTCAGGATGTATAGCAAACTTTCAGGAATGACAGGTACTGCGGTTACTGAAGCCGGGGAATTCTGGGAGATTTACAAACTTGATGTGGTTGAAATTCCGACGAACCGCCCTATTGCAAGAGCCGATAAGGAGGATCTTGTATATAAGACCAAAAGAGAAAAATATAATGCGGTCATAGATCACGTTACTGAACTTTCCAGAGCCGGAAGACCTGTACTTATTGGTACCACTTCCGTAGAAATTTCAGAATTGCTTAGCCGTATGCTTACGTTGCGTAAAGTGCCACATAATGTACTTAACGCCAAGCTCCATAAAAAAGAAGCCGATATTGTTGCCGAAGCAGGTAACTCGGGCGTTGTGACCATTGCTACCAACATGGCCGGTCGTGGTACGGACATTAAACTATCCAAAGAAGTGAAAGAAGCAGGCGGACTTGCAATTGTAGGTACCGAGCGCCATGATTCACGACGTGTTGACCGGCAGTTAAGAGGTCGTGCAGGACGGCAGGGAGATCCGGGAAGTTCACAGTTCTATGTGTCTCTTGAAGATAACCTGATGCGCCTTTTTGGTTCAGAAAAGATCGCGAAACTTATGGACCGTATGGGCCTTGAAGAAGGTGAAGTGATTCAGCATTCCATGATCTCAAAATCCATTGAACGCGCTCAGAAAAAAGTTGAAGAGAACAACTTTGGAGTGCGTAAAAGGTTACTGGAATATGATGATGTGATGAATGCTCAGCGTGAAGTGGTGTACAAACGTCGTTATCATGCTCTTTTTGGAGAAAGGCTTCGTGTGGACATCGCCAATATGATCTATGATACTTCGGAAAATATCGCGGAAACCAATAAACTTGCGAACGACTATAAAAATTTTGAATTTGAACTGATCCGTTACTTCTCCATGAGTTCTCCTGTAACTAAGGAAGAATTTGAGAAAATGGATTTCCAGAAGGTTGCCAATGTGGTTTATGAAGCTGCATATAAGCATTACCGTGAAAAGATGAAGCATAATGCTGAAGCTGCTTTCCCGGTGATCAAACAGGTTTGGGAAGATAAAGGCAATAATTTTGAACGTATAGCGGTACCGTTTACCGATGGTGTCAAATCCCTTCAAGTGGTTACTAATCTTCAAAAAGCCTATGAAACTGAAGGTAAGCAGTTGATTACCGACTTTGAAAAGAACATCAGTTTAGCCATTATAGACGACGCATGGAAAACCCATCTTAGAAAAATGGATGAACTGAAGCAGAGCGTTCAGTTGGCGGTGCATGAGCAGAAAGATCCTTTATTGATCTACAAGTTTGAAGCTTTTGAACTGTTCAAGGTAATGCTTGACCAGGTGAATAAGGATGTGATCTCCTTCCTTTTCAAAGGAGAACTTCCCGCCCCTAACCCCGATCAAATTAGGGAAGCAAGACAAACAAGAAGAAAAGAGCAGGTAGAAACTTCGAAAGAGGAGATCCCTAACATGGATGAAAGAGCTGCACGAAGCAGGGCAGCAGGTCAAACTCAGCAGCGACGCCCGCAGGTAACTGAAACTATCACCAGGGAACGTCCAAAAATAGGCCGTAACGATAAAGTCACCATTAAGAATGTGATGTCTGGCGAGAATAAGAGCATGAAGTTCAAACAGGCAATCCCACTGCTCGACAAAGGCGACTGGGTCCTTGTTGATGAATAGAAAAAAGTGATCAGTGGTCGGTGATCAGTGGTTAGTAAATTTTAGAAGGTCTGAAAAGCAATTATGTTTTTCGGACCTTTTTCATTCTATTGCTCTCTCCAAATACATTTATTTCTTAATTTTAAGGAACTAAGAAAAAGTAATGGGAAAGTATCGCATAGAGATAAAATGGGCCATCATATTTTCTGTGGTGATGATCCTCTGGATGCTGGGAGAAAGATTGATGGGACTGCATGATGAATATATAGCCGATCATGCTTTTTACTCAGGATTTTTCGGAATTGTGGCCATAGGCATTTATCTCCTTGCTCTTTTTGACAAGAGAAAAAATTACCATAATGGCTATATGTCCTGGCAGGAAGGTTTTAAATCGGGATCCATCCTTACTCTTGTTATTGTCATCCTTTCCCCTCTTGTTCAAATCATCATCAGCCAGTTTATTGCTCCTGATTATTTTTCGAACATCACCGAATACTCTGTGACTTCGGGAGAGATGAGCCGGGAGGAGGCTCGAAGTTATTTCGGCCTTAGAAACTACCTGATCCAAAGTATGGTTTGGACCGCAATTTCCGGAATTATAACTGCAGCTATTGTTGCACTAATTCTTCGGCGGAAAGTGCCAAATCCACATCAGGTAAAAGGCACTACTCCATACAGGTAATTGACTAAGTCTCTGGTTAAAACTGCTTCTGCTGAAAAAGGACCAACAAAAATTCCGAAGGAATAATAAAAGAAAAGAACTCCTTCAAAATGTCATTTCAAAGACCTCTTTTAACAGGTCTTTAGCAGTAAAAGCAGGCGTTGAATCTTATCTTAAAAGAACTAACATTTAAGACCATATAAAATGAAGATAGAAGACAACGAAAAAAAGATCAAACTGGCCGAAGATCAGGGGAAAGCATACTCTGCTGCCCTGGATTATATGAAAGAAATGGATAATCATGCTGAGAAGGAGGTAGATGATTACATCATCAGCCTGGCTTCCGAAGAAGCTGAAGGCACATATCAACTGCAAGATGGGAAGTTAAAATGGAATACTCCAAAAGAAGGATTTAATACACATCTTGAAATAGTGGTGCGGGATAAACAGGACAAACGCTTTATTCCGGGGCTTAAGATACGTGGTAAGGTGCTTGATAATGACGGAAAGCAGATCATAGAAACCGATTTCCCGTTCCTGTGGCATCCATTCCTTCTGCACTATGGAGCATTTTTTAAAATTCCGAAGGAAGGAAAATATAAGGTTCAGCTGGAGATTCCCGCTCCGGAATTTCACCGGCACGATGAGATCAAAGGAAAGAGGTATGAAAATGATGTGAACGTGGAGATAGAAATTGAAATGGAAGCCGGGCGGGAACCTCATGGTCCCGAATAATCATATTCAATAATAATCCACATGCAGGAAAAACAACTTCATTCCAGCGGCAAAATCCTCTTTTTTAATAAGGACTATATTGCTGAATTCGTTTACGGCGGAATCGACGGAGCCATCACCACCTTTGCGGTAGTAGCAGGAGCCGAAGGTGCCAGCCTCGGAATTTCAGTGGTGGTTATTCTTGGTTTAGCAAATTTAATCGCAGATGGTTTTTCCATGTCTGTAGGAAATTTTTTCTCCACCAAAGCCGAAATGGATGCCTACGAAAGGCACCGCCAGGTAGAATATTGGGAAGTGGACAATCTTCGGGAAAAGGAGGTGCAGGAGATCAGAGAGATCTATGAAGCCAAAGGTTTTAAAGGTGAATTGCTTGAAAAGGTTGTAGAAGTGATCACTGCCGACAAAGATGTATGGGTGGATACCATGATGAAAGAAGAACTGGAAATGGTAAAAAGTGATAAAACCCCATATAAAACCGCGGGGATGACCTTTATAAGCTTTATCATTGTTGGATCTGTACCCTTACTTTCATATGTCTTTGTAGGCTCGGGACCTGCCATACAAAATGATTTGTTTCTTTATTCCTGTATCCTTACTGCCGTTGCCCTGGCTATAGTGGGTAGCTTTAAAAGCTTTGTGACAGAAAAGAATATGTTGATAGGCATTTCAGAAACTCTTTTCCTGGGCGGCTTGGCTGCTTTACTCGCCTATTTTGTAGGGGATATCCTGGAAAAACTTTTTATATAAAGTAAGAATTTTCTATTGGTAGGAATTCTTAAGGTTTGATTTTCATTTCTTAAAATTTACTGAATATTCTATTAAAAATCAGCGTTTTAACAATTGCTTGGCAGAACCGAAAGCATCTCTGTGATTATCTTCGAATCATACTCTAAAACGCATGTCTATGGAAGATCGTTACTCTAAATTTAAAAAGTTGAACTGGCTGCTTTCAGAAAGCTTTGAAGCAGAACGTATTTATTACAATGCGGGCGAAGATGTACAGCAAGTGGAGTTGAAGCGATTTTTCAACCACGAAACTGTCAACAGGAACCGCTTTAGTTATGAAATTTCAGAACAACTCGTACAGGCAGGTGTAGAACCTGCCAAAGAATGGGTTCAAAAAGGAAACCTTGACCGCGACTGGAGGGAAGAGAAAAAAGCTCTTACTAAGAGTCGGCCCCTAAAACTGCTGAAAAAATGCAGAAAAAAGGATGAAGAGAACCTGGAACTTTACAATGAACTGCTTGAGCAAAAGCAACTGCCAAAGGATGTTCTAAACATTCTGAAAAAGCAAAAAAAGGTGATTTCCGAAGCCATTGAAAAAAGCCGGAAGTTTGAATCTGGCGAGCAGGCTTTAGATCCACAGAACAGGCCACGGGTTCGCAAACTCAAAGCAATGTAATACTCAAAAGATCAGCCGTATTTGTACCAGCCCCTTTCAGGGGCTTTTTTTCTGAAAAACATCTACAAAACGCCATTTTTGAAAGGTAATGATACGGTGTGGAAATTGATTAAATTTGATCATGCTAACATTAAAGAGAACATTGCTCGGCATGGGGATCGCTATAGCGGTGATCATGCTTTCTTACATCATCTATAAGAATAACACCAAATCTTTTAGTCCCGAAGATACTGTAGAATACAACAGCGGCGATCTCGATCTGGAAGTGTTCTACAACCGCCCCTATAAAAAAGACAGGTTGATCTTCGGCGGACTCGTGCCTTATAACGAAGTGTGGCGAACAGGAGCCAATGAGGCAACTACCTTTTTTACTTCAAAGGATATTCTAGTAGATGGTTCTCTCCTTCCCAAAGGCACCTATACCCTGTGGACCATACCCATGGAAAATTCCTGGAAAGTGATCTTCAATTCTGAAATGTATCCCTGGGGAATTACGGCAGACGAGGTTCCCTCCCGACTACCCGAATATGATTTCCTAACCATAGAAGCTCCGGTAAGAGCTCTAAAAAGCCCGGTTGAGCAATTCACCATTTTCTTCAATGAAAAGCAGGGCTTCATCAATCTCAATTTCGCCTGGGATAAAACCCTGGTGCGAATCCCAATAAAAGACCCAGAAAACATGGAGCAGGTGAAGGGGGTGTGATTTTTAACCTACACATATAAATTTTAGGAGGCTAATACGTTTTTAATTAGAGGAGGATATGGATGTCCTGCTAAGGACATAATATGGGTAGATAGAGAATTTAAACAGATTCCCGTGCCTTTAGGTACGGCATATAAAGCTGAAGTATGGCAAATACATACACACAAATTCATGTTCAGCTAGTCTTTGCTGTTCAAAACAGGGAAAGCATGATCATTTTTAACCAATTTAATCTATGAAAAAAGAGTTGAATTTTTTCCTAATTCCATGTCCTGTTAAGGACATAATATGGGTAGATAAATAATTAAAATAAATTCCCGTGCCTTTAGGTACGGCATATAAAGTTGAAGTATGGCAAATACATACACACAAATCCATATTCAGGTAATCTTTGCAGTTCAGAACAGGCAAAGCTTGATCAGGAATAATTGGGAAGCAGAATTATTCAAGTACATAACAGGAATAATCCAAAATAACGGTCACAAAGTTCTTCAGATCAACGGGATGCCTGATCATGTTCATATTCTAATCGGAATGCGGCCAACTCAGGCTTTATCAGAATTGATGAAACAGGTAAAACATGATTCTTCGAAATGGATAAATAACAAGGGGTTTTTACCGGCCAGATTTTCCTGGCAAGCCGGTTATGGAGCATTTTCCTATTCGAAATCGGAAGTGCCGGGTGTAATTAAATACGTTCAGAACCAAAAAGAGCATCATAAATCTCTGACTTTCAGAGAAGAATACCTTAAACTTCTTGAAACTCATCATGTGGAATTTGAAGAACGTTTCCTGTTTAAAACTATAGAATGATTATATGCTGTACCTACGGCACAGGTGTTCTATGGCTAAAATGTTTTCTACCCATATTCAGTCCCTACGGGACTTATTGACTCCTTCCCTCTCTGGAAATTCTATTTTCCTAATCTATCGTCCCTACGGGACTTTCCTTCTACTATATCCTCTGGGGAGTATCTTTAATTATTGTGCTACGGAACTGTCTTGGTCCACTTTTTACGCCAGCTACCGATCTACCGCCCCTACTGGGCTATCAACCATTTCGCCATATCCGGGAAAACCATCGATTAATTATATGCTGTACCTACGGCACAGGTGTTCTATGGCTAAAATGTTTTCTACCCATATTTGGTCCCTATTGGACTTATTGACTTCTTCCCTCTCTGGAAATAATGTTATTCTCCTTATCTACCGTCCCTACGGGATCTACCAACCTATCGTCCCTACGGGCCCTACGGAACTGAGTTACCCAATCTTCACCAACAGATCAGGATCGGGACAATTTTGTAGATATCGACCTATTTCCCTTTTACTTGCCACGCCGGGATAATCGCCTTCTTTGCCTTCCATATCATAAATGATCTGAAAATGTAAATGTGGTGCGTAATTGCCATTTTCGGAAGGATTACCAAGAGCCGCGATCTGCTCTCCCTGCTTCACAATTTGTCCCACTTCTAAATCTTTAAGAGAGCTTTTAGTCAAATGACCATAAAGGGTGTAGAATATTTTTTCTTCAGTCTCATGCTTTAAAATGATAGTTGGTCCGTAATCGCCGAAATTATCATTATCTCTAAAGCTATGGATACTTCCGTCCAGTACTGCCAAAACTGCTGTGCCTGCAGGTGCCCAGATATCCAGGCCCAGGTGAATATTTCGGGTTAAATCCTCATCTTCAGCAGCCGAAAATAATCCGCTGCGTTTGTACAATCCGCGGTGTTCGTTGTAACCTCCAAAGGCAACCTGTTTTCCCTGCTTTCGAAGCAAATCATCCAGGTATTTCTGATGAGCTTCAGGCGAATCAAGTTGTGCCTGCGAGAGCTCAGGATTATTGATTGAAAGATCTACATGCTGGTAGGTATCCAAAGAAAAACCGGCATCGATAACAGGAGTAAAACCTGTGGTGAGGCCGGTCAAAAATGTGTTTTCAGGCATAGTTTTTTGCCAAAAATAACTACTTCAGTAACACATCGCTGAATTTTGCATGAATATTTATAGCACCTCCTGAATTTTGACTGCCGTTGTATCCCTTGAGTTTTTGATTATCATAAGTGTTGCTGGTGCTAAGTTTTAACCCTTTTGGGTAATCGACTTCACTATTGGTACCGTTATAAGTGAAAGTGAAGGAAGATTCAGGTAAGTCCAGCACCAGATCACTGTTTTCAAGGGTGATGTCCAGGCTTTTAAAATTCGATGCCAGCTTGTCGATCTTTAGCTCACCGAAACTTCCTGCAAGGATCCCGGTCTCACTTAATTCCCCAATATGTACGTCACTGGAATTGGAATCCAACTTTATACTAAAGGCTTTATCGATCCTTAGATCCTGTACATAGGCAGCGTTAAGCACCCCATAATTCCAGGTCTTTACTGCTACCGGAGTATAAGCCACCTTTAAATTTGTATTCTTCCCGTCAATTCCTGCAGCACTAAATTTTGAATGGGAAATATTTCCTCTAAGGTTGTTGGTGTTTCCCGCCAGTTTTACTTCTCCGTATCGCACGTCAAGCTTAACCTGACCTGACCCTGGCATTTTTACCTTAAGCACCTTTTTCGCCGAAGAACCATCTTTGATGATGATCACCTTTTTCTTACCGTTACCTGACTGTGACTCTGCTTCTCTTTCGATATTTGCTGCCCATTTCTCCATTTCCTTACCAAATTCCTCTCCCCATTTTTCCATGTCCTTGCCAAATTGTTCTCCCCATGCTTCCATATCCTTCTCAAAATCCTTGCTCCAGGCTTCCATTTTTAGTTCCTGCTTTTTCCAGCGTGCAGAATCTTTCTCAAAGTTCGCAGCCCATTCTTCCATAGCTTTTTCGAAATCTTTTCCGAAGTTCTTTTCCATTTTCTTCTCAAACTTCTGAAGGTATTTTTCGCCATCTTTCTGATATTCCTGATAATCGAATTTTACCTCGCTCATACTTGCAAAGAATTCCGGCGGCAGGGGTTGTCCTGAAAGATTTTCCAGCATGGGACCAATCATTTCGGTTAATGGAGCTATCATCTCCGGAAGTCTCGCAAGAGGAGCCTGCAGTCCCGCCATGTTGAAATCACCGGGATGTGCAGGTGCCCCGGTGGAATTGATCCTGACTTCGGAAGCATTTGCATTCACATCCAGTTTCCAGCTCATCAAGGCCTCCCTGGAACTCTCCTTTTGTCCTCCTTCTAAAAAAGCAGAGACTTGTACTTCATTTTTATCCCAGTACTCGACCAATACCTGCGTATGTCGTGCATCAATGTTCACTGTAACATCTTTATTGGTCTTATAGTTCTTGTCCAGTTTCGTTTGTGCCATCGCAGTGCCCGTACATAACAGTGCCAGCACCAGATATTTAAGCTTTATGATGTTCATTTTGTTTGATTTTAGATTGCTTGATGTCGTTTATTTTATTTTTCAGTTTATACAGCAGGTCCAGTCTAAGCTGTAGATTCGAGACCATAGCTTCTATCGTACCTTCTGTTAAACCTGTTTCGCTTATCTCGGCATTCAATTTTTGATATTCCCTGTCCAATCCTGCGAGTTGAGTCATAAAAGAATCTATAAGTTCTTTGTTGGAAGCATTTACGTCCAGCTTTGCCAGTTCCATATTAAGACTGGCCAGGTAATAATCCTCAATTTTCTTGAACTCGGGAGAAACATCGCTTAACTGGTATTCTTTCCTTACCGGAATTTCTTCCGCAGATTCTCTTTCGGTTTCTACCGGAGTATTTGTGAACTGTTCCCCTCCAAATTCTCCCTCTCTGTTCAGAAAGAAAAAGCTTATTGCGAGCACCACCACCAATACAGCGGCAATTCTTATAAAGTAGAACATTCTTCCGGAATCCCTCTTGTTTTCCTGCGGAAGGGCCTCCTCCAGCCTGGCCTCAAATCTTTTTTGATGTCCTTTTGGGGGTTTGGAAGGCAGGGTGGTGTCTTCCTGAAACATCTTTCTAATATCCTGTGCCATTTCTTTTATATTTTAGTTCTTCCTGTAATTTTTTCTTTCCGCGGTGCACCAGTGTCCTTGATGCAACCCGGGAGATATTTAATATTTCTGAAATTTCGTCATGATCATAACCTTCAATGAGGTACAACATCAATGGAACTTTATATTTTTCGGGTAGTCCTTCCATGGTTTTCTTCACCTCTTCAATTCCAATTCCATCCTCTACAGACCAGTTTTCCTCCTCCTCTACCGTTCCCAGTACCTGTTCATTAATAGCAATTGATTCCAGACGTTTGGCTTTTAACTTGTCTAAACATTTATTGATCACGATCCTTTTTAGCCACGCCCCAAAAGACACTTCGCCTGTGAACTGATGCAGTTTCGCAAAGGCTTTAATGAATGCCTCCTGCATTGCATCTTCAGCTTCAAACGGATCGTTGATAAACCTTTGAGCCACATAGTACATGCCGTCGCAATACTTGTTGTACAGCTTTAGCTGGGCCCTGCGGTCATTGTGTTTGCAAGCCTCTATTAATTGATGTTGTATCAAAATAACTTCAGTTTGGTTGGGTTTCACTTTAAAGACGACAGAAAATTTGCCGCGTTGCAAAAAATTCAATTTTTACTGAAATAAATGTAGTAATTTCTTATAGTGGATATTGAGGAGTTGTAACACAGAATAAAAAACACCGGTCCCCATTGTAATAAACCTGCAACTTGAAACCTGCAACAAAAAAAGAGGCCTCTCCCGAAGCCTCTTTTTTCTAACAAATTTCTATCATATGACTACCTCTGGGTCGGTCCTACGGACGGGATGATTCGGAATATCTACAACCCGGGGTTTCACCCCGGGCTACCAATATTTCGCCCCGCTGGGGCTGGTATAAGCAGAAAATCAAAATTCCTACTTCTAAAATCTAACTTCTACTTTACTGAAAAGTCATTTTGCCCGGCAATCCCGCCATTCAGCGGGGGAGGTACTGACCACTGATCACTGACCACTGATCACTAATATTTATTCTTCCTCATCATCCAGCATCAGGTTGAGCGTAACGTCGATGTTATCACGGGTAGCTCTGGAATAAGGGCATATCTCGTGTGCCTCATTTACCAGCATCTCTCCTGTCTCCACATCTACTCCGGGAATATAGGAGTCAAGGATCACAGAAAGCTGAAGTTCGCCTTCCTCGTTTTGCTCTAAATCCACAGATGCAGTTACAGAAAAATCTCCAAGATCTACTTTATGTTTTTTTGCAACCACCTGTAAGGCGCTACCATAGCAGGCAGAATAGCCCGCAGCAAAAAGCTGTTCGGGATTGGTTTTTTCCTCTCCCTTGCCTCCCATGCTCTTAGGCACGCTTAAGTCCAGGTCCAGTATTCCGTCATCACTGGTTACATGGCCTTCTCTCCCGCCGGTTGTTGTTGCTGTTCCGGTATACAATGTCTTCATAATGATGTTTATTTTATCTAAATTAGTTTTCAATATACAAATAAGATCCCACCTGATAATAATATTAAGATTTGACTAAGAAATCGGCATTAAATGAAGCTGAAGGCATCCGTCCCGCCTCGGGAATTAATCCGGGGGCAGCACAAAGGGTCAGGAGTTCCCGAAAGAAAGAGATTGTAGTTGAAGAACTCACCCGGGAGATCCTGGCCGGCAATAAAAGGGCATTAAGCCAGGGTATTACCTTAATTGAAAGCAGGCAACCTTTGCATAGAGAAAAAGCTGCAGCACTGGTAGAAAATTGCCTGCCGTACGCCAACAAATCTATTCGAATTGGGATCACCGGCGTACCGGGTGTTGGAAAAAGTACTTTTATTGAAGCTTTTGGAACTTTTCTGGCAGATAATAACAAAAGAGTTGCTGTTCTGGCAGTTGATCCTACCAGCAGTGTTACCGGCGGAAGTATTCTTGGCGATAAGACCCGGATGGAAACCCTGGTCAATCATGAAAATGCCTTCATTCGCCCTTCTCCCTCCGGAGATTCCCTGGGAGGCGTGGCAAAAACAACCCGCGAAACCATCATTTTATGCGAGGCTGCAGGATTTGATACTTTGCTCATTGAAACCGTGGGCGTGGGCCAGAGCGAAACCACAGTGCATAGTATGACCGATTTCTTCCTGCTTCTGAAACTTGCAGGAGCCGGCGATGAATTACAGGGAATCAAGCGAGGCATCATGGAAATGGCCGATGCTATTGTCATTAATAAAGCCGATGGAGAAAACCTCAAACCTGCCGAAAAAGCAAGATCTGAATTCCGCAGAGCCTTACATCTTTATCCGGCGAAGGAAAGTGGCTGGACTCCAAAAGTGCTGCTTACCAGTGCCACAGAAAAGACAGGAATACAGGAGGTGTGGCAGCTCATCGAGGAATATGAACAGCTGGTAAAAGAGAAAGGCCACTTCAGTCAAAAAAGGCAAAATCAGAACAAATTCTGGCTGCTGCAAACCATCAATGAGCATCTAAAGAACAAGTTCTATCAGGATCCGGAGATAAAGAAGCTGCTTCCGAAGCAACTGGAGGCGATAGAAAAAAATGAAACCACGCCTTTTGAAGCTGCAGCTCTACTGCTTTCAAAATACAAAGATTAAGTAAAAATTGAAGTGCGTTAGTGATTTTCTTTATACCATTTCACCTGCAGCCGTAAGCCTTCTTTGAGGCTGGTTTTTGGGTCATAATCAAGTAACTTCTTAGCTTTTTGAATATTTGCCAGGGTGCGGGATTGGTCTCCCTGTCGCCGGGGTTTAACTTCCAGTTGGATCTTCTTCCCCAAAAGTTCCTCCACTATCTCAATTCCCTCCTGGGTCTTGTGCTCCTCATCGGCACCCAGATTGATGATTTCCCCGTCCAGAAGCTCATGTTTTTGAAATGCTTTAGAAATGCCTTCTACGATATCTCCAACATAAGTGAAACTTCTAAGATGTTTTTCACTCCCCTCAAAAATGGGAAAAACTTCATCTTTTATACCGCAGGCGATAAGTTTGGTGTAGAGCTTTTCGGGTCTTTCCCGAGGTCCATAGACAGAAAACAGTCTTAGTGAAGTAGCTTTCATTTCCTTAGACCTGCTTTTTGCCAGTACCAGCTGTTCCCCGGCAAGCTTGGAAACTCCATACCAGGATG
Source organism: Salinimicrobium nanhaiense (assembly GCA_012038135.1). Lineage (GTDB taxonomy): Bacteria > Bacteroidota > Bacteroidia > Flavobacteriales > Flavobacteriaceae > Salinimicrobium > Salinimicrobium nanhaiense. Next base: position 25,214 of record JAAVJQ010000023.1, read on the forward strand.
CAGGCTTTGGAGCTACAGTTTCAGGAAAAGTGGCCTCAATACCATATACAGAGGAAGTCGAGATATAAAAAAAATGTTGCAGGTGAATATTTTCTTCAGCAAAATTTAGCAGCTGTTGCGTAGCGATCACATTATTGCTGAAGTAGTCTTCAAAACTATTTTCTGATGAAATTCCCGGTTGCGCGGCAAAATGTAAAATGAATTGAAAATCCTTGTCTATCTGTTCATAGGAAGAAGGATCCCGTAGATCCATTTTAATAATTGGAATTCCTTTTGTTCGAAGTGCATCAGCATTTTGCTGTTTCAGGGAAACATCGTAATAATCTGAGAAATTATCGAGACCTATTACTTTAAAGCCATCCCGTTGTAAACGTTCTGCTGCATGAGATCCAATGAATCCCGCCGCACCCGTTACCAATACTTTCATCCTAAAATGTTATTTTCCGAAGGGACTCGGGTAGATTAATGTCTGCAAAGTAACATCTAATTTTATAGACCATAGGTTTTTCGCCCATTTTAACAGGCTTTGAGAGAAGTAATATTAGTAACTTTGCAACCCGCATACCTTTAATTTTAATGGAATACGAATTTACGATCGTTGTCCCTCTCTACAACGAAGCACCCAACTTACTCCGCGTGGAGCAGGAGCTGGAGAAATATCTTTTAAAAGCACCGGTTAAGGCCTGTGTGCTTTTTGTGAATGACGGCTCCACAGATGGCAGCCTGCAGCTGGTCCAGGAAATAGCCCGTAGAAATCCTCATTTCAGTTACCTCTCCTTTGATCGCAATTATGGCTTGAGTACGGCCCTTAAGGCAGGTTTTGATCATGCCCAAACACCGCTAATAGGCTATATAGATTCAGATTTGCAAACAGATCCCAATGATTTTGACCTGTTGCTGGAATACATTGGAGAATATGACCTCGTAACAGGGGTGCGCACCAACAGGAAAGATTCTTTCACGAAAAACATCTCTTCTCTTGTCGCCAACCTCATAAGGCGCAGCTTTACTCAAGATGGCATGGATGACACTGGTTGCCCCCTCAAAGTGATAAAAGCAGGGCATGCAAAACGAATTCCTATGTTTAAAGGCCTACACCGATTTTTACCCGCCATGATCCTCCTCCAAAATGGAAATATCAAACAGGTTCCCGTAAGACACTATGAACGTATCGCAGGAAGAGCAAAATTTCACCTCCTTAACAGGCTGATAAAACCCTTGATGGACTGTTTTGCTTTTTTGTGGATGCGGCGAAATTACATCAACTATGAGATAGCTCAAACAAATGAATAGCTGGCAAATCTACACCATTGGATTTACCGCCCAGGCTCTTTTTTCCGGAAGACTACTGCTTCAATGGATAGCTTCAGAGAAACAAAAAAAAGTCCTCACCCCGGTTCATTTTTGGAAGATCTCGCTCGTGGCTTCTTTTTTACTGTTCGTTTACGGATACCTGCGCAGTGATGTTTCGATCATGCTGGGGCAGGCTCTAACCTATTTTATTTATATCAGGAATATGCAATTGCAGGGAGAATGGAAGTACCTTTCCCGCTGGTTAAGGCTCTTTCTATACCTGTTCCCTTTTATGTTGTTCATTTATTCTTACAACAACAATGTTTATGATATACAAAAGCTTTTTTACAACGAGCAAATTCCCCTGTGGCTGCTAATTCTGGGTTCCTTTGCTCAGGTTATTTTTACATTGCGGTTTGTCTATCAATGGATCTATTCTGAAAGGATAAAAGAATCGATCCTCCCCGTGGGCTTTTGGCTCCTTAGCTTTGCAGGAGCTGTTTTGATCCTTATCTATGCAATGCTACGCAAAGATCCGGTGCTCTTTTTTGCGCATTTGGCCGGCAGTATCGTATATATTAGAAATATGGTCCTTATTAGAAGAACGCATGCCTAATAAACAGAAATATCTCCTTTACATCCTGCTGGTTTGGGCCCTGATCTTCCTGGTACACCTGGACCTTATCTACGTTAATATTATGGAAGCCCGGAATTTTATCACCGCCCGGGAAATGGTGACCGCAGATCACTGGATCCTTACCACCATGAATGCTGAAGCCCGATATGAAAAGCCTCCGTTGCCCACCTGGCTCACTGCCTTAAGCGGAATGACCTTTGGATTTACAAGCCTTTTTGGAATGCGCCTGCCGGCTGTGCTGGTTACTCTCCTGTTATTGTTTACTTTTTACAGGTTCCTGCCAAAACTGAAACTTAGCCTGAAACACTCATTTTTGGCCACTTTAATTCTTGGTAGTTCGTTCTATATTATTTTTATGGGCCGCAACGGGCAGTGGGACATTTTCACCCATTCTTTTATGATGGTGGCCATTTATTTTTTGTGGAACTTTTTAAGCAGCGAAAAGAACCTGTTTAAAAATGCCATTTTTGGTGCGATATTTTTTGGCTTCTCCTTCATGAGTAAAGGTCCCGTTTCCCTCTACGCCCTGCTTCTCCCCTTTCTTATTGCCTACGGAAGCATTTATGGTTTTCATGGAATTAAGAAAAAATGGAAACCATTCCTGGTCTTCCTTCTGCTGGCAGTGGCCATAAGCGGCTGGTGGTTCATTTATGTAAGGTTTGCAGATCCTGTTTCTTTCATGGAGATCACCTCCCGGGAAACCATCCGCTGGACCAATTATAATGTTCGTCCTTTTTATTACTACTGGAGCTTTTTTACCCAAAGTGGGATCTGGACCATTCCGGCATTTGTTGCCCTGCTTTATCCTTATATGAAGTCGCGGGTTTCCAACAAAAAGGCCTACAAATTTGCACTCTTGTGGACTCTTAGTGCCGTGATTTTGTTGTCCATCATTCCCGAAAAGAAATCCCGATACCTCCTGCCGGTCCTCATCCCCATGGCCCTTAACACCGGGTTTTATATCGAATATTTATTCAGGTGTTTTAAGACTCTTGAGAAAAAGGAAAAATGGGTGGTGTATTTTATTCATGGGTTAATTGCAGTTATCGGCCTTGCCTTTCCCGTTGCAGGGTATTTTCTGCTGGAGTTGGAAGGTCACTGGTTCTGGTATATTTCAGCATCTATAGTATTGGCAGCAATGGGTGTGGCTTTGCTCTACTTTCTGAAAAAGCAAAAATATCCCCCTGTCTTCTACCTCACCGTAGCTTTTATCTGCGGAATAATGGTCTTTGGATTTCCGCTTTCAGATGCATTGCTGAACAACCCGAAGTTCAGGAATTTCGGGGAGCTTCGGGAGATGGCTGAAGCTAAAAACTTTCAGGTGTACGAATATAATGCTGAAACTCCCGAGATCATCTGGGAGTATGGAAAACCCATTCCGAAATTACATAAAGAAGATCTTCCATTGCCTTCAGAAGAAAGGTTTGGCATCATACTGCAGGAAAAAGATTCCGCTTTCATAGACACTCTAAAAAGGGATTATGAAGTGCTGTCTTCAAAAAGATATGACCTCAACTACGTCAATCCGAAAGCAGACGGCTATAAAAACCGACTCATCAGGCAGTTTTACCTGCTGCAGAAGAAGGATTAAAAATACTTTTTCTGTAATAACAGGAATAGCCGGTAGAACAGGAAGCCTATTAAAATTCCGAAGAACCAGCCTGTAAGGATATCTCCGGGATAATGCACCCCGATGTAAATTCGGCTATAAGAGACCAACAGGCCCCACACTATAAGCACGGGAAAAATATTTTTCCAGTAATTCCGTAAGATCATGCCAAGAAATACAACCAATCCTGCGGAACTAGCGGCGTGGGCAGAAAAATAGCCATACCGCCCACAGCGGACGGCCACAAAACGGGCATATTCCATCACCCCTTCCTGCCTGCAGGGACGCAGACGTTCAAAAAAGTGCTTAAAAATGTTGGATAGTTGATCTGTACTAGTGATGACTGCTGCGATAAGCAGGAGGCAAAGCAAAGTCTTTTTCCAACCTAAGGCCTTATAAATGAAAAAAACCAGTAGTGCATAAAATGGAATAGATGCGAACTTGTTGGTAATAAAATTCCAGAAATCATCCCAGGCAGGATTGCCCAAATTGTTGAGAAACAGGAATAATTCCCGGTCCAGTTCTAACAGTTGCTCCATCTTCTATTCTTCGTATCGCGAGATCTCCCGGTCATAGAAGTCGGTGGCCTGCTGGATGAGGCTTTCGGCTTCGGCTTCCAGTTCTTTTTCATCTGCAGGTTCAAAATCTTCCAGCCATTCTACCTCATCATTTTCGAGATTGAGAATGAAACGCGGGAATTCTGTGTGGACAATAAAGATTGCATCGGGATAATCTGTGTTATCGCCAAGGAGGAATTTAGGAAAGTCCATAGTTAGCTATGATAAATTTGATGCTGAAGCTTCCGAAGAAACCAACAGCTTTTTACTTAAATAATTGAACCGAATATACAACATTACCGCCGAAGCTGTTAAGCCGGCGAACAATCCATACCAGATACCCATGCTGCCCAGCACGTCTTCCTTTCCGAGGAAAAAAGAAACGGGAAAGCCAATGATCCAGTATGCTATAAAACAAATTACTGTTGGGATCTTTACATCCTGAAGCCCTCTTAAAGCACCCAGGATCACTACCTGCATCCCGTCGCTTAGCTGGAAAAGAGCAGCCACAATTAACAATTGCGCCGCCAACAAAACCACTTCAATGTTGTTAATATAAATGGTGGGCAACCAATCTTTAAAAGCAATGAAACCGACAGCAAAAACTGCCTCAATGAGGAACACCAGTAAAAATGTTGAAAAAGCGATACGCCGCAGTTCCTTAAAATTAAATTTTCCTTTTTGGTTTCCCACTCTTATTGTCGCCGTCACACCAAGACCTACGGCTACCATAAAGGTCATGGATGCCAGGTTAAGGGCAATTTGATTTGCTGCCTGTGCATTTGTACCCAAAGTTCCTGCGAGAAAGACCGTGGCAGTAAAAATTGCTACCTCAAAAAGCATTTGAAGAGCAGTGGGAAAGCCCAGGGCAAACAACCTTTTAAAAATGGGTAGTTTTAGGAACTCTTTTCTCGACCAGATAAAATATTGTTTAAACTTTTTCTTTCGCCTAAGGATCTCCCAGATGAACCACAGCATAAAAAATCTTGAAATAAGAGTTCCCAACGCCGCACCCTGCAACTCCAGCCGTGGAAAGATCCAGATCCCATAGATCAACAGGTAATTGAAAAGCACGTTCACCGCGTTTGCTATGAGAGTGGCGTACATTGCATAACGGGTTTGCGAAAGCCCGTCTGCAAACTGTTTATATGCCTGGAAAAGCATCAAGGGAATCATAGAAAAAGCAACGATCTCAAGGTATGGAATGGCAAGGTCAACCACCTCGGGAGGTTGGTCGAGATGATATAGAATAGGCTTAGCAAGCAATAAGACAGCGAAAAGAAATATCCCATTGATACCGCACATGATGATCCCGTGGTGAAAATAGCTTTTTCCGGTTTCTATATCTCCCGCCCCATCGGCTTCGGCAATCAATGGGGTGACCGCGAAGGAAAAACCAATACCCAGGGAAAGCGCGATAAAAACGAGGCTGTTCCCCAAAGATACAGCCGCTAAAGGCGCCGCTCCCAGTTGCCCTACCATGATATTATCCACCAAAGCAACCATAACATGCCCCAACTGCCCCAGCATCACCGGATAGGCAATGTTGAGATTTTTACCAAATTCTCTTGTATAGGCAGAAATTTGCACCCTGTGGAAATTTAAGGCGCAAAGATAGGAAGTTAATCCATTCCGGGTTCAGAATTCAAGATTCAGAATTACTATATGTTTTCTGCGAGATCTGCGGACCTGCGGGAAATATTTAGCTTCTCCGGTTCTCATATTCCGTACCTAAAGGCACGGGATTTTGGTCATGGTAATTTTTTCTAACCATAGGTTGTCCCTAACGGGACAAAATAATTTTCTCAACCTAAAATTATTCATTGTGAAATACCGGCAAACAATTAACTCCTCAACAGATTTCAAAAATAATTTTAGAGTAAAACAGCACCTTTTTATTTTCATACATAAGTCCCGTAGGGACCTGCTATAGGTAGAAAAATAAAAGAAAGGAAAAAGCTGTGCCTTTAGGTACAGGATAAAAACAAAGAACCGCGTATTAGATTTAAATCCAGTATCCAATGGGATTTCTCTGCACCCTATCTATTATAAAAAAGGAAACATAATAACCTCCAAAATAATTAAATTGAAATATTGCCCCTAAAGGGCTCTTTCAATGTAGCTCTCTTTAGCTGCGGGAAATATTTAGCTTCTCCGGTTCTCATATTCCCTACCTAAAGGCACGGGATTTTGGTCATGGTAATTTTTTCTACCCATAGGTTGTCCCTAACGGGACAAGGATTTCTAAGCTGCCGAAGTAGCTTTTAAGTTGCCTGGACTTTTCCAGATGTAAGGTTTCTATCGAAATGACAAAACAATTCCAACTGATCTACCCTTTCTGATCACTGAATACTATCATAGGACTAATTTTAATAAATACATTACTAGGGTATAGGTGTCGCCTACAGGGCTCTGATCATCTGGTTCTTTTAAACCATAGGTTAAAACCCCGGGCTAAAAATATTGCGCCCCGCTGGGCATACGCGTTAACTTATGATGTAAGCTTTTGATAATCAAATACATGAGTAATTTATTTAGTTAATTAATCCTTTTTTAGGACTGGTTTGGTTTGCTTCACCCTTTTTAATACAAAACAATTCCG
>JAAVJQ010000024.1 GCA_012038135.1 Salinimicrobium nanhaiense
CGGGCTATTAATATTGCGCCCCACTGGGGCTTACATATGCTCTCTCGCTTTTGCAAGTCTAATTAAAAGAAAGTTACCTAAAGTCATACTGCACGGTAGTCCCGCTGTTCAGCGGGGGAGATACTGACCACTGATCACTTAAAAAAACTGTCTACTGCCTACTGGCAACTGCTAACTCTACTTAAGGTTGCTCAACAGGAAATCCAGTTTATCATTCGTGTTCTTGTTCTCACTAAAGGAGTGGGTGAAAAAGGCGTTTTTCTCTGCCAATCCTTTTTGTTGCAGCTTTTCAATTAGATCCGCGTCCTCTACCGCTACTTTTCCGGTGAGGAGCAGGTTGAGATCTTTTCCGGACGTGTAGTAGTCATATACTTTTTTTAGTCCGGGTAAGTACTGGTGATCTTTTGTAAAACCACCTCCACGATGGGCTCTTAGTGTAATGATCCAGGCAGTTTCTTTATCCAGTTTGTACTGATTGTATAGCAGGTCAAAAGTGTCACTAAATGAATAGCCTTTGATAAGACTGTCTGCTGCCAATACCCGGTAGGCCAATTCCTTCATTCTCTTAAGGCTAAGGCTGTCGCTCATATATTCACTAAAAATAGCCAACCCGGCCTGGGTAAGATGGTTATTAGCAAAGCCGTGGGAAAATATCCGAAGTGGCTGATTCAATCCGTTGAAAGTGGTGAGCATATTCACCCCTATCTCGTGATTCGCCTGGATCTTAAGATCATTGTCGCTGAATTTCCGGTTTTTCTTTACGATAAGGGTTTTTGTCGTATTGAGGGCCATCGCAGCTCCGGTTATACTGTTGCTCTGTTTGATCTTAAAGTTTAAGCCGTGCTTCTCACCAAAAGCCTGAAAATACGCCTGTGCCTGATCTGCATTGTACCGCGGCACCATTTCTTCGGCATCTTCTTCTTTATGGAAATGCAGGATGAATTTTGCATTTTTGACATCCTTCTCTTTAGGAGTCCCGAAAACCCGCAGAGAGTTATAAAAGAATTTTGGCCCCTTCCCTACCGTAGCCATACACTGTACCAGTCCTGAATATTCATAAATGGTGTCATGGTATAGTTTATAAATATCCTCATCGGGAATATCCTCCAGCCGCTGACTGAAGAACTGCCTTTGTAAGGTGTAGGGATCGAATTTTAATTTCCGGTAGTTAAAGACAGGATCTTCAGAAAATTTTGAAGTAAAAAAGCGTTTTTTCTCCTGCTCTATATTCAGCGGATTCAGGTAATTGAGCACATCGATCTCCCGCACCAGCCGGTCCAGGTTGTGGTCGATTTCCAATAAACTGTCGTAATAACTGCGGACTTTCTCTGTCATTGGTGAAGTTTTATTCAGGATTAAAAATTCTTCTGCGCAAATACAAGGATTTCTGGTAAGCCTCACAAGCTTTGAGAGGGAAAAAAGAACTGTGATGAATTAAATAGAGGTCCGAGCCTTACAGGCTCGTAATCTAAGTCATGATTTTTCCCCGGGCGTTGCCCCGGGCTGATGGAATAAAGCCTTACAGGCTTTGAAGAAACTCCATGAATAATTCTATTTTTTAAAAGAATGAATCCTTCGCTACCCAATTAAATCAGCAAACATTAAAGGCTGTAAGCCTTAAACATTTTAGCCCGGAGCAGCGCTCGGGGTATTTTCAGATGCGAAATCACCAGCCTGTAAGGCTGGAACAAGCTCAATCTCTATTCCTTCCAAAAATGCTCCTTATCATATTCTTCGATTTCATATTCCCTCATAAACTCTTCAACCTCTTCCTGAAAAGAATGTCTTTTATGATGAAATTTTTGGTTATGAATGTACCTGGCAACGACCTCAACATTAGATTGACTCACCGAGAAAGCGGCATAGCCGGGTTGCCAGGAAAATGATTTACTCCCTTCTGATTTCATCCACTTTGATGAACTTTTTTTCACTTCCTCCACCGTTTTGGCGAGGGAGTAATTTTTGGAAAGTTTAAACAAGATATGCAGATGATCGGGCATTGAATCAATTGCCAATACCGGCGAATTCAGATTAGCCAGAATACCGGAAATATATTTATGGAGAGAAACCTCTAAAGGATCTGTTATAAAGGGATATCTGTTTTTAGTTGAAAAAACAAGATGAATATAAAGTTTTGATAAAGACTGTCCCATTTAAAGAGTATTTATTGGGGGACAATTGGAATACAAATTATAAAATAAAATGTAAACCGCCAATAAAGAAAAACTGTGTGAGCCTTACAGGCTCATATTACGTATCATTATTATTTCCCGGGGCGTTGCCCCGGGCTAGGGATTAAAGCCTTACAGGCTTTTGAATACAATATATTTTTTAAAGAATAACATTCTTGTATTCCTAATAAACCTGAAAACATTAAGGCTGTAAGCCTTTAAAAGTTTTAGCCCGGAGCAAAGCTCCGGGTTTATATAATTTAAATATATCCCCAGCCTGTAAGGTTGGAACAATTACTTAGAATCCACATCAAATGTATCTGAAGGATCTACTTCGCCGGGATAATGTAACATACCTTCACCTTGTGCTATCACAGAAGAAACTGTGGCATCTCCCGTAACATTTACTACGGTTCTCAACATGTCAAGGATTCGGTCAACCGGAAAAATAATTGCGATCCATGCCGGATTTAATCCTACCGAATCCAATACGATGATCAACATGACTAAACCTGCACTAGGAACCGCCGCAGAACCTATTGAAGCGAGGGTGGCAGTAAGAACGATTGTTAATTGCTGGCCGAGGTTAAGATCGATCATGTGCAGTTGCGCCAGGAAAACCACGGCTACAGCCTGATACAGACATGTTCCATCCATATTCACCGTAGCACCAATAGGCAAAACAAAACTGGTAATCTTTTTATCCACTCCTAAGTTATCTTCAACGCATTCCATAGTAACGGGTAACGTTGCCGCACTACTACTTGTTGAAAATGCCAAAGTTTGAGCCGGGCTCATAGCTTTAAAAAATCCGGTATAGGGAATTTTTTTGGTAAAGGTTTTCAGGATCAAAGGATAGACTACAAAGATCATGATCAGCAGACCTAAAATAACGGTTAGAGAATACCAGCCAAGGCCTTTAAATATCTCATAGACTTTTCCCACATCATCTCCAGCCATCTTACTTACTACCCCCGCAAGAAGAGCGAACACAAAGAAGGGAGCTGCACGCATTACAATATCTACCATTTTCAGGAAAACTTCCATAATGCTATCTACGACTGCAGTCACGGGTGCCGATTTCTCGTTTGGAATGAACAATAGTGAAACTCCGAAGAAAAGGGCAAAGAAGATGATCTGCAACATCAACCCATTATCTGTAAGCGAGTGAAAAAAGTTTTCAGGCACTATATCTACCAAAGGTTGAAGTGGACCGGCTTCCTTGGTTTGTTCGGCGGTTTGAAGTTTGTCCTCAACCGAAGCTTCTTTTAATTCCTGTCTTGAAAGATCTGAAATCCTTTGAGCCTTGTCCAGGAATTCGGAGTCCTGTAAGTAATTGATCCCATCTTTTATCTCATAACCCTGTGATCCTGCCCATAATTCATAACTAATCCGGTTGTCAATGCGACTGTCCTGCTCTACCAGTTTTCCGGGTTTGATAGTATTCACCAGCAACAATCCTAAAGTCACAGCAAGTACGGTAGTAAGAAGATAAGCAAGTAAGGTCTTTCCCCCCATCCTTCCTAAACTGGCGGGATCTCCAATATTAGCCACCCCGCTTATTACTGAAAACAGCACCAATGGCACGGCAATGAGCTTTAGCAGATTAATAAAGATGGTACCAAAGGGAGCGATCCAGTCTATTGTAAATTCGCTCCAACCCATTTGACTGGAGAGCATCGCCCATACAATACCCAATACTAATCCAATAATGATCTGCCAGTGCAGTGCTAATTTTTTCATACTAAAATGTCTCTGAATTTATATTTTGGACGTTCTATTCAACAAGTAATAATCTGCAAGTACCAGTGCTGCCATGGCTTCCACAATAGGAATGGCACGAGGTACCACACAGGGATCATGCCTGCCCTTTCCCTGCATCTCCACCTCTTCTCCCGCTTTATTGATAGTCTGTTGTTCCTGAATTAAAGTGGCCACCGGTTTAAAAGCTACCCGGAAGACGATATCCATCCCGTTAGAAATTCCACCCTGAATTCCGCCGCTGTGGTTGGTCTTGGTGGAGCCATCAGTATTAAAAAGGTCATTATGCTGGCTGCCTTTCATCGCCGCGCCGGCAAATCCGCTGCCATACTCAAAACCTTTAACCGCATTTATGGATAGCATTGCTGCCCCAAGTTTCGCATGAAGTTTATCAAAAACAGGTTCCCCCAATCCCGCAGGAACATTAGAGATCACACATTCCACTACTCCGCCAACGGTATCCCCCTGTGATCTTATCTCCTTTATAAAAGCTTCCATTTTTGAAGCCGTCTCAGGATCGGGACAGCGTACCGGATTTTTTTCTATTTCTGAAAGATCAAGTTCCTGAAATTGCTTCTGAAGTGTTATTTCTCCCACTGCGGAAGTGTATGCTATTATCTTTATATCCTGAAGCAGTTGTTTTGCGATGGCTCCGGCTGCTACCCTGCAGGCAGTTTCCCTGGCCGAAGATCTTCCGCCACCGCGGTAGTCGCGGTTTCCATACTTTTGATCATAGGTATAATCAGCATGAGAAGGACGGTAAACATCTTTAATATGAGAATAGTCTTTCGACTTCTGGTCGGCATTTTCAATGACAAAGCCTATGGGTGTTCCTGTGGTTCTGCCTTCAAAGATCCCTGAAAGGAACTTTACAGTATCAGATTCTTTTCGCTGAGTGACAATTGCAGATTGGCCGGGTTTGCGTCGGTCCATCTCCTGTTGAATTTGTTCAAGATCAAGTTCAAGACCTGCGGGGCAACCATCTATAATTCCGCCAATAGCTTCGCCGTGCGATTCCCCGAATGTGGTAAGTCTAAAAAGATTTCCGAAGGAATTTCCGGCCATAAAAGGTGATTTTGAGCAAATGTAATTTTTTAAGATAACTTTTAAAAATGTTATTTCAGCGCATTGGCCATGATCTCAATGGGATGTAACGCTTTTCTGCCGGTCCCGTCAAAGATCTGATGGCGGCAACTGGTACCGGGAGCCGCAATAACAGTTTCTTGGGAAGCCTTACGCACTGCCGGAAACAAGGTTTGCTCTCCAATTTGCATACTCACCTCATAATGCTCTTTCTCATACCCGAAAGAACCCGCCATTCCGCAACAACCTGAAGGAATTACTGTCACCTCAAAATTTTCAGGAAGGTTAAGCATTACAAAAGTATTCTCCACTCCCGAAAGGGCTTTTTGATGGCAATGTCCGTGAAGCTTGATCCGCATTTTTTCAGAAGTAAAGGAATCGGCGGTAATATTTCCGGCTAATACTTCCTTCTTGAAAAATTCTTCCAGTAAAAGGGCATTTTGAGATACCTTCTCTGCGGAAACTTTATCATCTGCCAGCCTTAAATATTCATCCCTGAAACTTAAGATAGCCGAAGGCTCGATTCCCAACAGAGGACTTTCTTCAGAAATAAGGTCTTTAAAAATGGCAATATTCTTGTTCGCTACTTCCTTTGCTTCCTCAAGAAAACCTTTGGACAGGAAGCCGCGGCCGCTCTCCGGATGATCTACAATTTTCACCTCGTAATTGAGCCCCCGAAGCAGTTTTAAGGCTGCAACTCCAATGTCTGACTCCATATAGTTGGTGAATTCATCGTTGAAGAGGTAAACAGTCTTTATAGGCTGCTGTACTTCCAGGCTATTCTTTTTGTAGAAGGAAGAAAGGGTCTGTTTAGAGAGTTTCGGCATGCTGCGCTGCGGAGCAATTCCCATTGACCTTTTTATAGCACCTGAGGTTATTTTACTGGAAAACATAAGGTTCGTAAAAGGGGAAAAACGAGAGGTCTTTTCGTTGAGCCTTGCGTTAAATGCAAAAGCTTTGGACCTAAGGCTGCTGCCGTTGGCCTTCATGTATTGATATTGAAATTCTGCTTTATAGGCTGCCATATCCACGTTTGAAGGACATTCACTTTTACAGCCTTTACAGCTGATGCACAGATCCAGCACCTCCTTCAATTCCTTATGATCAAAGCGATTTGGTTTTTCACTGCGGCTGAGAAATTCCCTAAGTGCATTAGCCCTGGCGCGGGTGGTATCCTTTTCATTACGAGTGGCCCTGTAACTGGGGCACATAGTACCTCCTGCTTCGGCAGGTTTACGACAGTCCCCGCTTCCGTTGCAGTTTTCTGCGCCGCGCAAAATTCCGAGAGAATCGGAAAAGTCCATGAGGGTTTCGATCTCCGGCTCTTTTCTTCCCGGCTCATATCGCAGGCTGCTATCCATAGGAGGCGCATCAATGATCTTCCCCGGATTAAAGATGTGCTGCGAATCAAAGATGTTTTTCACCCTTTTTAGCAGGTTATAATTTTCTCCACCTATCATGAATTCAATAAATTCGGCCCGTACGCGGCCGTCTCCATGTTCCCCGCTCATGGAGCCACCGTATTTCTTTACCAGGGTTGCAACAGCCTGGGTGATCCTCCTGAAAAGCACCACATCTTCCTCTTTCTTTAGGTTGAGAATTGGTCTCAGGTGTAGTTCCCCGGCCCCGGCATGGGCGTAATACACTGCATCCTGCCCGTAATCTTTCATTAAGGCAGAGAATTCAGAAATATAGGCTGCAAGATCTTCCACAGCAACAGCGGTATCTTCTATACAGGCAACTGCTTTTCGGTCTCCCACAATGTTCCCCAGAAGTCCAAGTCCGGCCTTGCGCAATTCCAGAGCAAGTTCTATGGTTTCATTCCGAAGCACCGGTAAGGCATAAGCAAGTTCTGAATCTGTAAGGGTTTTAAGCAGCTCGGCAGTGCTGTTGGAAAGCTCCTCCTCATCATGTGACCTTATTTCGAGCATAAGAATGGCGGCCGGATCTCCTTCAATAAAAAAGCGGTTTTCCCTGTATTTTCTATTGCTCTTGGTACAGTCCAGGATCACCTTGTCCATCATTTCACAAGTAAACAAAGAATGCTGCATCGCAGGCACCACCGCCTGCAGACATTTTTCTACCGACTCAAAATGAGCGGCGATCATAACAGCATTTTCTGGTGGGAGCACGTCAAGTTGTAAAGTTATTTCAGTCATGAAAGCTAAAGTCCCTTCGCTTCCACATAATAATCTACAGATATTGATCTTTTCCTTTGAACCTCCAAAAACTTCCGAAGCCAGCAATTCATCTACAGCATAGCCAGTATTTCGGCGGTGGATCTCAGGTTTTGGAAAGCATTCCTTTATTTGCTGCTGAATAGCTTCAGGCTTCAGTTCTTCATACAGTTTCCGGTAAATCTCTCCTTCCAGAGAATCCTGCTGCATCTTGCTACGGAATTCTTCAGAAGTAATTTCAGAAAAAACAGCTTCAGAACCATCTGAAAGCAGCACCTTCATCTCCAGGACCCGGTCCCTTGTCACGCCATATTTAATAGAAGTAGTTCCGCTGGAATTATTCCCTACCATCCCGCCTATCATACAGCGGTTGGACGTGGAGGTGTTAGGGCCAAAGAACAGGTCGTGGGGCTTTAAATAGCGATTGAGGTCATCCCGAATCACTCCCGGCTGAACTTTTACTGATTTCGTAGAAGCATCAAATTCCAGAATGGAGGTAAAATGTTTGGAAACGTCCACAACAATACCTTCACCCACGCATTGGCCTGCCAGAGAAGTTCCGGCAGTTCTGGGAACTAAAGAGGTTTTATTGGCAGAAGCAAAACGAATAAGCTCACTTATATCTGCTGTGGTTTTCGGATAAGCTACAGCAAGAGGTATGGTTCGATAAACAGATGCATCTGTGGCATAAATACTTCTCCACAGAGAGTCGTAGAACAGCTCTCCTTCCAGATTATTGGCCAGTTCTTTTAAATTTTCGATCATAATAAGGTCATAATCAACTTCTACCACCGGGGTTAAGTGAGAATAGTTAAAATTAACAATTTATTAGCGGCAGCGGGGCTAAATGAGGTCTAAGATAGTCTAATTTTGTAGGAACAAATTAAATGAAAAGATATGAAAAAACTCGTTTTAATGGCCTTATGTATTGTTGGATTTTCTCTTTCTTCACAAGCGCAATCTGTTGCTGAAAATGCGCTGGGACTTAGACTTGGAGGAAGTGACGGTGTAGGAACAGAAATTTCCTATCAAAGAGGACTTTCAGAAAACAACAGGCTGGAACTTGATCTGGGGTGGAGAAATGGAAATCATTACGACGCTTTTAAGCTTACAGGAATCTACCACTGGGTGTGGAATATTGAAGGAGGTTTCAACTGGTATGCCGGTTTTGGTGCCGGAATTGGTTCAGTTGACGGAAATGATGACGATCGTTGGGATGACGACGATAATGGACTTTTCGTTAATGCAGCCGGTAACATAGGGATAGAATACGATTTCGATTTTCCACTTTTGTTATCCCTGGATTTTCGTCCGGAATTCGGCGTGATCAATTATTACGGTGACGACGTGGATTTCGATATTGCACTTGGAATAAGATATCAATTTTAGAATCCGCTCAAATTATAGTATTAAAGGCTGCTAAAATTTAATTTTTGGCAGCCTTTACTCTTTCTAATGCTTTTTGATACAGGTTTTCATAAAGCGGCACTACAGAATAAATATCAAAAATGTAAGATTGTTTACGGGCGTTCTCTTTAAACTTTTTCAGGTTCTCTTCATCTTTAAGTATACTGATCCCATTTGCCGCCATCTCTTCAACATCCCCCACGTTGCTCAAATAACCCGAAAATCCCTCCTTGTTGACTTCCGGAAGTCCGCCGGTATTGGTAGAAATAACAGGAACACCATTGACCATGGCTTCAAGTGCAGCCAAACCAAAGCTTTCTTTTTCTGATGGTAACAGGAAGAGATCTGAATAACTCAGTACCTTGTCGATCTCATGAGATTCTCCCAGGAATAAAACTTTATCTTCAATTCCCAGTTTTATCACAAGGTCTTCGGCATTTTCCCTTTCCGGTCCCTGCCCTACCATGATCAGCTTCGACTTTACCTCTTTTTGAATCCGGTAGAAAATATTAATGACATCATCTATGCGTTTTACTTTCCTGTGATTACTCACGTGGGTAACAATCTTCTCATCATCTGCTGCCAGCAAATTGCGATGGCAGTTGCTAATTGACTGAGTGTATTTAGTCGTATCAATGAAATTTGGCACTACATCGATCTCCCTTTTGAGATCAAACAGGCGCAGTGTATCGGCCTTTAAACTTTGGGAAACCGAAGTCACCACATCACTGTTGTTGATACTAAAAGTGACTGCAGGTTTGTAAAATGGATGATTCCCTACCAGGGTAATGTCTGTGCCATGCAACGTAGTCACCATGGGTAAACTGATCCCATCCTCTTCCAGCATTTTTTTTGCCATGTAACCGGCATAGGCATGAGGAATTGCATAATGCACATGAAGCATTTCGATCTTATGCAGCTTCACCATGTCCACAAGTTTACTGCTCAAGGCCAGTTCGTAGGGCTGATAGTGAAAAAGTGGATATTCCGGGACATTTACCTCATGAAAGTGAATATTTGCGGAGAGTTGTTCCAGCCTTACAGGTTGTTTATAAGTGATGAAATGGATCTCATGCCCCCGTTTTGACAGCGCCAAACCTAACTCGGTGGCTACTACACCACTTCCCCCAAATGTGGGATAACAAACAATGGCTATTTTCATGAATTAGCGATCTATAGCTTCGTAAATAAGTTCCTGAATATCGGACCGTATACTTTCCCGCACCAGTTTGGTATTGGTAGCAGAAGGATGAATACGATTTGCCAAAAATACGTAAACTATTTCTTCATCGGGGTCTGCCCATGTGAAAGTTCCCGTAAATCCACTATGACCAAAACTAGCCATGGAAACGCAGCCACAGGTTGGACCAACATTCGACAGCTGCGGTTTATCAAAACCTACCCCCCGGCGTACATCTTCTTCACAATAGTAACAGGTGTTGAATTTATTCATGGTCTCATTGTCAAAATATTTGATCCCGCCATATTCACCCCCGTTTAAGTACATCTGCATGATCTTGGCTACGTCGTTTGCATTACCAAACAATCCTGCCTGCCCCCCAATTCCGCCTAAGAGAGCTGCGCCTTCATCGTGCACATAACCATGTAGCAATTGACCTCTCCAGGATTTGTCATTTTCGGTAGGTACGATCTTCTCCTTCGGAAATTTGTTCAGGGGGAGATACGTAGTATTGTTTGCACCAAGCGATTTGTAAAAATGATCCTGTGTAAGATAATCCAGTGAAGTGCCGTAAATGTCTTCCAGAAAATATTTCAGGATATAGAACGGCAGATCGCTGTACCGGTATTCTCTCTTTTTCTCCAGTTCACTGTTGCGAATGGTGTAAAGTACTGTATCCCTGATATCATTACGCACGTACATATTTTCTGCCACCTTTATATCATAGCCGGGATCCTGCTCCCTGCGGATTAACCGCACATCGGGTTTTGAAGTTTTTCCATCGATGGTCTTTCGATGGAAAGGGATCCAGCTTTTAAAGCGGGCATAATGAGACAGCATTTGCAGCAACGTGATATTCTCTTTATTACTTCCGCGGAAATCGGGCAGCATCTCTCCTAAAGTAGTATTGAGATCCAACTCATTTTGATCAATAAGCTCCATCAATAACGGAAGCGTACCCAGGATCTTGGTCAGCGAGGCAAGATCATAAACATCTGAAGCTTTTACCGGAATTTCTTTTTCATAGGTATGATAGCCGGCATTTCTTTCATAGATCACCTTTCCTTTTCGGGCCACCAGCACCTGTAATCCGGGAGTCATTTTTTCACTGATTGCTTTATCTACGAGCTCATCTATGCGCCGAAGCTTATATGAATTCATCCCCACCTGCTCGGGCAGACCATAGGAAAGTCTTTCGAGATTCCGGGTTTTGTAGCCAGTCCCAACCGGAAATTCTTCCCCGGCAGTTACCGGAAGTTTCCCTTTTGCCTCCAAAGCTCCAAAGATCACCTGCGCTGCCTTTTGTTGCGCCAGGACACTGTTTTGATATGCCACCTGTATAGCCTCGAAATTTGCGGTAGTTCTTAGATCAAGTAAAGCATATGGGCGGGTAAAAATATTCAGGATCACCTGATTCTTTCTTGCGATCTCATAAAGCCATGTCTGCTCCTTATCACTCATCCTGAAGCCGCTCCAGGGAGAATCATTTGACTGATGATAGCCGATGATGACCATATTATAATTTTCCAGTTTGTCCAGCAGTTCATTAAGGTTTTCTGCGGAAAGTGAATCTACACGGGTGTACCTGTTCAACTGCTCAAAAAAGGGATCTCCGGAATCTTTTCCGAAGTGAACATACGCGATCTTACTGGTCTTTAGGTCCCGAACAGGTATTGTAGAACGATCATTTTTGACGACCGTCATAGCATTTTCATAGAGCTTGTGAGCAAGAACTTCATTCCTGATGGAATTGAGATCCTCGATCAAATAATCTGTTTCAACAGGTTCGTACTCATTCAATCCCACCTTGTATTTTGCTGAAAGAATTTTACGAACGGAATGCTGCAGGCGTTCTTCGGTAATTATCCCCTCATTATAAGCCTCAATTATTCTGGCCGAAGCTTTTGGAACATCTTCAGAATAAAGAAGAATATCGTTACCTGCCAAAAATGCGGCCAAATCGATCTCTCCCGGCTCATCAAAATTGGCCACCCCTTTCATATTCAAAGCATCGGTAATAATAAGCCCGTTGAATTCCAGTTCCTCTTTGAGAATTCCGGTTACAATTCCATGGGAAAGAGAAGACGGAAAATTTTCCCGTTCCTCCAGGCTGGGAACGTTGAGATGAGCCACCATCACGCTGCTAAGATCCTCTGCTATCAACCGGCGGTAGGGAAACAACTCCTCTCTAAAGATCCTGTCCCGTGAAAAATCTATTGTGGGAAGAGTTTTATGAGAATCCTTTTCGGTATCTCCATGACCTGGAAAGTGTTTGGCACTGCTCAAAACATTTTCCCTGTGCATCCCCCGCATAAAAGCAGCAGCTTTACGGGTAACATTGTCCTTATTTTCTCCGAAGGACCGGTTTCCAATAATAGGATTTTCGGGGTTGGTATTAATATCTACAACAGGAGCAAAATTGATATGCACCCCCAGTCGTTTAGAATGTTTTGCAATACTCGCCCCTACCTCCTCGATTAGCTTATCATCCTGAATTGCTCCAAGGGTCATATTCCAGGGATAGGCATAGGTTGAATCCAGACGCATGGCCAATCCCCATTCGGCATCCATTCCTATTAATAAAGGTACTTTAGATAGCTGCTGAAGTTCATTGTTGAGCTTTGCCTGCCGTTGTGGACCGCCTTTAGAAAAAATAACTCCGCCCACAGCATGCTGCTCCACGAGAAGTTTGACCTTTTCAGTTTTTGAGGCAGGATCTGATGACAGCACATCGATCATGAACAACTGTCCCACTTTTTCTTTCAGGGACATTTGACCATAGATACTGTCCACCCATTGCCGCTGTTGTGCCGGATCTTCGGAGATCAGCGGTCGGGTTTGGGAGAATGAAATGGTTGAAAAGAATAGCAGGGCCAAACAGAGGCCTAAAAGGGGGCTGAGTTTAAAATTCATTAATTGAGAAATCTCTTATGCCAGCTTTCAGATGCAGGCACTTCCCAATCTGAAAGATATTCGGCTTTATTATTTACAAGGTTGTTGAATACGATGGTTTTTGGAGAAACAGCTTTATCTTTTGCCATTTTCCGGAAGTCGGTAAGCGTTTTGTACGCTATGAAATCTCCCTGTTTATAAGATACATTCATCTTGTCAAGCAGGTCAACATTATAATCCTGCTCCAGCTGCTGAATAAATCTTACCGAATCATCTATAGAACAACCGGTAGCAACATTCATTTTTTGATCAAGTGCAAGGATAATAAACCGCTTGTATTTTATATCAAAAGAAGCTTTAAGGTTGGCTCCGTGAGCCGTCCATTGCTCAATAAAAGCTTCAAGTTTTGGTTTAATTTCTTCCAGCTCTACATCTGTAAAAGAGCGGTTTGCCTGATAAATCCATACACGGGAACTTTCAGGCAGGGTATCAAAAGGGACATACATAATGTGGAAATTTTAAGTTGCACAAAAATAACAGATTTGAACCTTGGAAACCAATCCTGTAAGGTTAAAGTTCCCGTTAATCTGCTTCTGATCTTTGGGTTATAAAACTCATCAAAAGGGTTGCCAGAAACTGATGCAAATCATAAAAACAAGGACAATTGAAACATAAATTTGTAGTATGACAAATAGCGTAGACCAGCTGATCAAATTTGCCCGAAAATTGGGTTACCGCTCCGGCGGGAAGCAGCTCTATGACCTGGCGGACTGGCTACGGGAGGAAAAGCAGATCCATGTGGAAGTGGGCAGCATCTGGGATGACCTTAATAACAAGGTGGAATCTTACTGCTATACGGTTACCGCTCCTCTGAATACCTATTATACGCCGGCTTTACAAAGTTCGGGAGGTAGCAATTATAACGAAATGCTCTCGCAGGGAATTGCTGAGGGTTTAAGTCTTTTGTCTCGTTATAATGAGCAGAAACATTTGAAAGTTTCTGATGATCAGGTAGTGATCGCCTATTTAAAAGGATATGGAGACAAAGGGAGAAAAACTACGCACCACAATTACAAGAGTAACCTGGAAAAATATGCCTATTCTATGGGCAAACAGGGAGATTATATTGAAGAAGGCCTAACTGAAGATGATATTGTATTCCTGGTAAGAAATAAGCTGCCCGAGGAGCAAGTGCTTAAGTTGGAATAATTTTTTTCAGAAACAAGAGCCAAGAGACTAGAGCCAAGACTAATTTCCCCGTTTGAAAGCACCAATTTTCAAGCTCCAAATTCCAATGGCCGGAAATTGAAAATTGCGAACCTTAATCTTATTTTATTCTATAAACTAAGAACTGACTACAAATCCTCTGCGTTGGCGATCATTTCTGCCACGTCCATTACTTCTATATTCTGCTCCTGATTTTTAGCCTTTACTCCATCTGTCATCATGGTATTACAGAAGGGGCATCCTGCGGCGATGAATTGAGGTTTTACCTCCATAGCCTGCTCTGTACGGGCTACGTTTACATCTTCTTTACCCGGCTCAGGTTCTTTGAACATTTGAGCTCCCCCGGCTCCACAGCACATAGCGTCCTTTTTACACCTCTTCATCTCCACCAGCTCCACTTCCAGTTTTCTCAATAGATCGCGGGGGGCTTCATAGATGTCATTTCCGCGGCCAAGGTAACAGGGATCATGAAAAGTTATCCTTTTCCCCCTGAACTTACCGCCTTCCACTGTCAATCTACCCTCATCAAGCAGTGATTTTAAGAAGGTGGTGTGGTGCATGACCTCATAATTTCCTCCCAGCCCCGGATATTCATTCTTCATGATATTAAAACAGTGCGGACAGGTAGTAACGATCTTTTTGATCTCATAACCATTAAGAACTTCAATATTTCCCGCTGCCTGCATTTGGTAAAGAAATTCATTTCCGGCACGTTTTGCAGGATCTCCGGTGCAGCTTTCTTCAGTTCCTAAAACTGCAAATTCAACATTTGCACGATTAAGCAATCTCACAAAAGCCTTAGTTACCTTTTTTGCTCTGTCATCAAAGCTTCCCATACAACCTACCCAAAAAAGTACTTCGGGAGCTTTACCTTCAGCCATGAATTGAGCCATTGTTGGAACTTGAATATTTTCTGCCATTATATTTTATGTTGCAGCCTCAAAAAGGCCGGTTTTCTAATTTAATTTTCGTTTGCCCAGTTTAGCCTGTCCATTTGGTTATATGGCCAGGGTGCACCATTGTTCTCGATGTTGGTCATTGCATTATTAAGATCTGCAGGGCCTGCACTTTGCTCCATCATTAGATACCTTCTCATTTCGACAATGATCGATAAAGGATCGATACCTACAGGACATGCTTCAATGCACATTTGACAGGTGGTACATGCCCACAGCTCCTCTCTTAAAATGTAATCATCAAGCAACTGTTTCCCGTCATCAACAAATTTTCCGTTTTTATTGATATTCGCACCCACTTCTTCAAGTCGGTCTCGGGTATCCATCATGATTTTACGGGGAGATAACAATTTTCCTGTGTTATTTGCAGGACATTGATCTGTACACCTTCCACATTCTGTGCAGGTGTATGCATTCAGCAGCTGTACCCTATTCAGGTCAAAAACATCAGACGCTCCAAATTTTTCAGGTTCACCTTCATCTCCTTCAGCTTCAGTTTCTGCAGGGGCAGCAAAAGGATCGGCATCTGGATCCATCATCAATTGTACTTCTTTGGTAACAGCGTCGATATTATCAAATTCAGCCTTCGGTCTTATCTTGGAGAAATATACGTTTGGAAAAGCCAGCAGTATGTGCAGGTGCTTTGAGTAATAAAGGTAATTAAGGAAGAATAGTATTCCGAGGATATGCAACCACCAGGCGGTTCTTTCAATTATAATAAGAGTAGAATCGGTAAACCCTTCAAAAAGGGGTAACAGCAAGCCACTTACCGGAAAAGCTCCGGCAATTTCTCCCCCTGCCATGGCATAATGATTGGCTCCGTTTAACTGTAGTTGATAATCTGCCGCGTTCATGACCAGGAATAAGGTCATGAGTACCATTTCAAAATAGAGAATGTAGTTGGCGTCATTTTTAGGCCAGGTGGTAAGCTCTCTGCCGCGAAATCTATAGATATTAAGAATATTACGTCTTATCCAGAAAATGATCACCCCCACTAAAACCAGGAGTGCGAGGATTTCAAAAGCACCTATAAGAAATCCATAAGTGACACCGGCAAAGGCAAATATACGGTGGCTGCCAAAAATACCGTCAATGATGATCTCCAGGACTTCAATATTGATAATAATAAATCCGAGGTATACGATCACGTGGATAATTCCCGAGACAGGCCGTCTCACCATCTTATACTGTCCCAGTGCAATTTTTGCCATTTTTCCCCACCTCTCGGCAGGATTGTCTGTACGATCGATTTCCCGACCCAGTTTAATGTTCCGGATCATCCTCCGGATATTACGTACGAAAATGCCTATCCCAATGGCCAATGCCAGGATAAAAGCGACTTGTGCAAGGATTTGCATGGTTGGTGGTTATTTAAGTGAATCCTTCGGAGGCGAATATGGACCCGGATTTTTACCAAAGATAGAAAAATGAACGTAACGTTTAGGGTTAAGTTTCACATCCTGTATGAGCTCATCCAACTGGCGGGTGGCCTGCTCCAGATTGATATATACCTGGGGATCATTGATTAGTTTTCCTATGGTCCCACTCCCTGAATTAAGTTTTTCACTCATATCCTCAAGATTGGCAACCGTGGCCTCCAGATCATTAGTTACTTTTTTAATATCAATTTCATTAAGAGTATCCGAAAAAGTCCTTAGGTTAGTGGACATTTCATCCAGATTAGTAAAGGTGCTGTTTAGCTTAGGAGTATTTTCTGAAAGCACTCCTTCTACAGAATTTGCAGAATTTCGCAAAGAAGCTACTGTAGCCTGAAGATTTTCAATACTTAACTTTAAATTCCTTCTGGTGGCAGGATTCATCACCTCATTAAAAGAATTTACCAAAGAGTCTGTGCTGGTAATCACCCGTTCCACTTTTTCCTGAAGTGGTGTTAAACGCTCATTTACCAGTTCCAGCAGCCCCTCTTCAATTGCACTTGGTAATGTATCTCCGGATTTTGCAATCTTTCCGGCTTCATAATCGGGTAAAATTGCAAGCGATTTTCCGCCAATAAGGCCACCCCCATAAACCTGAGCAATACTTTCTTCAGAAAAAGGAAATTCGTTATCTACTGTGAAGGTAACTAAAAGCCTGCCCGATGTATCTAAAAAGTTGATGGCTGTAACATTCCCTACTTTAAGCCCATTGATGGTAACAGGAGAAGACGGTGAAAGCCCTTCTACATCATTATATATTGCATAAAAAGTCCTGCTGGAATCAAACCAGTTTTTTCCTTTTAAAAAACTATACCCAAAAATGAAAAGTAGAATGGCAACAATGGCCAAAAGAGCAGTTTTTACCTCTTTAGTATATTTCACAGAAGATGTTCTATTTGATGAAGGACAAATATAAAATTAATATAGAAAAGAAGTTCTATTTCATTTTTGTTTTTAACGCGTCATTAACGCTGATCTTTTCATTATCGCGGAATGCGACAATATAGCTGTCGGGAAAACCACTTCTTTTGGCACTTTCATGAAGGTCTTTGATCTGCGAGTAGCTGGAAGTATTTCCTAAGTAATATTTGAACAGCTTCCCCTCTTTATTTCTTGAGATTTCCCTAAGACCTCTAAAATTCTTTGGAGTTGGGTCGATCTTTTTTCCTGTAGCCGCCAACTGCACCTTAAAGGTGATTCCCTCATAAATATCAACGGGTTGGTCCTCGGTTTCTGTGGTAAGTTCCATAGGAGGGTTGGCCGAAAGATTCCCCAAAAGTTCTAAATTGATGAAGTTCTTATAATCTTTAACAGCTTTTACAATAGATTGTGAGATCGCAGCCTGACCACTCGAACTATTCAAGTAAGCACCTTCAGATTTATTGCTAAGAAAACCTGCTTCCACCAATACACTCGGCATATAAGTTTGCCGCAAAACAAGAAACCCTGCCTGCTTTACCCCCCTGTTCACTCTTTTGTTGATGTTTGTAAAATTCTTCTGTATATAATCTGCTAACATTATACTTTGCTCAAGGTATTCTTCCTGCATTAAAGTAAGGCCGATATATGATTCGGGAGAATTAGGATCAAAGCCATCATAAGTCACCTCATAATCCTCCTCCAGGAAAATTACCTGGTTCTCCCTCATCGCCACTTCCAGGTTGTCCTCATTACG
Source organism: Salinimicrobium nanhaiense (assembly GCA_012038135.1). Lineage (GTDB taxonomy): Bacteria > Bacteroidota > Bacteroidia > Flavobacteriales > Flavobacteriaceae > Salinimicrobium > Salinimicrobium nanhaiense. Next base: position 17,966 of record JAAVJQ010000024.1, read on the forward strand.
GTGCAAACCTAAAACAAAGGTTTCAGTTCCCTGCGCCTGTGAAGTATGGCCGTTCATGTGAACAGAGATAAAAAGATCGGCTTTGGCTTTATTAGCTATATTGGCTCTCCCGGCAAGGGTAACAAAAACATCGCTTTTGCGGGTATAGATCACTTTGACATCCGGTAATTTTTCAAGTTCAGCGCCAACCTGCATCACAATATTGAGCGCGATGTTCTTTTCAATAAAGCCATTCCAGGTGTTTCCGGGATCCTGGCCACCATGCCCGGCATCAAGCACCACAACAAACTGATTTGCAGGAGGATCGGCTTCAAAAGTAGCAGCATTAATGATAGAAGTTGTAAATAAAAATATTAAAACAGTAAATAGGTTCGTTTTCATATTGAAGTAACGGTTCATTAGGGTGCTTATTATTTTTTGTTTATCTCAAAAGGTACCTTAAAAAATATATGTAATTTTGAGACTTCAAAAAACAAGCCACACCTTACAAAAATAGCATAACCAGCATTGCGAACAAAGATACTTTACATACTTTCCTGTTGTATTTTTATGCTATTTTCAGCCGCGAAAATTTCAGCCCAGGAGATCGGAACAAAGGAAGGTATCCGCATTCCTGCTGAACGGGAACCCGTGCGGCCCATTCAGGACTCCCTCGTTATACAGGTGCCGGTGCCCGTCATTACTATCACTCCGCAAGATACAGTTCGTCCTAAAAGAGAAGTGCTTACCGACCAGGTGGTTTACACTGCCGAAGATTATATGAGATTGAGTCCGAGGGAAAACAGACTGTATCTTTATAATAATGCTGAAGTAACTTATGGCGACATCAATATTACGGCAGGAAGAATAGTTATGGATAATGAACGCAATGAAGTTTATGCCTACGGAATTATTGATTCTGCCGGTACCTATACCCAAAAACCCGTTTTTACACAGGCTCAAAATGTGGTAAAGCCCGATTCTATAAGGTTCAATTTTGACACTGAGCGTGCTTTGGTTTTCAATTCCCGTACAGAACAGGGGGAATTTAAAGTTTTAGGGCAGATCACTAAGCGGGAGAATGATTCGGTCTATTACATGAAGAACGTAAAATTCACAACTTCTGAAGATCTTGAAAATCCGGATTATTATTTCTATGCCCGAAGAATAAAATTTGTCCCGGACAAAAAGATCGTTTCGGGACTGGTCAATATGTACATCGCCGATGTGCCTACTCCTCTGGGACTTCCTTTTGGTTATTTTCCAATGTCTGACGAAGAAACATCAGGGTTTATCATACCCTCTTTTGGGGATGACAACAACCGGGGATATTACCTGCAGAACGGAGGTTATTATTTCGCCATAAGCGATTATGCCGATCTTACAGTATTGGGAGATTATTATACAAACGGAAGCTATGGCCTGCGCATGGAATCTTCCTATGCTTTGCGGTACAGGTTTAGAGGAAATTTGAGCTTCAGGTATGAAAAGATGTTCAACAGCGAACGCGGATTTCCCGATTTTTCTGAATCTTCTATTTACAACATCCGCTGGAACCATTCCCAAGACGCCAAGGCTAATCCGGGCTCCAGGTTTTCGGCTTCAGTAAATCTTGGAAGCAGCACCTATTACCAGGAATCCACCAACCAGATGAATACCGGAAACAGACTTACCAACACCTTAAGTTCTTCAGTTTCCTATTCCAAAACCTTTAATATTCAGCCACAGGTCAACCTGAGTATCGCCGCCACCCATAGCCAAAACACAAATACAGAGCAAATTAATATGACGCTGCCAACTGTGCAGGCAAGCATGGCAAGGGTGTATCCTTTCGAGCCAAAAATAGGTGCCAAAAAGGGCATTATTGAGAATATTAATTTTCAATATAATTTTAGGGGAGAAAACAGGTTCCAAACTACCGATTCCCTTTTCTTTAAACCTGAGATGTTCGAAAATGCCATTTTAGGGGCACAACACAGCATTCCATTGACCACCAACTTTAAGGTTTTTAATTATTTGAGCGTAAGCGCGGGAACCAATTATACCGAAGCCTGGGTCTTCAAAACCTTTGAACGCTCTTATGATGAAGATGCACGAGTTGAAGTGATTGATACCATTGATGGTTTTGATTCCTACCGCACCTATAACTTTAATACCAGCATAGGAACCACTATCTATGGAACGAAGACTTTTAGCGGTGATGGAAAATACCAGGCCATTAGGCATGTGTTTCGACCTTCTATTAGTTATAACATCAATCCGGGTTTTGATCATTATTACGATTCCTATCTTATTCCCGAAACCGATGGCGAAAGGGAGCCGCGGGTAGTGGAATATTCAAGGTTCCAGGGGACGCTTTACGGGCCGCCCGGAAAGATCTTTTCAAGTTCAATCGGATTATCCTTAAGTAACACCTTTGAAGCTAAAGTACGGGATTCAGTTGGTGCAGAACCACGGAAAGTAACCCTGCTGAACAACCTTAACGTGAGTACCTCTTACAACGTGGCGGGAGATTCTCTTAAGCTCTCCCCTATCAGTATCCGCGGAAGTATTCCGGTGATACAGAATAAGCTTAGCATTAACTTCGGGACCAACCTGGATATCTATGCCCTGAACAACAGTAACAGGCGTATTAATAAATTAAACATAGATAACGGTGGAAGCCTTTTCAGAATGACAAATGCCAATGTGAGCTTTGGATATTCCTTTTCCAGCAGGGATTTCTCTGGAGGGACAGAAAATGTGAATCGCCTGGAAAATCAAACTTTTAGAAATGGTGGCCGTCCCGACGATCTTTTCGGGAAGGATATGGATCTCGATGGAACTTTCTATGACGAGAACGAAGAGGATATGCCCGATGAGGAGGATGAGAACGATAACACCTGGTACAATTTTGACATTCCGTGGGATCTGCGACTTGCCTACACCATGAACTATTCTAATAATGCACGGCAAAATCAAATCTCTTCACACTCGTTGATGTTTTCGGGAGATGTGGAATTATCTCCAAAATGGACGGCTGGAGCCTCTTCGGGCTATGACTTTGTAAATTCGGGATTCACCCACACCCAGCTTCGGTTTGCAAGAGACTTGGACAGCTGGAGGATGACCTTTAGCTGGACACCTTTTGGAGTATATAAACAGTGGAACTTCTTTATTGGTATAAAATCCTCTTTATTACGGGACATTAAGTACGAGAAAAGAAGACAGCGGGACAGACAACTTTAAAACCTGAAAATATGAAAAAGATCATCCAAACCAAAGATGCACCGGCACCAATAGGACCTTACAACCAGGCGGTCTTAAGCGGAGATACCCTTTACATCTCGGGCCAGATAGCTATAAATCCCGTATCGGGTGAATTGGAACTGGAGAATATTGAAGATGAAACCGAACAGGTAATGCGCAATTTGAAAGCTATTTTAGGTGCCGCCGAAATGAGCTTTGAAAACGTGGTCAAGTCTTCTATCTTCATTAGCGACATGAATAATTTTGCAAAGATCAATGCGGTCTATTCAAAATATTTCGAAGAAGCGACTGCACCCGCAAGAGAAACCGTAGAGGTGGCCAATCTCCCGAAATTTGTGAATGTGGAAATAAGCATGATCGCGGTAAAATAGTGTTCAGTGTTCAGTGTTCAGTGTTCAGTGTTCAGTGATCAGTGATCGGTGATCGGTGATCAGAAATTCTACTATCGCCAGGCTTATATATTCATTAATCCTTAATCCTTGATCAGTGATCAGAAATTCTACTATTGCCAGGCTTATATATTTATTAATCCTTAATCCTTAATCCTTAAACCTTAATCCTTGATCGGTGATCAGAAATTCTACTATCACCAGGCTTATATATTCATTAATCCTTAATCCTTAATCCTTAATCCTTAATCCTTAAACCTTAAACCTTGATCAGTGATTAGAAATTCTACTATCGCCAGGCTTATATATATACATTAATCCTTAATCCTTAATCCTTAATCCTTAAACCTTGATCAGTGATCAGAAATTCTACTATCGCCAGGCTTATTTTTACGTTAATCCTTAAACCTTATTCCTTAATCCTTTTAAAAGTCTTCGCTTCCGGGGAACCTGATGTATGCCGGGGCGAGGCTTTTCTGTTCTTCCTTCTTCTCACCTCCTTCTGAAGTCTTTGCCCCTACGCTCGCCGGGCTCACTTCCTGATTCACGATCTTGCGCAACAGCTCTTGGAAAGTGTCAAAATCCACCTGATAAGATAATCCCACACCTTGAGTAAATCCTAATTCTTCCCCCAGGTACTGGATATTATTTTCCCTGTTAAAGATCTTTGCCCGCAGGTTTCCTTCTTCATTCAGCAGGAATTCGATCTCCAGATTTCCGACTATTACCGTCTCAGTAACCCCGCCTACAGGTACTCCCACCTGTCCATTAATGAGAACACGTTCACTTATTTGAGTGGAAAGAGTTACTCCAAACCTGTCTGCAACAGATTGTTCGGGAGTACGGGTACCTTGTTCATAGTTAAGGCCTACTTCAAACACACCGCCATCATTTTCACCAATAAGGCTGCTAAATAAGCCAGAGGATGCACTTTGAAAAACGCCTCCTAAAATGGCACTTCCGGCGTTTCCTCCCAAAACGTCGGGGGTATAGAACTGTCCTAGTGCCAGTAGCGAAAATGCCTGGACTTCACTATTCCCGCTTGTTTCGATTTTATATTCCAATTCAGATCTTACTGCCGAAGTTACGTTTGGATATTCAATATCAAAAGAAATGTCTGGCTGCACCAGTTCACCTTCCAGATTAATCACCACGTCTACCGGGATTCTTCTGCTTATACCGGGATTATCAAGTATGATCGCAGGATTCGCATGAGCTTCATATACAGCACTAATATTAAGATCGGCAAGAGCCGGGTTACCATTCCAGTTAATGCTGCCCCCCGGCCGTACCTCAAATCGTTTTTGAAGGGCACCATAATTAAAAATATATTCTCCGGAGTTGGCGATAAAGTCACCCCACATATTGAATTTTCCAAGAGTGTTGATCTCTATTAATAAGGTTCCGGCTCCCCTGCCCCTAAGTATGCTTCCGTCGATGTCGAGTTCCACAAGAGCATCATTGGTTACATCAAGATCGAAATTCAACTCTAAACCTTTAACATCCTGAAATTCGATCTCCTGCCCTTCAAGGCGTGCCGACTTTTCTTCGGGACTTAAAAAGTGGATAAAGGAATTATCTCCAATACTTTCAGAATCTCTTATTGGGATCTTAAAAACAGTCCCTCTTTCGGTAGCTCCCATTACGTCAATGACCAGTTCTGATGTAGGGCCATAGAGAGAGGCATTACCATTAATAAAAGCAGTTCCATAATAAAGTGCTTCATCATCAAATTCGGTATTAAGAACCAGAAGCCTGTCTGTAGAAATATTTAATCCCAGAATCCAGTTACTAAAATTGCGGTGAGATATTGTCCCGTCCAGAACTCCGGTGGTATTAAATTTTGTGTCCGTTACTGTAATCTCATCAAAATGGAATTGCTGTTCGGTAAGATTCACCACAGCTCCTTCTTCAAATTTTAGATCCACATTGAGGTAAGGGATCTTAAGTCCTGCCTGGTTAAGAAAAAGACGGCCTTCGATGTCGGGATTGCGGTAATTTCCGGTAACATCGGCATCTCCGGAAATAAACCCCCTAATATTACTAATCACATTTTTACCTAAAGGACTAAATGCTGAAAGATTAAAATTGCGCAGACTTACTTCCAGGTCGATGCCGGGAGTATCACCCTCTACAGAAATTTCTCCTATGGCAGAAAGTGACTCCATCCCCGAATTTCTAAGGATAGTGTTCACATTGTACAAGGTCAGATCCCTGTTACCCATCACATCCAGGTTCAAATTTCCTAAGCGTTGGTCATTTAGGGTAAGGTCACGTACTGTGAGAGAGGAATTAGGGTAATATGCACCGTTTTGTTGTAAGAGGCTTAAGGAGCCATTTACAGTACCACCCATTGAAAGTCTTTTGATCTCCGGGGTGATCTTGTAAAGATCCACATTCTCAAATTCCATTTGAAAATTTTTATAAGTTGTGTCCCTCAGTTGTCCTGTCAACCTTATTTGTTCGTTTTCATGACTTAACACGAGGGTATCTACTCGTATATTTTTAAATCCGTCAGAAAAAATCACCCGGTTCGATCTATTGCTCTCCTCGTTAAGAAACCAGATGCTCTCTTTGAATTTAATATCTGATCGCTGTAAGCCAACTACCGAATTATTGTTTTCATTGATGGTGTGGTACAGGTTCAAATTGAATTCATCATCATTTACCGGCCCGCCTTTAAATTCAGATCGAATGAACAAAGTATCATTCAGCGTTACGTTAATGAGATTAAAATCTTTGACATTATAAAAGCCGGTAGCAACGCTGTCAATTTCAATGAAAGTATTAAAAAGTGGGTTGGAGTTATCTACCTGAATATTAACCTGTTCAAAAAGGTTATTGAAAGCATTGATTTGAGGTGACCTAAATGCCAGTCTGAATTCAGATTCGTCAGATTCCACGCTTCCCCGGATAAAAGTATTGGGCGCCAGAGTGATCTTGGGATAAAATACTTCCACGATCTTGTTATAGATATCAAAATCAAAGGTGAGATATTGATTAGTGGTGATCTTATTGGGACGGTAATTGGCGTAAAGGCTGCCCACGGCGTTTTCAACCAGAGCAGGAACTTCGGTAATATCAAAGATCCCTTCCACTTTTCCATTGATCACATCGGGAGAATGAATTTCAATGGTTCGAACAGGTCCGTCGAATGATGATGTAATATCCAGGTCTCTAAAACGGTAAATATCATTCTCATTCCTGTAGGAGGTGTTGAGCAGATAGATCTGGCCTTCAAAGTTATTCAAATTGGTACCCTGCATATTCATGATCACATCTCCCTGAAAAACAGAAATACTATCCCTATTTACCAGGTTCATAGTTGCAAGATCGGCGTGTGCTATAGAAGCTTCAAAGTCGTATACATTAGTGCCTTCAGAGAAATCTGCAAGTCCGTTGAACTCCATTCTCAAATTGGGGTCAAGAGAAATAAGATTTCCGTTGAAGACAGGAGCCCTAAGAGTCCCCCGCAGCTTTAAATTATTATAGGCATAATTGTTATACACGAATTTAGAAATACTACCCTGCACCTGTGTATTAAGAGTCTCTGTGGTAAATCCTTTCCCATCAAAAGTGATATTAAAAGAGGTATTCCCAATGGTGTTCACGTTAGTGATCTTACCAACGTTGAAGTTGTTTGCCTTAAGCCGACCTTTATACGCTGTAGCACCGCTTCCGGAGAAATCGCTCATTTGCAGGTCGATATCTGCTGTTCCGAGCTGAGAGAACAACTTGGATTTGGTTCTTAAAGCATTTTCAGAAACAAAAATATTACCCTGAAGTCGCACATTCCCGAGTTCCCTGAGTTGAACCGGTAATTTTCCCTGTAAAAGCCCCGGCAACAGGTTCACCAGGTCGTAATAATTGGTCGACAAATTAGCAACGGTGCCATCAAGTGAAAACTCATTTTTTGCTGAAGATAAAGAGTTCTTTATCTGCAAATCCCCTTCAAGCCGGGTGCGGTCCAGGCCGGACATTTTTAGGTTCGAAAGAAGAAAATCATTTAAGATCCCATCCATCCTGGTGGAGAAGCTGATCTCCTGGTCATTTCCAAAATTTTTATAGAAAGGCTGGAGATCATTGGTAGAGATGGTGGAAGGCCTAAAAGTGGCCCGCACCGGTACCTTATTAATAAATCCGGCGAACCCATTGGTAATGTCAAAACTAATATCTGCATCTACAGAAGATCCCGGGGTTTGGATTTTCAAAGCCTCAAGACTCATTTCTTCGGAAGTATAGGTGAATTTTGTACTTAAGGCATCAACCCTAATCCCTCTTCTTTCGTAGCCGGATAGTTTATTTATGTTGACGTAAACATCAGAATTTTCTACCCGCAGGTTATTTGCGTTTATGTTAAGATCTGTGAATACCACAACCTCTGGGGTATTGAGATTGTGATTAATATAGCTGTACCTGCCGGAAAGCACTTCCAGTTGCTCTATCACCAGGAGAAAAGGTTTGGATTCCTGCTTCTTTTGTGTCTTTAATTTGTTCAAAAAGACATTGAGGTTATCCCGCTTCTCCCCCTTATACACCTTCATGTGCATATGAAGCTCATGTGCGGTTGTGCTTCCCAGAGTGGGATTATTGTTATAAATACTGGAAAGACTGGTGGCTGCGGTTTTAATATTATGGGAATAAATAAGGGTGTCCATGTGGTGATCAAGAACAAGCACTTCCTTAAGGTCCAGTTTCCCGCTGTAGGTTAACCCTACCCTCCCAATTCTTACATCAACATCTTTAGACTCTTTAAGGGAATCTGTAATTTTTCTGGCTACAAATGTCTGGACGCTGGGAATAGAAAATACGATCAACAAAATGATGAAAAGCAGCAGCAGGGCGAGCAGCGTTTTACCCAGTATTTTCCAGAATTTTTTGATAGATTTTTATGTTATAACTTTGCGAACAATATTAACAATTTTCAGGCCTAATTACTAAGGATGCCTCCACAAAATATTTACATTCTCGGGATCGAATCTTCCTGTGACGATACGGCCGCAGCGGTTTTACATAACGGCAGAATTTTATCTAATGTTGTTGCCACCCAGGAGATCCATCAAAAATACGGTGGAGTGGTGCCCGAACTTGCCTCCAGAGCCCATCAACAAAACATTGTTCCGGTAATTCATGAAGCGCTTTCCCGCGCCGGAATATCCAAAAATGAGCTTTCGGCCATTGCTTTTACAAGGGGCCCAGGTCTTATGGGATCTTTGCTCGTAGGCACTTCCTTTGCCAAATCACTTTCTCTGGGTCTGAAGATTCCGCTGTTGGATGTAAATCATATGCAGGCACACATTCTTGCACATTTTATTGAGGAAGCAGAATTTGAGAAGCCGCAATTCCCCTTTTTGGCACTCACTATTAGCGGCGGGCATACCCAGATCGTGAAGGTGAGCAACTACTTCGAGATGGAAGTGATAGGTGAAACCCTGGATGATGCCGTGGGAGAAGCCTTTGATAAAAGTGCCAAAATTCTCGGTCTTCCCTATCCCGGCGGACCATTGGTAGATAAATATGCTCAAAAAGGCAATCCTAAAGCCTTTCCTTTTCCGAAGCCGAAAGTAGAAGGGCTGAATTTCAGCTTCAGCGGACTCAAGACTTCGATCCTCTATTTCATTCAGAAGCAATTAAAGGAAGATCCAAAGTTCATTGAGGAAAACATAGAGGACATCTGCGCATCCATTCAACATACCATTATCGGGATCCTGATGGATAAGCTAAAAAAGACAGTTAAGCAAACGGGAATTAAACAGATTGCCATTGCCGGCGGAGTTTCAGCAAATAGCGGGATCAGGCAAACCTTAAAGGAAGCTGAAGCTAAATACCACTGGAAAACCTTTGTTCCGAAGTTTGAATATACTACAGACAATGCAGCAATGATCGCTATTGCCGGGCACTACAAATTTATTTCTGAAGATTTTGCCGACATGGGTGTAACTGCGAAAGCCAGAATTAAAATGTAAGCTATGCAGCTATTCTTTCATCCTGAAGTTTCAGAAAATGATAAGGAAGTCCGTTTTTCCAGGGAGGAGAGCAAACATATTGTAAAAGTGCTTCGGAAAAAGGAAGGCGATTCCCTGCACCTCACCAACGGTAAAGGATGGATCTTCGAAACCGAAATTACTCTCGCCGACCAGAATAACTGTAGTGCACAAATTATTTCTTCGGAAAAAGAACTCCCACCTCCTTACTACCTCCACCTTGCTGTAGCTCCCACCAAGATGAATGATCGTTATGAGTGGTTCCTTGAAAAAGCTACTGAAATAGGGATACAGGAGATCACTCCCGTAATTTGCGACCACAGCGAAAGAAAAGTTGTAAAAACTGAAAGATTTCAGCGGGTCATCCAAAGTGCCCTGAAGCAATCCCTACACAGCAGAATGCCGGTTCTCAATGCACCTGTGAATTTATCAGAATTCCTGCAACAGGAGATCTCAGGTGAAAAATTCATTGCTCATTGCGAGGAAGACAAACCGAGGAAACTGCTTTCGGGAAGTGTCAAAAAAGGCATTTCAACCACTATTTTAATCGGACCCGAAGGAGATTTTTCTTCCGAAGAGATCAAAAAAGCAACAGCTGCCGGCTGGCAACCGGTGAGTCTTGGAAACAGCAGGTTGCGCACAGAGACTGCTGCCATTGTAGCATGTCATACAGTGGCTTTGATCAACGAACAGGAATAAATTTTTGCTATTTTAGACAGATGAAGAATTTTGCGGCCATATTCTTGTGTTTGCTCTTTGCAGCTACTGTGAACGCACAGCAAATTGCTATTTTGAAATACCAGGGTGGCGGCGACTGGTACAGCAATCCTACTGCACTGCCTAACCTCATTAAGTTTTGCAACCAAAATATAAGAACTGCTATCGATCCTCAACCTCAAACGGTGGAAACGGGCAGTACAGATATTTTTCAATTTCCGTTTCTTCATATGACAGGCCACGGGAATGTCTTTTTTAGCGATGAAGATGCTCAGAACCTTCGGGAGTACTTACTCGGCGGCGGATTTTTGCATATCGACGACAACTACGGAATGAATGAATATGTTCGCAGGGAACTTAAAAAGGTTTTTCCCGATAAGGAACTCGAGGAGCTTCCTGCATCACATCCTATTTTTTCTGCAGCTTATAATTTCCCCGGCGGGCTGCCAAAGATCCACGAACATGACGGATTGCGGCCACAGGCTTTCGGCATCTTTGACAACGGCAGACTCCTTTGTCTGTTCACCTATGAAAGTGATCTGGGCGACGGTTGGGAAGATCAACAGGTGCATAACGATCCCGAAGAAGTAAGGCTAAAGGCCTTGCAAATGGGAGCGAACATTATCAAATATGCCTTTTCAAATTGATGCAGAGCACTCACGACACCACCAATTTTGAAGAAAAGAAGTTCCCGCTGGTCCTGGTGCTGGACGGAATTTCAAGTCCGGCAAATATTGGCAGCCTCTTTCGGCTTGCAGATGCTTTTAATATTGAAAAAATGATCTTTTGTGGTGTTGACGTAGATCTCCACAGCAACAGGCTCAAACGCACTGCAAGATCCACTGTCAAAAATGTCATTTTTGAAGAGCATGAAAATGCAGAAGCTGCGTGCAATGAATTGAAAAATTCAGGTTATACTCTGCTTGCCCTGGAGATCGCTGCAGGAAGTGAAGCGGTTGAAGAAGTGAACTTTAGCAGCTTCCACAAAATTGCCCTGGTGCTGGGAAATGAGAATTCCGGAATTCAGGACAACATCCTAAATTTAGCCGATAAAATGCTACACATCAACATGTTTGGCAAGAACAGCAGTATGAACGTCACCCATGCCGCTGCAATAGCATTATTTGAAATAACAAAAAGCCTGCAGCCAGTTCGGTGAGAAATAATATATTTACTTCGTGAACGAAAAAGAGCTTTCCTACGGAATCCTTCGGGCTATTGCCATTCTATTGGGAGTAGCCTTTCTCCTTTATTTCCTGTACCTTATTCAGTCGGTATTGGTGTATATTGCTGTTGCGGGAGTCATTTCCCTTGTTGGACGGCCTGTAGTGATTTTCCTTCGCAACCATTTAAAGATCCCGAATAAAGTTGCAGTGGTTCTTGTCCTGCTACTGGTGTTAAGCAGTTTTACTGGTTTGATCACCATCTTTATTCCAATTGTTGTGGAACAGAGCAAGAACCTGGGGCAGATAGACATGGATGCCTTCACCCGCGATCTTAATGAATTGAACAACCAGATCAACAACTATTTAGGAGTCGAAGAGATCGATATCATTGAAGGTATCAAGCAAACAGAATTCATTCGCAATTTCGATATCACTACCATTCCGCAGTATCTCAATAACTTCTTCGGAATATTGGGAGCCGGAATCATCGCCGTGTTTTCAGTGATTTTTATTTCCTTCTTTTTCCTGAAAGACAGCAAATTGATGCTGAACAGTATTTTGGTCTTTGCAAACAAAGGCCATGAAGATAAGTTTCAGCGGGTATTCAATAAGATCAAGGTCTTGCTCTCACGATACTTTGTTGGTTTGACCATGCAAATTACTGTGCTGTTTATACTTTACAGTATTCTACTATCGATCTTTGAGATCAACAATCCAATAGCCATCGCCTTTATTTGTGCTTTTTTAAATATTGTACCATACCTGGGTCCTATTATAGGCGGAATTCTGGTGTCACTTTTCGTTATTTCCAGTAACCTGGGAGCCGATTTCCAGACGATCATCCTGCCGCAGCTTATCTATGTGATGGCCGGTTATCTCATATGTCAGTTGATCGATAATTTTATCAATCAGCCGCTCATTTTTGGGGCGAGTGTACGATCTCATCCGCTCGAGATCTTCCTGGTGATCCTCATTGCCGGCCTCACCTCCGGAATAATGGGAATGGTAGTAGCAGTGCCTTTTTACACGGCGATTAAAGTTATTGCCAAAGAATCTTTGAGTGAATACAAGATCGTAAAACGCTTAACCCGCGACCTCTAATTTGAACCGGAAACTTCTAAATAAAGAGGTTCAGGATTTTATTGAGAGCCGGTATAAGGAAGAGGTGTCAAAAATGGCATTTAAGGGCAGTCCTTTTAAAGGCATTTCCACTCAGGAACTTTTGGTGCAGCTGTCCGGCAAGAAAAAAGCTGAAAAGAAACTCCCCACCTGGTTCGCACACCGGGGAATTGTTTATCCACCGAACCTTAATCTGGAGCAAACCTCTTCTGAAATTACTGCAAAATATAAAGCTTCCCTGGTTTCGGGAAATACATTAGCCGATCTTACCGGTGGCTTCGGAATTGACTCCTATTACTTTTCTAAAAAGGTAAAACAGGTTTATCACCTGGAGCTGAATAAAAATCTGCAGGAGATCGCAGCTCATAACTTCGGAAGCTTAGGTGTCAAAAATGTCATTTCTGAAGCCGGAGATGGAATGGAATTTCTAAAACACTCTTCAGAAAAATTTGACTGGATCTACCTGGATCCTTCCCGAAGAGATGACACAGGCGGCAGAGTTTTTTTCTTAAGCGATTGCCTGCCGAATATTCCGGAAAATTTTGATCTGCTTCAGGAGAAGGCTAAAAATATCATGATTAAGACTTCTCCCCTCCTCGATCTTTCGGCAGGGCTTCAGGAATTGAAGGATGTGAATGAGATCCATATTATCGCGGTTGATAATGATGTTAAAGAACTGCTGTGGATCCTTAGTTCTAAGCCTTCAGCAGCAATCAGGATCAAAACCATTAATTTTCAGAAGCAGGAAAGACAGGAATTTGAAGCCAATTTTGGAGATGATCATGTGGAACAGTACGAGGAGCCGCAGGAGTTTCTATACGAACCTAACGCCGCCATCATGAAAAGCGGATTGTTTGCTGCTTTAGGCCATGAGCTTCAGCTAAGAAAATTACATCCAAATTCACAACTGTTCACTTCTTCTGAACTGCTGGAATTCCCCGGAAGACGGTTCAGGATTGAAAAAGTGCTGCCTTTCAGAAAAAAACAACTTAAAAAGGAGCTTTCAGAAAAGGCAAATATCAGTGTTCGTAATTTTCCCGAAACAGTAGCCAACCTCCGGAAACAGCTGAAAATAAAAGAGGGTGGAGATCAATATTTGTTTTTTACT
>JAAVJQ010000025.1 GCA_012038135.1 Salinimicrobium nanhaiense
CAGGAGAACATCAAATAGCAGAGGCTTATTATTTATGCGGTTACTTGAGCAGGCTGTTATTGCAGAGCCTGTGACATATGATAAAATTATTAACGAAAATCACGGGTGTTGACTGGATACCCCATTTATACTTTTATAGATCATCTTCTTCAGCTAAATAACTTTCAAAATGTATTTTCCGAAGAAAATTCGAGGTATCCTGAGATCAATTTGGGTGATTTGGGGCAAAAAAAGGTGGATTTGTTGCTCTTATCAACAGAGCCGTATCCTTTTAAGGAAGATCATGTGCAGGCGTTGAGAAATGAGGTGGGAAAGGCTCGGGTCCAGATTGTGGATGGGGAATATTTTAGCTGGTACGGCTCGCGTCTAACGGCAGCGTTTACTTACTTTAGGCAACTTCAGGAAAATTTTTCCTGAGTCTTCTCCATCCGGCGGATCTCCTGTAGGATCTTGCAGGCCTTCTCGTTGAGCAGATCGCTTCTGGTTTTATCTACCAGGGCAAGCTCAAAAGACCGGCGCATCAGGAAACAATATTTCTCCTGAAGCCTCTCCATTGCAGATCGGGGTTCAAATAGTCGGAACATATGCTTTGTGTTATTGAGACAAAGATATCCTGCCTGTTTTCCAACTTATCCTAACCTGAAGTTAACATTGTTATAAATGTTCGCTTTTTACCTACAGCTCTTGTTAAAAACTTAAAAGATGTAGGACACTTCTGTAGGTTCTACTATGGTTAAGACAGTAATTCAATTGTTTATAACCGTAAATTTTTAATTGGGTATTGAATATTGAATATTGAATATTGGTTATTGAATTTTCGACCTTAAACCTTAAACCTTAAACCTTAAACCTTAAACCTTTTTAGTCTTGTAAAGCAAATACCCTTTTCAACAAGTCTGTGGTTCGGGAGGCGAAATTATTACGGATCTCCTTTTCTTCCACGGCGATCATGGTGAATACACCTTCCAAAGCCTGCTGAGTGACATAATCGGCAAGATCTGGGTTCACATCTGTAGATAAAGGCAGGGCATTGTAGCGATTGATGATGTTCGTCCAAACCTGCGTCGCACCTACCCGATCCAGAGAGGTAGTGATCACCGGATTAAATTTGGCGTAAAGCGGATCTGTAGTTTTTTGTGACAAATAGGTTGTAGCGGCAGTATCCTCACTCAGTAAAATATTTTTGGCATCGGTAAAAGTGATCTCCTTTACTGCATTCACAAAAATAGGAGTGGCTTCTTTTACTGCGTCTTCGGCAGCACGGTTGAGCACTTTCAGGCCTTCATCGGCCAGGGAACTCATGCCCAGGTCGCGAAGGGTTTTATCTACTTTCTGCAATTCGGGAGGTAAACCTATTCGCACGAGTTCATTGCTCCAAAAGCCATTTTCTTCAGTAAGCTTGGTGACCTGTTTATCGATCCCAAAATCCAGTGCCTGTCGCAAACCGGCAGCGATCTGGGTATTGGTCATGGCAGGGCCTTCCTGCGGGAGGGAATCGGCAATTTGTTGTAATTCGGCACATCCCATAAACAAAGGCACCAGCGCCAGGAGTATAAATTTCTTCATGCTTCAAGTTTTAACAAAGGTACCTATATATGCTTAATGAAAATCATAAACAAAATTTATCCTGCTGCTGAAGATCTTCAGCAATAGTGCCAAAATGGAACAGTCAATTGAATAAACCCGGAAAAATGGCAACTTCGTTTCTAAATTCGTAAATTGCACGCCCTAAAACGTTTTCGAAATAATGGAACAACAAGCTCCTTATAAACCCAAGAATAAAGTAAGAATTGTTACTGCAGCTTCCCTTTTTGACGGGCATGATGCTGCCATAAACATTATGCGCCGTATCATCCAGTCCACGGGAGTGGAGGTGATTCACCTGGGCCATGACCGCAGTGTGGAAGAAGTGGTGAATTGCGCGATCCAGGAGGATGCCAACGCTATTGCCATGACCTCTTACCAGGGAGGGCATACAGAATATTTTAAATATATGCATGACCTCCTGCAGGAGAAAGGTGCAGGACACATTAAGATCTTCGGCGGCGGCGGCGGAGTTATCCTGCCCGAGGAGATCAAAGAGCTTCAGGATTACGGGATCACAAGGATCTATGCTCCCGATGATGGCCGGGAAATGGGCCTGCAGGGCATGATCAATGATCTTGTACAACAATCAGATTATCCTTTGGGCGATAATCTTAATGGAGAGGTAAGTCAGCTGGCCGAAAAGAAGCCGGGAGCGATTGCCAGGGTGATCTCTGCTGCGGAAAATTTTCCTGAAGTGGCAAAAGAGACCCTTGACAAGATACATTCAGAAAATAAGGAGCGTGCAATTCCGGTTCTTGGGATTACCGGAACGGGTGGTGCAGGAAAGTCATCTCTGGTAGATGAGTTCGTGCGTCGTTACCTTATCGATTTTCCTGAAAAGACGATAGGGATCATCTCTGTTGATCCATCAAAAAAGAAAACCGGCGGTGCCCTTTTAGGAGACCGTATCAGGATGAATGCGATCAATAATCCGCGGGTGTATATGCGTTCTTTGGCAACCCGCCAATCAAACCTGGCTTTGTCAAAATATGTTGCTGAAGCCATTCAGGTACTAAAGGCGGCGAATTATGATCTTATTGTTCTGGAAACTTCCGGGATTGGGCAATCTGATACTGAGATTTTAGAACATTCAGATGTTTCACTATATGTCATGACGCCGGAATTTGGTGCGGCTACCCAGCTGGAAAAGATCGATATGCTCGATTTCGCCGATCTTGTGGCGATCAATAAGTTCGACAAACGTGGAGCGCTTGATGCTTTAAGAGATGTGAAGAAGCAGTTCCAGCGCAACCATGGTCTGTGGCATGAAAACCCGGACAATCTTCCGGTTTTTGGAACCATTGCTTCCCAATTCAACGATCCGGGGATGAACACGCTTTACAAGCAGATCATGGATAAGATCGATGAGAAAGCCGGCGGGCATTTCAATTCTACCTTCCACCTTTCAAAGGAGATGAGCGAGAAGATCTTTATCATTCCTCCAAGCAGAACGCGATACTTGTCTGAAATTTCAGAAAATAACCGCAGCTACGATGTGAAGGCTTCAGCACAATCTGAAGTAGCTCAAAAGCTCTACGGAATTTACAAGACCATTGAATCGGTTTCAGGAGTGAAATTGGGGCTCAACCAGTATGGATTAGATGAGGATGGATTTAAAAATGCAACAACTTCAGAAAATGAAGACCTTGTAAGCCTCCTTAAAAAAGAATTTGACAGGGTGAAAATGGATCTCGATCCCTATAACTGGGAGATCATTACCGGGTGGGATGAAAAGGTCAATAAATATAAAGATCCAGTCTATTCATTTAAGGTCCGCGATAAGGAGATCAGGATCGAAACTCACACCGAATCTTTATCACATACGCAGATCCCAAAAGTGGCACTTCCAAAATATCAGGCCTGGGGTGACATTTTAAGATGGTGTCTTCAGGAAAATGTGCCTGGGGAATTTCCATACACTGCAGGACTTTATCCATTTAAAAGGCAGGGAGAGGACCCAACCCGTATGTTTGCCGGAGAAGGCTCCCCCGAGCGTACCAACCGCCGCTTCCATTATGTAAGTATGGGCTTACCGGCAAAAAGGCTTTCCACCGCATTTGATTCTGTCACGCTTTACGGAAATGATCCCGATCATCGTCCCGATATCTACGGAAAGATAGGGAATGCCGGAGTTTCCATTTGCTGTCTCGATGATGCCAAGAAATTATATTCGGGCTTTGATCTTGCAGATCCTATGACCTCGGTGAGTATGACCATTAATGGTCCGGCGCCAATGTTGCTCGGATTCTTTATGAATGCGGCTATAGATCAACAGTGCGAAAAATATATTAAGGAGAACGGCCTTGAAAAAGAGGTGCAGGAAAAGATCGATAGGATCTATTCTGAAAAAGGAATGGGGCAGCCAAAATACCGCGGCGAGTTACCTGAAGGAAACGACGGCCTGGGATTGATGTTGCTTGGTGTTACCGGAGACCACATTTTACCGGCTGATGTTTATGCAGATATCAAAAAAAGAACGCTGAGCCAGGTTCGGGGAACTGTACAAGCCGATATTTTGAAGGAAGATCAGGCGCAGAACACCTGTATTTTCTCTACGGAATTTGCGTTGAGGTTGATGGGCGACGTGCAGGAATATTTCATCCGCGAGAATGTTCGCAACTTCTATTCGGTTTCAATTTCCGGATATCATATTGCTGAAGCCGGAGCCAATCCTATCACTCAGCTCGCACTTACCCTCGCAAACGGATTCACCTATGTCGAGTACTATCTGAGCCGCGGAATGGACATCAACAAATTCGGACCAAACCTGTCCTTCTTCTTCTCTAACGGGATCGATCCTGAATACGCGGTGATTGGAAGGGTAGCAAGAAAGATCTGGTCTAAAGCGCTGAAGTACAAGTACGGTGCAAATCCGAGGGCGCAGATGCTGAAGTATCACATCCAAACATCAGGAAGGTCACTGCACGCGCAGGAGATCGATTTCAACGATATAAGGACTACGCTTCAGGCGCTTTACGCGATCTATGACAACTGTAATTCGCTTCATACAAATGCCTATGATGAGGCCATTACCACGCCAACAGAAGCTTCAGTAAGAAGAGCGATGGCCATTCAGCTGATCATCAATAAAGAGCTGGGTCTAACGAAGAATGAAAATCCTATCCAGGGTTCATTTATAATAGAAGAGCTTACGGACCTTGTGGAAGAAGCCGTGCTTCAGGAATTCGATCGCATCACCGAAAGAGGTGGCGTACTGGGAGCTATGGAAACAATGTACCAGCGAAGTAAGATCCAGGAGGAGAGCCTCTATTATGAAACTTTAAAGCACAATGGAGATTTCCCTATCATTGGAGTAAATACTTTTCTTAGTTCTACCGGATCCCCAACCGTAACACCGGGAGAAGTGATAAGAGCGACGGAAGAGGAAAAACAAAACCAGATCAAAACCTTAGAGGATCTACATGAAGCCAAAAAAGAACTGGAGCATGAAACTTTAGAAAAGGTGAAAAATGCAGCCGTTCAAAATGAGAATATTTTTGAAGTCTTAATGGAAGCCACAAAAGTTTGCTCTCTGGGGCAGATCACCACGGCGCTCTTCGAAGTAGGAGGGCAGTATAGGCGAAATATGTAAGCAGAGAGCCAGCTTTCACTTTTGTGAAAGCTGTGCGAATCGCTTATCCCGAGAGGCACAGCCGACTCGGGATCTTTTTTCGGCAATTTTGTTGTTTGCAAAAAGTGTGTGAATCGCTTATCCCGAGAGGCGCAGCCGACTCGGGATCTATTTTCGGCAATTTTGTTGGTTGCAAAAAGTGTGCGAATCGCTTATCCCGAGAGGCACAGCCGACTCGGGATCTATTTTCTGCAATTTTTTTGTTTGTCTAAAAGGGTTTAAATCGCTTATCCAGATGAGCGGGAGCGGTATCGGGATCTTTTTTCTACTAATATTGAATTAAACCTTACAGGTTTTCAAAATCTGTGAGGTTTTTCTTTTCGTTACAACCCTTTCAGGGTTCTAAACCCTGAAAGGGTTCATCGTAACCGTGTTCCGGGTCTCGTCCAAACCTGCAAGGTCTTTTTGGGACCTTGTAGGTTTCCAAACGAAATAGACCTACAAGTTTCCTAAAACCTTGCAGGTCTGCAGGTTAGCGCAATTGAAAATGTTCTTTTACCTCACCAGGCTAAAATGGCCTCTTAATACAAGATCTTCAGGAAGAGAAAATTCAAACCAGTAATCATCTGCCGGCATATCATGACCGTCCAGTGTCCCGTCCCAGTTTCCGGCATTGACCCTGAACTCCCAAAGCAATTTTCCGTAGCGGTCAAAGACTCTTACCGGCCGGTTAAGCACAGGATAATTCCCGGTGCTTACGAACCAGTTATCATTTACTCCATCATTATTTGGACTAAAAGCAGCAGGAAATTCCGGTACGAGGATTTTAAGGGTACCAATTTCACATAAGTCTGCATTCCGAATGTATAAAGTATTCATGCCCGGTGGAACATCCCTAAGATCAGGGCCAGTAAAATAAGGACCATTAGGGCTATTGACTGCATAATCAAATCCCGGTGTGACGGGAACAGCTATTCTTTTAGAAGCCACTTTTATTCTAAGGTTTTCTGTCGGGAGATCTGCAAGATTGCCGGGGGAGATAAGGTTAAGCTCGAGACTGGAAATGCTATAGCACCCTGAACCATCGCTCTTCCGGACGCGGGCAAAAAAGGTTCCGCCGGAAGAATTCTGAAGGGAGTTTACTGCAACAAGTCCGTTTTGTGCTTCCTGTAGAGATCGGTAAAATTCGATAGTGTGATCTTTGGGAGAAAGATCCTGTAAGATTTCCTGCTGCAGTGCGTCAAGATCAAAAATTTCGATTCCGTCCCGGTCGAGATCACAGCCTTCCACAGTAATTTGAGTGGCAATCTCGGGACCGGGTGGAATGACGAGATCAAAATTGACAATTTGGGAGCAGCCCGTGAGGAGATTTTCGACCCGGGCATAAATTGTTTTTCTGGGAATCGTGCTGGTGTAAACAGCCGGTAGTTCCTTAACGCGATCTACAGCGTGGGCGAGTTCAGCATAGTATTCTATCAGGGTTTGTGGTTGTGAAGTAATCTGTCCTCCGGTAGAAAAGATATTAAAATCTACAGATCCACTTACTCCACATTCTATTAGATCATTCGGCTGATTCACCTCCACCCCTTCCGGAAAAGGAGAGCCTTCTAAGGTTGAGGTGCCGGTCCATTCGAGGTCGAACGGACTTTGCCCAATGGGGCGGTCGATGACAATATAATAGGATTCGCCGGGAAGCACGTCAAGGGATTTTACGAAGCTGTTTCCCTGAGTTCCTGGCCCTTCAGAAGTTTCAGTTTCCAGTTCGTTCATTCCGGTAAGATTGTCGCTCTGGCCGGAAGCTAAAGGATTGGTGGTAGAGCAGCGAATTGCAGTTCCCAAATTTCCGCAGGAAGCATTGGGTCCAAAAATGAAAAAATCATAATCAATCTCCAAATTGCGACTGGTAGGAGTGAGGGTAAAACCTAATGTTCCGGGTCTTGTGACTTCAATTTTGACCCAAAGACTATGGTGTTCCATACTGGAGCAGGCATTACTTCCTATTTCCTGCAGGCCTACACCTGTGGCATTACTGGAAATGGCACCATTCCCGCACACTTCTATAGCCCCCGAACAATCATTGAGAGAATTTTGGCCCTGTAAAAAAGTACCAGTCAACAAACACAGAATTGTAGGGCCGTAACGCAAGATTTGCTGCCCATAAGCAATTAAAAAAGAAATAAACATACCGCCCCACAGAATGTGTCTGAACCACCTTTTAAATTATCTTCAGAAGCAGCAATTTAACAATTTTTATCTATTGTAGTGGCATTGAGGGAGTATGTTCGTCCGATTTCAGTCCTCTTCATCAAAAGGATTATCAAAAGGAATATCATCATCGGGATCCTTATCATCATAATTTACTCCCGGCGGATTGAATAATCCCCATCGGTCAATGATGTAGTTCCATTGGTCAAAGGTCTTTACCCATTCTGCAAAGAGCAACCTGAATTTCTCAACTTCTTCCCTTAGCATTTCCAGGTATTCTACCTCCTCGAAACCTTCCATCAAAAAGCCGTTGCAACCCACATAGATCTCGCGGGCACATTTGCGTATAATGGCAGCATTCTCCATCTTGATATCGTAGAGATCCACACTTTCTGCACCTGCTATTTTTGGAGCAAGCTGCAGTGCATCGGCATACATATTTTGTGCGACGGTGGTAGTGAATTCATTTTCTTCGGGAACCAGTTGTACAATTCTGTCAACAATATCAAGGATCTCCAGTGCCTTCTTGTAAAGAGGCATGCTTTCCAGTTTATCTTTTCTCATATTTCGGAGTTAGGAAAGGGTGCTTTTGTCGCTGTCGGTTAACCCATGATCCCGGTTAAGCTTCCATTTTTCATAGCTCACCAGGTCATCACTAACCAGCTTAAGGCAGGCGGCGATCACTCCGGCATCATCAAGAAATCCGGCCACGGGAATAAAGTCGGGGATGAGGTCGAGCGGCATAAGTACATAAAGAAGGGCACCTGCCACAGCGGCGATGGTTTTCCATGGCACCTGCCGGTAATTTCCGCTCCAATAGTCACGAATAAGGCCAAACATGCTTTTAGCGCGGTTAAGGTAACCGCTTATGCTATCATTGTTCCTGAATTTATCTTCGATCTTCTGTTCCTTTGCCAGCACCTTTTCCAGGTCCTTGTCTGTCATTTTTTCTGCCTGTTCATTAAGTTGGCGATTGGCCATTTCGGGGCTGATCTCTTTCATTTGTGTGTATTTAATATTAATCTCGGTTTAATTGTCCTAAGCGTCTAAATATGTTTTCCATGTTGAAATGAGAGGCACTTTTAATGCGGGATAATTCTTCCCATTCCAAAGGAGTGGCTATTCCCGCTTCTTCTGTTGCCCTTAACGAATAAGGACAAACTGCTGTTTGTGCATAGGCATTCCGCAAAAAATCCACGAAGATCTTTCCTTCCCGCTTGTTCTTCCTTATTTGGGTAGTAAACAGGTCGGGGCGCAGCCTTTCAGCCTCTTCAGCTATTGCTTTGGTTTCTTCCTTTATAGCATCAAAATCTTTTCTCCTTCTTATAGTATAGTATAAATGTAAGCCGCTTTTTCCG
Organism: Salinimicrobium nanhaiense; assembly: GCA_012038135.1. Classification (GTDB taxonomy): domain Bacteria; phylum Bacteroidota; class Bacteroidia; order Flavobacteriales; family Flavobacteriaceae; genus Salinimicrobium; species Salinimicrobium nanhaiense. The sequence goes on from JAAVJQ010000025.1 coordinate 8,722, forward strand.
CTGGTCATAATAGAGGGATCGATATTTTTGCTTTTTAGAAGATCCCGTAATTCAGTGGCGGCTTCTTTGATCATATCAAAATTTGTTTCCGAAGGATCCAGGTCAAAGACTACTTTGTCCGGCTGCCGCATTTTATCTTTCCGGCTTAACCAGATGTGAAAAACAATAGTGCCCTGGTTTGCCAGATACACCAGGCTTTTTACGTCATTACAATGGATCTGGGTATTTGTGCCTTCTTCAGTTTCAACTTCAACAGTTTTTATAAAATCGGGAAAATATTCCGAAGCATTTTTCTGATAGAATCCGCTTTCATTTATACCACTTGGAAACCTGTGTAGCGTGAGCGGGCGGTCTTTCAAAAAAGGCAGCATGAGCGGAGAGATCCTCTCATAATACTGAACCATATCGCCTTTAGTGATCTTTTTCTTCGGAAAAAGCACCTTATCGGGATGAGAAATTTCTACTCCTGCTATTTCCATTGATCAATCGTTTTCTGATTCCTCTTTAGCGATCTGCTTCAGGGTCCTTCCTGAAACCACACTTTTAGCCTCGGTACTTACGGGATTGCGACGGGCATCTGCTTCAGCATCATCCTGCTTCATCAACAGCCAGTTGCCTTTCATTTTTCCGCCTTTCATTTCTACCAGATTATAGCCTCCTTGTAGCTTTTTTCCGTGGAGAACCACCTCTATGCTTCCATTTTTAAAGCTGTCTTCGAGAGAAATGATTTTTCCGGTCTCATCTTTTTTGTTGCTTTCTATTTTGCCTTTGTCCCAGATCATCACGGTGCCACCTCCATATTCTCCCTGCGGAATAACGCCTTCAAAATCGGCATAGGCGAGAGGATGATCTTCTGTGGGAATGGCCATTCGTTTGACTGAAGGATCTGTACTGGGGCCTTTGGGAACAGACCAGGATTTGAGGGTGTTATCAATTTCCAGTCTAAAATCATAGTGCAGATTTGTAGCATCATGTTTCTGGATCACGAAAATGGGATCTTTATTTGCCTTTTTTGAAGGTGCATCTTTTGGCTCCTTCGTTTTGCTGAAATCTCTTTTTTCGTTGTAACTCTTCATAAAAATTTTGCTTCCTAACCGGAAAAATTACAAAAATTGCACCTGTAGCTTCGTTAAAGAAGTCTCAAAACTTCAGGAATAGTATATCTATCAGGAAAGAGAGCCGGGCGATTTTTGCAGCTGACTTATTTTAAATACTTTTACCGATTCGAACTACAAGCACCAGAAATTATAAATGGAGGGAATTTGGGTATTTGCCATAGCCGTTTTTACCGGATTTATTGCCATTAATAACCCGGTGGGGAATGTGCCTATTTTCCTGAGTCTTACCCGTCAGGCGGACAGGCCTACCAGAAAGACCATTTCCAGAAAAGCCACTTTTACAGCCTTTATAATTGTTTCAGGCTTTATAATTTTAGGAAAGTATATTTTTGACTTTTTTGGGTTGACCATTCCTGCCTTTAAGATCACCGGGGGAATCCTGGTATTCTTTGTAGGTTTTGAAATGATAAGGGCGCAGGTCTCAAGTATCGATAATCAGAAGGAAGTGAACTTTAATGAAGAGATCTCAATTTCTCCTCTGGGTATTCCAATCCTTGCGGGGCCGGGGACGATCGTTACCGCAATGAACTTCACTACTACAGCAACCTATCTTCAACTGGGAATCATCCTCGTTATGTTTGCTCTTGTTATGTACCTCAATCATTTGGCCTTTCTCTCCAGCGAATATCTTGTGCGTTATATTGGCGCCAATAAGATTGTGGTGGTAGAGAAGATCATGGGTTTGATCATTGCAATCATTGGAGTTAACATGCTGATACAGGGGATACATATCGCATTTTTGGAATAAAATAAATAATAAATTGATTTATAGTAGGTTATCGTTTTTATAGTTGTACCTTCGTCATCAATTTAATTTTATATAATGAATAAAGGTACAGTTAAGTTCTTTAACGAATCAAAAGGTTACGGATTTATTAAAGACGAAGAATCAAATGATGAGTATTTCGTACATGCTAACGGTCTTGTAGACGAGATTAGACAAGATGACGAAGTTACTTTCGACCTTGAAGAAGGTAGAAAAGGTGTAAATGCAGTAAACGTAAGACAAGCTTAGTCTTAATTTTTGATATTTATATTCTTAAGCCTCACAGCAATGTGAGGCTTTTTTAGTTGCAGGTCAAAGGTTCAAAGTCTAAGGTTACAGGCGATACTGCTAACTGCCAACTTAAGACTGCCAACTATCCATTAAATGATGTTTACTACCTTGAACCACTGCCCTCCGACCTTTATTATATCGGTTTCAAGGGGCTCTTTTGGGAGGGCACTTTTTTCTCCCGCATTAAAAACCCCCACCGATAATTAAGGCCCTCTGGGTCTTTTTTGCTGTCCACAAAAATTCTTCTATAGTACTTCTCCGCGGTTGTCCCCCTTTTTTCACGGGGGAAATACTGGTCACTATTTCAAAACTTTTACTTTCTTCACTTCTAACTTCTAACTTCTAACTTCGTACTTCGTACTTTTTTTTCTTACCTTAATTCCATGAAAAAACTGATCTTTTTTTTATTCCTGACCCTACCAATGTCGGCTCAGGAATTTTCTGTGCGTAAAGGGGTAGTAGTGGATGACTTGAAAGTGGTAGATACTCTTACAGAAACCTATTCACTATATCTCCCCACAACATACCAAAATGGAAGGGCCTGGCCTACTTTGTTTGTTTTTGATGCCCGGGGGCGGGGGAAAACTGCCGCGCAGCTTTTAAAAGGAACTGCCGAACAGCAGGGATACATGGTGGTTTCTTCAAATGATATAAATAATGAAAAAAGCCTGGTGGAGAACGTGATGGTGGCATCCAGACTGCTGCAGCAGGTAACACAAATTCTTCCGGTAGATCTCACGCAGGTTTCAACAATAGGATCTATGGCCGGAGCCAAAGCTGCCACTTCCATTCCGCTGTTCTTCGACAACATTCATGGGGCCATTGCAGTAGGTGATCATTGGGTAAACTTCGACCTGGTAGACCAAAAAAAGAGCTTTAACTTTATTGGGATTGTAGGAGATGAACAATACTCGGCTTTAGGTATGAATCTAACCCTTGAGGGATTCTCAGAGTTAAAATTTCCAAGCCAGCTCTATACCTATGATGGCGGTGAGGATTGGCCATCGGCAGATATTCTCAACAGTGCCGTTGGTGTCCTCACTCTTGATGCCATGCGGAATAGAAAAAGACCTGTAGACCGGCAGTTAATTCAGCAACTTTATGAACAGGACCTGGGGCTGGTGAATAAGCTCATGAGCCAAAACCAGTTGCTTAATGCAGAAAATCTACTGGAGGTCATGGAAGAAAAATATGAAGATTTTGTTAGTACCACAGAGATAAGAGCAAAACAGGTTCAACTAAGCCGCTCCCGCAATTATACAGATCAAAAAAGAGAGCAACAATCCATAAGTCAAAAGGAAACCCGGCTGCTCGACGATTTTATGTACTACATGGATGAAGATATTCGCACCGCCAATTTTGAAAACATGGGCTGGTGGAATTATCAGAAGAAACAGTTGGATTCCCTCGCTCAGAAGAACAATGGAGAGGCAAAAATGGCTTTGCGGCTAAAAGGTTTCATCAAGGAATTAATCCGGGTAAAACGGCAGGAGCTTCAGGAAAACAGAGCGCCTTTAGAGAATAGAATGTTGGCCAACATGCTGCAGACCATTTTTGATCCACAGGCTTTTGATGCCTATCAGAATATCATTTCTTTAAGTGCCCAGGATAATGACTTTCAAACTGCATACTTTTACCTTGAAGAGATGCTGAAGCACGGCTACAAGGACATGGATGCTCTTTATGAAATAGAAGGAACTTTGGGGTTAAAACTTACTCCTGAATATAACAGCATTATCGAAAATTACCTCGGTAAGGCTAAATTCCATGAGGAAAACGACTAAAGCCCCTCCAAAAATGCAATTTTTGACCCTTCTTTTTTTTGCCTGTCTGAATATTGGTGCATCTGCCCAGCAAAAGGTTAATGATACCGCGGTGGCTGCTTTTCAGAAACACCTCAATGCGGAATTTAAAGATCCTGAAAAATCTCCGTTACCGGAGAAGGAGCTGAAAAGCTTTAGATCTCTTGACTTTTTTCCTGCAGCGCCACAGTTTAGAGTGGAAGCTGAATTTGTGAGGACTCCAAATGAAGTTCCGTTCGAAATGCCTACCACTACAGATAGAAAACCGGTTTATGTGAAGTATGGAGAGGTATATTTTGAACTACAGGGAAAAGAGTATAAACTGAATGTCTATCAAAGCCAGGATCTTTCCCGGAAAGAAGAATATAAGGACTATCTGTTTTTACCTTTTACAGACCTCACCAATGGAGAAACTTCCTATTCCGGTGGCAGGTATCTGGATATGAGGATCCCGGATTCCAAATTGGTCCTGCTGGATTTGAATAAAGCCTATAATCCTTACTGTGCCTACAGCGGAGAATATTCGTGTCCCATAGTTCCGCAGGAAAATCATCTTGAATTACCGGTAACTGCCGGGGTAAAAGCTTATGAAAAACCTTAAAAGCTACGGGAGAGCCACAGCCCTGCAAGCACGGCGGCTATTCCCAGGAAAATGCTGCCTGCGGAATAAATTCCGAAGTTAAGATAGTCACCGGCCTTCAATAGCGCCTGATTCTCGTAGCTAAAGGCCGAAAAGGTGGTGAACCCGCCGCAAAAACCCGTAGCCAGGAGTAAAGTGGCGTTGGGAGAAAGCATTTCCTGCCTAAGGCCTAATCCCAGAAAGATACCTATCAGGAAACTGCCAATCACGTTCACGAGTAAAGTGCCGAGCGGAAGACTGGTGTAAACATTAAGGTTTTTGGAGATCAGGAATCTTAATACACTTCCTGCTCCACCTCCAAGAAAAACCAGCAATACCTGCTTCATTACTCCACCGGAATATAGATTTCTGTAATCCACAATGCCGGATTGTCGACTTCAGTAATATCGGTGATAAAGATCTCAAATGGCTGCCCCTGTGGGTTGACCACCAGGTTGTTTTCTTCAATGTAACGATAGGTCTTTTCCCAGGCTTCTGAAGCATTTTTGTGATGTCCTTTCAAGGTGGTTTTTACCACTTTTTGTGGCTCCAGGTACCCGTTGAGGATCTCACTGCCCGAGGGGGTGATCACCTGACTTGGAGTAGGAACTCCGGTTGAAAATATGGTGGTGCCATTGCGATCATCACGCTGATTATAAATGATCAAGGGTTTCCCGCTAATGGAGATATTGTTTTGTTCCATATAGATCCTCACCTGCTTGACCATGTCGGCAGCTTTGGTGTTCACTTCGCTCATTTTTGAAGCTGTGGTGGTGAACATATAGTAACCGCCGCCATGCTGGGTCACTCCCTGCACATTAATGGAATAAGCTTCCATTTTTCTTATCACATTCTGCTCAAGATTTTCAAGGCTCTGTTCAAAAACGGGTTGAAAAAGTTCTGCGAGATCTTCATCCTGGACTGTAAAGGCAAGTTTTTCCTTGAAACTCTGGTCCCCCTGCAGTCGCCAGGTAACTTTGGTTTGTTCTCCTTCAGGTTCAAAGGTCCAATGAACAGTGCCGTCGGTTTCCCCAATGATGGTTTGCATCACGAGTTCCTGCTCAATACTGCTGTAGGGGATAAGGGAAGTATTTTGAATTCTGCCATCCCTTATCTCATCGGCCTGCCAGGTAATTCCTCCACCTTCCCTGGCGCCCTCTCCGGTCACCTTCATTTCTATCCCCTGGATCTCCTGCCATGCATTCCATGTCTTCCAATTCTCAAGATCTGCCACCTCTCTAAAAAGCATTGGGGCAGGAGCGTTGATCATTCGGCTGGATTGGATCTCATATTTTCCGTCTTTTGTCGCCACATAAATGGAACCTGCGATAAAAATGATAAGGAACAGGAAAAGCAGGTACTTAATGATCTTCATATACGGGAGGTTTGGTTATTTATTACAGCTAAGATAATAATTTGCATGATGCTAATTCTTACATTTGTTAATTATTGAAAAGCTGCCAAAAAATCAAGGTTTTTTCGGCTTAAAAGTTCTCCAATATTTTTATAAACGTTTTAATACTAGAAAATGAAAATTAAGAATTACCTGATGCTTTTAATGGCATCAACAATTTTATTTTCCTGTGCAGATACTGCGGTGGTAAACCCTACTGAAACAGGAGAAGTTGCACAAACTTCAGATTTCGATTATCAGGTAGATGAATTTGCTGATATCAAGGTGTTGCGGTACCAGATCCCGGGATGGGAAGACCTTAGCCTAAAGGAGCAAAAACTGGTGTACTATCTTGTGCAGGCAGGTCTTAGCGGACGAGATATCATCTGGGATCAGAATTATCGTCACAACCTGAAGATAAGGGAAGCTCTGGAAAATATCTACACCACTTACCAGGGGGATAAATCTTCTGAAGACTGGAAGAATTTTGAAACCTATTTGAAAAGAGTTTGGTTCTCTAACGGGATCCACCACCATTACTCAATGGACAAGCTGAAGCCCGGCTTTAGTAAATCCTATTTTGACACCTTGCTTGATGAGACAGGTACAGACCTTAGCGGGGAAGCTTACGAAGTGATCTTCAACAATGAGGATGCTAAAAAGGTAAATCTTGATGAATCCAAAGGCCTGGTTGAAGGCTCGGCTGTAAACTTCTATGGAGAAGGGATCACCGCAAAAGATGTGGAGGAATTCTATGCTACTAAAAAATCTCCGGACCCTAATCGTCCGCTTGCTTTTGGACTGAATTCCAAACTGGTAAAAGAGAACGGTCAAATTGTAGAGAAAGTTTATAAAAGCGGCGGTATGTATGGGCCTGCTATAGACAAGATCGTTTCATGGCTTGAAAAAGCAAAAGGTGTAGCCGAAAATGAGCAGCAGGCAAAAGCTCTTGGCCTGTTGATCGATTATTATAAGAGCGGAGATCTAAAAACATGGGATGAATATAATATCGCATGGGTACAGGCTACTGAAGGGAATATCGATTACATCAACAGCTTTATTGAAGTGTATAATGATCCGCTTGGATATACCGGTTCTTACGAAAATATCGTGCAGATCAAGGATTTTGATATGAGCGAGAAAATGAGCGTTCTTGAGGATAACGTTCAGTGGTTTGAAGATAATGCACCTTTAATGGAGGAGCACAAAAAGGATTCTGTTGTGGGGGTTACCTATAAAACTGTGATCGTTGCCGGGGAATCCGGAGACGCATCACCTGCTACTCCAATAGGTGTGAATCTGCCCAACTCCAACTGGATTAGAAAAGACTACGGAAGTAAGTCTGTTTCTCTTGGAAATATCATCGAAGCTTACAACAATGCAGGAAGCACAGGAAGATTGGAAGAATTCGCTCATGACGAAGAGGAAATTGCTCTCGAAAAAGAATATGGGGAATTGTCCGACAAATTACATACTGCCTTACATGAAGTAGTAGGCCACGCTTCGGGACAGATCAATCCGGGAGTAGGCGAAACCAAGGAAACGCTAAAAAGCTATGCTTCTACTATGGAAGAAGGCCGTGCAGATCTTGTTGGGCTTTATTATTTAATGGATCCAAAACTTGAAGAGCTTGGATTGGTAGACGACCATGTAAAACTTGGAAAAGCAGCTTATGATGGTTATATCAGGAATGGGTTGATGACTCAGCTTATTAGATTAGAGCCGGGAGCAAATATTGAAGAAGCTCACATGAGAAACCGTCAGTGGGTAAGCGCATGGGTTTTTGAAAAAGGTCGTGAAAGAAACATTATTGAAAAGGTGACCAGGGATGGGAAGACCTATTTCAATATTACAGACTATGCTGCCCTGCGTGAACTTTTTGGAGAGTTGCTTAAGGAAACCCAAAGGATCAAGTCTGAAGGAGATTATGAAGCAGCAAAAGCTCTTGTAGAGAACTACGGAGTGAAAGTAGATCAGGATGTTCATAAAGAAGTGCTGGAGAGGAACGCTCAATTCAAGTCTGCTCCATACAGCGGATTCGTAAATCCTGTGCTGGTGCCGGAAACTGACGAAAGTGGAGAGATCATTTCCATTCGTGTAGAGCAGCCGGTATCTTTCGAAGAACAAATGCTTGATTATTCTGAAAAATATGATGTTCTTCCTCTGGAGAACTAATAATGAAGCCGGTTAAAAACGAAACCGCCATTCTTAAAGAGTGGCGGTTTTTTTTGTTCCTGAAGCTATCCATTTAAATAAAGCTTCATCAGGAATAAAAGGAGGATAAAAGCAATAAATCCGAGCAGGATGTAAAAAGTGCCTTTATAATACTTGCGGTGAAGTTTTAGGTCTTTGCGGTAACTAAAAAAGATAACCGCTACAAAAACCACAAAAAACAATCCGGCGAAAATTAGCTGTCCGGTGCTAAACATTTTTTAATTTTAGGCAAATTTACAGGTTTAAAATGAGAAAAAGCTTACAGGCAGTACAGGAGTTTCATGAAGCTTTCGGTCTTGGTATAGCCCCGAAACCCACAGTCGATCTTCCTTTGGAAAAAGTGCAGTTGCGCTACGAATTGATGAAGGAAGAAAATGAAGAATATTTGCAGGCAGCAAAAGACGGAGATCTTGTAGAAGTTGCAGATGCCCTTGGCGATATGCTGTACATCTTATGCGGCACCATCATAGAACACGGGATGCAGGATAAAATAGCTGAAGTTTTTGCTGAAATACAACGCAGCAACATGAGCAAAATTGGCGGAGACGGAAAACCTGTTTACCGTGAAGACGGAAAAGTGATGAAAGGACCAAATTACTCACAACCTGATCTTGAGAAGATCTTTGGAAGGGATAAGGATTAAGGTTTAAGGTCTAATATTAATGTAAAAAGAAACTGATGGCGCGGATTTGCAATCCGTGCCTTTTTTCTGAATACTGATCACCGAACACTATCATATGACTAAAAATAATGATGTAATTCCAATTAAGGAAATCGGACAAGTCTGCAATGATCTGAACTAGTTTGATTGGATATCTTATTAAATAATGAGTTGTTTTCATTAAACTCAAATCTTTGTTCAAGGTACTTTTAATTATATTTCTACAAGGTTTAAA
>JAAVJQ010000026.1 GCA_012038135.1 Salinimicrobium nanhaiense
ACCAAAGTTTTTGAAGCCGCATCTTATGGCTATGAATACGAAGCAAGACATGTTCAGGAAATGCTAAGGCAGAACAAAACGGAAAGCGATGTTATGACCTTTGAGAAAAGCCTGGAGCTTATTTCTTTACTTGATAAGACTCGGAAAGAAATTGGCCTTGAATTCTAAAGAAAAAAGCGGCTAAAAAAGCCGCTTTTGAATAGTATAAAATGTTTGGGATTACATTGCTCCCCACTCTTTTAAAGAGTCGCGGTTCATCTTTACATAATCTTTATTTCCGGCTTTTTCGGCGGCAGCTAAGGAAAGTTTTGCTGTTTCAATAGCTTCTTTTTTCATACCCAGATCTGCCTGTATAAGGGATTTCTTCCGTAGTACCCAGAAAGGAGCATTTTCTCCTTTTTGCATGTCTAAGGCTTTATTGATCCACTCCAAGGCTTGTTTATTGTCTTTTCTTGCATCGTGGTAATAGGTTGCGGCTGCGAAATAGTCTGCCGCGGTTGGGCCATTCATCACCCTATTAATGCTTGCCAGCGCCTGCTCATCTGTAGGAACATTGAAAGGCAACACAGCCAGAGTATTTTCCCAAATGAAATTTATAGCTGCAGAGTCATTCTTTAGCTCATCTATTAGTATGGTAAAAGTCTCCATAGGCATAGGCATTTCCTGTACCTGTGCAGTAGCTCTAAGAGCAACTTTGTTGTCATCCCATTGCTGTGGAAGCCCCCAGTTATTGGTGTCTTTGTAAAAGATCACTTCCCATTTGTCTTTGTTGGGAACAGTAAAGATTGAATAAGATCCCGCTTCCAGTTCTTTACCTTCTATAGTCACTTTTGTGTCAAAAGTAATAGTAGTATTGTTGTTGGCTCCGGTACGCCATTTTTCACCAAAAGGAACAAGCTCTCCAAAAATGCTTCGCCCTCTCATTCCGGGACGGGAATATTTCAAGGTAACATTAGTTAGACCTACCTCCTGTTCAATGGTGGTAGAAGGGCTTGGCTGTGGTACCTCAATTTGAGCCGAAGCAGCCCCGGAAATAAGTCCTGCAAAAAGGAATAGAATGATTTTTTTCATATTTTTTAGGTTAGTTTTTCCCAAAGATAGAGAATTTCAGCATTAGCAGTTTCGCAAAACTAACCGTCCAAAATATGATTTTTGGACGTTCGCCTACTTATTAAAAGAAAAGTAGTAGTCCCTTATTATTTATCCGAAGAAAGAATCTTTCTTGCCTCTTCCAGATCTTCGGGCGTATCTATACCCACACCTTTAACCGTGGTCTCCACCATCTTGATGTTCTTTCCGTATTCAAGATAACGAATACATTCGATCTTTTCGGTTGCTTCCAGTTTGAGCATGGGCAGGCGGTAAAAATCCATCAAAGCCTGTTTCCGGAAGGCGTAGATCCCAATATGTTTGTACCAGGTGACATCGGTATTTTCATCCCGTGGATATGGAATGGGGGATCTCGAAAAATAAAGAGCAAAATCCTCCTTATTGGTGATCACCTTTACATTGTTGGGATTGTCAATATCCTTTTTTTCCTTCAGCGGTGCTTTCAATGAAGCCAGGTCGATCCTGTTCGCGTCTTTTCCGCGGAAGACATTCAGCAGCAAAGCAAGGCTGTCCGTATCGATCATAGGTTCATCCCCCTGCACGTTCACCACAATATCCACCTTCATATTTTCCACGGCTTCGGCAATTCGGTCGCTCCCGCATTCGTGCTCCTTTTTGCTCATGATGGCATTTCCGCCGTTAGTAGTAATTTCGCGAAAGATCACATCACTGTCTGTCACCACATACACCTCCTGAAAAAGTCCGGTATTTTTTGCGGCCTCGTAGGTGCGTAAAATGACGGTTTTGCCATGCAGGTCCTGCATTAATTTCCCGGGAAAACGGGTTGCGGCGTAACGTGCCGGAATCATAGCAATTATTTTAAGCGGCGTTTTTTCCAAAGCTGTAGTTTTAAAGATGTTGTAAAATTACCATTTTTGACTAGTCTGCCGGAGCAAAAAAGTCATCCTTGAACCCGATCAAATATAGTTTTTCCTGCGCCCGGGTTACTGCCGTGTACAGCCAGCGAAGGTAATCCTTATCTATTCCATTTGGGAGGTATGGCTGTTCCACAAATACAGTATTCCACTGCCCGCCCTGCGATTTATGACAGGTCATGGCGTAGGAAAACTTGATCTGTAAGGCATTGAAATATTTGTTATTCTTCACCTGCAGGAATTTCTTGTATTTGGTTCTCTCCTCCTCATAATCTTTCATCACTTCCTGGTACAGGCGGTTCGATTCCTCATAAGTCAGGGACGGATTATTGCTTTCCAAGGTATCCAGCAAGACAACAGTTTCGATGGGCTGCATATTTGGGTAGTCTACCATTTGGGCCTTTATTTCGGCAAACCTAAAACCGTAGAGTTCTTTGATAGCAAAGATCTCCAATACCTTAATAATATCTCCATTGGCAATAAATCCTGCTTCACTATTTGGCTTTACCCAAAAATAGTTGTTCTTGACTACCATAAGGTAATCTCCGGAAGAGATCTCCTCTTCCTGAAAAAGGATGCGGTTCCTTATCTGTTGGTTATACAGATTTGCTCTTTTATTTGACCTTACTATAATAGTAGTATCTTCATGGCCGAGATTACGGTAGGAATCTTCAATAGCTTCCATAATCTCGTAGCCATCTACCAGCCTTATTACATCCTTTTTCTGGCTCAGCTCAAAACTGAAGGATTCATAGAACTCTTCCCTAAGCGCTTCTCTTATCAAAGTAGCATTATGCAGAATGTCACTTTCCTCACTTTGTCTTACTACTTCATCAAGTTCAATATGTGTGACCTCCTTAAAATAGTTATTTCGAAGCTTTTGTTCTTCCAGTGCCGGACTCACCTCCAGTTTCACGGGCGGCAGCTGTGCCGTATCTCCTATTAATATAAGCTTGCAGTTGTGGCCAGAATAGACGTATTCAATAAGGTCGTCGAGCAGAGAGCCATTTTCGAACATTTGAGCATCGTTATTCACATCGGGGATCATAGAAGCTTCATCCACAATGAAGATGCTGTTTCGGTGTTTATTGGGCTGCAGTACAAAACTCACTCCGGCGCCCGACTTTTTCTTGGGGAAATAGATCTTTTTATGGATGGTAAAGGCCTCCCTTCCGGAGTAATTAGCTATAACCTTTGCTGCGCGGCCGGTTGGTGCCAAAAGGATCCCGCTTTTCTTTACCTGCCATAGGTTTTTTACAAGAGCACTGATAATCGTAGTCTTTCCCGTACCCGCAAACCCCTTCAGTAAAAAAAGAGAATCCTTATCTTCATTTACAACGAAGGAGGCAAGTTGTTGCAGTGCAATATCCTGTTTAACTTTTGCTTCAAATTTTAGGTCCTTAAGTAACAGGTTATAAAAAGTTGCAACATTCATTTTCTCCATAAGCGATTTCCTCTAAGCCCAAAGATAACAAGGTTTTTTTCGGAAGAATCTTTTGTGAATAAAAAAAAATTGTAGATTTGCGTGGAACACTTAAATAAATCTTAATCTGCACCCACATGAAACTTGTAATTCAGTTAGTTCTTTGGATCGTAATTATCTTCCTTGGATATCTGGTTTTTAATTCCATTTATGAGCCCATTAAATTTAATGAAGTTAAGGAGGCAAGATATGCCAAAGTGATTAACAATCTTAAGGACATTAGGAGTGCAGAAATGGCTCACCGTACTGTTACCGGAAAATTTGAAGGAGACTGGGACAAGCTGGTACGTTTCTTAGATACCGCCCAGTTCACCCTTACCCAAAGAAGGGATACTACAGTAATGGATGAGGAATATCGTAAGACCTATGGGGTAGATCGTAGAATAGAGATCGTGGTTATTGACACTCTTGGATATAAGTCTGTAAAAGATTCCCTTTTCAAGGGAACAGATCGTTACAAGACCATGATGAACATCCCAATTAAAGGAGTTGACCAGAAGTTTGAATTAAATGCAGGTACTGTAAATAAGAACAATACTCAAATTCCTGTTTTTGAAGCTAAAGTTGCCAAGTCGGTTGTGCTTTACGATCAGGACAAGGATCTTGTGAACCAGGCAGAAGAAATAGTTGGAGTTGACGAGGTTCCGGGACCGTTCATTTCTGTAGGTTCAATGGAAGAAGTTAAAACCAGCGGTAACTGGCCACTCAAGTATGGTGACGCCGAATAAGGAAACTGCAACTCAAAATATAAAGTTGTCCATTCAGGTTAGCCTGAATGGACTTTCTTTTTGTGCTTTATCTCAGGAAGAAAAGAGGATTGTATTTTTTAAAGATCTGCTCTTCCCGCGGAAGCTTAATCCGCAGCAGGTGCTTCAGCAGATCGAAAAGATCTATGACGAAGAAGCCTTTTTAAAGGAACAACAGGCAGAAGTTATGGTCCTGTTTTCCAATGAACTTTACAGCCTGGTACCAAAAGCTTATTTTAACGAGGAAAACGCTTCAGAATACCTTAAATACAACACCAGGATCCTTGAGACAGATTACGTGGCGCAGGATGAACTGGCGGAAGGAAAAATGGTGAATGTTTATATCCCGTACACCAACATCAATAATTTCTTTTTTGACAGGTATGGAGAATTTGAATATAGACACACGGTAAGTGTACTGGCAGAGGAATTCCTGATACAGAACCGGTTCCAGACCGAAGGCACCCGTGTATATCTCAATTGTTTTCCGGGAGGATATGACCTGCTGGTCTTCCAAAAAGGGCAATTATTACTCGCTAATACTTTCAAATGCAGTACTAAGGAAGACTTTATCTATTACCTGTTGTTCACAGCAGAACAGCTCGACCTGGATCCTTCCCGATTTGAATTGATCCTGCTTGGTAGGATCAAAGAACATTCAGATTATTATGATATCGCCTACACCTATGTGAAAGAGATCAAATTTCTGAATACCTCTTTTGGTTACATTTTTTCCACAAGCGATGAGCCGCCAAAAGGTTATATGCATTATTCACTTTTTAAAGTACTGGCATGAGAATAGTTTCAGGTATACACAAAGGAAAAAGGATCACAGCTCCCAAGAAACTTCCGGTAAGACCTACTACAGATTTTGCCAAGGAAGCCCTTTTTAACATCCTCAACAATCAGTATCACTTTTCAGCTTTAAAAGTGATCGATCTTTTTAGCGGCACAGGAAATATCGCCTATGAATTTGCCTCCCGTGGGGCACAGGAGATCATAGCTGTTGATGCACATTTTGAATGTGTAAAATTCATTAATAAGATCTCTTCAGAAATGGATATGCCGATTCGTACTGTAAAAAGTGACGCTTTTAAATTCCTGAATGCTACAGGAGAATCAGCACATATTATTTTTGCCGATCCTCCTTATAACTTTGAAACAGATGTACTTAAAGACCTGGTGAAAATTACCTTCTCCCGAAACCTGTTGGAAGAGGGTGGCTCTTTGATCATCGAACATTCCAAAAAGATGGATCTTTCTCACCTACCCCATTTCTCTGAAGTGAGGAAATATGGAAATTCTGTTTTCAGTTTTTTTGTATAAATTAGAGGATGGCGAAACCTATTAAGATTCTTGAACTGGAATTCACTGTACTGGAATTCTATGACAACTATGTCATTTCCCAGCCCCGGGAAGGAGTGTTACTTGCCGGTACACAAATTGCTGACCTTGTTGAGGTATGTTCTGATTTTTATACAGGGAAGAATTTTGTCTACCTCTCTTGTCGGGTAAATGATTATAATGTGAACCCTACCATTTATATCAATCTTGATGAAGTAAAAAACCTGGCAGGTATAGGTGTAGTTAGCAAAAAAACCTCCTCATTAAATATGGCCAATTTTGAAAAAAGGTTTTCTAAAGTTCCTTATGAGATCTTTCTTGATCTTGATAAAGCATTAATGTGGGTACAGGAAGTAACTGAAGAAAAGAATAAAAAAGCAGACCTGTAAGCCGGATTTTGTTCCCCCGAAGGAGCCCTTATCATTTATCTGAAACTTTTGTTACCAAAAGTCTTTAGCTGCCTACCCTCCGGCAACGGACGGGCAATCCTTAACAGCCGGTATACATGGCATTGCACCGCATAGAGTTTACCCGATTTCACTACAGCATTACCTGTACATCCTTTCTGTTGCACTAGTCCTATCCCGCTCCCGAGTACTCGGGACGGAATGATGGGTGTTACCCACTATGCTGCCCTATGGTGTCCGGACTTTCCTCCACCCCGCTTTTCCCGATGGTTCGGGACGGGGCAGCGATAAGGCGGTCTGCTTGCCGCAAAGATACATTTATAATGCCATTTTTAAGAGGTGTAAAATCACTAAACTATTTATGAGTGTCAACAGGTTTTTGTGGATAAAAACACCGGGAATTACTCCGGCATCGATTTTGTATTTTTATATTTGTCTTCTAAAGCATTTCAATGGAACATTTTGTAGTATCGGCGAGGAAATACCGTCCTCAAACTTTCAAAGACGTTGTGGGCCAGCAGGCTATCACGAACACGCTACTCAATGCCATTGAACATAATCACCTGGCCCAGGCCCTCCTTTTTACGGGACCGCGAGGGGTTGGAAAAACCACCTGTGCCCGAATTCTGGCTAAAAAGATCAACCAGGACGGGGAGCAGGATCCCAATGAAGATTTTGCTTTCAACATCTTTGAACTTGATGCCGCGTCCAACAACTCGGTGGATGATATAAGGAACCTGATAGACCAGGTTCGTATCCCACCACAGGTTGGAAAGTATAAAGTCTATATTATTGACGAGGTGCACATGTTGTCTCAGGCTGCTTTTAATGCATTCCTGAAGACCCTGGAAGAGCCGCCAAAACATGCGATCTTCATTCTTGCCACTACAGAGAAACATAAGATCATCCCAACCATTCTTTCACGTTGCCAAATCTTCGACTTTAAGAGAATAACGGTAAAGGACGCAAAGGAATATCTCGCTTATATTGCACAGCAGGAAGGAATTGAAGCCGAAGATGATGCCCTTCACATCATTGCTCAAAAGGCCGATGGCGCGATGAGGGACGCTCTTTCTATCTATGACAGGGTAGTTAGCTTTAGCGGAAAGAATCTTACAAGGCAGGCAGTGACCGAAAATCTTAACGTGCTCGATTATGACACCTATATCACTGCTACAGATCTTATCCTCAAAAATGATATTCCGCAGCTGCTTTTGCTGTTCAACGAGATCCTGTCTCATGGTTTCGACGGACATCATTTTATAGCAGGCCTGGCATCCCACTTTAGGGACCTGCTGGTTTGTAAAGATCCAAAGACCATCAATCTTTTAGAAGTTGGTGATAACACCAAGGCCTTATATTACAAGCAGTCCCAGCAAGCTTCTTCCGAATTTTTACTGAAGGGAATTGAACTTGCCAACGAATGCGACCTGCAATACAAAAGCAGTCGTAATCAACGTCTTTTAGTAGAGCTATGCCTGATGCAACTGGCTTCGGTCACTTTTGGCGACGAAAAAAAAAAGGATAGTGCATACATAATTCCGCCGAATCATTTTACAGGGGCTCCCATGCCCGCGCCGGCTTTAAAGCTGTCGCCAAAGGAAAAGGAGGTCATCGTAAATAATGAATATGCCGAAGGAGATTCGGCCGCCCCGGCAGAGGCACAACTTCCAAAATCTTCTGAAAAACCCGGAGATTGCACCCCGGCAGCTTCAGAACCTGCTCCCCGGGAAATAACAAAAAAAGAGGAAGCTTCAGCAAAAGAAACCGTTGAGGAAAATATTTCAGAAGAGAGAACAGCTTCTGTGGAAAATAGAGTTTCAGAAGAAGGAGGAATATCTGCTTCAGAAGAAATTTCCGAAGAAAATTTTCCGCAGAAAAATCAGTCGACTCCTACTCCTTCCGCAGCAACAAAACCTGAAGAAGACTCTGATGTCCTGACGGAAATTGCCACCAAAAAGGTTTCGGGTCTTTCGTTAAAGAGCATTCAGCAAAAGAAAGCTTTGGAAGCTCAAAAACGGGAAGCAAAGACAGAGGAGGAAGTGGTGAAAAACGGGAAATTTACCGAGGAACAAATGCAGGCTGCATGGCAGGAATATACTGAAGAGCAGAATGAAAAAGGTGAAAAGATCCTTGCTTCTATCATGCAAACCGATACCCCGGCTCTAATGGGAAGAAATATTTGTGTGGAACTGCCAAATGAGACCATGAAACTGGAACTGGAAAAGGTACAGTATCATTTGATGGGCTTTCTTAAGGAAAAACTTCAAAATACCCACATTCAGCTAAAAGTTACGGTGAATGAAAAGGCAGAGAAAAAATTTGCTTTTACGCCTATTGAAAAGTTTGAAAAATTAAGGGAGAAAAATCCTCTTATTGAGAAGCTACGTTCAACTTTTGATCTGGATATATAATGTTAGGTTTAAAATTACCCACAGACCCGCGATGGGTGAATATTGTAGAAAAAAATATTGAGGAGATCCTCACAGATCATGCTTTTTGCGAACAAAAGGCAGCTTCTACGGCTATTTCCTTTATCGTCACTTATCCCGAATATTCTGACCTGGTTACTGAAATGACTGCCCTTGCAAGGGAGGAAATGGCACATTTCAAAATGGTACATGACAGGATCCTCGAGCGGGGATTACAACTTGGCCGCGACAGGCGGGATGATTATGTGGTGAAATTGATGACCTTCTTCCCAAAAGGCGGCAGCAGGCTTACCAACCTTATTCACCGGCTGTTATACGCTGCTTTGATCGAGGCCCGCAGCTGTGAACGCTTTAGACTGCTTTCTGAAAATCTTGAAGACAAGGAACTTGCTGAATTCTACCGAAGTCTGATGGTAAGTGAAGCCAATCACTACACGATGTTCCTCAATTTTGCCCGAAAATACGGGGACAGGAAAGAGGTGGATCAAAAATGGCAAAATCTACTGGCCTTTGAGGCAGAGATCATGAAAGATCTTGGCACTTCAGAAACTATACACGGGTAGCCTCTTCCAGGGTTTCCTGGTACAGCGACTTTATAATACCATCTGAAAGCCCGATTTTTGGGACATATATCCTGCGCGCCCTTGTCCACTTCATTGCAGACAGATAAATCTTTGCAGCCGGCACAATAACGTCTGCCCTATCCTGGTTTAGATTAAGCTCTGTGATACGCTCTTCATAAGTAAAGGATTGGAGCAACTGATAATAAGAACTTAGGTACAGAAAACTCAGAGGTTTTCCATTTGCCTTACCGCTGCTCTTGAAGATGTTGTTAATGTTCCCACCCGATCCTATAAGGTCGATCTTGCTATGGTTCCTGGTCACCTGTTTGATCCAGGTCTCTGTTTCTTTCCAGACTTCAGGAGGGACCATATCTTCCAGCAATCTTACAGTTCCCAGCTTAAAGGATCTGGATGCTACGGTCTTTCCGGAAGAGTATAAAGTAAATTCGGTGCTACCACCACCCACGTCTACATAGAGATAGGTTTTATCGGTTTGGATAAGCGCATGAAGATCGGTCGCGGCGATGATAGCAGCCTCATCACTCCCGTCAATAATGTTAATCTTTACTCCTGTTTTTTCCTCTATGATAGCAGCAACTTCTTCTCCATTATGTGATTCTCTCATGGCAGAAGTTGCACAGGCTTTATATTTTTCGATCTTATGGGACTTCATGAGCAGTTTAAAGGCCTGCATGGTGTCGACCATGCGCACTATATTCTCTTCAGAAATTCTTTTGGTAAGAAAAACGTCTGCCCCCAAACGAATGGGCACCCTCACAAGGGAGGTCTTTTTAAAGATAGGCTCCCTATCCTCCTGTTCTGTTACGGTCATGATCAAAAGCCTCACGGCATTTGATCCAATATCTATAGCGGCATATTTTTTCTGAACGATCAAACTTTTTCTTTTTCTAATTCTAATTTATTTACGTAATAATCATAAAGTGCGAACTGTGAACGTAAGGGCGGCTTATTATTGCGCCTGTAGGCGTTATCCTGTTTGGCGGAGATCACCCTCGCCTTCACATTATCACTCCAACAGATCTCAAAAGTTTCCATTAATTCCCTCTGGATGCTGCTGTCATAAATTGGGCAGGTGATCTCCACCCTGTAATCCATATTCCGCGTCATCCAATCTGCTGAAGAAATAAAGACCTTGTGTTTTCCCTCATTCTCAAAAATGTAGATCCTGGGATGTTCTAAATATTTGTCAACTATACTTATCACCTGAATATTTTCACTCATTCCTTCCACTCCCGGTACCAAACAACATATCCCACGGACAATAAGTTTCATTTTCACTCCTGCCCTGCTGGCTTCATAAAGTTTATCAATAAGGGAATAATCTGAAAGGCTGTTAAGCTTCAGCCTAATTCCTGAAGGCTTTCCTGCCTTTGCATTATCAATTTCTGTCTGAATTAATTTTACTAATCCTGCCCGGGTATAATGTGGAGAAACGATCAAATGTTTGTAGCGACTAACCTTATAGTTCACCTCGAAGAAATCAAAGACTTTATTTACCTCTTTCAGAATATTTTGATCACTGGTAAACAGAGTAAGATCTGAATACACCCGTGCTGTAGATTCATTCAGGTTTCCCGTGCTGACAAAACCATAGCGAACCAACTTCTCATTTTCAAGGCGCTCGATGACACAGGCCTTTGAGTGGACCTTAAGTCCTTTTACTCCAAAGATAAGGTTCACACCTTCCTGCTGCATTTGCTCAGCGTAATTAATATTCGCAACTTCATCAAAACGAGCCCGTAATTCTATCTGCACAGTTACCTTTTTCCCATTTTTCACTGCATTGATCAGCGAACTGGCGATGTGGGAGATCTTTGCTAACCTGTAAATTGTGATCTTTATCGATTTCACCGCCGGGTCCAGGGCGGCTTCTCTCAGGAATTTTACGGTATAGGAAAAAGTTTGATAAGGCGTGTGCAGTAAATAATCCTTTTTCGCTAATTCTTTAAAAAGACTCCCCTGCAGGATCATTCCGGAGATTGGCAGGGGTTCATAGACCTTATACTGCAATTCTTCGCTTCCCAGGCTTGGAAAATTCATGTAATCCCTGCGATTATGGTACCGGCCGCCGGGGATGATACTGTCTGTAGCATCAATTCCCATTTTGCTCATTAAATACTGAAGCGTATCCTGCTCAATATTCATATCATACACAAATCTTACAGGCTCTCCCTCTATCCGGTCTTTCACACTGGCAGAGATTTTTTCAATAAAAGATTTACTCAGGTCACTGTCTATATCCAATTCGGCATCCCGGGTAATTTTGATCATATGAGCAGTAACACTCTCATATTCAAAAATGTTGAAAATAGAATGGAGATGGTATCTTATTAAGTCATCGAGTAAGATCACATGCTGCTTCTCCCCTTCTTTGGGTAACACCACAAAGCGTTCTATACTCCTGGGAATTTCAATCAGGACATATTTCTTTTCCCTGATCTGCCGGTTAACCACCCTTTTATTTTCCTTTTTTGGAGCCGCATCTTTCATTACCATTTTTACGGCGAGATAGGCGGCGCTATCCTTAAGCCTGGGTAGTTCGGCCAGATCATTCAGCACAATAGTCACCAGCGCCGGACTCACTTTTTGAAGGAAGAAGTTCTTTAGAAATGCCTGCTGATGTTTTTTTACCTGCTTTTCATTGATGATGAAAATGTTGTGCTCCTTTAATTTATTCTGAATACTGTCAAGGATCTTTAGGCTCTCACTCTGCTGGTCGATCACGATTTGAGTGATCTCTTCCAAAAGTTTATTGGCTTTGATCCCTCCAAGTACGCTCTTTCCTCCTTTACCCGCCATATCAATACGCTTAATAGTTGCATAGCGTACTTTAAAGAATTCATCCAGGTTATTTGAAAAGATCCCTAGAAACCTTAATCTTTCAATTAAAGGAACTGTCTTATCTGCGGCTTCCTGTAATACCCGTGCATTAAATTGAAGCCAGCTAAGTTCCCGGTTGATGTAACGGTTGTTCTCCATTTACCTTAAATTCTTCGGAAATAAATATAGCAGCGTTTTCCCATGTTTGAGACTCTTCCATCTGTCGGTTTCAAATTCAATCATACTTAATCCTGTGGTGGGGATATTATCAAAATCCTGATCTCCTAATCTATTAACAACAGAAGTCATTGCCGGATTATGCCCAAACACCATCAAGGCATCAATTTCATCACTACAGCTTTCAATTACTTTTAAAAGCTGACTACCGTTAAAAGTGTACAGATCATTTTTAACTTCAAATCTGCTATCGGGAATACTTAATTTGTCTTTAAAGATATTCGCAGTAGTTAGTGCCCGCACGGCATAACTGCTCCAGATTGTTAATCGGTCATTTTTAAAACCGGAAAAAGCATTTATTACAAGATCTGCATCTTTATAAGCTCTCTTTTTTAAGGGGCGTTCATCATCGGGTAAATCCTCATTCCAGGAAGATTTACCGTGCCTTACCAGGATAAGTTTCTTCATAGTTATGGTGCTAACCGGTCAATCTTCCATCCGGAATTTTCTTTGCTAAAGTAGATCCTGTCGTGCAGCCTTGACGGCCTGCCCTGCCAGAATTCAAAATGAGATGGAATGACCTTATATCCTCCCCAATATACGGGTTTTGGAATTTCTTTTCCGTCAAATTGCTTTTCTAAGATTTGCATTTTTTTCTCAAGAAATTCACGGGAGGGGATAACTGAACTTTGTTGAGAAGCCCATGCCCCCAATTGGCTCTCACGGGGACGGGACTTAAAATAAGTTTCGGATTGTTCTTCGGGAGTTTTTTGCGCTATTCCCCTTACGATCACCTGCCGCTCTGATGCCGGCCAGAAAAAGGAGAGGCAAACCTTTGGATGCTGTTCAATGGCCTTCCCTTTTTCAGATCCATAGTTGGTATAAAAAACAAAGCCTTCATTATCATACTCTTTTAAAAGCACTACCCTTGACTTCGGAAATCCGTCTCTGCTAATTGTAGAAAGGGTCATGGTATTTACTTCTTCCACCTCTCTACCGGCTTCTATTTCCTGTAACCACAAGTGAAAAAGCTCAAAAGGATCATGCGGAATTTCCTCTTCCAGGAGTCTGTGTTTCTGGTAGAGCTTACGGTAATCGTGAAGTTTGTTTTTCATCCTGCCAATTTACAAAATCTTCAAATCAAAGCGATAAAAAATACAGATACAATCAGGAAAATATTGTAAGAATTGAGCGGCTGAGAACTAGGACGTTATAGTCTCTTATAGAAAGAAATCATCAATAAAACTCCTCTAAAAAATATGAAAATTTTAAGGTTACTTTTCCCACATTTTTCACGTTTAAACCTGCTCTTCTGTTGAATCAAATTATTGTCTCTCCTCTCTTTTCCTCTTGTATAATTTGCTGTTTATGTGTCGTTTGTCCGTAAAACCTCACACTATATCTAAAAGATTTGATATTTCTTTTTTTAACAGAAATTCGCTCTAATTTTACCTCAGAATAAGATTGAAAGATGCCCCAAATTGATCTGATTTACCCCCCAACGAATCAGAAAAATTGTAAGAATAAATTGAGCATACATTCGCTTTGTCCTTCCCTAGAGGATAATTTGAACTTAACCGCAAACCAACGAATAAAAACATAAGAAAGACCAAAAAAGAAAATTTCCTCCCGGAAGGTTTTCTGAAGTAGGTCACCATAATTCAAACATGACGACTATGATTTGGAAAACTACTCTAATCAAAATTTTCCTTCCTGCCAAAAAGATGACCTCGAGAGGCCATTTCTCTTCATTAGAGGAAAATTTACTTAAAAGGAATTTTAATTCCTTTATTATGACAGTTGCCTTACTGGCATCAACTTTAAGTTTAAATGCTCAGAAAGACCAGAACAATCCGAATAGTATAATTGTAGGTGATGACTGTATCATTTTTGACTCCTGTCCTGAAGATCAATTACTTTGTGCTACAGATACAGTAGACGGAGTATTGGGAACCTATGTAGATTGGACCACCCCTGTAATTACACAAACCTGTACAGGTAATGGCAGTGTAGGAAATTTCCAGATGCTATTTGAGCTGAATGAAAACCTCTTAACAGAGGAATGCTGGTATTTTAACTGGATCACCAGGGCTGGTGGAAATGGAGGTCATCTAAAGTTATTCAACAGTGTGGATGGAGATGGCTCAAGAACTTCGGTCGTTGCTACACCATTTCTTATTTTAAATCCAGGTTCTGAAACTTCTTTCCAAATTCAACATGCGAATGGAGAATACTACATTCAGTTATTTCTAGAAGATGCAAATGGTAATTCTATCGAAAGTGGAGCAAAACAACAAGTAACCAAAAATTCCGATACTTATACCTTTTATACTCAGAACACAGAAGCTGGGGTTTATAGGTTAAAATATGTATTTACCTATGTGGGAAGTAAACCTTCTAACGCAAATACCGGAGACACATTAATTGCCGTAGATGGAATTCTTAATGACGGTGGATGTAAAGGAGGAATAGATTTTACCGTTTCAGGTCCTCAGCAGGGATTTTATCCCGTAGGATCACACGACCTTGAATATGTTGCCACGTACACCACTAGTGATGGTGCTACCAAAACAAAATCCTGTTCTTTTAATATCACTATTGATGCTCCGATAGAAGCTGATGCTCCCGAAAATGTTCAAGCCTGTGATTCCTATACACTCCCCGCTCTTGAAAATGGTGCTTACTTCACCTCTGAAGGTGGAGTTGGTCCAATCGCAGTTGGAACTGAGATCACTGCTACTCAAACTATATATGTTTACAAAGCCGGACAAGGATCTTGCCCCGCTGCTGAGAATTCTTTTACTGTAACCATCACCAACAGCACAACTTCTGAAGAAACTCACACAGCTTGTGATTCTTACACCTGGAATGGAACTGAATATACAGAAAGCGGTGTCTATACTTTTGTGAGTGAGAATGAAGCAGGATGCACCAATGTTGCA
>JAAVJQ010000027.1 GCA_012038135.1 Salinimicrobium nanhaiense
GCACGATTGGTCTCCCGCACGCACCTCATGGTTGCTTCAGACTGAACGACAAAGTGGTCTGTGTAATCCTTTCATATTACTGGGTTTATAATTAATGCACGCTTCTTGGCGTACCGAATTCACGAATGTTTTTGGAGCCAAGCGGACGTAACCCTGTCAGAGGTTTTAAACCCTGACAGCGGTTCTTGCCGGGCCCTGTCCATATTAATTTTTGGCTCTGGAACTACAACAAGTTCTTTTTTAATCCTTTTTATTATTAAGCCACGGATACACAGATAGTTTTTCTAATCATTAATTAGTCGCAGACCTGCAAGGTCTTGTCATCTTGTAGGTCTTTTCAATTACGTCAACCGGTCCACCAAACCTAACAGGTCTTGGAGACCTGTTAGGTTTAAACCACTGTTAGGTTTGAACCGCTGTCAGGACTGCAAGCCACTGACAGGGTTAATTCGCATCAAAGTTGCACTGTGATTAAAAATTATCCGTGAATCCGTCGTTAAAAAAGAAAACCTACAAGGTCTGGAAAAAGACCTTGCAGGTTTGATCTCTATTAAAAATTATATTCAATTGCTATTCCCGCAAACCAGTTCCTGGGCATTCCCGGGTAAAAATATCTTGGAGCTGCGCCACCAAAACCAACAGCATTTGGAATGACCGAAGCAGCGTAGGCTTCATCCAAAACGTTGTTTAGTCCCGCAAAGACTTCCGTATTCCAGTTGGTGAAAATTTTAGGAGCCCAGGAGGATTTAAGGTGTAAGAGGTTATAGGCTTCCCTAAATTCTGAATTTGCGTCATTCAAAGGCATCTCCCCCTCATGCTGCCAGGTAGCTCTCAAAGAAACTCCGGAGGAGTGTAGAAAATCAAGTCCGGCGTTAAGGGTTTGTTCAGGAACGGCAGGAAGATTGTTTCCGGAAAAATCTTCTCCATCATCTATAAATTCATCGAACTTAAAAGAGTTGAAAGCAGCGTTCACAAAGGATCGGGCCCTAAGGCTGTTGGTGATCTTAAAATTATAATTAAGCAGCAATTCCAGACCATTGTGATCGGTTTTACCGGCATTGCGACCTATATATTGATCTTCGGCCACCCTTTCTGCCACCAATAGATTCTCTACCTGAATGGAAAATGCAGCGACTTCTGCATACAGCCTGTTGTTAAAGAAATTTCCTTTAAAGCCAATTTCGTAGTTGATCCCGGTTTCCGGTTTAAGTGAGGTGTTTATCCAACCTTCGGGAGTCAGAGTTTCTGCAACGGTAGGAGTTGAGAATCCGTGGCTAATGGAGGCATAAAGGTTTTTTCCGGAGGTCAAAGAATATACTGCTCCCAATCGTGGGGAAAGTATGGTTTCAAACCTATAGTCACCCGACTGGTCTACTTCATCTTCAGCATAAAGATCATTAAGCTCATAAAACGTGGAGTTAAGATTCAATCCTGCTTCGAGCTGCAGCTTTGGCAGGACCTCTATGTTGTACTGAGCGAAAAAATTGTAATAGTTCCTGTCCTGTTCATTGTTGCTAAGTATATTACCGGGAATGCTGCCCTGCCCTTCAAATTCCTCGTGTAAGTTTTCAAATGTAGCTGTATCATACCATTCCCTGTAGACCTCGGCTCCAAAACTCAGATTGGAATCGGCTTCAAAAAAGGGATTTTCGAAGCTGAATTTTGTGCGCGCCCCGGTAGCAAATTGTCCCTCGTTTAAAATATCAAATGGTCGTGGTTCATAGGCATCTCTAAAACTGAAGTATACACTGGAAACATTTTCAAAAGCTGGAGAGAATTGATAGGTATTGGAAATCCCAAAGAGGCCTTTGTCATAGGACTCATATCCCTGCGCAGCTGCCCAATTAAACGCTGCCGAAGAGGGATCATTCTCCAGCGTTTCCCGATTTACAGAACTGGGAATAAAAGCTTTTAAACGAACAAAATTTCCGAAAACAGAAATCAAATTTTTCTCCCCACCGGCAAACTTTCCATAAACAGTAAAAGAATCCCGGTCGTATGATCCATTCTCCCGCCAGCCATCATTTTGCAAATGATTGTAGGTGGCGACAACATTTGATTTTTCCGAAGCATGGGAAGTCTGAACAATACTTTTAATAAGGCCATAACTGCCAAAAGTATTTTTTACCCCTATATGGGTTCCTAATTCAGCTTCGGCAGGAAAAAGAGTGATTACTCCCCCAAGCCCGGCACCATATACGCTGGAAACAGGTCCTTTGATTATCTCGGCACTGCCAATGATGGCAGGATCAAGGTCATCTAAAGTGGTTTCACCTTCGGCGGAAGAAAGCGGGATCTCCATAAAATAAGCTTTTATCCGGTTGGTGCTGTACTGTGACCTTGCTCCCACTCCGCGGATGCTCATTTTATTCGTGTTGAGTGCCCCCTGATGCACATTTACACCTGCCACAGTACTCAGGTTCTGCATGAGGTTGGTTTCATCGAATCTTTCCAGGTCCTGTGATGTCAAAACTGAAACTGAAGCCGGAGTTTCCATCAATTCCTGCGGAATGATGGTGCTACGCAGAACAACTTCAGCAAGAGAACCTTCAGCCGGCGCCATATAGATGAGGAGATCATCTTCTGGGGTTTCCAAAAAGAGGATTTTTTTGCTGTATCCCGGGGATTCTAAAATGAGATTCACCGGAAAATTTTCAGCAGGAAAGGAAAAGCTTCCGGAGGCATCAGAAAATATAGTTTTTGAAACTCCTTCCGAAGAAACACTTACGTTTTCAAGAGGTTCATTGGTAAATGCATCGAAAATCCTTCCATTGATCTGTTGTGCAGAGAGACTTCCGAAGAAAAAGAATAGAAAAATGAAGAGGAAAGTTTTGATCAAGACTTAACTGTTAAAATGAAAAATAAGAGGTGCCAAAAAAGCCATTTTTGACAGGCTATCATATAATTGTTACAGCCTTTGCTAAAATAAGATATATTTAAAAATTGGCTTTATCCTTAGCACTTCTTTATGCTTTTGAAGTTTTTCTTTAAGTTTGAGGCGGTTAAAAATATTTTGATGAAAAAGATCCTGCTGTGGATTATTTTGGGAATTAGCTTTAGTTCCTGCGACTTTTCAAATTACATCCTGGAACAGGATTACGATTTTACTACTGTCTTTGAAAGATCTGGAGGCACAGAAACTGCCACTTATACCGAGGTTATAGATTTTTACGAAGATCTCGCTGCCGTATATTCATCTGTAGATCTTCAGATCCTTGGAGAAACCGATAGTGGGGAACCGCTGCACCTCATGGTTTATAGCCGCAATAAGAATTTTGATTTTGGGAGTCTTAGAAAAGATCATACCATCGTCCTGATCAATAACGGAATTCATCCCGGGGAAAGCGACGGCATAGACGCCACGATGATGCTTTTTAGAGACCTGGCGCAGGATTCCATTACCCTTCCCGAAAATACTGTGATCGCCACCATACCTATTTATAATATTGGAGGCGCCATTAACCGTAATTCTTTTACCAGGACCAACCAAAATGGCCCGAAATCCTATGGTTTTCGCGGAAATGCCCGAA
Organism: Salinimicrobium nanhaiense; assembly: GCA_012038135.1. Classification (GTDB taxonomy): domain Bacteria; phylum Bacteroidota; class Bacteroidia; order Flavobacteriales; family Flavobacteriaceae; genus Salinimicrobium; species Salinimicrobium nanhaiense. The sequence continues at coordinate 3,531 of JAAVJQ010000027.1, forward strand.
ATTATGATCTCAACCGTGACTTTATAAAAGCCGACACAAAAAACACCCGAGGATTTTATGAGATCTTTCACCACGTAAACCCAGATGTTTTTATCGACACCCATGTGAGCAACGGGGCCGATTATCAATACACGCTTACTCACCTGTTTACCCAGCATGACCAGATGGGAGGGGCATTGGGAAAATACATTAAAACCGATCTGCGCCCGGCCCTCGAAAAAGCATTAAGAAAAAAGAAATGGGAGATCACGCCCTATGTCAATGTATTTGGAGATGTTCCGGAAAAGGGATTTTCCCAATTCCTCGATACTCCCCGCTATTCAACCGGCTATACCTCGCTTTGGAATACCCTATCCATGATGGTGGAAACTCACATGCTGAAGCCGTATGACCAGCGCGTAAGAGGCACTTACGAGCTGTTGCGTTCCATGATCGAAATAGCCGATGAAGATTCTGAGCTCATAAGAAAGCTAAGAAAGCAGGAACTTCAGAATTTTCAGGCGAAAGAAAGTTATGCCTTCGATTTTGTAGTCGACAGCTCTCAAACTTCAAATCTAAATTTCAAAGGTTATGAAGCAGATCGAATTAAAAGCGAAGTAACGGGTTTTGAAAGATTAAAATACGACACCACTCGTCCCTATACACGCGAGGTTACATATTATGACAGCTTTAAACCCTCCAGGCAGCTTCAAGTACCCCAGGGCTATATCATTCCGCAGGGGTGGTGGGAAGTTTTAGACCTTCTTGAACTTAACGAGGTAAAAATGGTTCCTTTTGATAAGGACACCAGTATGGTTGTGGAAACCTACAGGATCAAGGATTACAAGACCAGCAGCAGGCCGTACGAAGGTCACTATCCCCATACTAATGTGGAAGTGGAAACATTCAACCAGGAAGTGAAAATTCGAAAAGGAGATGTGTTTGTTCCCTTAAAGCAACGGGCAGCAAAATATTTAATGGCCACTCTGGAACCACAGGCGCCCGATTCCTTTTTCAGCTGGAATTTCTTTGATAGTGTGTTGCAGCAAAAAGAGCATTTTTCACCTTATGTTTTTGAAGATATCGCCAGGGAATTGTTGGATGATTATCCCGAATTGGAAGATGAATTTCTCGCCTTAAAGGAGAAAGACAGGGAGTTTGCTCAAAACGCTTATGCCCAGTTGGACTGGATACATAAAAAAAGTGAGTATTACGAACCCTCACATATGAGATATCCCATTTTTAGAGTGAAGAGGTAGCACTTCTTCTGGAAACAAAAGTTTGATATTGGCGTAGGATTTCTTTAGGGCTTTCTGCGCCTTTTCCATATCCTTCCATTTCACTTTTTTAATACCTTCTTTTTCTTCAGGAATTAATTCGCCCGAATAATCGGTGGTCATTTCATACCAGTAAGTGACTTTTAGACGATACCTGCCTTTGCGCTGGAAGATATGATAGGTGGTTAGAAGAAACTTCGAGATCTTAAGGTTTTTTACCCCTGTTTCCTCCTCAACTTCCCTTATTGCTCCTGCTTCGATGCTTTCATTTTTCTCGACTTTACCTTTAGGCAGATCCCAGCGGCCATTTCGATAAATAAAAAGCACTTCATTTTTCGGATTGAGAACCATTCCGCCGCCAGCTGTTACTACCGGAAGCTTTTTAAAAAGGTGTTTTAGCAGCTTTTCTTTTTTGTCATGATAGAGATTGACATAAAGCAGTTTCCCTTTGTTTATCTTTTTGATAATCCTTTTAAGTTTAACTTCTTTTAACGGAAAAGAGATATATTTTTCTCCCAGATCCCGCTCTGTTGAGAGAATTATAGGAATATCATTTACAAAAACTTTATACATTTGCAGTATGATTTTAGACAAGGAAACAGCACTTAAAACTGCTGAGCTGCTATTGCAAATTAAAGCAATAAAATTAGATGCACAACAAGGTTTCAAATGGGCCAGTGGATGGAACTCCCCCATTTATTGTGATAACCGCATCATCCTTTCCTATCCTCCCATCCGCAATTTTGTGAGGGAGCACATGGCAAGACAGATCGAGCAACTTTATGGAAAAGCCGATGTTATTGCCGGCGTAGCAACAGGAGCAATTGGTATAGGTATGCTGGTAGCTGAATATTTAAGCCTGCCGTTTATCTATGTACGTCCTGAAGCTAAATCCCATGGCCGCCAAAACCAAATAGAAGGAAAGGCAGAAGAAGGCCAGCGTGTGGTAGTCATTGAAGATCTTATAAGCACCGGAAACAGCAGCCTTAACGCCGTAAAAGCTTTACAAGCCAAAAACCTGCAGGTCAAAGGCATGCTCGCCATTTTCTCTTACGGATTTGAAACTGCCACAGAAAATTTTAAGCAAGCCGACATTGAACTGCACACGTTGAGTAACTATGACTATTTACTGGAAGTGGCACTAAAAACTAACTATATAAATCAAGCCGAAAGCGACCTGCTGCAAAACTGGCGCAAGGATCCGGCGAATTGGAAAAAATAAGCTATGGAATTACAAAGTGACAAAGTAACAGTACAAAAGAGTCAGCAGGAATTATTTAACTTCCTTACAGACGTGAAGAATTACGAGCAGATCATGCCGGAGAGCAAAGAGAAATTCCAGGTGATTTCTGAGGACACTTTTGTTTTCGCACTAAAAGGAATGCCCGAAATTGCTCTGCAGATCAAAGAAACCAGAGAACCCGAATATATAAAATTGGGATCTACTTCAGATAAATTCGATTTTTCCCTAGATGTGGAGATAGCACCGGTAAGCGAAAATCAAAGCATGGCGCAGCTGTTCTTCCACGGAAAGTTCAATACAATGATGGCCATGATGGTGAAAGGACCATTGAAGAAATTCATTGGTAATTTATCTGAAAACGTCGCGAAGCTTTAATAGCAAAGCTCGATCTCTTTAAGGTCAAATTCCCTTATCTCCTCGTCATCGGTTTGCACACGCAGCATTCCGGTATTTGAAACGCCGGTGATCATTCCGGTAAAGAGCCGGTTATTGGAATCTTTAAAGGTGGATGGCATATCCTTTCTAAAAAGCCATTTTTCATAGGCCTTTAGAATAGCTTCGGAATTTTCTTCAGAAATATTTCCGAAGCTGTTTTCCAGGTCCTTCAGAAGCAATTCAAGGACCTCCTCTGTCTCGAAGTCTCTTCCTGAAACTGTTTTCATGGATGCCGCTTTTGGCAGGTCATCAAATTGAGTTTGATTCACGTTGAGACCAATACCAATGACGGATGCGACCACCTTTCCTTCAGAAATGGTGTTTTCGATGAGAATACCGGCGATTTTTTGATTTGCTGACAGAATGTCGTTAGGCCATTTTACCCTGAGACGTGGCAGTTGAAGTTTTTCCAAAGAAGAAACCAGGGAGGTTGCTACCGCTGCACTCAGCAAAAATTGCCTGGCGGGATTTAACTTCAAATCGGGCAACAGTACACTAAAAGTGAGGTTTTTCCCTTCTTCAGAATTCCAGTTTGTCCCTCTCTGACCTCTGCCCTGCAATTGCTTTTTTGCTATAATACAGGTGAGTGGCATTTGCGAATTCTCCCTAAACATCTCCCTGGCAAAAGAATTAGTAGAGTTGATGGCATTAACTTTGATAAGGTGCATACGAGAAGAGTAAGATAATGCTGGCGTTAAATGTTATAAAAACGAAGGTTTTAAAACCTTAAAAAGTAATAACTTTGCGCAAAGAAAATAAATTTAATGACAAAAAAAGAAGCGAACAACGATATACTTATTGCACATATAATCAAGGGAATCGAGGAAGTGAAAGGAAATGACATCCAACTTCTTGACCTGAGGGAAATTGAAAATACAGTTTGTGATTATTTTGTTATCTGCAACGGAACTTCAAACACGCAGGTAAACGCCATAGTAAACTCCATACAAAAAACCGTAAGTAAGTCATTAAAGGACAAACCCTGGCATGTAGAGGGCTCTGAAAATGCAGAATGGATCCTGATGGATTATGTAAGCGTTGTAGTTCATGTTTTTCAGAAACATATCAGGGAATTTTACGACATTGAAAGTCTTTGGGGAGATGCAAAATCTACTTCAATTGAAACGAATTATTAAGAGTTAAGAAAAAAGGAATGGCCAAAGAGCAACCAAAAAATAAAGAACCAAAAAAGCCTAAATTCAGTGCCTACTGGATCTATGCTGCCATCATACTAGTTTTCCTGGGAATAAATTTCTTTAGCGGAAGCGGATTTAATGAGCCGGCAAAAACCAACCCTGCAGAATTCCTGAATTATCTGGAACAGGGAGATGTGGAAAAGGTAGTTATTGTCAATAAGGCACTGGCACAGGTTTATCTTACAGAAGAAGCCAAAGAAAAAGATATTCATGCCAAGGCAGTACAGGAAGAAATGTTCCCCGGTGGAGACTCTCCTGCTTACACCTTTGAATTTGGGAGTCTTGAAAACCTTGAGACCAATATAAAAGAAATCAAAGAAGAGAATAAAAATATTGCCACAACCGTCACCTATGAAACCCGTGATAATGTTTGGGGGGAAATTCTATTAACGCTGCTTCCATTTGTATTGATCATAGGGATCTGGATCTTCATTATGAGACGCATGAGCGGTGGTGCCGGTGGAGGTGCGGGCGGACAAATCTTCAACATAGGAAAGTCTAAAGCCAAACTTTTTGATCAAAATACCGATGTAAAAGTTTCCTTTAAAGACGTAGCCGGATTGGAAGGAGCAAAAGAAGAGGTACAGGAGATCGTTGATTTCCTTAAGAATCCTGATAAATACACCAACCTTGGAGGGAAGATCCCCAAAGGAGCCTTACTTGTAGGACCTCCGGGAACAGGAAAGACCTTACTGGCTAAAGCCGTAGCCGGGGAAGCGAAAGTACCTTTCTTCTCCCTCTCAGGTTCAGATTTTGTGGAAATGTTTGTAGGGGTTGGAGCTTCAAGAGTGCGTGACCTTTTCAAACAGGCCAAGGAGAAATCTCCTGCCATCATATTTATCGATGAGATAGATGCCATTGGACGTGCCCGCGGAAAAAGCAATTTTTCGGGATCGAACGACGAACGCGAAAATACCCTTAACCAGCTGCTTACAGAAATGGATGGTTTTGGCACTAACACCAATGTAATCGTGTTAGCCGCTACCAACCGGGCAGATGTACTTGACAAAGCTCTAATGCGTGCAGGTAGGTTTGACAGGCAGATCTATGTTGATCTTCCGGATGTAAGAGAGAGAAAAGAGATTTTTGAAGTTCATTTACGTCCCCTCAAGAAAGTGGCCGATGAACTTGATACAGAATTTATGGCAAAACAAACTCCGGGATTCTCGGGTGCAGATATTGCCAATGTTTGTAATGAGGCAGCCTTAATTGCTGCCCGTAAAGAAAAGAAAGCAGTTGGAAAACAGGACTTTCTTGATGCTGTTGACCGTATTGTGGGTGGTCTTGAGAAAAAGAACAAGATCATTACTCCCGAAGAGAAACAAGCTATTGCTTTTCACGAAGCAGGACATGCAACCGTTAGTTGGATCCTTGAACATGCAGCTCCTCTGGTAAAAGTTACAATTGTTCCCCGCGGACAATCCTTAGGTGCCGCCTGGTATCTACCCGAAGAAAGGCTTATTGTAAGGCCTGAGCAAATGCTGGATGAGATGTGTGCAGCACTGGGTGGACGGGCAGCCGAAAAAGTTGCTTTCAACAAGATCTCAACCGGTGCCTTAAGTGATCTTGAAAAGGTCACAAAGCAGGCCAGAGCAATGGTTACCGTTTATGGTTTGAACGATAAAGTTGGAAACCTCACCTATCACGATTCTTCAGGACAAAGTGAATATAACTTCACCAAGCCTTACAGTGAGAAAACTTCAGAATTGATCGACAAAGAGATCTCCAATCTTATTGAAGAACAGTATCAAAGAGCTATCAAGCTTCTTGAAGAAAATAAAGACAAGCTGACTCAGCTCGCTGAGATCCTGCTGGAGAAAGAGGTGATCTTCAAAGATAATCTCGAAGAGATCTTCGGAAAAAGGCCTTATAAGAGCCGTGATGAGATCATGAGCGGCAATTCCCAGGAAAGGCAGGTTACAGTAGAAGAAGAAACTGTGACGGAAAAATCCATTCCTGAGAATACTAAACCTTCTACCCCTTCCGGCAACCCGGCTCCGGGACAGAATTAAATTTTATTTACTACCACTAAAAAATCTAAACTTTCAGTAATCTGTTAGTTTAGATTTTTTACCTTTGGTTGAAATGCTACTTAGTGTAATTAAAACCTATATGAGTCTATTTAGAAATTTCTTAAATCCTAAATCTAAATCAGACAAAGGTCAGGAGAAGGTTGAAAATTCTGACCGTAGCAAGTATATGCCAGATGTTAAGCTCCCTACCGATGAGCGTTTTATGCTCAATTTTAAGAACAACGGCGGCAAATTTTTGTATTGTGAGAGTAACGAGGAGTTGATCGAGGCGTTCGAAAATATTATGTTGGAGAATGACTGGTATGAAAAACAGGCTTGTTGTTTTGATAAAAATTTAAGGGAAAGATTTTCCGACCAGAACCTTGAGTTCACTAATTCGGGAGAAGCAGCTTTCTTTCTGGGAACCTGCGAGTATCTTATTGCCAATGACGGTTCTATCCTAATTTCCTCCAACCAGATAAAGGAAAAGAAATTAATGGAACTCCCCTATGACTTTGTCATTTTAGCTTCCACAAGTAAACTGGTAGATGCCATTGGCGAAGGTCTTAGAGGAATAAAATTCAAGAACCGGGACCGTATTCCTTCCAACATTACCACCATCAAGAATTTCGAGACAAATAAGGAAGGAGACTTCATGAGTTATGGAAGTAGCACAAAAAACTTATATTTGCTGCTTCTGGAAGATCTGTAACATGAAGGAAAATATTATTCGGGGATTATCGGGGATCATGTATGTGTCAATTCTGGTGGTTTCCATTTTCTTCTCTGAATTCGCTTTTACCACCCTTTTCCTTCTGTTTGGAGTGATTTGCCTGCGAGAGCTGCAACGGCTCCTCCATCTTAAAAGCTACCTTGGTTATGCCCTTCTTATAGGGCTGTTTTATTTTTTCAGCTATGTTAGATTTAGTCCGTATGCCACTCTGGTATTGTTGCTAATCACCATTTTCGTCAATCTTTTCCTCGTAAAAGACCTGATGCTGGTCAATAAAATCCCACTTTTTGAGAAGAAAAAGTATGTCATTATTATTTTCTACCTCATCGCATCAATGATCTTTCTTACTCTTATTCCCAGCTATACCGGCGATTTCACGCCCGAATTGGTGGTGGGTGTTTTCTCCCTGATTTGGATTAACGATACTTTTGCATATCTTGTTGGGAAGAATTTTGGAAAGAAGAAGCTCTTTGAAAGAATATCTCCTAAAAAAACTGTAGAAGGATTCCTGGGCGGACTTATTTTTACTGCCATAGCCGGGTATCTGGTATTTTATTTTACCGGTTTGCTTGACCTGCACACCTGGGTGGGAATGGCTATAATATTAAGTATTTTTGGCACCCTTGGAGATTTGATACAATCAAAATTTAAAAGACAGGCGGGAGTAAAGGATAGTGGAAGATTAATGCCGGGTCATGGCGGATTATTTGACCGGTTAGACAGCATCATCTTTGCGAGTCCATTTGTTTATGCTTATTTACAATTATTAAATTATGTTTCATAAAGAAGGATATAAAATTATGGGAATTGCGGTGATCTTGCTGATCATTGTAAACCTGCTGGCACAAACTTTTATTTATACCTATTGGATCAAGATCGCGATCTTATTAGGGACTGTTCTCCTGTTCTTTTTGATCATTCAGTTCTTTAGAAATCCCAAACGAAATACCGAAGTCAATACCTCCCATATTCTCGCTCCTGTTGATGGAAAGGTGGTGGTGATCGAGGAGGTGTTTGAAAAGGAGTATTTCAAGGACCAACGTTTAATGGTGTCGGTTTTTATGTCACCTATAAATGTTCATGTTACCCGCCATCCAATTGGTGGAACTGTAAAATATAGTAAATATCATCCGGGAAAATATCTTGTGGCCTGGCACCCAAAAGCAAGTGAAGAAAATGAACGCACAACCGTAGTGGTTGAAAATGAAGTTGCAGGGGAAATTCTTTACAGACAGATCGCCGGAGCTCTGGCAAAACGAATTGTGAATTACGCCAAAGTTGGAGAGGAAGTAGTCCAGGGAAGTGACAGTGGTTTTATCAAATTTGGATCCAGAGTTGATGTTTTTCTTCCCCTGGGAACAGAAGTTGATGTAAAGCTGAATCAAAAGGTCAAAGGCGGAATTAGCCTTATTGCAAAAGTCTCCTAAAATGACTCCTGAAGAAGTGGATAAAGAATTCGCTAAGGCTTATGAAAGAGCCTCTAATACTTCTCAAAAGTTCCCTCCAGATCTTATGCTGAAACTTTATGCTTACTACAAACAGGCAACAGAACACACCGGGGCTTACATCCCATCGGGCAATAGTGATATTAAGAATGCCTTTAAACTCAATGCGCTGCTACAGGTAAAAGGGATCAGTGTTTTAGAAGCAAAAAAGGAGTACATCAAATTGGTGAAGGAGAACATTCCGGAATAAATCCAATATTGGTCAGTATTCTAAATTCCAGATTACAAGCACCAAATTCCAAATCTGAATAAACGTCCTCCGAATTGTTGAGGAAAACTTCGGAAAAAGAAAACGGGAAACTTTCTTTCTGAAAATCTCCCGCTTTATAAAATTTAATGGGGTATCCAGTCAACACCCGTGATTTTCGTTAATAATTTTATCATATGTCACAGGCTCTGCAATAACAGCCTGCTCAAGTAACCGCATAAATAATAAGCCTCTGCTATTTGATGTTCTCCTGT
>JAAVJQ010000028.1 GCA_012038135.1 Salinimicrobium nanhaiense
CGGAATTGTTTTGTATTAAAAAGGGTGAAGCAAACCAAACCAGTCCTAAAAAAGGATTAATTAACTAAATAAATTACTCATGTATTTGATTATCAAAAGCTTACATCATAAGTTAACGCGTATGCCCTCCGGGGCTCTTTTGGGAAGGGGCATTTTTGATCCCGGTGTTAAAACGCCGGGCTACCCATATTTCGCCCCTCTTGGGCTTTTTTTGCTGTCCGCACAAAATCTTCTATAGTCATATTCCGCGGTAATCCCGCTGTTCAGCGGGGGAGATACTGATCACTTATTTCCCTTTTTTATTATCTTGTAAATATGAGACCAATATTTTTCATCCTGATACCATTGATTTTCTTTTCCTGCCGCGATTCTGCCGAAAAGGAGCGGCAGGAGAAAATTTCAGAAACACCTGCACCCAAAGTGACATCACCAACCAAAACATATACCTCTCAAAAATGGCATTTTTCAGCAGAGATCCCGCAGGGTTTTAAAATTTATGAAGGAGAGCTGCCGGGAGAGTCGCTGGTGATCAACTTTTTTGATCCCGAAATTGAAGAAGAGCCACCTTTTGCCATACACAATGATGCCGAAGATGCTTATATAGCCGTTCTACCCAATGGTTTTGGCGTAGATGCTCCGGGAGGCCCACGTAAAACTTTAAAAGAATGGGAGGGAAATTTGCCTTTGTCATTTCAGGTGGATCCAGAAGCTTCTTATGTCTATTTGTTGGAGAACGGAAAGCCATGGGCCGTAAGTATGGGATTTTCTACCCCACCACCAGGTTGGAATGAGTACGGGAGCATCTATATCTTTTATAAAATTAATAATTTTAAAGCAGAATGTTTCAGCAGTAATACCGGGGAGAAGATCGATATGAACGAGTGCAATCCTATGGATGGAGACGCTATGAAGTTCTATGGAGATGTTTCCGAAGAAAAAAGAGAGACTTTAAATGCTATTTTAGAAAGTCTCTATTTTATTGACCCTAACCGGGAGCGCGAGAAAATAGAAGAATTAATAAATGTGGAACAGCCGCCGAAAAATGCCACTGTTTCTTCCCCTTTGAAGATCTCGGGAGAGGCAAAGGGATATTGGTTCTTTGAAGCTTCAGCTCCCGTGAGGCTTGTAAGTCAGAGCGGAACAATACTTTCAGAAAGATACATTTCTGCCACAGGAGACTGGATGACCGAATATTGGGTGCCGTTTGAAGCCAAGCTTGAATTTGAAACAAGAGAAAAGCGCGGCTATTTGATCTTTAACCGCGCCAATGCTTCAGGTAAACCGGAACACGACAGAGTGCTCCGTATTCCCGTAAAATTCAATTAATTTTTTTCAACCAGCTGTCTCCAGCCAAATTTGTCTTCGGCTTTGTTATACTGGATCTCCATTAATTTTTTCTTGAAGAAACTTGCGTAAGAATCTTCCTGATCTTTTAATTCATATTTTTCACCTTTGTTCCCAAACCCTTTTACAGGATTTATTGTAGCAGCGGTTCCGGCTCCAAAGATCTCCTTAAGTTCACCATTTTTGGCAGCTTCTACGATCTCAGCAACTTTAACACGTCTTACTTCCACCGGAATATTGTATTCTTCGGCCAGGGTAAGGACACTTCTTCGGGTAACCCCGTCAAGGATCCTGTCGCTGGTAGGTGCTGTTAATAGTTTATCTCCCACTCTAAAGAAGATGTTCATGGTACCTGCTTCTTCCAGGTATTCGTGCGTGCTGGCATCTGTCCAGACGATCTGTTGGTAACCTTCTTCTTTTGCAAGATTGGTAGGATAGAATTGAGCTCCGTAATTTCCGGCAGCTTTTGCGTAGCCCACACCACCATCGGCAGCACGGCTGAATTTATCTGCAAAGAACACTCGTACCTCGCCACTATAATAAGCTTTGGCAGGGGAACAAATGATCATAAATTTGTATGTTTTTGAGGGAGAAGCCGATACTCCGGACTCTGTCGCAATGACAAAAGGTCTTATGTAAAGAGAATTTCCAAAACCTTTCTTGATCCAATCGCGATCTAGATTAAGGAGAGTGTTTAGCCCCTCCATAAAAACTTCTTTAGGGAATTCGGGGATAGCAAGTCGTTTAGAGGAAATATTAAACCTGTCGATATTTGCTTCCGGACGGAATAGCCACACCTGGTCATCGTCGTCTTTAAATGCTTTCATTCCTTCAAAAATAGCCTGCCCGTAGTGGAAGACTTTTGCTGAAGGATCCAGCTGAATAGGACCATAAGGTTTAATAACCGGATTTTGCCATTGACCATCTTTATAATCACATTCCATCATATGGTCTGCAAATACATTTCCGAAGATCAGATTTTCAAAATCCACCGAATCGATCTTTGAAGTTTTAGCTTCAACTACATCGATTGCGAGAGGTACATTTTTCATGTTCGAATATTTGCTGCAAATTTACCGAAATAAATACAGGTTCTGAAGATGAGATTTAACTAATTTAATCTTAATTTCAATTTTCTAAACCTTTAACAGGAACATAATGAAAAATTGCAGGTTTTTATTGCTGTTATCCATATTAATGACAGCTTTTACCGGTTTTTCTCAAGAAAAAAATACAGGTAAAAGTGACACTTATTATTCTGTGGGAGAGGAAGTTGAAGTATCAAATATTTTGTCCACTTACCAGATGCAGGAAAGGTATGAGGGGCTAACCCCGGGAGACACTCTTAATGTCACATTCAAGGGAAATGTTGCTTCAGTTTGCAAGAACAAAGGCTGCTGGATGAAAGTGGCTCTTGAAGATGGCCGCGAAGTCATGGTGAAGTTTAAAGATTATGCTTTTTTTGTTCCTAAAGACATTGAAAATAAGGAAGTTATCATGGAAGGAAAAGCCTACGTGACCGAAATATCTGTAGAAGATCGTAGGCATTATGCCGAAGACGCAGGGAAGTCTGCTGCCGAGGTTAAGGCAATAAATGAACCTGAAATCACTCTATCCTTTCTGGCTGATGGGGTGAAGATCAAAAAATAGTCTTGAAAAGGGAGATCATAAAAACTGCCGATGGCTCGGCTACCATTTACCTGCCCGAGTGGAATGAACATTATCATTCCAAACACGGGGCGGTACAGGAGGCGCTGCATGTTTTTATAAGAACCGGTCTCGAACACTACCTGGAAAAACATTCTCCCGAAACTGTATCAATTCTTGAGATAGGATTTGGTACCGGATTAAATGCGCTGCTCACATTCTTTGAAGCTGAAAAAAGAAAAATAAAAATTTCCTATACCGGAGTTGAAGCTTATCCCGTTTCTGCTGTAGAATTAGAAGCCCTTGATTATGCCGCTGTGATTCCTGATGAAGAAGCTGCAGCAGTTTTTAAAAAGCTACATGAGACTTCCTGGGAAAACCGGAGTGAAATTTCTCCATTTTTCGATCTTCAGAAGGAAAAAAAATTCTTTAGTGAAATAACTGCAACTTCAGAATATGATCTCATTTATTTTGATGCTTTTGGTCCCCGGGTTCAGCCGGAATTGTGGAGTGAGGCAGTGTTTAAAAATATGTATAATACCTTAAGGTCCCAAGGGGTGCTTGTCACCTATTCGGCAAAAGGAGATGTGAGAAGGGCAATGCAGGCGACAGGTTTTGAGGTGGAAAGATTACCGGGGCCACCCGGAAAAAGAGAGATGTTGCGGGCTACAAAAGCTTAAGATCTTGGAAACCTGTTAAAGCTTTAATAAACCTCCGGTATTACTCTCTGTAATCCCGTAAATTAAAAAATAAAATGCGCATTCTTATCACCGGGGCCACAGGGCTGATAGGTTCCAAAATCACAGAGCTTTTTCAGGACAACGGGATCGAAGTAAACTATCTTACCACGAGTAGATCAAAGATTGAAAAAAGTGATAATAACAAAGGCTTTTACTGGAATCCTTCAAAAGGAGAAATTGATACCAAATGCCTGGAAGGGGTGGGGGCAATCATCAATTTGGCCGGAGCCAGTGTTTTTCAACCCTGGACCTCTTCAAACAAGAAAAAGATCCTAAAAAGTCGTATTGATTCTCTGGACCTGCTGTACAAAACTTTGCAGGAAAATGAACACGAGGTGGGCCAGCTGGTATCTGCCAGTGCAATAGGGATCTATTCCAGCTCTACCCATAAAATGCATTATGAGGAGGAGCAGGAAGTGGCCGATAATTTTTTGGGGGAAGTATCGGAAAAATGGGAGATTGCTGCACAAAAATTTTCAGATTTAGGCTTGCGTGTGGCCATTGTGCGCATTGGAGTAGTCCTGGCAAAAGATGGCGGCGCTTTACCTCAAATTGCCCGACCTATAAAGTTTAATGCAGGTACTTCCCTGGGATCGGGTCAACAGTGGCAATCCTGGATACATGTAAAGGATCTTGCACGGCTGTTCTTGTTCCTGATTTCAACCGGGGCCGAAGGTGTATTTAATGGCGTAGCCCCAAATCCTGTGACCAATGAAGATCTCACCCGCGAGGTGGCCAGGGTGATGGAAAAGAAACTTTGGTTACCAAAAGTACCGGCTTTTGCACTCAAATTAGTGATGGGAGAAATGGCAAGCGTAGTTTTAGGTAGTCAGTTGGTGAGCAGCAAAAAGGTGGAAGATGCAGGTTTTGATTTCCTTTATGTAAACCTAAGACAGGCAATCAATGATATCTATAAATAAAAAAACCGGCTCTTAGCCGGTTTTTTAATATTGGGACTGCAAAAGATTACTGAGCTCTTTTTGCAGTTACTTTGATGGTAAGTTCCATTTCATCACTGATGAAATTGTCACCCAGGTTGTCAAATACAGATTTAGATCCGTAGTTCACTCCCCAGTTTGTTCTGTCGATAGTGAAAGTTTCACTTTCAAGAGTGACCTCATCTTCATCGATATCTGTACTTACAGGAAACTGGATGTTCTTGGTAGAATCCTTAAGAGTAAGGTTACCCTGAAGCATTTTCTGTCCATTTTCTTCGGTCACTCCGGTGATCTCGAAAGAAGCAGTAGGATATTCTTTTACATTAAAGAAATCTGTTTCTTTACCTTCAACTGTTCCTTTAAGGTGATTTTCAAGAGAAGTACGGTCTTTATCGTCGATCCCTTCATCGGTCACCTTAATAGAATTCATATCAATGCTAACGCTTCCGCTGGTGATCTCCTCCCGGGTAGCGCTAAGAGTTCCATCCTGGATAGCAATAGTTCCCTTATGCTCTCCCGTAGGTTTGGTACCTCTCCATTCGATAGTAGAAGCGGTAGTATCAATTTCATAAGTAACAGCCTCTTCTGTAGCTACAGCAGCTTCCTGTGCTTCGCCCGGCTCTACCCGATTTGACTTATCATCTTTACAGGCTACACTTCCTAAAGTGACTCCTGCAACAAGTACAAAGTTTAAAACTCTTTTTTTCATTAGTATCTAATTAAGTTTGAGGCGCAAAATTATTGTTTTAACATTTCGATTTTGCCAAATGTTTATTAAAAGTTTCTGGTGACAAATTGGCATTTAAGCTTTCTTGGCAGTACTTTTGCCAGTTGACTCACAGAATTAAAATATGGATCAAATGAGCGAAAAAGAGCAGAATCAGGATAATATATCTAACGAAGAAAGTATAAAGGATCAGGTAGAGGAAATACTTGATGAGGCCATAGAAGAAGCGGAATCCAAAGATGCTTCGGGTGCTAAGGATTCTTCGGAAGGCGAACAAGCTTCAGAAAAAGAACAACTTAAGGCAGACCTGGAAAAGGAAAAAGATAAATTCTTAAGGCTGTTTGCAGAATTTGAGAATTATAAACGCCGCACCAGCAAGGAGCGGGTGGAGATGTTTAAGACTGCCAGCCAGGACGTCATAGTGTCAATGCTTCCGGTGTTGGACGATTTCGATCGTGCCCTGGAAGAGCTTAAAAAAGCAAAAGACAAGGAGCTTCTTAAAGGGGTGGAGCTTATCAGCAATAAATTCAGAAGTACCCTTAGATCAAAAGGTCTGGAGGAGATCGAAGTGAAAGAAGGAGATATCTTTGATGCAGAAATTCATGAAGCTATTACTCAAATTCCTGCCCCTAAGGATAAATTAAAAGGCAAGATTGTTGACGTAGTAGAGACGGGTTATAAACTGGGCGATAGAATAATTCGCTACCCTAAAGTAGTTACGGGGAAATAGTAAACCTCTCATACCACAAGACAAAAGCAATGAAACAGGATTATTACGAAATATTAGGAATTAGCAAAAATGCGAGTACGGCCGAAATAAAAAAGGCCTATCGTAAAAAAGCTATTGAGTACCACCCAGACAAGAATCCGGGCGATGCCAAGGCAGAAGAGATGTTCAAAAAAGCTGCCGAAGCTTATGAAGTGCTCAGTAACGAAGATAAGCGGGCACGCTATGACCGTTTTGGTCATCAGGCATTTGAGAATGGCGGCTTTGGCGGCGGTGGCGGCATGAACATGGATGACATCTTTAGCCAGTTTGGAGATATTTTTGGCGGTGCCTTTGGCGGCGGTGGAGGATTTTCCGGCTTTGGTGGCTTTGGGGGCGGCGGCCAGCGCAGAGTTAAGGGAAGTAACCTCAGAATTCGCGTGGCACTTACTCTTGAAGAGATCGCCAATGGCGTAGAGAAAAAGATAAAGGTAAAACGTAAGGTCCAGGCTGCAGGAACAACTTATAAAACCTGTTCTACCTGTAATGGGACAGGACAGATAACCCGCATCACCAATACCATTTTAGGCAGGATGCAAACCGCATCTCCATGTACCACCTGTGGCGGTAGCGGCCAAATGATCGATCAGAAACCTGCCGATGCAGATGCACAAGGCCTCGTAATGAGTGAAGAAACTGTTTCTATTAAGATTCCGGCCGGGGTTGTTGAAGGCATGCAACTAAAGGTTTCAGGTAAAGGTAACGATGCACCGGGAAATGGAGTGCCGGGAGATCTTTTGGTTGCCATTGAGGAAAAGGAGCATCCTTTCCTGCAAAGAGAAGGAGACAATTTGCACTATGACCTGTATATAAGCCTTTCTGAAGCCGTCTTAGGATCTTCAAAAGAAATTGAAACTGTTTCCGGAAAAGTTCGCATCAAGATCGATGAAGGAGTCCAATCAGGTAAGATCCTGCGCCTGCGTGGAAAAGGAGTTCCCAATATCAATGGCTACGGAAGAGGAGATCTTTTAGTACATGTAAATGTTTGGACCCCAAAAACGCTGAGCAGGGAACAAAGAGAATTTTTTGAGCGTATGGCTACAGATGAACACTTCCAGCCGAAGCCCGAAAAATCGGATAAATCATTTTTTGAAAAAGTTAAAGATATGTTTACATAATTTGGATTTGTTAAAAATTTTTGCATATATTTGATCATCACTAATTCAGGTTAGTGATAAATTTTTCTTTTTCATAGCAATTTTTTTCCCATCCTTAAGCAATTAAGGGTGGGTTTTGCTTTTAAAGAGGCACGTTTTTCTTAAGGCAGGGAAATCTTAAAATCTTCCCAATCTCCCGGAAGCGTTTTCCTAATTTTTATCTTTACAAACAAACCTCTTTTATGGACAACCTCCTGGTGGCCGAAAATATTTCCAAACAGTTTGGCACCTTCACTGCACTTAATGACATCTCGTTGGAAATTCCGGAAGGCAGCATCTTTGGTCTCCTCGGACCCAACGGCGCCGGAAAAACTACTTTTATTAGGATCATCAACCAGATCACTATGCCCGATAGCGGCCGAATGCTGCTTGACGGTCACCCACTGCGGCCGGACGATATTAAACATATAGGATATTTGCCAGAAGAACGCGGGCTTTATAAATCCATGAAAGTAGGAGAGCAGGCACTTTACCTGGCACAGCTAAAAGGTCTTTCCAAAGCTGAAGCCAAAGAGCGACTGCAATACTGGTTTGAAAGATTGCAGATTCAGGATTGGTGGGGCAAGAAAATTCAGGAGCTCTCGAAGGGAATGGCGCAAAAGGTCCAGTTTGTGGTGACCGTGCTGCACCGGCCAAAATTGCTCATTTTTGACGAACCTTTCAGTGGCTTTGACCCCGTAAATGCAAATCTTATCAAGGAGGAGATCCTGCAGCTAAGAAAGGAAGGCGCTACCATTCTGTTTTCTACACATCGCATGGAAAGCGTGGAGGAGATGTGTGATTATATGGCTTTGATCCACCGCGGCAATAAACTTTTGGATGGGCAGGTCAATGACATCAAGCGCAGATACAAATCCAACACCTTTGAAGTAGGGCTGGTAACTGCCGATGCCGAATCTCTTCGGAAGGAGCTGGAAAGCAAGTTCAGGATCTCTGATACAGAATTTAAGAGTATCAATGATGATCTAAAGTTGCAAATACAGATCGAGCCTTCCGCTTCTCCAAATGATCTGTTGATCTACCTTACCGGCAAAGCGCAGGTTAACCATTTTGTGGAGGTGATCCCTTCAGTAAATGATATCTTTATAAAAACCGTCACTACCAATGCGTAACCTCAAGCTTATAATAAAAAGAGAATACCTGGCCCGGGTGAGGAATAAATCCTTTGTGGTAATGACCTTTTTGAGTCCCCTTATTTTTGTGGGAATGATCGTTTTCATCGCTTACCTGGTGAACCTGAATTCAAACGTGCAAAGAGTGGTGGCCATAAGTGATGAAAGCGGGCAGTTTATTTCTGAATTCAAAGATTCAGATGATGTCAAATTTATAGATCTGTCTTCCGTAGAAACTGAGGCAGCGAAAAGAATTGTAGAAGAAAAAGAATATTACGGACTGCTTCATATTTCTGAATTTTCAGAAAATACTATTCCTGAAATTCAGTTTTTTGCGAAGGAAGCACCCGCATTCGGTTTTTTGGATCGAATAGAACGCACTATAGCCGATAAACTCACCAATAGACAACTGCTGGACCGGGGTATCGATGTTGATCTTATAGAGGCCTCGCAGGCAAAAGTGGAAATTGGAATTCAGAATTTTTCCGGAGAAAGAACTTCTAAAATGTCTACTTACGTGAAGATGTTCTTTGGAGGTGCGGCAGGTTATCTTTTGATGATGTTCATTATTATCTATGGCAATATGGTAATGCGCAGTGTGATCGAGGAGAAGACAAACCGTATTATTGAAATTATTATTTCATCAGTCAAACCTATTCACCTCATGCTGGGAAAGATCCTGGGAACTTCTTTGGCGGGAATTACACAATTCGTGATTTGGGTAATACTTGGAGGCGTAATGCTCACCCTGGTGTCCATGATCGCCGGAGTAGATATGGCAGCCATGCATGGTCCGCAACAACAGGCAATAGATCAAATGAGCGACAATGAACTGCAGCAACTGGTTATGGATATTGCCAGGCTGCCTATGTTATTATTACTGGTGAGTTTCCTCGTATATTTTATAGGTGGTTATTTTCTTTACAGTGCCATTTATGCTGCCATAGGGGCGGCGGTAGATAATGAGACCGATACCCAGCAATTTATGCTTCCTGTGATCCTGCCGCTAATGCTGGGGATTTATGTTGGGTTTTTTGCCGTCATAGAAAATCCGCATGGTGTGGTATCTACTGTTTTTTCAATGATTCCGCTTACCTCTCCTATTGTGATGCTTATGCGAATACCTTTTGGAGTAGCATGGTGGGAACTGGCGATCTCCATCGCACTTTTGATCCTCACTATTGCGGGAGTCGTGTGGGTGGCAGCGAAGATCTACAGAGTGGGAATTTTAATGTACGGGAAGAAGCCATCCTATAAGGAATTATACAAATGGCTTAAATATTAAGAAATTTTTGAGAAGGTTCGGCAAAGAGTATCCTTTACTTTACTTAATAAAACCGAAAAAAATGAGAATTATCCCCTATTTCCTCTTTTTCGTCCTTCTGGTTGTGTCGGCCGAAAACCTTCATGCGCAGTCCGCCGATTTGGCGAGAATAGAGTACACTTATTTTCCGCAGTCAGATTCAGATAATTCCTTTCGTAGATTCAGAACCTTTGTCAACTTTCCAATAAGAATAGGTGGGGAAGACAGTTTCCTGGTGCCCGGAGTGGAATACGAGAACATCAACTTTAAATTTGAAGATGAAACTCCCTTTAACAAAAACGGGGAGCTCGATAGGTATCAATCTTTTACTCTTAGCCTTGGTTATACTTTTAAATCGGGCAAGGACTGGCGGTTTGCCGCTACTGCAGGAGGGATGCTGGCTTCAAATTTTGAAGAAGGCAAAGCAGTAAAAGATGATTTTCTCTATACCGGGTCTGTTTTTATGATCAAAGATAAAACCGGAGAAAATGAGGCCTTAAAACCGTGGAGGCTGGTTCTGGGATTGCATTATTCTACCACCTCTGGTTACCCTTTTCCTTTACCGGTGGTGAATTATTACAGGGAGATTTCCCCCAAATGGTCCTATTCTGTCGGAGTTCCTAAGACAAATCTTAGATACTCCTTTAATGAAAAACATCATCTTCAGGCTTATGCCACTTTAGACGGATTTTTTGCAAATGTTCAGGAAAACAGAACGCTTAGTACAACAGGGAAGGTAGCCGAAAATATCTCGATGACCATTGTTCTAGGTGGCCTGGGCTATGAATACAATTTCACCAAACATTTAGTATATTACCTTTATGCCGGCCATACCTTGATGAATGATATTCGGCTAAGAGATGACAACAGGGATGATGTTTATATCATCAATGACACCAATACTTTTTATGGTCGCAGCGGATTAAAATTTAAAATATAACAGCATGCCAAAGATTTTATTGATAGAGGACGAAGCAGCCATTAGAAGGGTCTTGATCAAGATCCTTACCGAGGAAAATAAAGCCTATGAAGTAGACGAGGCTGCCGACGGACTTGAAGGAATAGAGAAGATCAAAGACCAGGAATATGACCTTATTTTATGTGATATCAAGATGCCAAAGATGGACGGGGTGGAAGTGCTGGAGGCCGTAAAAAAGCTGAAGCCCGAAATTCCCATGGTGATGATCTCCGGTCACGGCGACCTTGACACTGCTGTAAATACAATGAGACTGGGAGCATTTGATTACATCTCAAAACCGCCAGATCTTAACCGGCTGCTCAATACCGTTAGAAATGCTTTAGACCGAAAGGAGCTGGTAGTGGAAAATTCCCGACTCAAGAAGAAGGTTGGGAAAAATCTTGAAATGGTTGGAGAATCTGAAGCCATTTCCAGGATCAAAGATATTATTGAAAAAGTCGCACCTACAGATGCGCGGGTGCTTATTACCGGACCTAATGGTACCGGAAAAGAACTTGTAGCGCACTGGCTGCACCAAAAAAGCGATCGCTCCGGCGGACCGATGATCGAGGTTAATTGTGCTGCTATCCCTTCGGAACTCATTGAGAGTGAACTTTTCGGTCACGTGAAAGGAGCCTTTACTTCGGCTGCAAAAGATCGTGCAGGTAAATTTGAAGCTGCCAATGGCGGGACGATCTTCCTGGATGAGGTCGGCGATATGAGTCTTTCTGCCCAGGCTAAAGTCTTACGCGCCCTGCAGGAAAGCAAGATCTCCAGGGTTGGAAGTGACAAGGATATAAAAGTGGACGTGCGGGTAATTGCTGCGACCAATAAAGATCTAAAAAAGGAGATCGAAGATAAAAAGTTTCGGGAGGATCTCTATCACAGGCTTGCCGTGATCCTTATTAAAGTCCCCGGACTTAATGAACGTAAAGACGATATCCCGCTACTTGTAAATTTCTTTGCTGAAAAAATCTCTGAAGAACAGGGAATCAATAAAAAGTTTTTTACCGAAGATGCGCTGGAGCTGCTGAAGGAGTACAACTGGACCGGAAACATCCGTGAACTTAGAAATGTGGTGGAGAGACTTATCATCCTGGGTGGGCAGGAAGTAAGCGAAGAAGATGTAAGGTTGTTTGCGAGTAAGTAGTATGGAGTATTGAGTAGTGAATAGTGAATAGTGAATAGTGAGGTTTCTTTTATAGGCAGTCAAATAAAAGAATAAAAAAGCTCATCCCACCCCAGCCCTCCCGAAGGGAGGGAGCTAAATTCTTGCGATTTTCGGAAGGAAAAAATAAACTTAAAAAAGCTCCTTAGGAGCGGCAACACCTTAGCTTTCTGAAGGAAGTTAATAATTAATTTTAAAACCTATAAGAAATAAGCTCCTGTTTTGTGCGGGTTATGGCTTCACCCTTCCACACCCCTTATAAACACTGGAGCTTAGTTTTTGTTTAGGGTGTCCCAGCTTATTATTACAGGCAAAATGCTATTTTTATTCGCATTATGTTTG
>JAAVJQ010000029.1 GCA_012038135.1 Salinimicrobium nanhaiense
TTGACTTTCTTTGTCAAGCTCGTTCCTGAAAAAAAAATGAGCCTCTCATCTCAATTACAGTTATGCTGTTAATTTTCAAAGAACTTAATCTTATATTGTATCCCTGAACAGCGCAGGACACACAACGCACCACAACAATGAATAACACAAATTGCGGAATACCTGTCAAAAATGGCATTTTGGACTACCTTTTAAAATAGAGTTTAACGGACAGTTTTTTCTGTCCATCCCGCAACTTGCGTTATTCGGGACGTTGGCAAACATATGAGGAACATTATGACAACCATATTACTTTTTGTTTTTAGCACACTCTTTTCTCAAAGTAATTGCGAGAAATACACAGAGAATTACATTCCAAAGAACCTGGATGATGCTATTGAATATTTAAATTGTCAATGGTCTGAATCTGATAAGATTGAATTTCAAAATAAGGAAGAAAATACTGCTGTAACAGAATTACATTTTGGATCTGGAATGGGAATTAGGAATGGCTGGGAATTATGGGAAGGAAAAAACCGGATTGCAAGATACTTTAAAAGGAAAGGAATCTCCCATCCAGATGATATGTCTTCAATAATACTAACCTCCTTCCATAGAACTCTAAATAATAGACCGATTGACCTTAATGGACAAATAAGTTACCACAAAAAATATTGGGATGATTTAGAAAATCAACAGAAAAACTTAAAGAGAAAATTTAAAGAATTGGAAATCGGAGAAGTAGTTGAAGTTCCTTTGTCTGGGGAAACAGGTTGGAGATATGACGGAACTGATCGCACCACCTTGATCAATTATGTATATACAGTAGCAAATTCCGGTGATTTTGATTGTGTTGTTGAAGGAACAGTTGTATCAAAACGTAAGAAAAGAAAAAACTACTTTCTAACTATTAAACTGATAAAAATTGATCGTTGTGAATACAAAAACCCGATTTACAATAAAAAGGATATATCTCTTGGAGAGTTAATGGAAATAAATATGGCAATTGATAAAGTCATTACTCAATAAATACGTTTGCCAACAACGTATAAAAACAATGCTTAATTCTGTCTCGAATCGAAAGTCCGTGCTCGCTTGCAAAGCGGATTGTCCTGCGGACAATCACGCGTGCCAGCTCGCACTGTTTTTATACGGGACGTTAGGCAACATATGAAAAGACATTTCTACAAATTAAGTGCAATATTCTGGACTCTTGGTTGCCTGAGTGGACAAACCTTGACAACCGCAAATAATGACCGCACCGAAATGAATTTAAAAGGTGAGGTGAAATCCGTTGAATCAGAACTTTATAATCTTATTCCTGAGAAAGACACTTTTAGATTAGGAGAAAAAATTAATGGTCTCTCCATCGACCGAAATTCGCTGGTAGAATTTAACGAAAGAGGACAACTTACATCTTCAAAAGAATTCCTTTCTAACGGCGATGTCCGTGAAGAGACAATATATACTTATGACAAGTCTGACCGCCTCATACATCGTAAGGAAATAGATAACTATGGAAGAGGATCTTTTTATGATTATAACTTTAGCTACAACTCAGTGGATAGTATCACCAAAGTAGTTATATCAAATCTGGACTTTAAAAGAATCCATCAAATAACTCGTGATGAAAAGAATAGAATAACTGAAAACAAAATTATTCAAAGCGATACTGTTATTGCTATCTACACCCGTCGTTATGATAAAAATGGGAATATTATCGAAGAAAATGAATACAGGAAGGAAAACGTTCCGGTTAAGATTATATCAAGAACTTTTGACCAAAAAAATCTAAAACAAACTGAGCAGATAACTAAGTACAATAAATGGGACACTCTTTCATATGAAATAAAATTCACCTACGATTCGAATCAAAATCTGATGGAAGAAAAAGAATACGACAGTGATACTGTTTTTATAAAAACCACTAATTCTTACTTTGAAGGTGGTCAACTAAAAGAAACTCGGACTATTCCAATGGGTAGTTTTAATTCTATAATCATAACACAAAAATTTAATAAAAAGGGTGATTTGGTTGAGCATTCAAGAGAGCCAAGGGATGGAACGGACAAAAATATTTGGACATATAAATACAATTACGATTCCAATGGGAACTGGATTAAAAAGATAGAATACAAAAATGAAACACCGTTGAGAATGGTAAAACGTTCAATTGAATATTATCAATAATACGTTGCCTAACAATGAATAACACAAATTGCGGAATACCTCTCAAAAATGCCATTTTTGACTACCATTAAAAAGAAGTCTTTAACGGACAAATTCAAATCACCAAGCCGCAACTTGCGTTATTCGAGACGTTGGGCACAATTAAAACAAAACGACTAAAACTGAATATAAAATGGCGAAAAAACCAACACCACCAAAAAGAACTCACGTAGTAAAACGGGATTCGGGTTGGGCTGTTAAAAAAGAAGGAGCTCAACGGGCAACCAAAGTCTATACAACAAAAGAACAAGCCGTAAAAGGTGCTGAAAAAAGCCGGAAGTCTGGTAGTGATGTCGTAATTCACAAAAAAGACGGTTCAATTCAACAATGGAAAAAATCCAAACATTAGAATATGGATTTTGAGAAAAACATATTCATTAATTGTCCTTTTGATGATGATTATTTTCCACTTTTAAAACCTCTTTTGTATACCGTTAAAAAAATTGGTTTTAATCCAAGAATATCATTAGAAAGAAATGATTCTGGAGAAATACGACTTCATAAAATCAAAGAGCTTCTTGAATCCTCTAAATACTCAATTCACGATTTAAGTCGTGCCAAAGCAAAAAAAGTAGGCGAATATTTTCGACAGAATATGCCATTTGAATTAGGATTAGATTTGGGTTGTAGAGATTACAACAACGGACAAGAATTCAAAACAAAGAAAATATTAATATTAGAAGAAGAAAAGTATAGTACTCAAAAAGCTCTATCGGATTTATCTTTTGCAGACTGTAAGTGTCATAAAGGAGAAGCTGAAGAATTGGTCTATGAAGTAAGAAATTGGTTTGCCGAAAATGGACATAGAAAAGTTCCAAGTGCAAGTTCCATTTGGGACGGATATAACATCTTTTACGCTGACCTCTATGAAGAAAAATCTAAACAAGGATTTAAGCAAAAGGATATTAATAGATTACCGATAGCTGAATTTATGGATTATATAGATGAAAATATAAAATAACTGTGCCCAACAATGAATAACACAAATTGCGGAATACCTGTCAAAAATGACATTTTTGACTACCTTTTAAAATAGAGTTTAACGGACAGTTTTTTCTGTCCATCCCGCAACTTGCGTTATTCGGGACGTTATCTCTCATTTGAAAAAACATAAATGAAAAAAGCACTACCTATTGTTATTCTTTTACTGGGAATTTTGTCGTGTAAAGATGGATCTGAAAACGGACTTGCAAAATCGAATCCGACTGCCGATCTGACCAATGACATTTCAAAGAAAAAATATTCTCTAAAAATATTTGTCGAAGATTCTTTGAATATAAGAAGAGAGCTTACGGGCTACATTTCCGGAGAGGACACGATATTTACTCAAGTAAAATTATTTAAAAACAACATTTTAGATACACTCAATAGTCACTTTTACGACTTTGAATTATATAGGGTAGCAGACAGCACATATTCAGGAAAAATAACACTATACTCTGACCTGGATAAGCTCCATTCTCAATATACCAATACTCTTGTACTTTATTTTGATAGTGTAGAAAAAAAATTGGAGGCAGAGAATCAAAATTTTGTCGAATTTGAATTAAACTCTAAAAGTGACACTTTGATGGGTTTATTGATTGAATATAGAAGCATTGATACCATAGTCAATGGTAAACCAATGATTCGATTTGTAGAAACACAAATTCCTGTTGATACTAAACCAGAAACTGACAATCCTTTTATAGAAGCCTTTGACATACAAGGATTCGCTGTTGAAAAAAACGAGAGATAACAACGGTTAACACAAATGCGGCTGACCGTTAAAAATAGCATTTTTGAGTACCTTTAAAAATAGTAATTAAAAGATAAATTTCGTTCCTCAAGTCCGCACTTGCGTTAACCGGGACGTTGGGCACAATGCAAAAAAAATGAAAGTAAAAATCATATTCATTTTTCTGTTTTCGACTGTTATCTGTAGCGGACAAACAGATAAAGTTGCCATTCAATTCAATGATACAACTTCATTGGAATTGGTTAAAGCGGACTTTGAGCGGACCAATAAGAAGATTGACTATTTAGATGAGCAATTCGTAGTAGGCATTGACGATTCAATCTTATTTGGAACGGATGGAGAATTACCAAGTTCTATTTTAAAAGAAGCCATTCTCAAAGTCGGGAACAAAATTTACTATCTCGACGTTCAGAATATGTACAACCCGTGGTTCAAAGGAATAAATGAACATTTTTTTAATTTTAAAAGAGAAGGAAATAGATTTCATCTGACTGGATTGTTTTCTGATGGAGCCGGCACATACGCAGCGGAATGGTTAATCATCGGAACCTCCAGTATTCGGACACTGATCACCGATGACGAAGAAAACTTAATTGAAATACAAAAAGCCCAATAAGCACAGTGCCCAACAACATATAAAAACAATGCTAAAACCTGTCTCAATTCGAAAGTCTGTGCTCGCTTGCAACGCCTGATTGTCCTGCGGACAATCGCGCTTGCCCGCTCGCACAGTTTTTATACGGGACGTTAGCTCACATTATGAAAAGACAACTTAAACTTCTAATTCTTCTTCCGTTGAGTATGATTTTATTCAATAGCTGTAAAGAAGAAAATAATCCTCCAAAAGCAGTTTCGGAGCCAATAAAAGAGTATGAATATCGACGTGCTGTCCTACAATACGACTTGAACGATAGTATGATGGAAGAATTAGAAATTTATGTAAGTAGAAGTAATGATACTATAGGATACCAAGTAAAAAGATATCACGAACAAGTTATTGATAGTTCTAAAAGTATTTTTTACACCTTAAATTTATATAGAGAAGAGGGAACAAATCGATTGGGTGGAAAAATTAATTATCATTTTGATTCTTTAACTCAAGGGAAGTTAGGAATTTTTACATTTTCAGTTTTAAGCAAGTCCAACAATAAAACTACAGTCTTGGATTTAGAAAATTACAACAGAAATAGTAATTCAATAGATTTCCTTTTCCCTCACGACTCTGATACTTTAATGGGATTAATTTATGCACAACATTGGAAAGATACTATCGACAACGGAGAAGATAAACTTGGATTTAAACAAGTTTTACTTGCTGTAGATAACTATAATGAAACTGATAACCCTTTCGTTGGAGTAGAGCTAAAATAACGTGAGCTAACAACGTATAAAAACAATGCTTAAGTCAGTCTCGAATCGAAAGTCCGTGCTCGCTTGCTAAGCGGATTGTCCTGCGGTCAGTCATGCTCGCCAGCACGCACTGTTTTTATACGGGACGTTGGCGGTAATTTGATGCATCAGACTAAAAAAACAAAATGTGAAAAAAATTATTTTTTTATTAGCGGCACTTAATTTCGGAACTGGGTTTGCACAAATTCAAGTTCCATTTTTCGAGCAGATTGCTTTTGATTTTTATCGGACTAAGATAATTGATACGGCTTCTACCAAAAAGAGAATAAACATTTATCCTTATGCGAGTCAATTTCATCCTAATTTCCAGGTATTCTCAAATCCTACCTGCCTGGGAATAGCCTGGAAAAATAATAATCAGTTCGAGGAATTAGAATCATATAAAGAAGGACAGCTACATATTGATTCCGACCGTTATGAGCTTGATCTGTCTGACCTGAATAAAAAGAAGTTCAAAATAAGAAGGAATAAAACGTCTAAACTGCCCATTGTATTTATCACACCACCTCATAAAGAACGAAACGAATCTTAGGATATTTTCGTGAATGTATATGAGAATCATCCAGATCAGACAGTAATTTATTCTTTTAAATTTAGCGTCGACGGACAAATTATTGACTGGTGCAGGACTGTAAATGATATTGTACGAATAAAATAAAACTACCGCCAACAACGTATAAAAACAATGCTCAAACCTGTCTCGAATCGAAGTTCCATGCTCGCTTGCTCACCGGATTGTCCTGCGGACAATCACGCTCGCCAGCCCGCACTGTTTTTATACGGGACGTTGCCCACAATACGAAAAAATTCACGGTTCTAATAAAATTGCAAGAAATTTACTCTAATTTTAGGAAACTAATTAGTTAACTTTGCTCCGTGGTAAGAAAAGTAATTGCTTATAAAAAGTATTTTATTGAGTTCTATAAAGCTCAAGATGACAAAGTTCAAGAAAAGATAGGATATGTTTTAGATTTAGTACGATTTGAAAGACAAGTTCCAAAGAAGTTTTTCAAAGCACTGGAAAATACTGATGGAATTTATGAAGTGCGTGTGATTACGACTTTTAAAAGTATCAGGATTCTGTGCTTCTTCGATGATGGAAATTTAGTTGTCCTCGCGAATTGTTTCGTGAAGAAAACTCAAAAAACACCGAAAAAGGAAATCAAACTTGCCGAAAAATTGAAAAAGGAATATCTAAAAGAAAAAAATGACTGATATGAAAAACGTAACAGATTTCGAGGACATCCTCAATGATAAATATGGTGAAAAAGGGACTGAAAAACGCGACAAATATGATGCGAATTCTCTTGCTTTCCGACTTGGAGTAATGTTAAAGGAAGCTCGAAAAGAAGCTAATTTGACCCAAGAAGAACTTGCCGAACGAACCGGAACGAAAAAAAGCTACATTTCCAGAATTGAAAGGGGATTGAGCGATATCCAAATTTCTACATATCATAAACTAATTGAGTTGGGACTTGGAAAACATCTGAACATTGAAATTGCATAAGGAGAAACGTACTGTGGGCAACAACGGTTAACACAAATGCGGAAGACCTTCCTAAAATGGCATTTTTGAGTTCCTTTAAAAACAGCAATTAAAAGATAAATTCCGTTCCCCAAGTCCGCACTTGCGTTAACCGGGACGTTGTAAACAAGGCAAAAAAAAAGCATTTTGGGAAGGTGAGTTTTGGAAATTTTATTGGTCATTTTTTTGCAACGGACAAATTCGGACTGACAATCGCAACGGATTGAAACGCGACAAATTAAATGGGAATGAAAAAAACTCAATTTAATTAAAATTCGATTTACCACTCAAAAAGAGGATTTTCAAAGCAAATTTTTTGGAACTTGGAGAAGGAAAGCGGACTGACAATCGCAGCGGATTAAAACTAAACTGGAAAAAAATATTGTGTGAATAACTCTAAGTTTTACCAGTCAAAAAGGTGATTTCTAAAGCAAATTTTTGGCGTCAGGGAAGAACATCGGGACTGCCACTCGCAGCGGAAAAAACCAGGCTGGGAAAAAACGCCCAGTTTACAACAATGTATAAAAACAATGCTATCTTAGTGTCGAATCGAAGGTCTGTGCGTACTTGCTGCGTCTGATTTTCCTGCGGAAAATCAACGCTGGCAATCGCCGCACTGTTTTTATACGAGACGTTGGCAATAATTTAAAAGCAAAAAATAAATGATGAAAAAATTACTTGGCTTAATTGTATTTGTGACTTCTATTATAAACGCTCAAACAGCTCAAAACTCTGAATTAAATTCTTCGCAAAAATTTGATATTCCCATAGAAGATCAAATAAAGATTGAGTTAGAAATGGGAGTTGAAAATGAGGATTTACAAACTCTTTTCGACTTTGAAAATATAGCACATTCATCATTTAAGATCACCGGACCTGCAGTGGAAAACAAAGCTTTTGTCATAACATTGAAGGAATTCAAAAATGGTGAACTTGTGCAAAAAGAAACTCTTTTTGATGAAAGAGGCAGTGATTTTTTCAAAACTGATTCAACCGTCATGTCCTTCAAATTACTGACTAAATTAGATGACAATAATTTAAAAACCTGGATAAGAGGTAACAAATTCGGCAGTAAAAAATCCTATTTTGGGTTAGAAGAAAAAAATAAGGCTCGTTATGCTACAAAGGACTTTATTGGAGGAAAGGATTTCTTAATCGAAGATATTAAACAACCTTTTTACTTGTTGGCTATTATGACTCCTTACATAACAGAAAGCGGTGTAGGCCAATATTGTCAAGTTGCTTATTCAGGGATGGATCCCGAAAACTTCGGGAAAAAATTTGATATACCCCATTATTTTCTTATCCAGATGGAGTTTATGGAATAAAGTAGAGTAGGCAAAGGGGAATTTCACCCCTAAGCCTCTCACAGAACCGTACGTGATACTCTCGCATCATACGGCTCTTCTTAACAAGTCTAAGGCTTAAAGCCATATTGCCAATGCACA
>JAAVJQ010000003.1 GCA_012038135.1 Salinimicrobium nanhaiense
GTGGACAGGAATAAAGACGGGAGGTCTCCCTCCCGCCACTAGATAGTCACTAAAAGTGACTTCTTTAAGAAATCAAATTTACTAAATTTAAATTAGGATTTAAACACAGTATCTGTGAGGTCTTGTGGACGAGTAGCTCCCTCTCTTCTGGAGAGGGCGGGGGAGAGGATGAGAAGCAATAAAAAAGTAGTCAGTGATCGGTGGTCAGTGGTCAGTGGTCAGAAAAAAGAAATGAGAAAAGATTGATTTAATTAAAGACAACTAACAGCTCCCTCCCTTGTTTTAAGGGAGGGCGGGGGGAGGGTCAGATGGAAGAATTCGCAGCACTCATAAGAGAACTTGACAGCACCAACAAAACTACGGTGAAGGTGGCGGCTTTGATGCGATATTTTCAGCGGGTCCCCAATAAGGATAAGGTGTGGGCTATCGCCATTCTCTCGCACCGCCGTCCGCCGCGCCCGGTAAATACTACCTTGCTGCGCACATTTGCTGCTGAACTGGCGAACATCCCGCTTTGGTTGTTCGAGGAATCCTATCACATCGTTGGAGATCTTGCAGAAACCATTGCGCTGGTCATTCCGCCTGCTGAAGAATCCAGTGAAAAAAGCCTCACCCAATACCTGGAGGAGATCATCGATCTGAAAGCAGCAACCGAAGCCGATAAAAAAGAATACTTGCACGAAAACTGGGCGGCGCTGAATTACTATGAGCGATTTGTCTTTACAAAATTAATTACCGGCAGCTTTAGGATTGGTGTAAGTCAGAAGCTGATGACCCGCGCTCTTTCCAAAGCAACAGACATTGATGAAGATGTATTGGCGTATAAGCTGATGGGGGATTGGGATCCGCAGAAAATTACTTTTCAGAAGCTCATTTTGGAGGAGAATGCAGAAGATTTTCTTTCCAAACCTTATCCTTTCTACCTGGCTTACGCCATTGAAGGTAAGCCCGAAGAACTGGGTGATCCTGCCGATTGGAGTGCCGAGCATAAATGGGACGGAATAAGATCTCAGGTAGTGATACGAAACCGGGAAATCTTCGTTTGGAGTCGGGGAGAGGAACTGGTGACGGACAAATACCCGGAATTTTCCTCTTTTTTGGAGATCATCCCCGACGGAACGGTGATCGACGGAGAGATCCTTCCCTTTCCGGGAGGAGACATAGGCACCTTCAATGACCTGCAAACCCGCATTGGCCGTAAAACAGTTTCCAAATCCCTGCTGAATAAAGTTCCGGTGATCCTTAAAGCCTATGATCTGCTGGAATGGGAGGGAAAAGACATTCGCACTTTGCCATTCTTGGAAAGAAGAAAAATTTTAGAAAAATTACATGCGACGGTGTCAACAGAAGAGTCTCCCTTTCATCTTTCACAAACGATTTCCTTTAGCAACTGGGAAGAAGCCACCGCCGAACGGGAGCGGGCGCGGGAGGTAAAAAGTGAAGGTTTGATGCTGAAGCGGTGGGATTCGCCATACCTGGTTGGAAGAAAAAAAGGAGACTGGTGGAAATGGAAGGTAGAGCCGCTAACTGTAGATGCCGTGCTCACCTACGCCATGCGCGGCCACGGCCGCCGTTCTAATTTGTTTACAGATTACACTTTCGCCTTGTGGCAGGATGATGAGCTGGTCACCTTCGCCAAAGCCTATTCCGGACTCACAGATGCTGAATTCCGCCAGGTGGATGCCTGGATCAAGAGAAATACTCTGGAACGCTTCGGCCCCGTACGTTCCGTAAAACCCGAACTGGTTTTCGAAATAGCCTTCGAGGGCATAGCAGAATCCAACCGCCACAAAAGCGGCGTCGCCACAAGATTTCCGCGGATATTAAGATGGAGACAGGACAAGAAAATAGAAGAAGCAAATACAATAGAAGAATTGAAGCAATTGATCCCGAAATAAACCACCCCGTCTCCGCTACCGCGGATCCACCCCTCCTTGAAATAAGGAGGGGAGCTTTAGGGAACAGCTTTGCTGTTCCATGAGCAGACGTGGGTTTAGTAAATTTATCAAGTGCAGTAGAATTATAAATAGCACCACAAATAGCTCCTTCCCTTGCTAAGGGAAGGTGGCTCCGCCGCAAGGCGGAGACGGAAGGGTCCCAGACGGCTGCTTCTAATTTATCACACAGCTAAAAATGAAAAAGAAAATCCACAACCGTAAACCCCTCGAGCCCTACCGCAGGAAGCTCCGTCACCATGGCACCACGGCAGAGGCCTACCTGTGGACGCACCTACAACAAAAGAAACTCGAAGGAAGGAAATTCCGGAGGCAGCACAGCATCCTGAATTTCATTGTGGATTTCTATTGTGCAGAAGAAAGCCTGGTGATCGAACTCGATGGACAGTACCACATGAATCCGACCAACCAGGAAAAAGATGCCGCCAGAACTAAGAAACTGGAGGATTTAAATATGAAGGTGCTGAGGTTTGAGAACAAAACAGTATTTGAGAATTTGGAGTGGGTGCTGGAGGAAATTAAGAGAAATTTAAGGAGCGGACCACCCCGTCTCCGCTCCCGCGGATCCTCCCCTCCTTAAAAAAAGGAGGGGAGCTTTAGGGAACAGCTTTGCTGTTCCAAGAGCAGACGTGGGTTTAGTAAATTTTCAAGTGCAGTAGAATTATAAATAGTAGCACGAACAGCTCCTTCCCTTGCTAAGGGAAGGTGGATCCGCCGCAGGCGGAGACGGAAGGGTCCAACCACGCAGAATCATGAATAAGAGAGAACTCATAAAACTCGCCAACGACTGGTTCAAATCCCGGTCCTGGAAATCCTTTGCTTTTCAAAAGGAGTCCTGGAATGCTTTTTTGGATGGTAAGCACGGCCTCCTCAACGCGCCCACCGGCAGCGGGAAAACCTATGCACTCTGGATCCCGATCGTGCTCGACTACATCAGGCAAAACCCTGATTACAAGACCAAACACAAACCCGGACTAAAAGCTATCTGGATCACTCCGCTGCGTGCACTTTCGGTGGAGATCGAGCAGGCGGCGAATCGGTTTGCCCAGGATATCGGCAGCGGATTGACAGTAGGAATTCGGACAGGAGATACCTCCCAAAAATTACGGGCCGCTCAGAAAAAGCAAATGCCCGACCTTCTTATCACCACGCCCGAAAGTCTGCAGTTGTTGTTGTCTTCCAAAGGTTATGCGAAAACATTTAAAGATCTAAATGCTATTGTCATTGACGAGTGGCACGAGCTGCTGGGGACAAAACGCGGAGTACAGATCGAACTTGCCCTCTCCCGGCTCAAAACTGTGGCTCCAAAAATGAAGATTTGGGGGATCTCTGCCACCATTGGAAATTTGCAGGAGGCAAGGGAGGTGTTGCTGGGACCCGGATCGGAAGCTTTTGAGAATTCAGTTCTGATTCGGGCAGATATCAGGAAGAAGATCACCGTTAAGTCTATTATTCCGGAAAAGATGGAGACCTTCCCATGGCGGGGGCATCTGGGGCTTCACCTTATCGATGAGGTGGTGCCCATCATCCGAAATTCGAGAACTACCTTGCTTTTCACAAATACCCGCTCCCAATGCGAGATCTGGTTTCAGCGGATACTTCAGAAATATCCTGAATTTGCGGGGGAGCTGGCAATGCACCACGGCAGTATCAATAAAGAGACACGGCTTTGGGTGGAGCAGGCGATTCGGGATGAGCGGTTAAAGGCGGTAGTGGCGACCTCCAGTCTGGATCTTGGGGTGGATTTCGCACCGGTGGAGACGATCATACAAATCGGCGGACCTAAAGGAGTCGCCCGATTTCTGCAGCGGGCGGGGAGAAGCGGCCATCAGCCGGGAAAGGAGAGTGTGATCTACTTTTTGCCCACGCACGCTATGGAACTTATTGAAGCTTCAGCCTTACAAAAAGCGGTGAAAAATACGGTGGTGGAAGATCGCATTCCGTACCTGAACTCCTTTGATGTGTTAGTGCAGTATTTAACCACTTTGGCTGTTTCCGACGGCTTCTTTCCGAAGGACATCTGGCCCGAAGTCAAATCCACCTTTTGCTATCAGGCACTTTCCGAAGCACAATGGGAGTGGCTGCTGAATTTCATCACTCAGGGGAGTCAGACGCTGCATGCATATGATGAATACAAGAAGGTGGAGATTGAGGAGGAGGGCCTCTTCAAAGTGAATAATAGAGCAATCGCAATGCGGCACCGGCTACAAATAGGTACAATCGTGAGTGATGCGGTGCTGGCGGTGAAATACCTCGGCGGCGGCTACATTGGAACCATTGAGGAATGGTTTATTTCCAAGCTCAATCCGGGAGACGTGTTCACATTCGCCGGGAAAAACCTGGAACTCTACCAGATCAAGAATATGCAGGTGATCGTAAAAAAATCGAAAGTAAAAAATTCCCGTTTCCCCAGTTGGGCAGGGGGGAGAATGTCATTTTCGGCACAAATGAGTGTGCTGCTTCGGGAGGAAATGTTTGTAGCTTCTGAAATTGAAAAAGCTTCTAATGCAGAAACTTCTACCGAACTTCAGGCGCTCTCCAACATCTTCAAAAGGCAAAAAAAGGAATCCATTATTCCCAAAAAGGATGAATTCCTCATTGAAACCTTCAAGACCCGCGAAGGATATCACGCTATTTTTTACCCTTTCGAGGGCCGCTTTGTTCATGAAGCCATGGCCAGTTTGCTCGCCTACAGGATAAGTCTGCTGTCACCCATTACTTTCTCTCTGGCCTTCAATGATTACGGATTTGAGCTGCTTTCAGATCAGCAGATCGACATGCAGCAGGTTTTCGACAACGACCTTTTTTCTGCGGAATACCTGATGGATGATCTTCAGAAAAGTTTAAACGCAACAGAAATGGCGCGGCGGAAATTTCGTGATATTGCCGTGATCGCCGGAATGGTATTTACAGGCTTTCCCAATAAGATGATCAAGACCAAACATTTGCAGTCGAATTCGCAGCTGCTTTTTAGTGTTTTCAGGGATTATGAGCCGGACAATTTATTGTTTCAGCAGGCGTTTAGGGAGACATTCGAGCACCAGTTGGAGGAAGGAAGATTGAGACTGGCCATGGAACGCATTTCGGAACAGAAATTGGTTTGGAAACAATGTGAAAAACCCACACCTTTTGCCTTCCCGATCATCACCGACAGGATGCGCGAAAAATTATCTTCAGAAAAACTGGAGGACCGAATCAAAAAAATGATGGCTCAATGGGGTGACCTGTAGCTTCAAAAATGACAAAAACGCTAAGTCTTTACAACCAGAATTTCATTTTACATCCATCCGGGGCACTGTTTTGGGAGGAGGAAAGCATGTTGGTAATCAGCGATGTGCATTTAGGTAAGGTATCGCATTTCCGGAAGTTTGGAAGTGCAGTGCCACAGCAGGCAGTGAAAGGGAACTTCCAAAAAATGGATGCCGTAATCGCATTTTTCGCACCTCAGAAGATCGTCTTCCTGGGAGATCTTTTTCACAGTTCGCTCAACAAGGAATGGCTGATCTTCGCAACCTGGCTGGAAAAGATTGCTGCTGAAGTAATTCTGGTAGAGGGAAATCATGACATCATTTCTCCGCTGAAATATGAAGCCCTGGGAGTAAAACTGACTCCGGAGATCGTGCTCCAAAATTTTCTCTTCACCCACCACCCTGAAGAACGAGCCGGTTTTTTCAACTTTTCGGGACATATACATCCGGGGGTCAGGATCAGCGGCCTGGGTCGTCAACAGCTCAAATTGTCCTGTTTCTTCAAATCCAAAGATCAATTGATACTGCCCGCCTTCGGCGAATTCACCGGAAAACATATTCTCATTCCGCAGGGAGATGATGAGGTGTATGTGGTGACGAAGGAGGAGGTGATTTGTCTCAATGATTAAAGAGAGACTAGAGCCTAGAGACTAGAGCCAAGACTTTTTTATCTTGCATAGAATTTGAGCCGGAAGGAGATTTTTCAGGTGCTCTACCCAAAAAGGATGGCACCGTAATGAAAAGCCAATTTTTTACCCCAACACTAAAGGGAGAAATTGGCTTTTCCTTCCCGACAAAAAAAAACGGAATTCTTTTTTGCCTCCCTTTAGGGCAGGGGTAAAGCAAAAAAGAGAATGGTAGAGATCCCATTCTTTAGTCTTGGCTCTTGTTTCTTGTAGCCGCAGCGGTCTTGGATCTTTTTTTAACTTCTGTTTAAAATAGCCACCTTTAGCCTTTGCGCATTAAACTTTATCTTTGCACCAAATTTCTAATTTTTGAGTAAATCTTCTATTGCCCAAAGCTTTGCACAGTCGGCTCAACAGCTTGAACTGGGGAAAGCCCTTGCCCTGCCGCGAACTCATGGTCAGCTAAAAGGCCTTGTGGGGTCGGCACTTTCTTTCGTGGTGGCCAATGCTTTTGAGGAAGCTGAAAAGCCTTTTCTGCTGATCTTCAATGACAAGGAGGAAGCTGCCTATTACCTGAATGACCTCGAGCAGTTGCTGGGCGATAAAAATGTGCTTTTTTACCCCGGAAGCTATCGGAGGCCATATCAGTTGGAGGAAACCGACAATGCCAATGTCCTTCTGCGCGCCGAGGTGCTTAACCGTATCAACTCCCGGAAGAAACCTGCTTTAATAATCACTTATCCCGATGCCCTTTTTGAGAAGGTAGTGACCCGGAAGGAACTGGAGAAAAACACCCTGAAGATAAAAGTTGGCGACGAACTTTCCATCGATTTTGTTAACGAGGTAATGTTCGAGTACCAGTTCAAAAGAGTGGATTTTGTGACCGAACCCGGGGAGTTTTCGGTTCGGGGAGGGATTCTGGATGTGTTTTCTTTCAGCAATGATGAGCCTTACCGGATCGAATTTTTTGGCGATGAGGTGGAGAGCATCAGGACCTTTGATGTGGAGACGCAGCTGTCGACAGATCAGGTGAAGAAGATAACGGTGATCCCGAACGTGGAGCACAAGCGGCTTCAGGAGGTACGGGAGAGTTTCCTGAAGTATATTTCAGATAAGACTGTCATCTTCAGTCAGGATCCTGAGTTGCTCTATGATCGCATAGACAAGCTTTTCAGCAAAGCCGAAGAAGCTTTCAAAAGCCTTTCCGAAGAAATAAAACACAACGAGCCGGAAGAACTATTCTGCAATTCGACACTTTTGAAGGAGCAGATGCAGGAGTATTCGCTCGTGGTGACAAACTCCCGTCACCCTGAACTTATTTCAGGGTCTACTCAGGAGGTAATTGAATTCAACACCAAACCCCAGCCTTCCTTCAATAAGAATTTTGAACTGCTCATTCAGAATTTGCGGGAGAATACTGAAGATGGTAACACTAATTATATTTTCTGCGTTAGCGAGCAGCAGGCGAAACGATTCCATGATATCTTTGATGATATGGAGGGCGAGGTGAAGTATAAAACCGTGGTGCTTTCCATGTACCAGGGTTTTGTTGCCGAAGATCAGAAAATGATCTGCTATACAGATCACCAGATCTTTGAACGCTACCACAAATTTCATCTGAAAAACGGCTATGCCAAGAAGCAGGCGATCACGCTGAAGGAGCTAACTAACCTGGAAGTGGGCGATTATGTTACGCATATTGACCACGGAATTGGGAAATTCGGTGGACTCCAAAAAATAGATGTCGAAGGCAAAAAGCAGGAGGCGATCAAGCTGATCTACGGCGAGCGCGATATCCTGTACCTCAGCATTCACTCGCTGCACAAGATCTCCAAATACAACGGCAAAGACGGGAAGCCGCCAAAGATCTACAAGCTGGGCAGCAACGCCTGGAAAAACCTGAAACAAAAGACTAAGGCGCGCGTCAAGCATATTGCCTTTAATCTTATTGAATTATACGCCAAGCGCAGGCTGCAAAAAGGATTCGCCTATGGTCCCGATTCTTATCTGCAGCACGAGCTGGAGGCTTCCTTCCTCTACGAAGATACCCCCGATCAAAGTACCGCAACATCTGACGTTAAAGCGGACATGGAGAACGAGCGTCCAATGGATCGCCTGGTGTGCGGGGACGTTGGCTTCGGAAAGACTGAAGTTGCCATTAGAGCCGCATTCAAGGCAGTAGACAACGGGAAACAGGTGGCAGTGCTGGTGCCGACAACTATTCTGGCATTTCAGCATTATAAAACTTTCACCGAACGCCTGAAGGATTTTCCTGTGACGGTAGATTACCTGAACCGTTTTCGAACAGCCAAGGAAAGAAGAACCACGCTGGAAGAGCTGGAGAATGGGAGGGTTGATATCGTCATTGGTACTCACCAGCTGGTAAACAAAGCGGTGAAATTTAAAGATCTCGGACTTCTGGTTGTGGATGAGGAACAGAAATTTGGGGTGGCTGTAAAAGACAAGCTGAAGACCATCAAGGAAAATGTGGACACGCTTACGTTGACTGCTACGCCAATTCCGCGCACGTTGCAGTTCAGTTTGATGGCCGCGAGGGATCTTTCTACGATTACTACTCCGCCGCCAAACCGGTATCCCATAGAGTCGCACGTGATAAGATTTTCCGAAGAGACTATTCGCGATGCGATCTCTTATGAGATTCAGCGGGGCGGACAGATATTCTTTATCCATAACAGGGTGGAAAACATCAAGGAAGTCGCCGGAATGATCCAGCGGCTGGTGCCCGATGCCAAGATCGGGATAGGGCATGGGCAGATGGAAGGGAAGAAGCTGGAGCAACTCATGCTAAGGTTTATGAACGGGGAATTCGACGTGCTGGTTTCCACCACTATCGTGGAAAGCGGACTCGACGTACCGAATGCCAACACCATCTTTATCAACAACGCCAATAACTTCGGACTTTCAGACCTGCACCAGATGCGGGGTCGCGTAGGCCGAAGCAACAAAAAGGCCTTCTGTTATTTCATTACGCCACCATTTTCTGCCATGACTGATGAAGCCCGAAAGCGTATTACTGCCCTGGAACAATTCAGCGAATTGGGCAGCGGATTCAATATTGCGATGAAGGATCTGGAAATTCGTGGTGCGGGTGACCTTTTAGGAGGGGAACAGAGCGGATTCATCAACGAAATTGGTTTCGATACCTACCAGAAGATCCTCAACGAAGCCATTGAAGAACTCAAGGAAAATGAGTTCAGGGATCTCTATGAAGGGCAGGATTCAGAAGACAAGGAATATGTAAAAGACACGCAGATCGATACCGACTTCGAACTGCTGTTCCCCGATGATTACATCAACAACATTTCAGAAAGGCTGAATCTTTACACCCAGCTCAACAACCTGAAAACTGAAGAGGAGCTTCAGAAATTTGAAGCCGAACTGACGGATAGGTTTGGAGAATTACCAGCAGAAGCCGAAGATCTGCTTAACAGCGTCCGCATCAAATGGATCGCTTCAAAGATTGGTCTCGAGAAGATCGTGATGAAGCAGGGTAAACTTATCGGCTACTTTATTGCCGATCAGCAGTCGCGTTTCTATCAGAGTAAAGCTTTTACCCGAGTGTTGGAATACGTGCAAACGCATCCGCATAGCTGCACCATGAAAGAAAAGAAAACCCGCAGCGGGTTGAGATTGTTGCTTACGTTTGAGAAAGTAACTTCGGTGGATAAGGCACTAAAAGTGTTGCAGCCGCTGGATGTGAAGCCTCCTGTTGAGGTGGAGGAATAGGAAAAAGGCTTCTCTCCCTTTCGAGGTTGAGAGGCCAATTGTTATTAATCCAACAGTGGTTCAGTATCATCTTCTAAAAAGATCTTTACCACAAGCGAATCCCCCCTTTCAACTTTTAAAGGTTTGAGATTTTTCCAACTTTTAGAAATACCGCCAGCAGTTATAGTGAAAGTTCCAGGCATTACTGCCAGAACTAACCCCTCGGGAGCTTCTGGTGGAAAAATTAAATTGTTTACATGATAAGTAGCGGGAAATTCCACTAAGGAATCTTTACTATGAAAGCTAATTAAATTTATATAAGTGTTTCCTTGTTTTGATTTCCACCTTTTTATACTGGCACCATTATCAGGTGACTTGTTTATTGCACAAGCTGTAGATGCTATTACTATTATTACCGAAACAGTTAGACTAACAGCCCACTGAATTTCCTTTTTGAGATTTCGGATTGCCATATTTATCTTTTCCCGTTTGTTCAATTAATATATTATTTTTAATTCGGTTTCGATCTGTTGAATTAGGATAGGCATGAATAAACCATGAAGCCCGGGAGGTCACTGTCAAATTTATTGTACTACATAGCAAGAGACCATAACCTTTTCCATTTTCCATTCTCCTTTTTAAGTAGAATTAGTGACATCGAATAATCGGCTATCGAGCTTTGTTCCAGGAAGACTAGGCTTAGATTCTTCTCTCTATTAAATAAAGGTCTTGAAAATTTTAGCTCGATATTAAAATGATGATCCTGACAGCTTTCCAAGTTGATTGAAAATTTTTCCTTGTCCCATTGAAACTCGCTGTTAATCTGACTTTTCATATACTCTAAATCTTTTTGGTTCAGTACATCTGTAATTGGTACCGCGTCACCTGTAGGAGTCCATTCTTGAATATTTGCTATTAATTTGAGAAAGTTTCCCCTGCGTGGTAATCGAATTTACATTATAATCCAGTGGTTTAGAACACAAAACAAAATCTAAACCTTGATATTCATCAAGAACTGTTTCCACCACTTGGTAAATGTCTTTTGATCTTACACTTTCATTTTCTGCTCTACATGTAGAGAGATTGAAGGATAGAATTAGAAAAAAAATTTTCATAGTGAAAGGATTTAACAGGCTTTCTTTCCAGCAGGCGAAACTCCATTTACAGTGCTATTGTCTGTTTCAGCTGAGATTCTGTTTTTTATTCTATCTCTATCAGCTTGATTAGGCACCAGATTGTTAAAAATTATATTAGTCGTATTCGAATTATACAGTCCACCGTAGGCCAAATCTAAATAAAATGAATGAGGTAAGTTATATCCCAATTTTATTCCCATTTCTTACAAGGCATTAGCTATTGGAGTAACTAAATTTTCTTCCAGGTATAGAACATGGTGGGTATCATTTGCATTAGTGTTATGTTGTGAGGCATAATTATTCAAAGCTTCAGGGTAGTTAAGATCCGCTGCATTACGGTCATAT
Organism: Salinimicrobium nanhaiense; assembly: GCA_012038135.1. Taxonomy (GTDB): domain Bacteria; phylum Bacteroidota; class Bacteroidia; order Flavobacteriales; family Flavobacteriaceae; genus Salinimicrobium; species Salinimicrobium nanhaiense. Next base: position 11,037 of record JAAVJQ010000003.1, read on the forward strand.
CTGTATTGATAAGCTAAAAAAGCATGTACTGCCTCATGCACGAATGTTCGCGCCATGGATAAATCGGTTGAATATTGTACACGATTTAAGTTTAAATGTGTAGTGCTGGTGGAAATAGAGCTTTAAAAGTACTGCAGCCGCTGGATGTGAAGGCGGAGGTTGAAGCCCCCTAACCCTCGAAGGGGGTAATCGTGGTTAGATAAAAATGATTCGGAAAGATCATCCAAAAATGTCATTTTAGAGAGGTATCTTCTCGCTGAGGTCAGATTTATTCTATCTAAGTCAATGGGTAAACTCGAAAATAATTAAGAGGTTCACAATTATAATCCACCAAGTAAATTGTAAAATTTTGAAGATGAGTATTCATCCTTCAACAGGAGTCCCAATACGAGAAGGACAGCCGAGAGAAAGAGCAGGTATTTCATTCAGAAAAGATAGCAGAAAAAAATATTTTCCAAAAATATCATTTTTGACAGGGTATTTGCAGCAGACCTAACAGGTTTTCAAAACCTGTTAGGTCTCTTCTCTTCAGGTTCTACTCTCCAGATTCTCCCGCTCATTAGTTCCTTCAGTAGAACTGTGATAGAGTTTTTCAAGAGGAACACTGGTCAATCCATGAACAACTGTGGAAGCTACTACGATTAGACTGGGGACGATCCAGGCATCTTCAAGATGCGCCTTGTCCTTAGAAAGCACCGCGTAGTACAGCGCGGCAACTCCTATGGGTCCAAACCAGCCCATAAGTAGCACACTATAAATCTTCTTCCGGAATTGCGGCATAACCGGCATGAGGAGTAAAAGTGCCGGTATTCTTCTAAGGAAAAGGATAAGGATCACTATCCAAACCGAAGTCCAGCCCATACTGTACCACTCCTGCCAGGGCAGCATTAGTCCCAGGATAAAAAATACCGGTATGGTTGTAAGTCTTTCCATCGTCTCCTGAACTTGCTCTTCTTTTAGGTCCTCATTTGCAGTAATATCTTTTGCGAAGGCGAAGCCGCCAACAAAGACTGCGATAATCGCATTCATTTTGAGCAGGTGAAAACCTCCCAGAAGAAGTAGCGCAACACCTATAGAAAAGGAGAGGAGCGTTTTCTCATTAAGGAATCCTGCTTTGTGAGTCTTCTTCATCAGGAATCCGCAGCCATAGCCTACTCCGTAGGCGAGGATGGCACAGAGAATATTCTCGTAAAGCAGCACTTTTGTAAGCCATTGGGAAAGGTCTCCACCGCCTTCTGCGCCCAACAGGTAAAGCGCCAAAAATACTATTGGATAAGCAAAACCGTCATTTGCGCCCGCTTCAAATGATAGAGCATTCCTGATTTTCTCCGGTAGATATTTTTCCGCCTTTTCCCCGGTCACCAGGGTGGACGCAACCACCGGATCTGTAGGCGTTACAATTGCACCGATCAGCAGACATTCAAAAACAGATAACTTCGGAAGGAGAAGGTAAATAATTCCGCTGCTCAAACCCCACATGAAGATCATTCCGAAGATAACCAGGTTAGACAGAGAGGCGGCATTTTTCCTGAAGATGTGCGTAGGAAGTCTCAATGCAGTTGCCATTAAGGCCATGGCTATTGTGAATTGACAGGCGTATTCGAGTACCTTGAATTCTGTATGAGAATCGGATGACTTTTATAACGTTAAGAACATCAGGACTCAGGAAAACCCCCATTGCAAGGGCCAGAAGCGGTTCTGTAACAGAGAGGTTCTGGATTTTCTTAAAAAAAGCGCCCGAAAGAATGATCAAAAAGCTAATAAAGAAAAGGATAAGCATTAAGTCCATGGCTGCAGGTTGTTGTGCGATTTTTATTTAAAGTTAAATGGTTGCTGCTCCTATTTTCTTAAGAAATTTATAAAACTTCATTTTTCGGCCGGTTAGCTCCTGCTAATAACTTAAAGTTCCCTTAAGACAAATGTGAGTCTTCCATGAATCTTATATCTTGTATATAGGGCAGATCCTCAGGTCTTTGATCAACCAAAAAAAATTACATGCGACAGCTTATCATAAAAATTCCGGAGGGACACAAAGAGGAGATTCTTAAAACGGTAGATGAATTTAAAGGAAAGAATACCATCCATCTACAAAATGGTAACCACGACATCTTCTATGTTTTCCTTCCGAATCAAAAAGTAAATGACTTTTTAAAAAGAATTGATGAGTATGAGGAGCCAGAGGTGAATTTGATTCCCAGAGGGGTGATCTCCATGTATCCCCCTGCTTCGGAAGCACCGGACCAGGTGGCCGATGTGCAGCCAAAAAGTTCCCTGGAGATCTATCTTGGCGGGATCCAAAGTGTGGGTTCCATTTTTGGACTCGTTGGTTATTCCTTTGTTGCAGGAATTATAGTATGGATAGGGCTCTTTACTAGCACTAGTTATCTCCTGGTAGCAGCAATGTTAGTCGCCCCTTTTGCCGGTCCAGCCATGAATGCCGCTCTGGGAACGGCTGCAGGAAAGAAAGGACTTCTTAAAAGTAGCCTGGGCAGGTATGGGTTAGCTATATTGACGGGAATTGTAGCTAGTTTTCTTATGACGCTTCTATTTCCGTTGCAAACACTCACTCCTTTGATGGAGCAAGTGAGTCAGGTATCGAAATTCGCAGTTTTGCTGCCTTTGGTTTCGGGATTTGCTGGAGCTTTAAATATTTGCCAGAGTGAAAGAGACAGCCTGGTTTCCGGTGCAGCTGTGGGTATTTTAGTGGCAGCCTCTCTTGCGCCACCGGTTGGACTTGTAGGTGCAGGTTTATACATGATGGACTGGCAGGTGGTTCTAAGCAGCCTCTTTAGAATTTTACTTCAGCTCCTTGGGATCCATATTGCGGCTACCCTGGTATTTTACTTCTACGGAAAAGTAAGTCCGCGCGGAGTGAGATTTCTGAAAGGAAGTAAGAAATTAGGGATTATTACTACCGGGGTAGTCATTCTGGGGATTGGTGCTATGATGTTCTGGCAATTCAGTCAGCCGCCATTTCTCCGGAAAGCCAGCATGAATACCGAACTTAATGAGGTTCTCAATACCGAGCTGCAAAAGATCCCCTATATCCTGGTGCTCAATAAAGATGTAACTTTTACAAACGAGAAATTTGAGGGTACTCCTGTAGCTACTTTTGCTGCTACGGTTATGCTGAAAGATTCCACCCTAAATAAAGAAAAGGCTAAGGCAGAGATTATTGAGCACTTGAAGCAAAACATGCAATATGATGTCGGGAATATATATGAAGTTTTTGATATCAATGTGGTAGAACGATAACTTCATAGTATGGACGATATAACTTTTTTGTGGAATGGATGGCAGGCGCTCATTAGGATCGTGGTAGTAGGAGTCCTGTGTTATGTCGCGCTGGTGGTAGTTCTAAAAGTTTCAGGGAAAAGGACCCTTGCCAGTCTTACTGCTTTCGATTTTGTCATTACAGTAGCCATAGGAGCAGTTTATGGCCGCTTACTTACTGCAAAAGATGTTTCAATCTCTGAAGCTATTACCGCCTTCGTTCTTTTGGCAATTCTTCAATATGTCTTTTCCTGGTTACAAATGCGGTACAAAATTTTTAGAAAAATATTTACTGCCAATCCAAAGCTGCTTTATTATCGCGGGGAATTTTTGGAAAAGGCAATGAAGAAAGAAGGAGTGGCAAAAAGTGAACTTATAGGGGAGGCAAGGAAAAAAGGGTACGGAAATTTTGAAGAAATTGAACTCATTATTTTGGAGAGTGATGCCACTTTTTCCATTATTGGAAAGCTAACAGATAGTGATTCTGCTACTTACAAGGAAATTCTGAATGACTGCTAAAAGTGTAAAAATGCATCTTCAAGATGCTCCAGTCTTGTTCCTGCCTTGTTTTTAATAATTGCTATTATATCAAACCTTACCTCCACATCCAGGTTATGCTCATTGACAAAGAAATCAATGGCTTTTACCAGTTGATTAATCTGTTTTTTCTTTACAAAATCCTGCGGATCCCCAAAGTCTGGCGTACTGCGGGTCTTTACTTCCACAACGGCCAGAATGTTATCTTTCCTGGCTATGATATCAACTTCTGCCTTTTGGTAAATAAAGTTGCGGGCCACGATTTCATAACCCTTAGCTAAAAGATGAGCAACAGCCATCTCTTCTCCCTTTTTCCCAAGTTCATTATGTTGTGCCATAGGGATGGTAATTAGAGGGTCCCAAAAAGTGATAAAAAATCTGCTTTTTCGGAATCCTGCTATTCAGGTTGGTAAAGCACAGCCTGTACTTTTAAGTTAAGGGTCTCGATTTCTTCGGGAGTGGCTTCCACGATCTGGTCTCCAACAAATTTTCCTGGAGGAGTATTGGTCGGTGTGAGAAAGACGCGAATACCGGAATCGGAAAGTTTTCCGCCGTTCCAATCCACAGCACCACTGTAGTCCCATCCAAAGCCATAGAACTTTATAGGATTTCGGTTTAGTCGCACCAATTCGTCATAGGTGGTACCAACTTTAATTCCGTTGAGAGCTTTCCAGCGACCATTTTTATCGAAACGCAGTTGGTGGAGTTGAGTGCGGGCATCGTCTTTCCAGGTGATCAATAACTCATCGGCTGTACCGGGGTATAAGATGCTGTATGGTCTTTCTACAGTGCCTTCCTCAAAAAGATCTGTACCTTCAGAAATTTGAGCTTCAGGATATATGGTTTCAAGATCATTTTCAGCAATAACTTCAGCTAAATTTTCAAGCTGAAATTTTTCAGCAGAAGCAGAAGTCATTCTTTTGCTTTTACAACCTGCAGCTATTAAAATGAGCCCCAGGATAAAGAATTTTCTCATGATTGGTTTTTTATAAAATTGCGGAACATTTGGCGCACCTCCATCCCCTTTTGCTAAAATTTAACGTGTAATCCCCTGCACTTGCTTAACTTTACAGCCTTTAATTTTGCACATGAATTCACCAAAAAGATATACGATCACAGCGGCCCTTCCTTATACCAACGGGCCCATACATATAGGCCATTTAGCAGGCGTTTACGTCCCGGCAGACATCTATGCGCGTTTCCAGAGAATGCAGGGAAAAGATGTGGCTTTTGTGTGTGGGAGTGATGAGCACGGGGTGCCTATCACTATTAAAGCCAAAAAGGAAGGCGTTTCTCCCCAGGATGTCGTCGATAAATACCATAAGGTCATCAAGCAGAGTTTTAAGGACTTCGGAATTTCTTTCGATAACTATTCCCGCACGTCTGCCAAAGTGCACCATCAAACAGCTTCGGAATTTTTCAAAAAACTCTATGACGCCGGAAAGTTTACTGAAGAAACCACTCAGCAGTTCTACGATGAAAAAGCGGAACAATTTTTGGCCGACAGATTTGTAGTGGGTACCTGTCCAAAATGTGGTTTTGACGGTAGTTATGGCGACCAGTGCGAAAAATGTGGAACAAGCCATAATGCCACAGACCTTATCAATCCTAAATCTGCCATTACCGGTGCAACTCCGACACTTAAAGAAACTAAACATTGGTTCCTTCCGCTCGATCAATACGAAAGCTGGCTGAAGGATTGGATCCTTGAAGGGCACAAAAAAGACTGGAAACCGAATGTTTACGGACAGGTTAAATCCTGGATTGATGACGGACTTCGCCCACGTGCTGTGACCCGAGATCTTGACTGGGGAATTCCCGTACCTGTAGAAGGTGCTGAAGGAAAAGTACTTTATGTATGGTTTGATGCGCCAATCGGCTATATCTCCTCCACTAAAGAATGGGCCGAAAAGACCGGCAGGGATTGGGAACCTTACTGGAAAAACGAGGATACGAAGCTCCTGCATTTTATTGGGAAAGACAATATAGTTTTTCATTGTATCATTTTCCCGGCCATGTTAAAGGCGGAAGGCAGCTATATTTTGCCAGATAATGTGCCTGCTAATGAATTCCTGAACCTGGAGGGTAACAAACTATCCACCTCCAGGAACTGGGCGGTGTGGCTGCACGAGTATCTGGAGGAATTTCCCGGGCAGCAGGATGTGTTGAGGTATGCCTTGACCGCCAATGCGCCCGAAACGAAGGACAATGATTTCACCTGGAAAGATTTCCAGGCGAGGAATAACAATGAGCTGGTAGCCATTTTTGGGAACTTCATAAATCGGGTGGTAGTACTCACCAATAAATACTACGACGGAATCGTTCCCAAACCTGAAAATTTTTCAGAAGTTGACGAACAAACTTTAGCTGAATTAAAAGCTTATCCTGCGGTGATCGCAAGTTCCATAGATCGCTACAGGTTCCGCGAAGCCCAGGCAGAGTTGATGAATGTTGCCCGCCTTGGGAATAAATATCTGGCCGATGAAGAGCCCTGGAAATTGATCAAGACAGACGAAGAAAGGGTGAGGACAATTATGTATGTGGCCTTGCAAATATCTGCAGCTCTTGCTAGCCTTAGTGAACCCTTCCTTCCTTTCACTTCTCAAAAACTGAAGAGCATGCTGGATTACGGCCGCTCCACTTCTGAAGCGGTCATCAACACCAGCGGAGTTCTGATGGAAAGTGATGAAGAAAGTGAATGGGAAAAAATTAGTACGGGAAAGGAACTTTTGGAACCCGGACATGCTATCGGAAAAGCAGAATTGCTTTTCAGTAAAATAGAGGACGAACAAATTCAGAAGCAATTGGATAAACTGGAAGCCACTAAAGCAGCAAACATAGCCGATAATAAAAAAGCCGAACCACAGAAGGAAACTGCCACTTTTGAAGACTTTTCAAAAATGGATCTTCGCGTGGGAACTATTGTAGAAGCAGAAAAGATGCCTAAAGCAAATAAACTTTTGGTATTAAAAGTAGATACGGGCCTTGATGTGCGTACTATAGTCTCGGGTATTGCCGAAAGTTTTAAACCTGAAGAGATCATTGGAAGAAAAGTGACTGTGCTGGTCAATCTCGCACCGCGAAAACTACGGGGGGTAGAAAGCCAGGGCATGATTCTCATGACAGAAAATGCTGAAGGAAAATTGGTATTTCTCAACCCCGATGAAGATGGGGTGAAGGAGGGAACGGTGATTTCTTAGGAGTGATTTGAGAATCGACCTTTGAACACGATTGTCTCCCCGAGCACCTCGGCGGCTGCGCTCTGTACAGACTCAGTCGAGAGGTTGGTGGTAAAGAAGAATGATAATGGGTATAAAAGAGCCTGTCCTGAGCCTCAGTCAAAAGGCTTGATGATTATACGATTGTCTCCCCGAGCGGAGTCGAGGGGTCTCATGTATGAGAATAATTATTTTATACAAAAAGGAGGTTTCACTCTACTTGGTGATGGCTCTATCGAGGGTTAAAACAAAGAAGAATAGTAATTGTACAAAAAAGGAGGTCTCGACTCCACTCGACCTGACATCACGAAAGTCATTCCGAGCACCTCCGCTGCGCTCCGAACAGGCTCTGTCGCTGGGTCCCCGGAGAATACGATGCTCAAACTGAAAAAATGAAGCTGTACTACGTTTATATACTGGAATGTTCAGATAAACTCCTCTACACCGGAATAACCAACGATATTTCCAGAAGATTAGATGAGCATAACGCAGGTGTAGATAAAAACAGTTTCACGTTCAAAAGGAGACCCGTAGAAGTCATTTTTTATCAGGAATTCAATGATGTGAACCAGGCAATCTGGTTTGAAAAAAAGATTAAAAAGTGGAGCGCTCAGAAGAAAAGGGCACTGGCTAATGGGGACGAAATACTTTTGAAACTTTTGGCCCAGTGCAGGAATGAGAGTCATTCTAGGAATAAAGGTAATAACAATTAATTGAGGTCTCGACTCCGCTCGACCTGACATTACGTTGTCTCTCCGGGAGGATTGGAGAAGTCTCATTTGAAAAAGTAATATTATTAACGAAAAGTAGGTCTCAACGAGCCTGTCTCGAGCGGCAGTCGAAAGGATCGACCTGACATTTAAGAACGGTAGTCAAAGCTCGACCTGATACTTATATGCTCAAAATCGCCTTCCATCCCATATACGTTCTGCCTCTACCCGAAGGTCACCGTTTCCCGATGGAAAAATATGAGCTGGTGCCGCAGCAGCTATTACACGAAGGCACCTGCACCAAAGACAACTTCTTTAAACCTGAATTTCCCGATGAAGCCGATATTCTTGCAGTGCATGATGAAGATTATGTCGAAGCACTCAAGAATCAGACATTGAGCTACAGGGAAGCCAGAAGTATAGGTCTCCCATTATCTGAAAGGCTGGTTGAAAGGGAGTTTATCATTTCCTCGGGTACTATTAAAGCTGCAGAATTTGCCTTGCAAAATGGTATTGCCATGAACATTGCCGGTGGTACGCACCACGCCTATACAAATCAGGGGGAAGGGTTTTGCATGTTCAACGATCAGGCGGTGGCGGCGAGATGGCTGCAGCGGAATAAGCTCGCGCGAGAGATCCTCATTGTCGACCTTGATGTACATCAGGGAAATGGTACTGCAGAGATATTTCAAAATGATCCTTCAGTTTTTACCTTTTCCATGCATGGCAAGAACAATTACCCCTTTAAAAAAGAAAAAAGTGACCTCGATATTGAACTTGAAAATGGGACGCGAGACGAAGAATATTTAAAGATCCTTAAGGAGAATCTACCGCTACTCATTGTCGAACAAAAACCTGATTTCATCTTCTACCTGAGCGGGGTAGATATTCTTGAAACCGATAAGCTTGGCAAGCTTGGCTGCACTGAAGCCGGTTGTAAGGAGCGGGATCGCTATGTGTTGCAAACCTGCCATGATCTAAAGATCCCGGTGGAGGTAAGCATGGGCGGCGGCTATTCGCAGCATATTAAAAACATCGTGGAGGCGCATGCCAACACCTTCAGGTTGGCACAAGAGATCTATTTTTAAAAAGAAAAAGCGCAGAAATTTAATCTTCCTGCGCTTGTTATTCAAAAATAGCATTTTTCAGGTTTGTTTTTCCGGCAGGATCAATTCCCTGCACACGATTTCGGTTATATATTTTTTGATCCCATTCTTATCCTCATAGCTGCGGCTATTCAGTTTTCCTTCGATCTCAATTTCCCTGCCTTTAGATATCTGTTGCTCTACCACTTCGGCGAGCTTTCCCCAGGCCACTATATTATGCCATTGGGTGACGGTTGTCTTTTCACCATTCTGCCGGGTAAAGGTTTCCCTCGTGGCAATTGAGAATTTGGCAAGTTTTGTTCCGGTGCTAAGGGTTTTGATCTCCGGCGCTTTGCCTACATTGCCAGAGAGTTGCACGTTGTTCTTTAGTGTGTTCATAATACTGTGAATTATGTTTGACAGATCATTATTTTCCGAGAAGCAGTACCTCATTGCAGATCACTTCGGTTACATACTTTTTTACCCCGTCCTTGTCCTCATAGCTGTGGCTGGTTAACCGACCTTCCACGCCGATTTCCTTTCCTTTTGGGACATAATTTTCAATAAGCTCGGCAGTCTTACCCCAGGCCACCACGTTATGCCATTGCGTATCTGTAACTTTTTCTCCTTTGGCGTTTTTGTAGGTTTCATTGGTGGCAATAGAAAACCTCGCTTTCTTTTTTCCGGAATCGAAGGTGTAGATCTCAGGAGTGTTTCCCACATTCCCGATCAATTGTACTTTATTTCTTAGATTATTCATGACTATTTTTTTTAAAGGTTTATGTTTTATTCTTTCCCAAGAAGTAGCACTTCGCTGCACAAAACTTCGGTCACATACCTGGTAATTCCGTCCTTGTCATCGTAGGTGCGGCTGGTAAGTTTTCCTTCAACCCCAATCTCCTTGCCTTTGGATACATAATTTTCGATAAGGTCTGCAGTCTTGCCCCAGGCAACTATGTTGTGCCATTGAGTATCGGTGACTTTTTCTCCTTTGCTGTTCTTGTAGATCTCGTTAGTTGCGATGGAGAACCGGGCCATTTTTTTACCTGATTCGAAGCTAAGGATCTCCGGTGCGTTGCCTACGTTCCCAATCAACTGTACTTTGTTTCTTAATGCGTTCATGATATAAAGAATTAGATAGTTGAAAATCATTCGTTCATTTCAACAGGACAAACATACCGCCGCCGCCAAATGATAATCGGTTGATAATGATTTGTTTTCGTTTAAATCCATTTGTAAGCGTTTGTAAACGGATACTGCAGCAGCTCAGAATTATTTTGTATTATTACAAAAACCCCAGCAGTCTTTGAATTGGCCTTAAAATCCTGGCACAACAGGTGATCTTTTATAAATATCATGAACGATAGAGCCTTCTGGAAATATTACAGAGATTTCAATTTTTATAACCTGGTATTTTCTGTACTTAACGGTATTTACTTCGGAATGATCAGTGGTTTTTTCGTCTTCCTTAGCTTTGGGATGTTGATCGGTTATCTGGGTTATAGGTATTTTAGGAGTAATGAATACTATTTGTATTACAACCTCGGTTTCAGCAAAAAATTTTTAATTAAAAAGGTGTGGATCTGCAATCTCATTTTTGCAGGTCCTGTACTTCTCATTTTGTTCCTTTTTTTATGAATCGGCTGGAAGTGGTGGAGGTGAACAAGACCTTCGGAAAAAGAAAAATTCTGAACAGAGTTTCCTTCGGCTGTAAAACGGGCGAGATAATCGGCCTTTTTGGAAGGAATGGTTCGGGTAAATCTACTTTACTTAAGGGCATAATGGGTACTCTCAGTATGGATGCTATCATCATCTACATCAATGGAGAGAACATTCCGCCGTCGGAAATCTTTCCAAAGAAATTGATCGGATTTTTGCCGCAGGACAGCTTTCTACCTAAGGAAATGAAGGTGCGGGATGTCATTCCTTTGATGTTTCCGAAAGGAGAGGAGCAGGATAAGATCTTTCATGCTTCCGGAGTTGCGGCCTTCGATTGCAAGAAGGTTGGACAACTCTCTTTAGGAGAGTTAAAATACCTGGAGTTGCTGTTGCTTGCGCAGCTTCCGCAACCATTCCTGTTGCTGGACGAACCTTTATCCATGTTAGAACCCATGTACATCGAAAAAGCCAAAGAGTTGCTGCTCGCACTAAAAGTGACTAAGGGCCTTGTGATTACCGACCATTATTATAAAGACGTACTTGAAATTGCCGATCGCAGCCTTGTCCTTAAAGCCGGAAGTGCTTATGCGGTGAAGAATGAACAGGACCTGGCCAGGTATGAATATTTAAAAGCATAAAAAATGAAACCAGCCTCGGCTAAAGAAATAAGGGATGAATTAAAACACCAGGATCGTGAGGCACTCCTGCAGATAGTGTTGCGGCTGTCCCGCTTCAAAAAGGAAAACAAGGAGTTACTTACCTATCTTCTTTTTCAGGCGCATGATGAGGAAACTTTTAAGGAAGCCATAAAAGCCGAAATGCATAAGGATTTTTCTGAGATCAACAAAAGCAGTTATTTTTTTATGAAGAAAAGCATGCGCAAGATCCTGCGGAATGTGAAAAAATTCAGTCGCTACTCCGGAAAGAAAGAGACCGAAACAGAATTGCTGCTTTATTTCCTTCAAAAAATGGAAAATTTCAAGCCTTCTATTCATCGCAATAAGATCCTTCAAAATCTCTACGACCGCCAGCTGGCGCTGGTGAAGAAGAATATGGAAAAATTGCACGAAGATCTGCAATACGATCTAAACCTGGAACTGGAGAAGCTCGGCTAATAGTGAGTATTGATTATTGAAATATTGGTAATTGTTAATTGATCATTGTTAATTGAAACATGGCTTTTCCAACCTTAAAAACAAACCGCCTCAAGCTGCGGCAGATTACAGAAGCCGATCTTGAAAACATCTTTCGCGGACTTTCCCATCCCGAGGTGATTAAACATTACGGGGTGAGCTACAGCACCCTAAATGACACCTGGGAGCAGCTGGAGTGGTATGCAGAACTGGAAAGGACCCATAGCGGCATCTGGTGGGCCATAGTTTGGGTTGAATCCGGGGAATTCTGTGGCGCAATAGGATACAACAACCTGAGCAGGGAACATAAAAAAGCGGAGTTAGGATTTTGGTTATTGCCGGGATTCTGGAAGAAGGGAATCATTCAGGAGTCCCTGGAGCCGGTGCTGGGCTACGGTTTTAAAAAGCTTCATCTGCACAGGATAGAAGCTTTTGTGGAAACAGAAAATATCAGTAGCCAAAAAGCACTACAAAAACAACATTTTCAGCAGGAAGGGATCCTGAGAGACTCAGAAGTGAAGAACGGCAGATTTATTAGTGTGGCAATTTTTTCAAGACTAAATAAGATTTGAAAATTTCAAAATTTGAAAATTTGAAGATTTGAAACTGAATAATGTTATGTCACTTAGAGCGAAGCTTTAGCAGAGCGATGAATCTTTCGTGAACTAAAGAGATTCCTCCTTTGGTCGGAATGACAATCGTTAGCGCCAAATGTCCCGTAGGGACAAAATATTGGTAGCTAATAACACCGCCGCCAGATCAATGTCCCGTAGGGACAACATATAAGCTGTCGTCAGAGATTATAAAAATTCATCTAAATAGTGAGAAAAATTTCGCACAAAGAGTACTTAGATGGCTGAAGCGTAAAATGATGAAAAATAATTTGTCATTCAGAGCGTAGCTTTTGCGGAGCGAAGAATCTTTCGTGAACTAAAGAGATTCCTCCTGCCGTCGGAATGACAATTGATAGCGGCAGCTTTGCGTCCTTAGCGAGAAATGAGTATGAGTGATAAGGTATGAGTGATCAGGGCTGAGTGAAAAGAATTATCTGTGCATCTGTGGCCTTAATTAGCAATTACCAATTAACAATGAACAGGAATCTTTTTACTCTCGAAAATACGCATGAGTAAGAAGGTTTGAGTGAGAAGTTTTAAGAAAGAGAGACATCTGTGCATCTGTGGCCTTTTTCAATTAACAATTACCGGGTAGCAATGAACAGGAGTAAACAGGTCTGAGTAAAGAGAACCATCTGTGCATCTGTGGCCTTTTTCCATTAACAATTACCGGTTAGCAATGAACAATTCCTGGAGGATTTTAAAAGAGGGACGGCTTGAGTAATAAGAAACAATTCATGCATTCGTGGCAAAAAACCTAAAAAAATCAGGAACAACGAATTACATAAAAATTACTATTTTTAAAAGCATGGAAAAAAACTGTCTCGAATGTGGGGAAAAGATCGTAGGGCGGACCGACAAAAAGTTCTGCAGCGACTACTGCCGTAATGCCTACAACAACAACCTCAATAAGGACAGTAAGAACATGGTGCGCAATGTAAATAATCAGCTGCGCAAGAATTACCGGATCCTGGAGGAACTCAATCCCGATGGAAAAGTGAGGCTTTCCAAATCTAAACTCGTTGCAAAAGGTTTTAATTTTGACTATTTCACCAGTATTTATACGACCAAAACCGGAAACACCTACTATTTTGTATATGATCAGGGCTACCTGCCGTTGGAAGGTGATTCTTACGCCCTTGTAAAAAGGATATAAAAAAAGCCTCCAAGAAAAGAGGCTTTAGATATGAATTGATCCTTTATAAATTAATGCACCCAGCTCTGGCCTTTTAAATTCAGTGCGGCTCTCAGAACATCACTCTGGCTAAGCTGGCCCACGAGTTTCCCATCGCGGACAATTGGGAAGCGGCGGAATCTCTTTTCGATAAACAATTTAGCAGCATCGAGCACATTCATTTCAGAATCAATGGTTACTGCATTGCAGGTCATGCGTTTTTCCACCAGATTATCATCCATAGGCATATTATAGTATCTGCTGTCTGATATATGTTTCATGCAATCCCCTTCGGAAATTACACCCTGCAAATTACCGTCTTCATCAACTACACAGCCGCCGGAGATCTTGTGTCGAAGCAGTGCTTCCATTACCTCAAAAACGGTCTGATCTTTCCTGAAGGTCACCAGGTCTGTAGACATAAAATCCTTAACGCAAATAGGGGCACTTGCAACCTTCTCGGGCTCGGCCCTTCTTCCTTGAAAACTCTTTATTCCCATAGCACAAGTGTTTAAATATGAGCTTTTAAAATAGGGAATATCTTTCGTTTTGTTCCTTTTTTTGAGGATTATTAGCAATTATTTATGATTTAGTGAATTGTTCCCGAGGAGCTGCAAAAGTTTTTGAATATATTTGAGGATGTCAAAATCCTTCCAGGCATTTATTGCTGTTCTCATTCTTATTTCAGGCGTAGTTTGGAGCTTCTATAATACGAGGCCTCAGGTAGATCTTTCCCGCGAAATACCTCCACATCAATTTTCTACAGCCCGGGCTTTGGAACATGTAAAGTCCCTGGCGAAAGAGCCGCATTATGTAGGTAGTACTGCCCATCGCTATGCCCGTAATTATATTGTTTCACAACTTGAGGCCATGGACCTGTTGGTTGAAACGCAGGAGGGATATACCCTTAACAAAATAGGGATCCTTACCCGGCCTCAAAACATTATGACGCGAATTCAAGGTTCCGGAACCGGAAAGGCGCTGCTGTTGATGAGCCATTACGACAGTGCCATGCATTCTTCTCCCGGGGCGAGCGATGCAGCCAGCGGAGTCGCTACCATTCTGGAAGGAATCCGTGCATATCTTGCCTCCGGAAAGACTCCCGAAAATGATATAATTATTCTTTTTACCGATGCTGAGGAATTAGGACTCAATGGGGCTGAGCTTTTTGTAGAGCAACATCCCTGGGCTAAAGACGTGGGACTGGCCCTGAATTTTGAATCCCGCGGCAGTGGCGGAAGTCCTTATATGCTACTTGAAACCAACGAAGGTAACAAGGCACTTATTGAGCATTTCTCAAAAGCCGGAGTGGAATATCCCGTGACCAGTTCTTTGTACTACAGTATCTATAAAATGCTGCCAAACGACACAGATCTCACCGTATTAAGGGAACAGGGGGATATTACAGGATTTAATTTTGCGTTTATAGACGATCACTTTGATTACCACACAGCAACAGACGTTCCGGAGAACCTTGATCCCGTAACCCTCGAGCATCAGGGAAGTTACCTGATGCCCTTATTGTATCACTCCGTCGGGGTTTCTCTGGGTGCACTTTCGTCAGAACAGGATGTTATTTTCCTGAATATACCTGGCTTTGACCTTATTAAATATCCTTACGAATGGATCTTTCCCTTGTTGATCATGGCAGTTGTGTTGCTTATCTTTTTGATCTTCTTCGGAAAAATGAGGAATCGGCTGCCGTTAACCGCAGTGGCCAAAGGATTTATTCCGCTGTTACTGTCGCTGGTGTTGGTGGGGCTGCTGAGTTATTTCTTCTGGCAATTGATGCTGATGCTTTATCCCGGATATCTGGAAATGGAGCATGGCTTCACCTATAACGGCTACTGGTATATATATGCAGTGGCATTTTTGACGCTTGCGGTTTGTTTCTATGTTTATCATAGATTCCGGAAACCTGAGAATGCACATCACCTGCTGGTAGCGCCACTCATTCTCTGGATCATCATTAGTTCCTTGGCCGCATTTTATCTAAAAGGAGCAGCTTATTTTGTTATTCCGGTCTATTGCGGATTGCTCCAGTTGCTGCTGCTTATCCTGCGCCCCAAATGGACATTACTTGCTGTAGGATTTTTGAGCCTTCCTGCCATTTTTATTCTTATGCCTTTGATCGTCTCTCTTCCAGTGGCCCTGGGACTTAATGCGCTGTTTTTGACGGCAGTGCTCATAGGTCTGCTATTTCCGCTGTTATGGCCGGTATTTTCAGCTTTCAGAAATAACCAGCTGGCGGGTTTCCTCTGTTTCCTTGTTTTCATGGTGCTGTTCCTTATTGCGCATTTTAAATCTGATTTTACCGAAGAACGGCCGCGGCCCAATAGTCTGGTGTACTTATATGATGAAGACCGCGACCTTGCTACCTGGAACACCTATGATAACAGTTTCGATGAATATACAGCTCCATTTTTTGCTGAAGCTGCCGTAGAAGCTCTCTCGATGAACTGGTTTGGCAGCAAGAACGGAAGCGGTTTCAGCTATTCTGCTGTGGCACCGGAGATAATGATCCCAAAACCTTTTATCTCTGTTGAAAAGATTAAAGCTGAAGTTCCCGGGGAAGAGACGTACACCGTGAAAATTGCCTCGAACAGAAAGGTGAACAGAATAGAACTTTTTGCCGACAGAAGTATAGATTTTACCCAATTCAGAGCAAATGGCAGGGAAGCCGGAAACCTGCAGCCGGGGAAGAGTGATCTCCATGTTTTCAAAAACCGCTGGAGCGATAGATTACTGACTTATTATGCTGCCAATCAGGACACTTTACGCCTGCAAATGAGTCTGGAAGCAGGAATAAATCCTGAAATTACCATTTTAGAAGCTGCATATGACCTGCATGACAATCCGCAGCTCCGGGTGCCGCCACGAAGTCCGGGGATGATCCCACGGCCCTTTGTGATGAATGATGCGATTGTGGTGAAGAAAAGCTTTGTTTTACAATGATCAATTAACAATAACCAATTAACAATTATCAATAGGCGACTAACAATCAAGACCTTTGGAAGCACCAAATTCCAAGCACCAAATTCCAAGCACCAAATTCCAAGCAAATTCCAAAACCCGCAACTTTTTACTTAAGTTGTTGTAATTTCAAATTTATTAAACCTTAATCCTTAGATATTAAACCTTCAAAGAACATATCGATCCTCGGAACGGGCTGGCTGGGATTGCCGCTGGCAAAAATGCTGCTTGCTGAAGGTTTTTCAGTAAAGGGTTCGACGACTTCTGCTGAAAAACTACCCACTTTAAGAAACGCCGGAATAAAGCCTTACCAGATCAAGGTAGCTTCGGAAGGAATAGAGGGAGATATAGCCGATTTTCTGTCGGCTACTGATGTTCTTGTCGTAGATTTTCCCCCGGGACTGAGAAAGGATCCCAAAATGGATTATTCAGGAGCTATACGACTCCTTTCTGAAGCAATTGCGGCTTCAGGTGTCAAAAAGGTCATTTTTGTGTCCTCTATTTCCGTTTATGAAGAGACTAAAGATTTCAAGATCTATACCGAAGATGCCGAACCTAATGCAACATCAGTTTCGGGAAGGGAGATCATTTCCGCAGAAAAGATCATGCTCCAGAATCCCATTTTTGACACCACAATAATTCGATTTGGCGGACTGATAGGGGCGGGGAGACATCCGTTAAAATATCTTGCCGGCAGGAGCGCACTCGGTAATCCGCTGGGTCCGGTAAATTTGATCCATCTCAGGGACTGTAAACAGGTCATAAAAAAGGTACTTCAAAAAGATCTTTTTGGAGAAGTATACAACGCAGTTTATCCTTTGAATCCTCCCCGGGAGAAATATTATCAGGAAAAGGCCAGGGAAGCAGGCCTGGAAATTCCGGAATTTGATCATTCCAAAGCTTCCGAAGGAAAGATCATTTCGGCTTCAAAAGTAATGCGGGAGCTGGAGGTGGATTTTCAGGAGAAGATTTGATCCGGATCCATTTCAATTAACAAGAAACAATTATCACGGCATTTACTTAAGCCATGAACCAAATGCAGAAGCGGCACGGTACTTGCCTTTATTCTTAAAAACGTAGAAAACATGAAAAAATTTACACTTATAATTGCAGGAATCCTATTCATTGGAGCCGGATTTTCAGGTTATTCTCAAAATAAAGGAAAGGATAAGGAGAAATCCAAAGCGCAAAAGGAAATGGTCAAAGAAGAAAGAAAAGAAAATAAGTCCCAATTTAAATTGTACAGGGAAAGAGAGCGCGAAGAAGATAAATTGTACCGCGAGAGAGCCAGGGAAGAAGCTAAATGGCACAGGGAACGTGCTAAGGAATTAGCAAAACTGCAACGGGAAGAAAGAAAGGATGAAGCAGAACTTTACCGTGAAATGGCTAAAGCAGATGCCGAATACTATCGCGAAAGAGCCAAAGAAGCTGCCGAAAGAGAACGTGATATGAGAAAACTGGATAACGAGCTGGAAATAGAGCGTGCTAAGGAGGAAGCGGAATACTACCGCGAACGTGCTAAAGAAGCAGCAGAGCGGGAAAGAGAGCTGCGTAAGGATAAAGCTGAATGGAACCGGGAGCAGGCTAAAGAAGCTGCCGAATATCATCGGGAAAGGGCCAAGGAAGCCGCTGAACGTGAAAGAGAGATCGAGAAGAGAGAGCGGGAACTTAAGAACAAGAGAAAGCAATAGTTAAATTATTCATGAACTTAAAAGCCGGCAATTTGCCGGTTTTTTTGTGGTGCACGGCACGGATTGCAAATCCGCGCCATCTGCATCATGTAGTTCAATATACAATATACAGTATACAATATAAAGTATACAATAGGAGAGGTTTCCCGCAGATCACGCCGATGTTCGCAGAAAAGTTATCCCAAGTCACCTGTTTGGAATTTGGGTATTGAATTCTGGTGCTTTTAAGTCTTGATAACTTTTGAAACTTTATGAGTGGCTTCGCACTTCTGTTTTTATAGATTTGAAGTTTTGAAAATTTCGGGAAGACCTATGAGTGCATTTGTGATAAGTAAAAGAGACAACGGAAATTTTAAATTCAGCTTCGCTTCCAGGAAAGGGAAAACCATCTTCACCAGCATCGCCTGCAGGGAGAAATCTGACTGTGAAAAGATCATAGAGACCATTCAGCATGACCTGGAATCTTTCACTTTTCGTAAAGCCAGAACGGGTTCGGGAAAATACTTTTTCAGGATCACCCGCGGCGGATTCGTACTTGCCACCAGCCGAAAATTTTCTACAGAACTTATGCTTCAGAAGGGCATTGATCAATTCCTGAAATTTGTACCCGAAGCTGAAACTCTTGATTTCTCTATAAGCGAAGATGTCTTTACGGAACAATGAACAATGAACATGGAACAATGAACAATGAAAAATGAAATGAAAAATAGTAAATTCAGTTTTGAAAAAGCACATTAAAAACTGATGAGGTTGCTTACTTCGGTCTTGTCAAACTCAGTCAAATCAACTTTATAGCTTTGAGCATGAGGTTTTTTGGTATGACCATCCATTTCATAGCCTCCCAAAAGAAATAGCTGATTACTCCAGGTGTAGAAAGCAGGAGCCTCAACGTCCAGATCTATTCTGTAGGTTTTTATTTCTCTTGAGTGGGTATCCAGCACATGAAATTTTCTTCTCTCATAAATAAAGATCGACTCTTCATGTGCAACTACAACGGGATCAATTATGGCATGAGGCAATTCCACTATATGCTCCCATTTTCCGGTAAGGAGATCCAGGGCTTCTATGTTGCTGAGCCATGAGCGGTTATTTCCCCCAATCAAAAAAAACCTTGAGCCCATGCGAACTCCTTTGGTTTCTTTTTTCACAGGCATCTTTCCGGCATTAAACCACAAACCAGATTTAAAATTAAACAGATGAATATCATCTGTATAAGTCTTTAAACCCATATCATTTCTGCGAATTGAACCACCCATGACCAAAAGATCTTCATTATAGGCCACCGCAGCAGCTCCCGCTGCCTGGTGTGGATTAACAGGGTCAAGTTTTATGGTTTGCGTGGCAAGATCGAGGACTTCCACCTCATGTGAAAGAAGCTCTTTATTTCCTGCCCTGTTATGCGTTTTCCCGCCAAGGATATAAAGTTTCTCATTGTGGTGGATCACGTTGTGATCGACTCTTTTTTTTATTTTTATGGGAAGAATATCCCACCTGTCATGGATGAGATCATAAACCTGTATCACTTCTAAATATTCCCACCAGGACATATCGGGAAGGGCATCGTTCAAAATATCAAAAATGCTGCGATCCTGCAGGACTCTTCCCATTTCATTTTTGATATTTTCCTCGTCCCTTGAAGCATCCCCTCCAATGATATACACGCTATTTCCTATATGAACAGATCCAAAAGAATATGCTCCATGTGGCATCGATGCGATCTCTGTAAATTTTATCTTTTTTTGTAAAATTCTGTAAGGCTGAAGAGTTACTTCCTCTAATTCATCTATGGAAGGAGTGAGAAATATTTCGTTTAATCCTTTTACGAAGTCACTCAATTTAATATGCCGGGTCTGGTAACCTACAGAGCTAAAAGAAATGGAATCATTGCGGGAGTTTTTCTTTTCAGGATAAATGGTAAAATGTCCATTTTTATCAGAAACCGTGTTGAAGGTGATCGCAGTTGAGAAAATGTGCACTCCCTCAAGAGGTTCTCCATTTTCGCTGTCCTTTACTATGCCCGCTATACCTTGTGAATACGAAAGAGTATTGATGAAGAGGGAAACCAACAAAAAAATTCTAAAAAGGTAAGGCATAAGCTAAGCTTTTGAGGTAAGAACAGGAGTTAGATTATATGGTCACGGCGTAAATGGTATGCTGCTAAGTTATTGTTAATATATTTCTAATTTATGAGATGGCTAAAAAAAAGCCTTTTGAGCCAAGGAATTTTGAAGAGGTAAAACTGCACGCCCAACTGCAGGATAAAAGTTTTTATCGAGCGACAAGTATGGTTTGAAGGAAAAAATTAACAAGAAAACCTGGTGGTGAGTAAGAATCTTCTGCAAAAATTTGCCAATATTATCAAAATTTTTTATCTTAATACTCGTAAGAATGTTGATATATAAATTCATAATGAGGTTATGGAGTATCAAGAAAACATTTCAAGCCTGTTTTTGAAAAATCAATAATCCTTACAAAGGTGATTGTTAACCCCAAAATTGTTTGGTTATGGAAACTTTAAAATACAGAACCAGAAGCCGAAATCCTCTACCCTGGATTGTTATTGGTGGCATTGTGGCACCTATTGTAATTTTATTATTGTCCCATCTATGGAGAAATCCCGAGTTGAGGGAAATCCCGGTGCTGCTTTTAATCCCGGTGGTTGGTGCAATGGTAGGATGGGGTATATACGCAATTAATCCCATGGGGAAACCACGGGGCTTGCGAAAACCTATCCTGGTGCTTCTGGCCATGCTGGTTTATTTTATGGCCGCTGCTTTTGGGTATATTATAACCCGCTTGGGTGGGCTGTAAAACCGGGAACCGGATGTCAAAATGAATCTCCCGAAAAAAGGATTATGGAAACCCGCTGCTTTTGGGGGTAGTCAGCTCCCAAGTTATGAGCAGCCGCAGGTGATCAAGGGTTCTTATTTTTTATTCGCTGCCAAGCCTGTGTATAAGCAGTGCGGCTCTTTGTGTAAGCGGGATGAAAGTTTCCAGGTTTATGGGTATAATGATCACCTCGCCGAGTTCTTCTGCGTTTTCTTTTAAAAAGATGGTCAAATGCTCTTTTCCGGCCAGTACTTCCCTGGATTCACCAATACTGTAGGTCATCAAAGTGCAAGAAATTCATTTTCCGGAAATCAAATTGGAACCCTCACCACATATTTAAGGAGGTCCCGGAATCAATTAAAGTTTTCGATAAAGTAATTGTGGCTGCCTTATATAGGCGGCAAAAATGGTGGCCATAAGGATAAGGATTACCATTTCAGAAGGCTTTCCTTTATACATATGGATCAGCACGATAAAGATCATATACAGCACCAACATTGAAGTGCCAAGCAACATGGTTTTGCGGAATAAGAACAGTGCTGTTCCGGTTAATAGAAAGATCCCCGCTGTGATCATTACAGCAGCACTTTCTACTATTTTTCCCGTTTGGTTTGGATCAAGTAATTTATCCAGCGCATTAGGAACATAATATAAAGTAATTATCAGCGAAGGTAACCAGATCAATATTTTGCTGAGTGTTCTGTCTCTTCCCGTTATTTTTTGTTCGCCCAAAATATAGAATTTTGATAGATTTTAAAGAGTCCATTTTAGCGTCCTCCGGATTAGAGCTCTCAGGAGCCTATTTTTTCAGTTTATCGATCTTCTGTTTTAACTCCTCAATTTGACCTACGAGCCTGTTGACATTTTTAGGAGTTGAATAAATTTGGTAGAGGATGACCAGGGCCATTCCTAAGAAGATAAGATTTTCCATATTTTCAGTAATTATACAAGTTGCCAACACTGCTGCCGGAAGTGATCAGGAATATTCTTTTATACTGTCATGTGTAGGGAAGAGCAGCAGCCACTAATATAGTGGTAAATCATTAACACTTACTAAAAAAAAGAATCTTCTAAAGAAGAAGCTTTTTAAAAATAATGTGGGATAAGTTCTTTGAACAGGCTATTATCCCGCTTCTTCCTGGACTCTACTTAAAAGTTTTCCGGTTTCCTGAGGGTTCCAAAATGGTAGAATTTTCTTCCTTCTTTACCAGAAACAAGACATAGACAAGAAGTCCGCAGGTGATCAGGGAAAGCACGATCATCACGTTCCAGGTAAGGCTGTAACCAAACTTGTCGATTAATTGCATGCCCGAATTATGGCCAAAGATATGACCCGTGGAGAAGGAGATACTGTATAAAGCCATATAAGCCCCTTGTTTTCCGCCTTCGGCTCTTTTGAGGGCGAAGCTGTTGGAAAAAGGAAAAGCGATCATTTCCCCAATAGTTAAAAAGATCATGCCCACTACCAGGATGCCCACCCATCCTGTAAGGTTGATAAGCAGAAAACTAATAGCCACAAGAATGGCTCCCGTGATGACATGAAAGAGTGTGGATCTCACTTTTGACTCCAGGTACTTGATGAGGGGCATTTCAAACAGGAAAATCAGGAAACCATTGAGGCCTAATAATAATCCTATTTCGAATTCAGTTAAAAAATGCACCTTCGAATAATACAGCGGCATGGTGGAGAAATACTGGAGAAAAACGAATCCGAAAAGGATCATGGCTCCTATAAAGACCAGGTATGGTTTATCTTTCATCATAGCCTTCGGAATGCTGATGATCTCCTTTGGATTCTCTACAGCTTTCTTTGGATGGAGCAGCTTCAGCAAAAGCAGCCCGGCCAGCATACAGGTGATCCCGTCAACCCAGAAGAGTCCGCCGTAGCCGGCACCCGCAATGATCAATCCGCCGACAGCGGGACCTGCCGAAAATCCGAGATTTATTGCCAACCTTATCAGGGTGACAGAGCGGGTCCTGTTCTGAGGTTTACTGTAGGCATTGATAGCAACAAAAACTGCAGGTCTAAAAGCATCAGCTACCAACATCACTATAAAGATCCCGGCGCAGATCCCCCAAAAGGAGACGGGAAATTGTAAAAAGATGAAAAGTACGCCCGAAAGCAGAAGACTTAGAGCCATGGTCTTATAATGTCCTATCCGGTCCACCAGTTTCCCGCCCAGCCAGGCACCGGCAACAGAACCCAGTCCAAAAAAGGTAAGGATCCAGCCAACCTCTTCAAGAGAGAAACCCCTGTTCTTGGTGAGGTACAGCGAAAGGAAAGGGATCACCATGGTACCCGCCCTGTTGATAAAGGTGATAAATGCCAGGAGCCATATCTCCCGTCTCAGGTCGCTGAAGGAACCCACATAAGCCCTAAATATCCGCTGTAACATTGTTTAAAAAATGAAGGGCTGAAATTAAATCAAAAACCGGTTGGTTTTAAAGAGGGTTGGCATCTGGCTTTTATCCGCTGTGCTTCTTCTATTAATTCAATATTTGACTTTGCACTTTTTCCATTTGGTAAAGTCAATGTGTCCTCAAATCCGATCCTGGCTTCGTAATTTTTTATAAATGCTAATTCCAATAAATCCCAACAGGTTTTGTTAAATCCGTGAAGCAGAAAGGGTAATTTAATCTTTTGATTAATAAAATGATTTTCAATTTGGTCTATAGTTTCGAGTGCCATTTTCAAAACTTGTTCTGGTGGTTCTAGCAAAATCCTTAAAAAATCTCCTTCCAAATTACTTTTTGTAAAATTTTCTGCGGATTTAAAACTGTTCAAACCAATTTCAATTCTTATTCCTTTTTTGGAAATCAGTTTGGTCACTTCTTCAAATCCGATTTCATCGTAATTAATAGAAACAAAATCGGGAAGATTTTGCCAAGAATCGATTTGTTCAAGTCTCTTATCCAGGTTTGGCTCAATCCATTCTCCTGTGCTAATTCCAATTGGAATATTATTTATTTTCGATCTTAGTTTTTCAATTTGGTTATCAACAAAGATTCCTTTTAAAGTTTCGTTTCCATTATCATCTCTGGTATGGAAATGAATACTTTCTGCGCCTTTTTCTATTGATAAAATTGCAGACTCAACGATAGATTCCGTTGTTTTTGGAACGATTGGTTGTTTTCTAGTTCCATTAATTGCAATTTGTACTCTCATTTTTTTAGCTTATTGCCAACGGCTTATACTTATTTTTACTTGCCTTTATCGAGACCAGAAGCGGATAAAATCAAGCTTTACCTGCAACAGTGGTATGGAAGAGCAGCAGGATCTTCCTGCTAATATAATGTTAATTCCTACAGTGAAGAAAATTCCAGGCTCCAAATTTTTACCTGCCGAAGCTTCAGCGGTGGTGGGCCAAATTCCAAAATGGTTAATGGGGGAATGATTGTTCTGCGAAGATCTGCGAGATCTGCGGGAAACCTTATTTATTGTATAATGTATATTGAATATTGTATAATATATAAGCGGCAAAATCAGGTTTCGTTACCTCTATTGAAATGAAATAGGTGGTATGAAATGAGTCACAATTTCTTTGTGCTCTTACTTTTTTGACTTCTTTGCTTGGTGTGAAACCATTTGAGGAAATTCTAAATTCCAAGCACCAAATACCAATTAGAGACAAAATTCTTTGCGACCTTAGCGGTTAATCTTTGCGGTCCTTTGCCTGAAACTTTGCAGCAAATGATGAGTTTTCGTCGTCTCTTCTTTTCCCAAAAGAAAAGACTCTTCGAAATGACAATTACCTCTGGAGAATCTTTTTCCTTAACTTTCCTTTTCAAAATTCTCAAAATGAAAAATCTCCTCCTTTTACTGCTCCTTATTGCCGCTCCGGTTTGGGCGCAAACTCCCGAAGAACGCATTGCAGAAATGGGATTAGAATTACCCGAAGTACGTCAACCCTCGGCCAATTTTGTGAAGTGGAGACAGGTGGGGAACCTCTTGTTCTTAGCCGGGGAAGGCAGTCCCGAAAAAGGCACTTTAGGAAAGGACCTTACTACCGAAGAAGGTTATGCTGCTGCACGAAATACCGGTATCAGGATCCTTACCACTCTTAAGGCGGCTACGGGAGACCTGGACAGGATCAAACAGTTCGTAAAAGTGCGGGGGATGGTAAATTCAGCTCCCGACTTCTATGAGCAGCCACAGGTGATCAACGGCTTTTCTGACCTTATGTTTGAAGTATTCGGAGAGAGGGGAAAACACGCCCGTGCCGCAGTGGGACATGTGAGCTTACCCTCCAATATAGCAGTGGAGATCGAAGTGGTGGTGGAGCTGAAGGAATAAGGCCCGAACAAAAAAGCCCCTCAAAAAGAGGGGCTTTAAAATGTCATTTTTGATAAGTCTTTTTGAACGAAAAGCGGGCCGGTGCTTTAATCCTCGTTGGTTACATAGTATTCGACATCTATCAATTCATAAGATTCGATAATTACCACATCCCGGGATTCCTCCTGATCATAGGTCAATGTACAACTAGAGTTGGCAGCAATTTCATAACAGGGTACTGAAGCATTATTGGAAAAGCTGCTTTTTGTCCGGAGTCCGTCTACTTCAACCGTAAGAACGGGTACTCCCGAAACAGCATAGTCATTAGGATTCGTTAGTTTGATTTCAAATTGTAGCCTGGAGGTATTGTTTCCTGTATCTGGTGTAAATTCAAATTTCAGAACTTCATGGGCAAAGCCTTCCAATTCGGGCGGGGCAATCAATTTAGGTTCTGTTGGTTCAGGAGTATCACAGGAAACTTCCTGGCTAATATTATAGCTGTAAGATTGATTGTTGACCATGTAATATTGAGGAATAGTAATGGTTTTCATACAATCCTCCTCACTGTCACTTGAGGAGCATCCAAATAATAGAATTGCAGTTAAAAACAGTAAAGGGAATTTTAATAGATTTTTCATTTTTAAGTTGTTTAGTTGCTATCGGAGTGGGTTTTATTATTGTCCAAAAAAGAGATTTTCAGAAAAAATCGATCAGTCTTTCATTCCAGGTTGACGGATCTCGTAATTCTTCTCCTGTTTACTTTTTTCCACCATTTGCGCCACGTCCTCTAAAAGCTGTTTGGCATCATAGATGATCCCGTCTTTGATGGTATATTTAACGCCGCCTACGCGGGTGATCTCGTTGTCTCCAGTAAGTTTAATGGCGCCCGTACCGTAAAGCACTTTCAGGTTTGCCAGTGGGTTCTCTTCCACGATCACAAAATCGGCCAGCTTTCCTACTTCCACGGATCCAATTTCATCTGCCATGCCTAAAGCTTCGGCTCCGTTAAGCGTAGCAGCCATGATGACCTCCAAAGGGTGAAATCCGGCTTCGCGTAGCAGCTCAAGTTCTCTTATGTAGGCGAAGCCATACAGCTGAAAAATAAATCCGGAATCTGATCCCGCAGTGACCCGGCCGCCACGGTTCTTATATTCATTTACAAAAGTCATCCACAAACGATAATTGTTCTTCCAGGCCACTTCTTCTTCGGTGCCCCAGTAATGCCAGTAGGAGCCATGAGAGATCTTGCTGGGCTGATAGAATTCCCAGAGGGAAGGCAGGGTATATTCCCGGTGCCATTCGGCCGTTCTTGCTCTCATCAGATCACGACTGGCTTCGTAAATATTGAAGGTTGGGGAAAGTGTGAACCCAAGGTCCAGCAGTTCATTCATCACCTCGTTCCATTTTTCGGAATGCGGAGGTGCAGCCTGTTCCCAAAGCTTTCCTGCCTCTCCAAATCTGTCCTGCTCATTGTTATAGTTGTAGCCCGAAGGATAATGCTGCACTGTGCGATCTGTAAAAAGTGCTTCTGGCAGCCCGTACCAATGCTCCACAGTGGTAAGGCCTGCACGGGCAGAATGCAGTACATTCCATTTGGCTACCGCCATCTGTGCATGATGTGCGGCAGAGCCCAGCCCGAGTTTCTTATTCTCTTCCAGAGCAGCTTCCATGATTTCGGGTGCAGCTCCAAAGAATTTGATTCCGTCAGCACCTTTTTGAGCGTTTTCCCGGACCCATTTTCGGGCCTGTTCGGGCGTGGATATAGTTTCTTTACTGCCCTGCCCAAAAGCTGTGTAGGCTTCGATACGCGGCGCAGTGATCTCATTTGCAGCACTTTTTTTCTTATGCTCCAATACCCAGCCCAAACCATTGCCTGCGGAAGGATCCCGAACCGTCGTGATCCCGTGGCCCATCCAGAGCTTGAACACATATTCTGCAGGAGTTTCCTGGGCGGTGCCCCCAATATGCCCGTGCACATCTACAAAACCCGGAAGTAAGTACATTCCCGTAGCATCCAGTTCTTTTCCGCCCGGGTTAAGTTCGGGCCGGTCTTCGGAATCGATCTCTACGCCGGGATATCCTACCACTTCTATAGCTTTGATGCGATTGTTCTCCACTACGATATCCACCGGTCCCGTAGGAGGAGCTCCATTCCCGTTGATGAGGGTAACGCCTCTAATGATGAGCTGTGACCACGGACCTTCACCCTCGGCCCTTGGCGGCGCTTTTTCGATCTGGCCGAATACAGGAAGGCTAAAGATGAATATGAGAAGGGCTGAAAGTAATTGTCTTTTCAAGATCTGGGGGTTTTAGTTTTTATTTGCTGCCAAGCCTGTGGATAAGCAGCGTAGCTCTTTGTGTAAGCGGAATGAAAGTTTCCAGATTAATAGTTTCATTGGGGGAGTGGGCGCCGCTTCCCATTACTCCAAGGCCGTCAAGCCCATCAACGTATTGTGCAATAAAAGAGATATCGGCTGCACCGCGTTTTCCGGGATCATAGGCTTTTACCTCACCAAGTCCAAGATCCCGGCTCACCTTATCCAAAGTTTCGAGCAGGGCCATATTTCCGTTGGTCTGCTGCATAGCCGGATAAGAATCTGAAAAAGTGATTTCAGCCGAGGTTTGCGGCAGATTATTAGCCACAATAGCTCTCATCTTTTCCCGAACACTTTCTTTCTGCTCTTCAGATCCAAACCTTAAGCCCCCATGGACTACTACTTCCCCGGCCACTACGTTTGTTTTTCCGAAGGCAGTGCCTTTTGCCGTCCCGGGATCGTAATCCACCTGTGTTCCTCCCAGGATTACTCCGGGATTAAAGGTGAGCAGTTCCTCCCCTTTGACTTCGGAATAAAAAGCATCGAGGATGCGGGCAGCTTCAAAAACAGCTCCGGCTCCCACATTCTCACTGAAGATTCCTGAAGAGTGAGACTGTTTCCCCTTTACCTCCAAAAACCATCCGCTGGATCCGCGACGTGCGACAGTGGCGTAATCCATGCCCGAAGCGGTTTCAAAACCAAGGGCAATATCTGCTTTTTTGCCTGCCTCCAGGAGGTCATGGCGGCTTATGCTGAGGGGTTGTCCTGGTTTTTCCTCATCGCCCGTAAATGCAACAATAATGTTTTTATTGTTTAATTCTCCGGCCGCGTGGAGTGCTTTAAGCGCATAAATGATCATGGCATTTCCGCCTTTCATGTCATTTACCGCGGGACCACTGGCTGTATTTCCTTCACGTTTGAAGGTTTGAAATTCGTGATCTTCTTCAAATACAGTGTCGAGGTGGCCAATAAGAAGTATGGTTTTTCCGCTCCCGCGGTTCATTTCTGCGAAGAGATGTCCGGCACGATTAAGGCTATCGGGCATTGAGATCCACCGGGTTTCAAATCCGAGATCGTCGAGTTCCTTTTTGTACAGCATCCCTACCTCCTTAACACCTTCAGCATTTAGGGTGCCGCTGTTGATATTGACCGATGTTTCAAGGAAATTGATCTGCTCCTCTTCATGCTTCTGCAGGTACTCAACGATCTGCCTTTCAGAAGAAGATAATTCCTGCGCAGAAAGTGATAAACAGGTGAAAAATAGGAAAAGGAAAGGAAGGATCTGCTTCATAAGATTGCTTTTCTTTCAAATATAGAAAAAGCTTTGGGAAATAGGATTTCAAATATTCCTCCAGGAGAAGGGGCTTGAAAATGCTTTTTGGAAGTTACTCTCTCCGTTATTTCCATTTGTCTTTCTGCCAGTTTGCAGGATTATTCTTTATGTAATTTGAAATATTCTGAAATGCAAAATCATCCCGGATAACAATGTCATAAAAGCGGGTTTGCCATTCAAATTCAATTCCCAGCCGGTGGGCATGTTTTGTGGTGGCAGATTTATAGGGTCTTATGATGGTGGAGATAGAATTGGATTTGGGGGAGATTTTTGCCATCTGGGGATCTTTTGGATTTTGGGGAGGCTGTGGAGACTGTGGAGACGTTGCATCCAACGTCTGTACGGAATCATTATGGGAATGATTCCCTGGGGAATCATTCTTCCCCTTCTCATTATTTCCTTCGGAAATATTTTCTTCCTTCGGAATTTCAGGATTATCTAAAATGAGGATGCCATGGATGTGATTTGGCATCACCACAAAATTGCCCAATAGCACATGTGAGGTGTGGTGAATGATTTCATGCCATAGAATATCTGCAATCACCCCCACGGGGGAGAATTCCATCTTTCCATTTTTGATCTCACCAAAATAATGTTTTCTATCAGCAGTGCAGATGGTAATAAAGTAGGCAGCATTCCATCTATAATCCCAATTCTCAAGTCTGGTGGATTTGATGCGATATCTGTTCTTGTAAAGATCGGCCATCCGGAATATTTTTAGTCGCGCCTCGTCAGTGGATTTAATTTGTCCTGAGGAGTCATTTTAAATATAATCAAAAAAGCCCCTTCCAAAGAAGGGGCTTAGAAATGTCATTTTTGAAAGATCTTACCAGATCCTCACCCTGTTTTCAGGCTTAACGTACATTGGGTCTCCTTCTTTGATATCAAAAGCTTCATAGAAGGCATCGATATTCTGAAGTGGCACATACGCACGATATTCTCCCGGAGAGTGTGGATCTGTTTTGATCCTGTTTCTTAGGGCTTCTTCTCTCATCTTGGTTCTCCAAACGGTAGCCCAGCTCATAAAGAATCGCTGCTCCGGAGTAAATCCGTCGATCTCTCCCGGGTTGCCGTGCTCCTTCAGGTGAATTTGCAGTCCGTCGTAGGCCGCGTTCACACCTCCAAGATCCCCGATATTTTCACCAAGGGTGAATTTCCCGTTGATATAAACTGAATCCAGCACTTCAATAGCACTGTACTGATCGGCAAGACTTCCGCCTAAGGTTTCGAACTGCTCGAGGTCTTTTTCTGTCCACCAGTTGTTCAGGTTTCCATCGGCATCAAATCTGGATCCGCTGTCGTCAAATCCGTGAGAGATTTCATGACCGATTACGGCTCCAATTCCGCCGTAATTCACAGCAGCATCAGCCTTATAATCATAGAACGGAGGCTGCAAAATAGCTGCTGGGAACACGATCTCGTTGTAGCTTGGGTTATAATAAGCATTCACGATCTGTGGAGCCATGAACCATTCGCTTTTATCTACAGGTTTGCCAAGTTCTGCAATGTCTTCTTTTACATTCCATTTAGCAGCGTTAAGCATGTTCTGGAAGTAAGATCCTCCTTCTGCAGGCTCTTTAATATCTACTGTGCTGTAGTCTTTCCACTCATCGGGATAGCCCACTTTGATCTGGGTAGTATTTAATTTCTGCTTGGCCTTTACTTTGGTGCTGTCGCTCATCCAGGTAAGGTTATCAATTCGGTTTTCGAAAGCTTTTACCACGTTTTGGATCATTTCTTCCGCTTTCTGCTTTGCTTCAGCCGGGAAGTGTTCCTCTACGTAAAGTTTTCCAAGAGCTTCACCAATGGTACCATTGATGGTCGCAAGAGCGCGTTCATTCCGAGGTAATGGTTCCTGTGCACCACGAAGGGTTTTTTCATAAAATTCCCAATTCGCCTGCTCGATATCTGTAGTCAGCATACCGGCAGCATCATTAAAAAGGGTCCATCGCAGGTATTGTTTCCAGTCCTCCACATTTTGAGAAGCAAGTGTTTTTTGAAGCGCCTGCATATAACGCGGCTGTCTTACAATTACTGTGTCGACTCCCTGTGCGCCGATGGATTCGAAATACCTGTTCCAGTTGATCGCAGGTACTGCTTTTTGAAGCTCGGCTGCGGTCATTGGATTATAGGTTTTTCGGGCATCACGTCTTTCTACCTTATCCAGTCTTGGCTGCGCAAGGGCAGTCTCGAACTTAAGTATGGTTTCGGCATTTTTTGCTGCTTCCTCTTCGGAATCTCCAAGGAACTGAAGCATCCTGGTAATATGAGACACGTACTTCTCACGTTTGTCCTTTGAATCGGCATCTTCAGCTACATAATAATCCCTGTCCGGCAGACCAAGTCCTCCCGGAGATAGGTAAGCTGCGTTCATGTTGGAATTCTTGGCATCTGCACCTACGCCAAAGCTGAAGAATCCGCCACCGCCGTACATCTGCATTTCCTGAAGATATTTCTGCAGATCTTCTTTTGTCTTAATAGCAGCGATCTTGTCAAGATAAGGCTGAATGGGCTGAATTCCCTGTTCGTTTCGGGCCACAGTATCCATGATGGTCTTGTACAGGTAAACAGCTTTAGCCTGATCGCTGTTGCCGTCAAGACTGTCACTGCTTGCCGCTGCTTCTAAAAGAGCAAGGGCATCGGCATCTGTTTTTTCACGTAATTCATTGAAGCTTCCCCAAACAGTCTTGTCTGCAGGGATCTCGTTAGTGTCCAGCCAGCGGCCGTTCACATACCTGAAAAAATTCTCCTGCGGCGTAACCGTAGTGTCCATGTAAGACAGGTTGATACCACGCGGCTCTTCAGCCTGTGTAACTTCCTTTTCATCTTTACAGCTGGTAGCAACCGCAGTTGCCATGAAAGAGAAAAGGATACCTTTTGATAATCTATTCATAAAAATTTGTATTTATTAAAGTGGTGAAAATTAGTAAAATTGAATGAATTTTAAGCTGTTACTGCTTTTATTGAGACCTAAGTTCCGAAATAAGTTTATTATCGAATTCTGCTTTTAAGGAGGTTACGGCATCAACATTCTCATTAGGTATGGCGATTGAGAGCACGTAATGTTTGATCTTCCATTCCCCGTTCTCTTCTACAACCACTCCACTGCCGCGACATATCCCCATTTGAGTGTCCAGCAGTTCATCGAACCAGGCTAATTCTTCGGCCTCTCCTAAAAAGATATTTCTCTCTAAAGTTAAAAAGCTCCAGGCTTTGCCGCGGTCAAAAAAAGGTTTTGACCATTCCATGAATTCCTGTTTATTCCAGTTTTCGGTAGGATCTGTGCCTATAAAAACAGATTCATTAGCCATTAAGCTGAAGTAATCTTTATAATTGGCACGGGCCGCAGCCTGGTGCCAGTTTTCGAGCAACCCGGTTATTTTTTCTTTTGGAGTGGTTTGGGCAAAGGATTGATCCGCTGCTGTAACAATAGAGACAAAGCAAAACAGGAATAATTTTTTCATGATCGCAGATTTTAAGTGGGCCGAAATTTATTCTATAAAAGAGAGGATTTTACTTACAAAATAATATATTTGGAAAATTTTAACATTTTTGTGTCTAAATTATCTTCAGATGAAAAATAACATCCTTCTCTTTCTCTTATGTTCCTTCAGTTTATTCACTGCCCATTCTCAGATAAAATATGAAGCCGGTTATATTATCGATAACACCGGAAACCGTATTGATGTTCTAATTCTTAACAAAGACTGGAGGGATAATCCTTCAGAAATTAATTACAAAATAGGAGAGTCAGGTGAAGTTCAGACTGCGGGAGTTGAAGAGGTGAAAGAATTTGGAATAGGAAATTCTTTACGATATAATAGTTTTCTTGTCTCTATTGAT
Organism: Salinimicrobium nanhaiense; assembly: GCA_012038135.1. Taxonomy (GTDB): domain Bacteria; phylum Bacteroidota; class Bacteroidia; order Flavobacteriales; family Flavobacteriaceae; genus Salinimicrobium; species Salinimicrobium nanhaiense. The sequence goes on from JAAVJQ010000003.1 coordinate 43,697, forward strand.
CAATCCAAAGATCAAACCAATGCCCTGAGCACTTCGGCTGAACCCGATTTTCTAAAGAAAAGAGTTTTCCTGAAGCAACTGTTAAGCGGTAAAGCTGCTTTATATTCCTACAGGGAAGGGGTACTTACCAGATTTTTCTACGCCACAGATGAACAAACCCCTGAGGCATTGATCTTTAAGAGGTTCAAAAAGGACAACAGAATAGCAGAAAACAACAGCTTTAGGCAGCAATTGTACACCAATTTGAACTGTAGATCTCTCTCTGCTGACGCTTTTAGAAAAATTGAGTATTCTGAAGATGACCTGGTGGAATTTTTTGCGGATTACAATTCTTGTGAAAACAGTGATTTCAACATCCTTGAAGATGAAACCCCGGGCGGAAATTTCAACTTTTATTTAAAAGGGGGAATGCTTTTCTCATCAATAGCTGTAGAAAGAGGTTTGGAAGCTAAGGAAGCTGATTTTTCTTTTGATCCGGGATTCGTTCTTGGAGTGGAGGCAGAATATGTGATGCCATTCAATAGGAATAAATGGTCTTTGCTTCTTGAGCCTACCTATCAATCTCACGTAAAGGAAGGACAACTGGTCAACAATACCAACTTTGAATTCAATGATGCTTATCTCACCCTGGATATGACCTTTATCTCTGTTGCGGGAGGGGTGAGACATTATTTATTTTTAAATGAAAGCTCCAAATTTTTCATCAATGCCGGGGTAGCATTTGATGTCCCTATCAACACCGAGGTAGTCATAGATAGAGGAGAAAAATACCAGATGAAGGCCGAGCTGGACGAGCTCACCACCCAGGCCTATTTCCTTGGAGGAGTAGGGTTCAATTACGCTAACAGGTTTAGCGCAGAAGTAAGATACTATTCATCTAAAAAAACCACGGGCGAGAGAACGGTTGCCGATAATTATATGTTGCAATGGGATGCGGATATATCTTCCCTTGCTGTAATTCTTGCATACAGATTCTTTTAGCCTGAGAAACGCCCACTGAATTTTTCCCTGGTGAAAAGTGGAGAGCCTAACGAAGTTTTTCATTTTGGCAGTGCAACCTGTCAAATTTAAATTTATCTGAGGTACACCTAATCACCAACTTATGAAAATTATTTTGCACATTTCGGGAGCTGTTCTCCTGTTGTATAGCACTGCGGGAATACCGCTCCAAGCCCCTGCAAAATTCGAAGGTTTTGGCCATCACTGCGAAATGCTGCTGGTGTCCATGGAGGACAATCACCTGGCAGCTTACACCCTTACTGCAGGACTCATTGGAACTCTTTTCTTCCTTGCTAAAAAAGGGAAGAGCCGCCGCATGAAAAGGACGACTTAAAGATCTTCAGCTTCCGCCTCCAGGGCCACGAAATTCCTGATCGCGGTATTGGGTTCTATGATATTGTAGCCGCTCCAAAATTCAGGATTATAGACTTTAAAAGTCTGGTAGTCGAAATCATCTTTGATCGCTATATTGTTCAGATTCCCTGCTGGCATAGCCTCTGTCTCGTACACAACCAACTGCAGCTTGTTTACCTGACTTACATTAAGCCTTAGGTCGAGGTCGAGTTCATTTTGCTTGCGCCTGCCTTTTACGTGTTTATTTTTTTCTATAATCGTGAGAGGACGATCCAGGCCAAAAGTTTCTCCCGTTTCACGCTCCATGTAGCTTAGGTTATACTTTCCCGCTTCATCTTTAGTAAAGATCATTTTTCCGCGATAAACATCATCGGCAGTACTTATTCCGAAGAGTCGGAATTTTTTTAGAGGTTTCACATTTTCATATTCCAGCCTGTGGACTCCAAAATCTTCTGTGTTGACATACAATTTCCCTTTAAAATCTGCTCCCCGTTTTGGCTCAAAATCGATCACATAGGCGGTCGCATTATCTATCCAGGCAAATCCGTTCATCTTATATTTATATTTATTAGACTTGTCAAAAAGGTTAAAAGTGATGCCTTCTTTCCAGAACATGCCATTCATTAAGTTTTGGACCTTAGAATCTGAACCTTTTTGCAGGCTCTCCCGATTCTCAAGCCTTTCCTTTTCTTTTTCTATGGGAGTTTTCTCTTTTTTTATTTCCTTTTCCAGGTCATTTAACTCCTCTTCATCCACCTTCATTCCAATGATTCCAGAGCGTATCTTTAAATAGGAACGATCTTTTATGGTGTTCATGAAAATAGAGTTCATACGATCTGTTAGTTCCTCAAGGGACTGAGTGCTCTGCGGATTATACAGGTTGGCTGCTTTAATTATATTTACTTTTTGTTTATCGTAATTCCCATAAATGTCTGCCAATACTTCTTTATAAGAATCTGACACTTTTGGGATCCTGTTCGAGATCTCGTTCATGAGGTTCTGGTCGATTCCCGCAATGGTACTTTTATCTACCTCGAGATCAAACCGCCTAACGTAATTGAAATCAGATTCCCTCAGGAAAATCCTCTTCCTGCTGTTGCTAAAATTATAATTGTTGCTTACCTCTTCCTTTACCTTTTCTATGATCTCTTTTGCTGAAAGATCTTTGTTGGTAAGAAATACCTCCCGCAATTCTACGGTTGAAGGTTTTAGGTAGATAATTTCTTCGGAAATTTTTTGAGGATCTATTTCCAGTAACTCATAACCCAGCGATGAGATCTTGATCATCTCGGGCAGCACCCGGTCTTTCGGATTGTAACTGAAGTATCCTTCTTCATTGGTAACCAATCCGCGGTTTTCTGAAAGAATAATGTTGGCATAGGGGACAGGCTTTTTACTGGAAGCATCCAGAACCCGCGCCTTTACCTCCTGCGCCTGCAAGAGTTGAACCTGGAGCATCAGAAAAAGGAAAAGAAAAGATCTCATAACAATTGTTTTACTCTTAGACGTTCCTGCCGAAGGATTGTTACAAAACCCTCGCAACTCTTTAAGGATTAACAAAATACTAACTAAAAAGACTTGGCAGCAGCATCATCTGTTTTCTAACTTTAAGAAAAAAGAGGTTATGAAACAGTCCATCTGGAAAGCGGCAGCCCAAAAGACCAACTTTCCAAGCTTAAACGAAAATATAAATACAGAAATTGCCATCGTAGGAGGTGGTATTACCGGAGTAACTGCAGCTTATCTTCTGGCAAGGTCCGGTAGGAAAGTGGTACTCCTGGAAGCCGGTGCCATAAGTGGAGGAACATCCGGCGACTCTACTGGAAATCTTTATGCCATGGTTGACAAGCGCCTGCATCACATTCAGAGCAAATGGGATAAGGATACGGCGGCAAATGTTGCCCGCTCGCGCGGGGAAGCTGTAAACCTGGTGGAGGAGCTGGTAAATAAATATCAAATTGATTGTAGCTTTAAGCGGGTGCCATGGTATTTGTTCAGCGAGACAGAAAAGAAGGACGAGACCATAAAAAAGGAGATCGAAGCTGCTGCTCATTATGGTTTATCCGTCGAGGAGTTGCACGAACTCCCAATTCCGGTAAAGGTAAGTACTGCCATCAAGGTAGAGGGCCAGGCCCAGTTCAATCCTGCTGCCTTCGTAAGAGGTCTTGCAGAAAAGATCGATAGTACCAATTGCAGGATCTTCGAAAATTCTGAAGTCTACCACATTGAAAAAGAAGAAGAATTGGTATTGTCTACTGCCACAGGAACAGTGACTGCTCAAAAGGTCATTTTAGCCACCCATACTCCCAAAGGGATCTATGGATTACAAACAGCGCTGTACCCTTACAGGGAATATGCAATTGCAGCCAAATTGAATTCCGGAGACTTCCCGGACGGAATCTACTGGGATACAGAAGCAGATTTTCATACCTCCATGCGCACCTACCGCAAAGGCAACGACAATTATGTACTCGTGCTGGGAGGACATCACAAGGTAGGGCAGGAGGATGATTACAGTCGTTTCTTTAGAAAACTTGAGCAGAATGCAAGAAGATATTTTGATGTTTCCGGAATAGAATATGAATGGAGTGCTCAGCATTATAAACCTGCTGACGGGCTTCCGTATATTGGAGAAAGTTCCGATGATAATATTTACCTGGCTACCGGTTTTTCCACAGACGGACTTACTTACGGGGTGCTTTCGGCAATGATCCTTGATGACCAGCTAAACGGAAGGGAAAATCGCTGGAGTGATCTTTATAAAGCTTCAAGATTTACTCCCTTGAAATCTGCGAAGAATTTTATCAAGGAGAATATGAATGTAGCCAAACAATATCTCAAGGACCTGCCGGGTAAGGCCGAAGCAGAATCCTTTGATGAGATAGCAGCGGGACAGGGAAAGGTAGTGGAGGTTGATGATGAAAAGTGGGCGGTTTTTAAAGATGAAAACGGGCAGGTACATTGCCAGTCGGCCGTGTGTACCCACATGGATTGTATAGTGGATTGGAACGACGCTGAGAAAAGCTGGGATTGCCCGTGTCACGGCAGCCGCTTTAAAGCTACCGGAGAGGTGATAGAAGGACCGGCTTTTTCGCCACTGGATAAAAGGGATGTCAGAACCAAAAAAGACATGTGATAATGGTTATCACAGCTATAATTTTTAATCAGTCTCGCAGTAATTCCGGGGCTTTACCTGATCTCCTTTGTACTAAAGAAAAAAACTCCCTCAAAAGGGGTGGCAATTATCCATGGAACCTTAGCTGCTTTAGGGATACTTGTCCTGTTGATTTATGCGCTTACCACAAGTTCGCATCATAAGCACGGGGACAGTATTATTATATTCATCGTTGCCGCTATAGGTGGGATCTACCTTTTTTCATAGGATAGCCGTCATCTGCAAGTTCCAATATGGATTGCAGTGGTGATGATGGTACGGTAGAAACACCTAAAGGTTCATGAATAAAATGACGTTTTGCCGGATACTATTTGTAAATTATAGATGTAAATTTTTTTCGTTGAGCCCCCTGTTATATTGCTAATCTAAAAACAAATGCTATGACAGGCTATTGTCGCACGTATTTTCTACTCTTCCTGATCTTTTTAACCGGATGCGCCCGTCTTGATCCAATGGGAGGGGGACAGATCAATTATGATCCGGCGGAACGCCAAGTGGATCCTTCAGATGTATTAGTTCCTGAAGGATTCAAAGTAGAAGTAGTTGCCCGTGGTCTCACCTTTCCTACTGCAGTTGTTGAAAATGATGAGGGACAGCTTTTTGTCACAGAATCAGGGTACGCTTATGGTGAAGTTATTCTTCCGCCGAAACTGTACCGGGTGAATACAAGTGGAAGTACTGAGCTTATTGTCGAAGGAACAAAGAATGGCCCCTGGACCGGAATCACCTATCATGACGGTAATTTTTATGTTGCAGAAGGCGGCCAAATGGAAGGAGGGAAAATTCTGAGGATTAATGCTAATGGAGCTGTAGATACCCTGGTGAGTAACCTGCCTAGCATGGGAGACCACCATACAAACGGTCCTGCAATAAAAGACAACTATATATACTTTGGACAGGGTACTGCGACCAATTCGGCCGTAGTGGGTCCCGACAATGCTTCTTTTGGATGGCTATATCGCAAACCCGAATTCCACGATATTCCCTGTAAGGATATCGTCCTTAAAGGAATTAACTACACCAGTAAAAATCCCCTGACAGATGCACCTGACGATAAGGTTACAACCGGTGCTTATGTGCCTTTTGGAGAAGCTACAAGAAAAGGTCAGGTGATCAGGGGAGAGATCCCTTGCAACGGCGCAATCATGAGAATTCCCATAGATGGGGGGGAGCCGGAACTGGTGGCCTGGGGACTCAGAAATCCCTACGGGATGGCGTTCTCGTCTTTGGGAGAACTGTTTATTACCGAGAACAGTTATGATGTGAGAGGCAGCAGACCGGTTTGGGGTACAGGAGATGTGCTTTGGAAAATAGAAGATGGAACCTGGTACGGGTGGCCCGATCATAACGCCGGACATGAAATTTCGCACTTGAAAGTACCGGATAAGGGAGCTCCAAAATTACTTCTCGAGAAATATCCTAATCCCCCGCCGCAGCCCGTAGCCAAATTAGGAGTACACTCTTCTTCCAATGGAATGGACATATCCCGCAATGCGAATTTTGGTTTCGAAGGAGAAGTCTTTATTGCTCAGTTTGGAGACATGGCACCCAATGTAGGGAAGGTGATAAGACCGGTAGGGTTTAAGGTAGTACGGGTGAACCCGGAAAACGGTGTGGTGGAAAATTTTGCCATCAATAAAGGAAAGGGAAACGGGCCCGCTACATTCCTGAAGACAGCAGGGCTGGAACGGCCTGTTTCAGTTCATTTCAATGAAGAAGGTGAAGCATTGTATATCGTTGATTTTGGGATCCTCACTGTTTCAAAAGAGGAAGGAGCGAAACCGCGTGAAGGAACAGGAGTGATTTGGAAAATAACTAAAGAATGAGGATATGGGAGGGAGATCTGTTTTTTTATCGGTAATTATTTTTGTGTGCATGGGGTGCTCCTCTTCAAAGAAGGAGGCCTATACCGTAAAGCCCCTGGCTGATATGACAGAGGAGGAGCAGGAAGGCAAAGTTCTTTTTCATAAACACTGTAATTCCTGTCATCCAAACGGTACTGCAGGACTGGGCGCCCCTATTGTCACCACATCTGTTCCCGGTTTTCTCATACAATTCCAGATCAGGAATGGGTTAGGGACCATGCCGGCTTTTAGCGAAGAGGAGATATCAGATGAGGAGGTTGATAAGATCGTGGATTACCTCAAGGCTTTAATAAAATGATGCAACTAAAAGAATAACAGAAATTTACGATACAGTTAACCGTGGATACAGAAGAAAGATGATAACTTAATTACTTCGAAATATTTATTAACCATTAATCCAATTAATTATGTTTTACCACGTAAAGGAACTACAATTTAACGCGCGGGTTTCTCAGCCCGATCCTGCTTTTGCGACACTGCTACTGGAACAATTTGGAGGTGCTAACGGCGAACTTAAAGCTGCCCTGCAGTATTTCACCCAGGCCTTTGCAGCCAAACAGGTACATCCCGACAAGTATGATCTTTTAATGGACATTGCTACCGAGGAATTCAGTCACCTTGAGATCGTTGGAGCCACTATTCAGATGCTCCTAAAAGGGATCCACGGAGATCTTAAAAACGCCGCCGAGGAATCTGAAATTATGGCTTTGCTGAAAGGAAAAGCATCCAAAGAAGATTTTATTCACAATGCCATGGTGAACCCTCAATTCTTCAACCTTTCGGGAGGTGGTCCAACACTTTCAGACAGTAACGGAAATCCCTGGACCTCAGCCTATGTCACTGCCAACGGTGATCTTTCTGTGGACCTAAGATCCAACATCGCTGCCGAATCCAGAGCAAAAATAGTATATGAATACCTTATGCAGCACACAGATGATCCTCATGTGAAAGACACTTTGAGGTTCTTAATGACTCGGGAAGTAGCGCATTTCCAGATGTTCCAGGCTGCACTGGAAACCATTGAGCCCAATTTCCCACCGGGAGTGCTGCAAAGTGATCCAAAGTATAGTAACAAGTATTTCAATCTTTCGAATGGAGAAGATGTAAGAGGCCCCTGGAATGAAGGTAAGAGTCCTGAAATGGGTGAAACCTGGGAATACATTTCAGATCCAATAGAGCACATCAGAAAAACCAAAGGATTGACCAAAGGAAACGGCAAAACGGAAAGAGATCCAAAAGAAGTGGATAAAAAGAATAAGGAACTGAGTAAGAAGAAATCTGACGAGATAAAAAAGGCCATGCCTAAAGGTGAGGCACAATGGAGTAAATATTAGAAATTTTTATGGAAAAATTCAGGGTAGATTATTTTACCGATCCCCTTTGTTGCTGGAGCTGGGCCCTGGAGCCCCAACTGCGAAAATTAAGATTTCTCTTAAAAGACCGCCTGCGCTTGAATTATGTGATGGGCGGTCTTTTGAGTGAGTGGAAAAATTTTAATGACCAGATGAACGACGTGGCCCGGCCTGCACAGCTTGGACCTCTCTGGATGCAGGCGAGGAACATGTCCGGACAACCTATTAAGGAAAACATCTGGATCTCTAATCCTGTTGATACTTCTTATTTGGCCTGTATGGCGGTCAAAGCAGCTGCATTACAGTCAGGGGTTGCAGAAGAAGCCATGCTCCGGAAGTTAAGGGAGGCAGTAATGATGCACCAAAGGAATATCGGGGAATTAGAGGTTATCCTTGAAGTCGCCGAAGACCTCGATCAAAAGCAAATCCTTAAAAAGGATGTATTCAGGGAGGATCTTTTCTCGGATAAGGTGAGCAAAAGCTTTAAAGAAGATCTGAACAAAACAAAAGCCGGGGGAATAACCCGCTTTCCTACCTTATTGATCACCTACAAAGAAAGGACCTATCAGATCACCGGTTACAGACCCTTTAGTGAATTGAAAAAGACATTTTTACTCATGGAACCCAATCTTGAATTAGACCTGGAAATTGATAAAGAGGAGTATCTCAACAGCTGGGAAAGCCTTACTGATCGGGAACTGGAGGAAGTGATCACTCCTGCACAGGAAGAATGTTTTTAAAAATTGAATTTCCGGTCCAATGATATCATTTGAAAAGAGTTGTCCGATAAAAAAGAAAGAATCTCGGAAAATGCCTAATGCCGATGAAGGACCTTCTTTATTTATTTTTGGGGGTGGTTTGCATTCCTTTGCAATTGGGCTTTAAGCCCAACCGTTTAAAATTACATTTGTGGAGGGACAACAATGTTTTTGAATAATTATTTTATATCATTTTATCGATTGTAAGCTGAAACCTTCATTCTGCAATAACGAAGACAATAACTCCCTTCTGTGCTCCGGGTTTAAAAGTTGTTCTTGTGTATAATTACCGGCACTTGCACTGTTATCTTTGGTGCGGTTTTCTGGCGGAGGTAGGGAAGCTGAAAAATTCTCCTGAAGGTGAATTAACAGGTTGGTCATGGTACCTCTAAGTAGTTGTAGTTCCTCACTTCCAACTTCTTTTTCTTTTTCATTTCCAGGATCTAGTATTATACTTAGCGCTTCATCCAGTCTTGCAAAATTGGTACTGAAACAATTTTCAGGATTTGAGTGGCTGAAGAAATGTACCACCGGATATGCCTGGTGACTCACCAGGTGATTGTCGATCTTTTCCTGTAGTGAAAGCAATTGTTGATCTTTGTATGAGCTGTTGACCTGGCTGAGCTTTTCAGCAACTTCTGCCGGGCTTTTTCCAAGGTTAGAAATACTTCGGGAAAGGGTTCTTTTCCGAATGACTGCAGAGGAGACAGAGATCAGGTAAGTCATAGAGCTGGTAAAGAAGATGAATCCAAAAAAGGAAAAAACGCTGGTAAGGATTTCAAAAAAAGGCGTGGTAGGTTTAAAATTCCCAAGGCCCAGGGTAGAAAGTACATAGCCCGTGTAGTAGAGTCTTTCCACCCAATTGGCAGGCCTGGAATCACTGTTAGTAATTGCGGAAGGGTCGTAGGAGTAAACCAGGAACAATCCCAGCCAGACCAGCAAGATCCAGACAAAGAGTACCGCCAGATTCACGATCATGCCACTGTAATCAAATACTTTTCTTCCGAAAAATTTTGAACTTAGCCGGGTGGCTACGTAGGAAAAACTCGCTACAGATTTAGAAATGAATCCTGCGCCACTTCCGGAGAGGGTGGTAAAAAAGAAATCATAGATGGTAAAAAGAAGCAGGGTTAACCCTGCAATTAGCAAAAGTAGCTCCATAGCCTGTTAGTAATTCTTTTCATTTGTTGAACGTCCCTGGCAGCTATTACCTGAAAAAACCAGGATTTTATATTTTATTCCTTCTATACTTTTTTAAAATCGGGCAGATAAACCTGCCCCGGTACCAAACCGATTGTCATAGCTTACCAGAACTGAAAAATATTTCGACAGGAAGTACTCGGCACCAATTTGAAATACTTCTTCTTTTTCAAAATCCTCCCCATCGGGTAAATCCCCGCTCCATCCAAAATCTGCCTGAAATTCATATTCCCCAAACACAGCGATCCTCCGGAACAGTAGAATTTCCCTGCTAAGGCTTATTTGTGGTCGCAGCTTATGATCCATACGCACGTCAAGATTAAACATATAGGGAGTAAAATATCGAATTCCTGCAATGGCAGTAGTAGAAATCTCCTCTAAAGAATCGTGCTCTTCATTCTCAACATTCACCCCGCCAAATATTCTAAACCAGTCATTAAAATAACGTTCATAGGTTAGTTCTGCCTCAAGATTTTCATTCCAACCGTATTCACCACTTGCGGTAAACTGGTTTCTGATGTTAGAAGAGATAACATTAAATTCAGCCATATGTGATGCGACATCGACCATTCCCCAGGTGAAAAAATGGTTGCTCTTATTCGTGAGGATCCTTAAGGGGTGATCCTCCAGTCGCTTATCTCTGGGTGTTCCATAGCTATAGACCCTGGCCATACCGGCATCCATGTGGTACAGAATGTGACAGTGAAAAAACCAGTCTCCATACTCGTTTGCATCAAATTCTATTACGATTTTCTGCATAGGAGCAACATTGACCGTATGCTTCAAAGGAGAATATTCTCCGTGCTCGTTAACGACTCTGAAAAAATGGCCATGCAGGTGCATGGGATGATGCATCATGGTTAGATTATTAAGAGTAATCCGGGCAACTTCTCCCTGCCTGATCTTGATCTTATCGCCTTCCGATAAAGGAACCCCATTCATACTCCAGATATAACGCTGCATATTTCCTGTAAGATTTAAAAGTATCTCTCTTACCGGCCGATCTGGAGAAAAGTCAGTTCTCTCCTGCGCTCTCAGATAATCGTAATTGAATTCAGAAAACATATTCATATCGCTCATTTCCTCCCCCGCATCCATTCCCTCCATTGGCATTTTGCCGCCTTCATCTTTGGGGTTCACTTTTTCCTTTTGATGATCCTGATGATCCATTTCACCCTGATCCAGATCTTTATTCTTATCAGGTTCCTCAGTATCCATAGAGTGCCCCATCTTCCCATGACCCATACCGTCCATTTCATCCATTTGCATTCCGTATTTTGCCATCATTTTTTCGGGTTCTTCCTTTCGGGGCCTAAATTTCATTGCAGGGGCACCCATTTTCATATCCATTGCAGCCATTTCTTTCATCATTTCAACCAGGTCTGGTCTGGGTAAATCATCTGGAGCGCTAATGTTTTTGCCTGTGCCAAGAAAGGCAGAAGTCTGTCCTGTACCATCCTGTGCTGTAGCTCTTACCTCCAGTTGACCTGTCTCGGGAACAGTCACTATGAAATCATAGGTTTCCGCTACAGCAATGAAGGTTTTTTTATGCTCCACAGGAACTACATCAAGTCCATCTGCTGCTACTAACAAAGGGTCATTTTCTCCTCCAAAGGTTAGCCAGAACTGGGAAGATGCGGCAGCATTTATAAAACGAAGTCTTACTTTTTCTCCGGGTTTAAAATCGGGATAACTTTGGGAGGTTGCCCCATTCATAAGAAAGGCGGGATAGTATACATCAGATATGTCTACGCCTTCCATACGTTGTTTCCAGAAATTGAGCTGAGCGCCTAAAGCACCTCTTGAAATAGCTTCACTTAAAGGCACCACCGTATTCTTTTTGATTCCATACCATTCCAGACCACGTTTCAATGTTCTTAAAACTTCAGATGGCTTTTCAAAGGTCCAGTCGGCCACCACTAATACCAAATCTGAATCATACTCCAGATCTTCCTCAGGGTCATCAATGACAAATGACCCATACACCCCGTCCTGCTCCTGCAGTCCGGTATGTGAATGGTACCAGTAAGTACCGGCCTGTTTTAATTCAAATTCGTAGGTAAAGGTTGTTCCTGCTTTTATAGGAGGAGTGGTTAAATAAGGAACTCCATCAAAAAAGTTGGGGAGTAGAAGACCATGCCAGTGAATAGAAGTTTCCACATCCATTTCATTTTTGACATGAATTACGGCATATTCCCCTTCTGTAAATCTTAATGTAGGGCCCGGAATACCGCCATTAATTGTCATCCCCATTTTTTCCTTTCCTCCAATGTTTACCAATTCCTGATTAATAACAATGGTGTATTCCCGCACCGGAAGGTTATTTACATTTCCTTCAACAGATTGAGGACGTTGAGCAAATAACTGGATGGAAAATAGGAATGTAAGGAAGAGAGGGAGAAGAAGATTTTTCATTAAGTTTTCTTCAGGATTATAGGAAAAGGGATTACTTACAAGTTAGTCAGCTTCTACCGTTTTCTTTATGAAAGTACTGTTAAAACTCAGCCGGAAAAAATTTCCGGAGCATAGTAAAATCCAATACCTATACCCGTTGCTTAACAGGAACTTAACCCGGTCCTCCGGATAAATTGAGTAACTTATAGATCCTTTAGAAAACCATGAAATCCATAGTTATGAAAATTAAATTTCTCTTTTTATTGTTTAGTTTGGGATGGGTACTGACGGGTTCCTCACAAGATTCGGTAGGACTGGAAGTAATAGCAGATAATTTGGTATCGCCTGTGGCCCTGGTAGAATCGCCCGATGATTCGGGTAGGTACTTTATCGTGGACCAGGTTGGGGTAATTAGAATTTATACTCCTCAAAAAGGTCTTTTGCAAGAGCCTTTTTTGAACCTGAAAGATAAAATTGTTCCTTTAAAAGACGCACACGAAGAGCGGGGACTTCTCGGTCTGGCTTTTCATCCTGACTACGGCACGAATGGCAGATTCTTCGTTTATTACAGTGCACCACTAAGTGAGGATGGTCCAAAAAATTGGGATCACACCAGTCACATTTCAGAATTCAAAGTTTCTCCAACTAATCCTAATATGGCCGAAAAGGCATCAGAAAAGATTATTCTGAAGGTAGATCAACCACAGGATAATCACAACTCAGGAACTTTGGCATTTGGTCACGATAATTACCTCTACATTGCCCTTGGCGACGGTGGAGGTGCAAACGATATTGATATGGGCCATGTGCCCGACTGGTATGACAAGAATGCGGGTGGCAACGGGCAGGATGTAGAACAGAATTTGCTCGGCAGTATTTTGAGAATTGATGTGGATGGAGAATCTCCTTATGCCATTCCTGAAGACAATCCCTTTGTTGATAACGAGGGAATGGATGAGATCTATGCCTATGGGCTTCGAAATCCGTATAGGTTTTCATTTGACATGAATGGAAACCAGGATCTTATTGCCGGAGATGCGGGGCAGGTACTGTGGGAGGAAATTGATGTAATTAAGAAAGGCGGCAACTACGGGTGGAATGTAAAAGAAGGAAAGCATTGCTTTAATGCATACAACAATGATAAGACCCGGGAGAATTGCCCAAAAGAAGATAAGATGGGTAATCCTCTGATAGATCCCGTCATCGAATTTAAACAAGGCGGCACCGATCACGGCGGTAAAGGCCTGGTGGTAATAGGTGGTTATGTTTACAGAGGTGAAATGATTAAAAACCTGGCCGGAAAGTATCTTTTTGGGACCTGGACGCAGCATCACGGGAAACCTGCGGGAGCCGTCTTTATGGCAACTCCGAAAGAGACCGGAATGTGGGATTTTCAAGAGCTGAAAATTGCTCAAACCAACTCTACTTCGATTGGTCATTATCTTCTCTCTTTTGGCCAGAACAAACAGGGAGAAATGTTTCTGCTTACCACCGATGAAGAAGGACCCACAGGGAACACCGGGAAAGTGTTTAAAATGGTTGCGGGCAAATAAATTTGCTGCTTACAGAAAGGACTTATTATTATAAACCTGGTTTCAAAATCGGGCTTTGGCCTAATAAGGATTATTCTGAAAGTACTGCAGATTTTATCTCATCAAAGACAGCGACAGGTTTCAAGGTAGCTTCTTTTCCTTTAGAAGAAGAAACAAAAACCGGCCAATCCCCGGTTGATTCAGGACGGCGGCCGTGGGAACCTTTCACCAACTCAGGCTTTAACGGAACCACATCCATAAGTGTACGGAAGCCTAACTTTTTTCGTAGTAATTTCAGACCAACTTTCAGCTTGGGAAATTTGATGTCGGGATCGACAAAGAGTTCGGCAGGATCATATCCCGGTTTGCGGTGAATGTCGACTGTCCTGGCATAATCGGGAGCTTTTTGGTCATCGAGCCAGTAGTAGTAGCAAAACCAGGAGTCCTGGTCGGCAATAGCAACGATATCTCCGGCGCGTTCGTGGTCCAGGTGATACTCCTTTCTCTCTTCTCCTGTAAGTAACTTTTCAATTCCGGGTAACTCCCCGAGCAGTTTTCCTACTTCAGAAATTCTGCTTTTATCCTTGACATAAACGTGAGCGACCTGGTGATCACAAACAGCAAAAGCTTCACTGGCACCGGCATCAAAAGCCTCATGCCCCATTTCATTTCTATAGGCGATGAGGTTATTTTTTCTGAGCAGCCTGTTGATGTAGATGGGCTGTTCTACTTCGGTTATACCATATTCAGAAAGAAGGATGATCTCGGCACCTCGTGATTCATAGTAGGTGATAAGCTCCTTACATGTTTTATCCATTTGTTCCAGATCCTTATCAAGCCTGGGATCATTTGGTCCCAAACGTTGAAAACCGTAATCGAGGTGAGGAATGTAAATGAACGTCAAGGTAGGATCATGTTTTTTATCCACAATCATAGAAGCGCGGACAATCCATTCCGAAGCTTCAATTGAGGTGGCGGGACCCCAGAATTTAAATAGAGGGAATTGTCCTAACTCCTTCTGCAGGTCATCTCTTAAGTGGGAGGGAAAGGTATAGACATCTGGTATTTTCCTGCCGTCTGCCGGATACATTGGCCTTGGGGTAATTGAGTAGTCTACAGAAGAATACATATTAAACCACCAGAAAAAATTTGCACAGGTAAAGTTGGGATCTTCCCTTTTTAAGGTTTCCCATATCTTTTCACTTTGAATAAGTTGATTGGGTTGCCTCCAGAATTTTACTTCACTGTCCTCTTTAAAATACCAGCCATTGCCTACAATCCCTGTATCTTCGGGATACTTTCCTGTAAGATAAGTGGCCTGCGCACTGCAGGTAACAGCCGGAAGTACCGGATCTATAGCTCTTACTTGTTTCTTTCCTGTCCACTCCTTCAGGAAAGGTGTTTTTTCTCCCACTAAATTCTTGGTAAGTCCAACTACATTAATAACTACTGTTTTTTTCATTTTTTTAAAGGTTTCTTAGCACCCAACGATATTCATTGGCAATAGATTCGGTTAAAGAATTTTGATCCTTTTCTGGTAATACATCCCAGGTGTAGGTTTCGATCTCAAGATGAGAAGTGATCTCCTTCAGGTTTGGAATAGATAAAACTTTTTCTATCTGTTGCCGGGTAGAGCAGATTCCATCATATTCCGCAGCAAAAATGGGAACGTGGAAATGAATCCGCCATTCGGTTGCGTGGGTTGCCGGCAACATTTCCAGGGCAGGTGGAAGATCTTTATATCGTTCAAAAGAACCATTGGGTAGTAAGCCTATTATCTGATGTAAATAAACAGAATCTGCAAAAGCTGTCAAACGCTTCTGAATTCTTTTCCGCTCAGGTTGTTCCGGGGGAATAGCAATCTTCAAAGCTGAACTTATTTGAATTTTACCAATCTTTATCCCTGCTTTCTCGAAATTTGCCATGACTTCAGAGGGTTCCTCATAGAGAAGGGCAGAATGGCAAACATCATAGCAAATTCTAATATGATCCAGAATGATATCACGTGCTTTTTGCGCCGAAATGCTGAGCCTTTTCTGTAAAAGTACCCCTACATCCTGTACCAAAAATTTAAAGAATGCTACCGCCTCGGCTGAACTTTCTACCATTCCATCCGGTTCGGGTTCGATATCCAGATGAATCTCTATACCTGTACTTTCCTTCAGCTGAAAAAGCAGCTCCACAACAGCAGCGAAATTGTCAGTGATCTTCTCTTTGATCTTCTTATCATTTTTGAAATTTTTCGGAGTAAACCTATAAGATACGGGAGATGTTGAAATGCTGCCTGAACTAATTTCCGCCGGTAAAAGCCTGCTTAAAATATGTATAAGATCTATGGTATATTTTAGCCTGTCATCAGTGCTCCAGTCGGGTTCATGTACCTTTTCTTTAACATGCGTGGCGTGAAAAGCGCCGTAAGGGAAGCCATTCATGGTGAATACGTAAAGGTCGTTTTCTCTAAGCCATTTTTGAAATTCATCCAGCCTGTCATCTTCCAAAAGTCCGGCTGCAGCTTTTGCAGACAACCTCAGCCCGATGCCAAACGGTGCCTCTGGTGCCAATTTTTCCTTTAAAGGCAGAACATGCTTCTTAAGCTGTGTGAAAGTCGTCACCCAATCTTCCCCGGGATGTACATTGGTGCAGTACGTAAGATGATAGTCTTTGTGTTTCAAGCCGCACTGGTTTTTTGATCTTCCTTCTCCAGAAAGAGGATGGATTCTTTCATTTTCTCATGATCTATTTGATGTACCTCTTTCCCCATGCCAATTTCTTCAAGGAGCATAATAGTGAGATCCCCTCCTAAATGTTCCCGAAATTCCTGAAGGCCTTCGAGCACTTCATATTTTTTTCCTTCAAATCGAAATAATTCGGGCGTATATAATCTGAAACCCAGATTCCAAAGTAAATGAAGCACCTCGTCACAAGTAGATTTTTTTATCAAGCCGATCTTCCAGGAATAGACGCAATCCAAAGCGATCCCTATAGCAACAGCTTCCCCGTGTCTTAAGGAGTAATTGGTGAACTGTTCCAGTTTATGAGCAGCCCAGTGGCCAAAATCAAGAGGCCGGGAGGAGCCTGTTTCAAACGCATCTCCCGAAGAGATATGTTCTAAATGAAGCTCTGCACATCTGTAAATGAGGTACTGCATACTTTCATTATCCCGGCTGACCAGTCTTTCGGTGTTATTTTTAATCCAGTCAAAAAAACTCCTGTCTTTAATAAGGGCCACTTTCACGGCTTCAGAAATGCCACCTCGCCAGTCTCTTTCTTCTAAAGTTCGTAAAAACTGCAGATCATTGATGACAGCGAAGGGAGGGGTGAAGGTTCCCAGGAAATTTTTTTTGTTATACCAGTTTATTCCATTTTTGACGCCCACGCCCGAATCATTCTGGGATAAAACAGTGGTGGGAACTCTTATTAATCTTACTCCGCGATGCGCAATGCCTGCGGCAAATCCTGCGGCATCAAGCACGGCACCTCCTCCAATGGCTACTACGAACGAATGCCTGGAAATGCCATTTTTATTAATTTGATCCAGAACAGAAGTAACGTGATCTAAATTGTTTTTGCTCTCTTCACCACCCGGTAGAATGATGGGAGTGGGAAGATCCTCGAGTTGTAAAATATCTTCGCAGTAAGTCCTGATTTTTTTCTGAAGGCCTGGGGTTTTTTCAAGTAAACCTCTGTCAATCACAAACAAGAGCTTCAATTTGTTCTCTGTCTTTTGGCTGAGTACCTGTCTAAAAGTGGAATTCGATGGATCAAAAAGATCTTCGGTAAAATATACATCATACGCTACAGGTAGCGTGAAGCTTTGCCGGATGTTTGTTTTTTGAGCACTTATTTTGGTATTCATAACAAGGTTTTAAGTGACCGGGAACAATTTTCCGATCATGAAGGAAAAAGGTAAAAGAGTCAACACCACAAGCCCAAAAAGAAGACCTGCCGAGGAAGCCGCAATGGCTGCGTTCATCACGATCAGGGAGATAATCCCCAATTTTACAGCCAACCGTATTTTCTGAGCTGAAGGTTCCTTAATAGCCCGCACAAGGGGAGGCAGGATTAGAACTGCAAACAGGATCACAAACAGAACGGTAGAAAAGAAGTCGCTGGCTTCTGATTCATATCCCAAATATGCAATAGCTGTAATGACCAAAAGATAAAAAAAGGCTGCCGCATATAAAGGTTTTCGGGTGGAACCTGTTACCTCACCTTTGCTTATGGAGGTTATCGCAGCAATGTAAATCACCGGAATGAATAGCAGGTACCAATTCTCCCCTGTGATAGCAGGCAGTATGGACATTCCCAGGAGGAGATTTAATCCCCTACATAGGCCCATATTAATGGGGCCTATCCAATCAATATGTTTCCCTTTGGCGTCATAAGCGGTGGCTAAAACTGCAATAGCCACTGCCAAAAATCCGGAAACTACATTAACCAAAAAAGAAGCTGCTATTCCTATCAGGAAGAGCACCACCCCCAAGGTCAATGCTTTGTTCTTGGTCACCTGTCCGCTGGGGATAGGCCGTTCCGGTCGTTCCAGTTGATCTATTTCGGCATCAAAATAATCGTTGAGGACTACCCCGCCACCATACAAGCCTGCTGTCGCCAACAATAACAGGTAAAGATCTGCACTATAAAAAACGACTAAACCTCCGGCAACAATTGATGCTCCCGCAAGTATATCTGCAAAAGCGGTAATGATATTTGCAGGCCTCATTAGCTTCAGGTATGGCAACATGTGTTCTACTTTATAAGGATGTCCTCTTCATTAGATTGAGAAGTGGGAATTTGTTCCCCACGTAGCACCGAGTTCCCCGAAAATTTGGCATTGAGATCAATTTCTTTTTCCGTTTCCCAGTCCTCTTCTTTCATTTGTCCGCTGCGTCCAAAAGCAGCCAGGGCATTGCCGTAGGTTACCTTTTCAATATCGTTTTTATCAATCCCTCTTTTTTGCATTAGGGCAGCTGTTTTTGGGACTGCGAGAGGGTCACTAATCCCCCAGTCGGCGGCACTGTTTATGAATATATTCTTTGAACCATATTGCTTCACAACCTCTACCATACGTTCATTTCCCATTTTGGTGTTGGGATATATAGTAAACCCCGCCCAAAAACCTCTGTCCAGAACTTCTTTGACGGTCTCTTCATTATTGTGGTCTATAACTACCCATTCCGGATCAAGTCCGTGCTCCAGGCATATATCCATGCTTAAAGAAGTTCCTTTTTTCTTGTCCCTGTGCGGTGTATGGATCTGCACCGGGAGTTCCAGCTCTTTTGCCAGGTCCAGCTGTTTTCTGAAGTATTTTTCTTCTGCTTTTGTTTGTTCGTCAAATCCTATTTCCCCTATTCCCACAACTCCTTCCTTGAGGGCAAACCGGGGCAGCAGATCCATCACTTGTTCTGCCAGTTCTTCATTATTGGCTTCCTTTGAATTAAGGCCGATGGTGCAATAGTGCCTGATTCCGAACTGGCTCGCCCTGAACCTTTCCCAGCCTATGAGGCTACTGTAATAATCCTTAAATGTGCCTACGTTGGTTCGTAACTGGCCCAGCCAAAAGGAAGGTTCAATGATAGCTACAATTCCTGCCTCGCGCATACGGCTGTAGTCATCTGTAGTTCGGGAGGTCATGTGAATGTGTGGATCTATAAATTTCATATGTCTTTATTTAGGTGTGTATTTGAGTTTCCCATTTTTTATGTAAGTTTTCCCACTTTTGGGAATTGGGAGTTGAAGGATTTTTATGTTGCTCATAAGCAAGAGCAACAGCTTCTTCATTTATGGCACCCATTTGTTTTGCCCTTGTTTTAAATTCCCGAAAGCGATCTTCAGTTAAGGCAGGAGTAATTAACTTCCATACGAGAGGATTCACCTCCCTGCCGGCAGACCAGCGTTCGGAAACCAGATCGAGCAGTAAGTCGGCAAGTACCGGATTGGCGCGATCGGGGATGCCGACAATCTTCCAAAATGGTCTCTCCATAAATGCGGCTTTAAGTACCAGCCGATTATAAGCTTCTTCTGAAAAATGTTCATAAGGATAAGGATTCTCCAATGTAATGGTGTCAAACACAGAGGTAGCATTAGAACGGGTACCGTCGTATGCCAATTGGAGAAATTTTTCGGGATATGGAAACAATGGTAGTGCTGAATAAATAGCGATTTGTTCATTGAGATCTGCAGTTTCCAGTAATTTCTCAACTGTACCTAAAAATTCTTCGGGCTTCTCTGATGCGAATGATAGCAGGAGCAGAATTCTTGCCGCCTGTTGGGAATCCAGGTTCTCCGGATGCCAGTTCTTTTTCAGCGCCTGAGCTTCACGGGATTCTTCAGGCCCAATATTGAGATCTTTTTGGGTAATTTTTCGGGGAACTTTGGAAAAAGCTAATACCAGATCCCTCTCATTTCCTTGAGATCTTAATTTTTTTTCTTCCTCCTCAAGCCATTTTACTTCTTCTGGAGAACAAACCTCAGCGATCCAATCTATCAGTAGTTTTTGTGGCTGTTTCATTGTAATTAATTTTTAGTAGCAGTTCGATGTGCCAATGCCTTTTTAATATAAGAAATCTAATCTTCATCCTCTGTTGTAGTAATCTTAATTTCAGCTAAAGAAGGGGGAGAGCTTTTTCTCTTTTTCCGAAAGATCAGGTTTAATAAAAGGGCAAAGCTCAGGATGAGTAGCCCAAAAAATTCCCGGGTGTACTCCAGCCAGGGTTTCTCATGGGACATTGATCCGGTAATAGTTTCAGCACCATGCTCTGTAACCCAGGAGAGAACGCCATTAGGGATAAAGAAGAGGTATAGTGCATATGCAAGAAAGATGATGATTCCCAGGTAGTGTAGAATTCTCTTGTCTTTTCTGAATATTGCAAGCAGGCACACTATTGCTCCATAGCCATAGACAGCCATCCACAGGAGAGGATCGGGGTCATTATATTGTATAACGGCAGAAATGCTGAAGATGATTACAAAAAATGCATTAATAAATTTCACTTTTTGCTATTTAGGATAAGCTAATTTTTTTCAGATTGGTGATGGTGATCTTCATTTTTGTGAGGAGGGAATAAACGGAACATTTTGCGCATACCCAGAATAGCCCCCAGTAAACCACCTATTCCGCTACCAACCAGAAATCCCAGGAAGGCACCGGGCCCGCGATTTCCTGCCGACATTTGCCCAAGGCCAACGACAGCCCAGCTGCCGTCGGCGACCATCCATGCGACAAAAGCCACTATTATTCCACCAACAATGGCCCCCACTACAGCAAAGTTCAATATTGAAGGGTGGTAAAAAACATTGCCGTGCGGATCTCTGTCTGTTGTTTCCACTAAAACATCGGGACCCATTTTGTTGGGTTTGGAGTTTGTATGATTTTCGTGTTCCATTTTAGTCTTTTTTTTCCTGAAGTATCGGAGCATTCGGTAAATATGCTGTGGTATCTACGGGGACGTCAAAAGGCGACAATAAGCGATCAATGGATTGTTGTGTAGCCATACTTATAGAAGTTGTATCTCCAATGATCCATGCAAAGTTAAGAATCGTCTCCTGCGGACCGGTTTTGAAAGGCTTTACCATTTTTAAATAATCAGCGGTGGCCTTTGGCACACTATCGGGTTTTACCAGCAGGATTGGTCCGTGTTTTCCCATATGACCCAAAACTGCGGCGGGAATCATGTATAGCATATCATCGGGATTACCAATAATGTAATTATGACCTGCCTGTGCAATTCCCCAGCCCCAGGATCTTGGAATCCAGTCCCACCACCAGCCCCAGTTACGGCCAAAATCCTTATAACCGGCATTTGTTGTATTGGAGGCAAAGACGTTTTTACCCGAGATCCTTCTCACCAGGCCATAACGTCCCAGTTCTTTAGCAACCTTATCTGAGATGACATCAGGTCCACCGGTCAAATACATAAAAGCACCAAAATCTCCATACCTTCTTTTCAGAATATCAATGGTAGCCTGCGGGATGGAATCCCGATACACCCAGGCGAAACCTTTACCCATATGGGCATTCCAGCCCATAGCACCAATTCCGTGTTCAATTCCCTGTGGGTGATCTATTGCCGAAATTACTACCTCATCGGGATGATCTGCTTTCATTGCTGCCTGCCACATATCAAGAAGGGAAGCGAGTTTTATGGGGTCTTCTTCAAAAAAGGTACGCACCCGATATCCCAGGATCTCCTCGATTCTTTCAACTTCCTTTGCAGGCACATTGACAGCATAAACATCTGTTCGCTCATCCTGGAAAACACCATCGGGTTTAAGCCTTTTCATTTCCCGCAGCGTTTGCTCAGAAATAGTATTGTCTTCAGAAAGAAATAGCATAGGCGCATTAACGGGCATGTGAGTAATGCGGTGCATAGCGGTAAAAGCGATGTGTTCGTCCTGGGGAACTAAAATTATGGCACCTACTGCATTATCTTCCCGGGTTGCCGGATAAACTGTTTGAGTTAATAGAATTGCCTGTTCTTCAGGATTGCTTCCGGGTATACGGACGGTATACGCCGTGGCCGTAGCTTCCTGTTGTAAAGGATGACTGCCACCGCCGGCTCCTCCTTCGGTATTTCCGCAGGAAATCATCAGAATTCCAAGTAATATGTTACAGATATACTTTGTCATACATTTCCTGGTTTTAATTTGTTTTTAATAAACAGCCAGTTTATTGGCCACGCAATTAGAAATCCAATAAAAGAGGCAAGCCACATACTGGCAAACCACAGCACATCATCTTCTTTAGGCATCATGGGGATCTTGTCCATGAGCATATACCAGGAGGTGGTCATCATTCCCAAACTCACCGCCAGCATACTGAGTGCAGTGGTAATAAATGCCATTTTTGAGATCTGTTTGTTAGACATTCCCGGCATCATATTTTTTTTCATTGGGTATTGAACCAGTGCCCATGCGATGAGCACTGCAAGAACATACATGGCGATCATCATGATAGGCATTCCCGCTCCCAGCCAGAAAAAAGGACCTTCCCAACCAGGGCCAAAAAATAATGGAAATCCGAACCACACCATAATGAATCCGATCACGATCATCAAAGGGGCTCCATAGCCGAAGCCCATCGCAGTTGCTGCAGCGCTTTGCTGATTATAAGACCTTATCCATCTCCAGTCTCCTTTTTCCACTTCGGTGGCAGGTCTTCTATAGGAGTTGATATAGAGTACAGGTCCAAGAATGGGCAAAAGCATAGAGGCAAGGGCCCAGGAAATTTTTATCGGCATTTTCACCATAGGCAGGGTATAGAGGGCATGGATCCACACGAATAAAGCTGAAGCTACTCCCCAAATAACAAAGATCAGCATCAGGGCTTCCATGTCGCCTAAAGCTACGGGACCCATGCTGGCATATTCAGCTTTTTCAAGGGCAAAATCCAGGCGTCCCTGGGCCGCGTAACTTACTCTATTGCTTACTATCCAAAAGTGTCGGAAAGGGCCTTCAGATGGAGTGACAAACCAGTCAGATCTCTGGGCGAATGCATACCGGTCCAATTCCCCCGATATTCCACCATCTTCTTCAGCATAAAGGAGGGTAGCGTTATTACTGCGGGCGTAGCTCAGGGCCGCTAATCCAAGTAAGGCATCATCGGGTGTGGTAAGTACGTAGTGAAAATATCCGTTATCGCGATCCCCTTTTCGGCCCCATCCAAATTCAGCTTCTTCGTCACGATACTCCGCTAATTTCAAAGCCAGTTGTTGCGGTGATTTGGCGGTGATCCTCTCAGCCTCCTCAAACTCATCCAGATTAGGAATTAGATCATCAGAACCTATGATAAAAGCTTTTTTATTCTGAAGATTTCCTTTATTGCCTGACAGTTCTCCGTTCTGATAAAAGAGAACCGGAGAACCATTAAAATATGCGTAATAAAGTGCGGGCAGTGCCCATTTTAAAGCATCTTTTCCACCTCCGGGAACCACAACAATGTTTTTTGCATCGGGATCTACTTTTAAAGACTGAAGGAAGAATTCCTGCCAGTTCTTTTCTGAAGGTGCCATGTCTGTGGTCTTAGCCTCTTCATAAGGGATTGTTTGTTTTAGGTATGCATGGAGGTCTGCGGCACCGGCATTTACCAGCCGGGTCACATTTTTCGTATGGGCCATTAGTCTGCCTTCCTCAGCACCCGATTCAGACCAGGGGGAAACCTCCAGCTCTTCTTTTATGAGGTTGGTTAATCCAAAGCCGAGGACGAAGACAACAATAAAGGCTACTATGGGATAAGTCCACTTCATAGATGTGATTTAAGGTAAAACATAGGTTAAAAGCCAGAAAAATCCGAACAAACCGATCAGTCCATAAAGCATAGCGAGAGCTTTTTTGGTGCCGGTACCTCTTTTCCCGAACAGGATCAACAGGCCGGGAATCAACGCTATTCCAAAAATGACCAGGATGTTGTAGTGTTTCTCAACATTTTCTGTAGCAAATGCATATATGATGAGAGCGGCCACCCCCAGGATCACCATGATCAAATGGATCATCCAGGTCATTTTTGGGATCTTCATGTTCATGCTAAGATGGGTAAAGGCCATAAAGCCGAATACCACCCCAATGAATAGTAATATCGTAGCTGTTAGTTCCATTTTATTTTTTACTTACTTTCCAGATAACCCCGGTAAAAGGGTGGGCGTTCATTCCTGTATCATCAAATTCAACAACGCCAAAATCTACTATGTATAAATTGCCCTCTTTGTCCCATTCAAGTTGAACAGGCCTTTCAAGTCCGCCTCCCTTATCAGCCGAAGCGGGCAGACCTGATTTATTGTATATGAAATCTGTAGCTTTCCCTGAAGAAAGGGTCACCTGCTGTACCTTGAATCCGGGCCAGTTGTATTTTACATCTTCGGGAGCCTCAGATTCCGGTGGCATTCCCGGAGGCCGGTGGGGATGAAATTTCTCCCCTTTGAATTCAGGAACTATGGTACCGAATTCGGCCACCAGAATGTCATTTTCAGGAACATTCATATTTCCACGGCCAAACACCATTCCCTGTGTTGCCGAATGTGAAGATAATTTAGCGAGGGGTTGTCTTGGTTTATCTTTCCCTTTCAGAAGTTTCTTATGAGTTCCGGGCGTTAGAACAAATTTTCTTTCTTCTTTCTTCACGCCAAAGCGCTCATCTGTGATGGGCACGCCACTATAGAAGTCGGGCCACCCATACCATTCTCCTTCCACCACCTCGTAAATGGTTTCCCAATCAAAGAAAAGTCCGCGCGGGGGCATTGGATTCGCGCTGTTCATGGTAGTGATAAGTCTGCCGTCAGGGCTAAACCGGTATCCGAAGCTGCTGCGCAAGCCCCAGGCAATTCTCTTTATATCAGATCCATCCAGGTTGCTTTCAAAAAAAGCTCCATTGGCTATTTTTTCACCCTTAACCACCTGCCCGACTTTGGTGGTATCCCCAAGAGCGGAATAAGCACCGGTACGGACAGAATCGGCTTCTGTGAGTTTGATTTTAGAGGTTGGAACCCAGAAATTCTGGCCGGTAAGTGTAATGTCTTCCCCGGGGATCTCCCGTGCATCAGGCTTATTGAATTCGTCGATGACCATGGCAAAATGTTCTTCAATTACCCCGCTGTTCCCCTGGGTGGATAGGAACCAGTACATCTTATCATCTTTAAAAATTGGTTTGGCATTAAGAAACTCGCCCCAGGAAGGGAGTCCGTTAATCACTGTTTCAAATTCCCGGTTCTCCGGATTTAAAACGGAATATCTGCTTCGGTGAGAGACGTATAGATTGCCTTTGTAGAATGTAACTCCGGTGACAGGCGGGATAAGGCCTTCTTCCATGTCTTCGGAAGAATCTTCCTCTTTGATCTCGGTCATTGGAACCACCTGATCATAAAATATTTCAAGTTTTTTATTGGGACCTCCCTTGAGGATTCGGGCTTCGGGAGCGCGTGCCGGTTTTGTGCCGTAAGTATGACCGCCGGCTTCGGCGATGTAGTAGCTTCCATCTTCGTCAAAAGTAATATCTACTGGGTAGGTGAGGCCTTCTTCGATCGCTTCGATCTTGTAGCCTTCAGGTACGACAATATCTGTGGCATTTACTTTTCGTTGTCCAGGCTGGGAAACCTCCGAAATAACTTCCTCTTCGTCTCCCCGTTCTTCTTCGGCTTTTTTACAGGAAAAGACCAGGAAAAGAAGAATGAGAAAATATGGGGAAAATTTCTTCATTGTCTTATTGGTTGGTTAGCTACTTAAAGGTAAGGACGAAGCAGAAGTTTTTAAAGGTCCTTAACAGGTTTTCATAGAAGATTATGAAAATCTTTAGAAAATTTCTCATTAGAGAAGAAGTGAAGTAGCGATACCGGGAAAAGAATAAAAGAAAGGCTATTTTTTTGCAATGGTATTTTTAAGAGGGCTCTCAAAAACGTTTAAGCAAAGGCTTTGGAAAGACAAATACAAAATAGCCCAGGCCTCTTCGTTTGCTTTTTCAAATGAAGGTTAGGGACGATCCAAATTAAGGAGGTACTGCTTTTACGATTTTCTTAGTAAAAAAGTTGATCACTAATCGTAACTTCGGATTCGGTGAGAGGAATTAGAGGGTTTTTCTGCTTCTTTTTATCACAAATTTCTTCAGAAGAATTAAAATTTCCCACAGAATGAGCGACTATAAGGAAAACAGCTTAAGTGGTTTCAAAAACAAAAAACCTGAAGATCTAATGCTTCAGGTTTTACCAATTCTAATAAAACAGTTACAAATTGTCTTTCAGCCCCGTTATATAATTAGTGATCTCCGATTTTTCCTCTTCAGAAAGATCGTCATCGGGGTGAAGCGAAATATAAGAATCCAGACCCATTTCTCCCTCTTCTATCTGGAGGTGTTTTTTTGGGAACCCAAGGCAAGGATGGAAATTTTTTCCAAAAATATTCCTACATTTAAGAACTAATTAACAAGTAAGGGCAGGAACTGTTCCCTAAAGGTTTCTGTCTGATAAACTAACCCCCATTGCTGCATGCAGACGGAACAGGCGATCAATTCAGGGAACTTCCATATCCTAAAACCACGTAAAGCCCTCAACAAAGCTTTTTTAAAGGTCAAGCCTAACCGCTCCCAAATCGAGCAGTTTAAGCAGCATCTCATTCAGCTGCTGGACAGGACGAACGATACCGAAAGTGAGGAGTTCCACAAGAACCTCGTGACCGATTTTCTGAAGAAGACCTACTACGATCCCAATCATTTTATCAATACCAAAGGCCGTACAGATCTTGTCATTCACAACGGCAACAAGGCCAAAACCAGCGTGGGCGTTATTATTGAAGCCAAAAAACCCACCAGTAGGGCAGAGATGCTTAGCCGGGAGAAGATCAACTGCAAGGCATTCCAGGAGCTGGTGCTGTACTACCTGCGGGAGCGCATTAACCACAAGAACCTCGAGGTGAAATACGTGGTGGCGACCAATATCAACGAATGGTTCATTTTTGACGCCAACTTCTTTGAAAAGGCTTTTGCGCAGAACAAGAAATTAGTTCATCAGTTTATCGATTTTGAGGCCGGAAGGCTGGCCGGAAAAACGACCGACTTCTTCTATAAGGAAATAGCGGAACCCTTTATTGCTGAAATGCAGCAGGAAGTGGAATTCACTTACTTCGATATTCGGAATTACGAAAAACCGCTGCGGAATAACAATCCCAAAGACGACAACAAGCTCATCGCGCTCTTTAAATTGCTCTCTCCGGAACACCTGCTGAAGTTGCCCTTTTTGAATGACAGTAACAGCCTGGATAAACGTTTCTACGGCGAACTGTTGCACATCATTGGTTTAACTGAAACCAAACAAGGCGGCAAGAAGATCATCGAACGCCGGAAGGAAGGTCAGCGGAATACGGGTTCTTTTCTCGAGAACGCGATCATTCAGCTGGACAGCATGGATAAGATTGGAAGGTTGGAGAATCCGCTTCAGTTTGGGGAGACCCATGAGGAACGGCTTTTTTCCGTAGGACTGGAATTGAGCATCACCTGGCTTAACAGGATATTGTTTCTGAAGCTGCTCGAAGCCCAGCTCCTCACCTATCACAACTCGTCCCGCAATGGCGGGAAAGGCGACAAGTCCTATGAATTCCTCAGCCTTGACAGGATACATAATTACGACGACCTCAACTCGTTGTTCTTTCAGGTGCTGGCGCGGCAGGCTTCCGAAAGAAATGAAGACGTAAAAGCCCTTTTTGAGAAGGTACCCTATTTGAACTCTTCGCTGTTCGAGCCTACAGATATTGAGCATGCCACGCTGTTCATAAGCAACCTGCGCGATGACAAAACGCTGCCCATCTACAGCGCCACCGTGCTGAAGGATAAACAAGGCAAAAAACGCAGCGGCGAACTCAACGCGCTCGAATACCTGTTCGAGTTCCTCAACGCCTACGACTTTAGCAGTGAAGGAGGCGAGACCATACAGGAAGACAACAAGACGCTCATCAACGCCTCGGTGCTGGGGCTTATTTTTGAGAAGATCAACGGCTATAAGGACGGCTCTTTCTTTACGCCCGGCTTTATCACCATGTACATGTGCCGCGAGACCATCAGGAAAGCGGTGGTGCAGAAGTTTAATGAGGCAGCCCCCTCTGGCTCCCCCAATGGGGGAGAAAAACCGAGGTTTAAAACGCTGGATGATGTTTATGATCAGATCGATGATCACCGGATGTTTACCCGGCAGCAGGCGAATGATATTATCAACAGCCTAAAGATCTGTGATCCCGCAGTTGGCAGCGGACATTTCCTGGTTTCGGCGCTGAATGAAATGATCGCCATCAAGAATGACCTGAATATCCTGCAGGATCGCCACGGAAGAAGACTGAAGGAATACCAGGTGGAAGTGGTCAACGACGAACTCATCGTGACCGATGATGATGGGGAACTCTTTGAATACAATCCCTCCGGAAAGGAAAGTCAGCGGGTGCAGGAAGCGCTTTTTCACGAGAAACAGAACATCATCGAAAACTGCCTTTTTGGAGTGGACATCAACCCGAATTCAGTCAAGATCTGCCGCCTTAGATTGTGGATAGAACTTTTAAAAAGTGCTTATTACAAAAGCCCCCTCCCGGCCTCCCCCGAAGGGGGACAGGCCGTCAGTTCGAGTATCCCGCCTACAGGCGGGATGTATCGAGAACAAGGCGTGTCCCACCCGGCTCTTGAGACTCTTCCGAATATCGATATAAATATAAAATGCGGCAACTCCCTCATCTCCCGTTTCGACCTGGATGCCGACTTAAGCAAGGCACTTAAGGATAGCAAATGGAATATTGACAGCTACCGAATAGCCGTGGACACTTACCGCAACGCTCACAACAAGGAGCAGAAGCGGGAGATGGAAAAGATCATCCACGACATCAAGAACGACTTTAGGAGCGAGATCTCCACCAATGATCCCAAGGTGAAAAGGCTGGAAAAGGTGAAAGGCGAGATCTTTTTAATGGCCAATCAAACTCAGCTGTTTGAGCAGTCAAAAAAAGAAAAAGCCGCCTGGAATAAAAAGCTGGAAAAACTCTCCAAAGAGAGCAAAAAACTGGAAGCGCAGATCCGGGAGATCAAAGACAACAAGATCTATGAGAATGCCTTTGAGTGGCGCTTTGAATTTCCGGAAGTGCTGGATGACAACGGGAATTATGTAGGCTTTGATGTGGTAATTGGGAATCCGCCGTATATTTCTATTCAAGAGTTGAAAAAATTAGATCCAAATCAAAGTTTTTACTACTCAAAAAACTATCATACAGCGGCAAAAGGTAATTTTGACATCTATCTTCCATTTACTGAAATCTCCTTTGCAATAACTCATCCAAAAGGGATAGTTGATTTTATAATGCCTTCTCTTTGGATTTACAATGATTACGGCGGGAACTTGAGAGGATTACTCTTGTCAAATAAATATTTATCACGGTTTTTGGATTTTGGCTCAACTCAAGTTTTTGATGATGCTACAGTCTATACAGCCTGTCAACAATTCACGAAAACTGAAAACCAAGGCTTTGAATATTCAAAAATTGAAGTTGGAAATTTTGGACAAGAAGTTTGGAATAAAATTAAGTATGCTGATTTAGGACCCTCTAATTGGAACTTAGCCACACGAGAAGTTACTTCAATTTTAAAGAAATTGGAAAATGATTCCGAAAAACTCGGAGATCTCTGCTCTATCTTCGTTGGCATCCAAACAAGTGCTGATAATTTCTACCACTTGATTAGAAAAGAAAATGGAAATTTCTACTCCAAAATTCTTGACAAAGAAATTGAACTGGAAGAAGATTTATTGAGGCCAATAGTTACAGGTACAGACGCGAAAAGATATTTGCCTCCTCAAATAAAGAAATATCTTCTACATCCCTACTCGGAAATAGGATCTAACGATTTAATAGATCTCAACGAATACTCAGAGACATTACCTAAGACCTTCCACTACTTTAAAACTAACGAGAATTTTTTAAGGAGTAGAGAGAAAAGTAAAATGGATCACGAGAAATGGTATGGATATAATTATCCAAAAAATTTGGAAAAGCAGACAATTCCTAAAATTGGAATTGCACAGACGGTTCAAAGTTTACAATGTTTCTTAGATGAAAAAGGGGAATATTATTTTCATAATGTTAGAGTAAATGGAATTTCTCCTTTAAATGAAACATTAAAACCAAAGTATCTTTTAGGGCTACTGAATTCTTCTGTATTGAACTTCTATTTCACCAAAACGGCGAAGCCAAAAGACAATGGTTTTTATGAAGCAAATAAACAATTCATTTATCCTTTACCAATCAAATTTGCAACCGATGTTGTTCAAGAGCAAATTATTGAATTAGTAACCCATATTCTAGAACTCAAAAAAGAAAACCCCTCCTCCGACACCTCTTCTTTGGAAGCAGAAATTGATAGGTTGGTTTATGAGCTTTATGGGTTGACGGAGGAAGAGATCGAAATAGTTGAAAATTCAATTAACTAATGAGATGGAGGGAGACTCGCGCATACCAAAAGGAAATAGAATGAAGGAGCAAATTGACCGGCTGGTTTATGAGCTTTATGAGTTGACGGAGGAGGAGATTCAAATCATTGAAAATTCAATAAACTAATGAGGTGAAGGGAGATTTGCGAATTTTAAAAGGGAATAGAATGGAGGAGCAAATTGACCGATTGGTTTATGAGTTATATGGATTGACGGATGAGGAGATTGGGATTGTTGAGGCAGAGAATCAATATTGGAGATAAAAAATTCATTGAAATAAAAATAAATAAAGGAAAATAGAAAAATGTTCAAATTAAAAGACGTTACAATTGAAGGGTTTTGGGGTCAACACCAAATCTCTACAGATTTTCATGAGGATGTAAATATTTTCATAGGAAGAAACGGAACTGGAAAAACAACTTTTATAAATCTTCTTCAAGCTTTAATTTCCGTTGATTTAGAGTTATTATATAATCTTCAGTTTGAAAAAATTGTCATTAATCTTAAGGACGGAAAGAAATCCCGAAAAGTAGAAGTAGAGAAAATTGCGGATGACCTTCAGTACAGAGAATTAAAGTATAAGATTGGTACAAAAAAATTCAGTTTGCCAATTATTCCTGGTAAAGAAGTAAAATATATCACAAGGAGAAGTGGAAGGTTACATCCTAGATTTTTTCGCGAGATTAATGAAATTAGAGAAAGCCTATCCGAGCTAATAAACGTCTCATATTTATCCGTAAACCGAGATATTACTGAGGAATATAAGGAAAACAGAAGAGAAGACCACTTCAACTTCATTGATGCGAGATTAGAAGAACTTATTTCCAATTTTACTACCTACCAATTACAACTTGAAACAGATCTCAGTAAGTTATCTAAGAGATTTCAAGAAAATGTTTTAAGGTCAATGTTATATAATGAGGAATTTGATAACGTCAAAATTAATGAGCCTGTAAAACTAGATCTTAGAAAAATAAGTGTTGGACTAAAACAAGCTTATCGAGGATTGGGAATCCTTGATTCTCAAACGGAACAGGCTATTGAACATCATGTAGAAGCAATTAAGAAAGCTGCTAATACAATCAACGAATCGGTAAAAAACAATAAGACTTCCGTTTATCCAAATGATGTAACTCCACTCACTTTGTTAAGAAGAACTAGAAGGATAAATGAACTTTCGGCGGAATTAGAAGATAACAAGAAGAAAATTTTTCAACGCCTAGATGATTTTATCATTCTTCTTAATGAATTTCATGATTCCAAAAAATTTAGTCTGCAGGACAGCAAAATTGGTGGAATATCTGTATTAAAAGATGAAATCGCCATTCCTCTCAACCAATTATCTTCAGGGGAGAAACAACTCATAATTTTACTAACAGAAGCTCTACTTCAAAAAGGTTCTGAGACATTGTTTATAGCTGATGAACCAGAACTTTCATTACATATTGAGTGGCAAAGGAAAGTAATATCCTCCATTAGAAAATTAAATCCAAACTCTCAAATAATAGTCGCTACACATTCGCCTGAGATTGTGGGAAAATTTAAGTCAAACACTATTAACATGGAAAGGATAATAAATGGATAGTTTAGAGTATTCTAATGAGGCTTTAGAAGCAAAAGGTCTTTTCTATAATAAGGAAATCACTGTTTATGTAGAAGGTCAAGATGACCCACTGTTTTGGAAATATATCTTTGATCTGTCAAAATTTAGAGCTCATATTGAAGACGTAGGTGGGAACCTTCAATTGGAAAAATACATAGATAAAATAATTCAAGAAAATGCAGATTTCTATGTAGCCAGAGATAACGACCATTCTGATTTTATAAATCATACAAAAAATCATCAGAGAATTATAAATACATACGGATACTCCATTGAAAATTCCATGTATAACATGGCTACTATACAAGAAATTGTGTCAAAATTGAGTAGGCAAAAAATTGATATAATTGAAGAATTGAATCAATGGTCAAAAGAGTTCTCAAGAAGAGTGTATAATTTATTAATCTTAGATATAGCTAACCATAAATTTAAAAAGGGAATATCCATTTTTGGAGATAACGGTTACAGATTCCTTAAAACCCAAAGATCTCATGAAGTTTGTGAAGATAAAGTCAAAAATTTTGTTGATTCTGTGAGAGATAAGTTTACAGACGAAGAAATAGTTCAAGTTAAAAAGATGGTAAAACAAAGCGAAAAGGAATTTTGGTTTCTAATTAAAGGTCACTTTATAACCAGTGCCATTTTAAACCTTATTAAGAATCAAGTGAGAAAAAATTGTGGTTCAAATAAAAGTTTCAGCATTGATAGTTTATATGCTTTAACAATAGACTGCTCTTCAAATTGGGAAGACAAAATTGATATCAAGCATGTAGTCAAACAAATAAATACACTATACAAGACTGCATAAAATTAACAGTTCCAGTTAAACAATCAATAATATTTAACATAAGTAAGACTTTGAAATTATATTATTTAAGTAATAAAGGGTCCATATCATATCTTAAAGAACAACCTTTTAAACTCGAGCGCGAAATTCAGAACCTTTTTGAAGCGAATCTACAGGAAGTGATGGGGCTGCAGTTGGTAAAGTCGGAATTTAGCATCAAAAATAAAAGAATAGACACTCTGGCTTATGACCCTGAGTCGAAAGCTTTTATTATAATTGAGTACAAAAGAAATAAGAACATTAGCGTAGTAGATCAGGGCTTTACTTATTTAAGTTTGATGCTGGAAAACAAAGCAGATTTTATAGTAGAGTATAATGAAACTTTGAAAAGTAGCCTAAAGCGTGACGAGGTGGATTGGACACAAACTCGGGTTGCTTTTGTTTCCACCAGCTTTACCGAAAACCAGAAAACAGCCACCAACTTTAAAGATATAGCCATAGAGCTGTGGGAAGTAAAGCGTTATGAGAACAACCTCATTAGCATCAATGAAGTGCGCAAAAGCAAGTCAGCAGAAAGCATAAAGCCCATTACACAAAATAATGAGAAGCTTAAATCGGTCACAGAACAGCTAAAGGTCTATACCGAAGAAGACCATTTGAAAAGGAAGTCAGATGATATTACTGAGCTCTACGAAACCTACAAAACGGCCATTCTAAATCTTTCTGATAACATAGAAGTTGAATACCGCAAAGACTATATCGCCTTCAAAAAGAATTCAAATATTGCCGATATCACTGTGCAGAGAAAAGGCCTCAAACTTTGGATCAATTTAAAAAAGGGCCAGCTCGACGACCCAAAGAATCTGATGAGAGATGTTTCCGAAATCGGGCATTGGGGAAATGGTGATTACGAGGTGGTCGTGAAAGATGATAAACATCTTGAATATATTATGAGCCTTGTCAAACAGGCGTTAGAAAACCGACAATCATAGCAAAAATAAATTAGACGAAGATATCTATGAATGAAAATTACAATGAAGATTCCTGGACCAAAGGACAGAAATTTGAAAACTTTATTGAGAAGAAAATATTTCCTAAATCACATTATGATATAGCGAAAAAAACACACGATTATAGTCAAAATTCAGAACGTTTTGTAGCCAGTTCATTAGAGCCAGATTTTGAATTCCGTTGCAGACTCACAGGAAGAAATTTTAAAGTAGAAGCTAAGTTTAGAACCAACCCTTATAAAAATTCCTATGATATCCTGAGCGAAAAGCAGTTTAAGAGTTTCCCGGCTTTAAATTCAGCAGATTGTCCTATTTATATTGCCTTCGGTTATGGAGGAGATCCCGCTAATCCGGATTTTCTAAGTTTGATTCCCTTTAATGCTATCAATTCCAGAACTCTCAGTCCAGAAGAGGTTTTCAATCACAACATTGAAAAAGAGTTATATCCTACGCATAAGTTTGAAGAAAAAGCTGTCAAGCATAAGGAATCTCCAGAAGATCATTCCACAGAGGAACAATCTATGGAATTTGAAAATAATTTTGGAAAAGAAAGGCAAGAAGATAGAAAAGAAAAACCTGACACAAGAAAAGGTTTAAAAAAATACAATTCAAAGATTCTGGGACTTGCAGCTGTAGGTTTGCTGGCAATTATTATGACCATTTACAGTTTTGCTTTTCCCGTAGAAACACCTGTAAAAACTCCAGAGGAACAATTAAAGGAAATCGTAGCTGATTACTACCAGTCCATGAACAGTAACCAAATAGAAAAACTGCATGACTATTTGAGTCCGGAGGTCACCAGCTGGTATGGGGAACAAAATCCTTCCCGGGAATGGATCTATAGAAATGCAAAGGCGCATAGAGGGAAATATCCTTATTCTTCTTCAAATATTGATTGGGATTCTTTTAAGGTCATTCCTGCAGAAGCTGGAGGTTACACTGTTACTTATGAAATGATCTACAAATCCAAAGAAAAAATAACAGATGATTATACGGTATTTGATCTTAAGTTGCTTACTCAATGGGATGAGAATTATAAGCTTAGAGGTATAACTGAGATTAGAAATTAATCCAAAACATAATTCTGAATAAATGAAAAATTTTAATGTCGCTTTCATAGTCTTTGCTCTAACTTTCCTGTCCTGTTCCAAAGAGGAAACAGAGGAAAATAATAACCTACTGATTGGTACCTGGAATGTTCAACAGGTAACCGAGAATGGAGAAGAAAAAACCATTTCCGATTGTGAATTTTTAGATTCACGAGAGTTCAACAACAATAACACCTTTAATTTTCAGTATTTCGGTCCCGGTGGTGAGGAGTGTATCTTAGAGGGAGATGAGCAAGGCACATGGTCAGTTGAAAATAATGTTCTTGTTCTAAAATGGGATGTCTTCGATGAAGACGATCCTGAATTTTCCAGATGGCCAATACTCGAACTTACGGAGAATACCTTGAGGTTAAAAATTGAATATCTAGATGAAGATGATTTTCCTGAAGGCTGGCATCAGGTTGTGATCTACAAAAAATCATTGGTAAACGATTAAAAACCACCGCGCAACAACTGCCCCTACTAATATTTTCAGAGTAAAATGAAAACATATTTTTCAAATCTAATTCCCCGAATTCAAAGGTTCTCCAAAAAGCTCGATGACCTTAGCCTCTTGACTGATCAACATTGGGTGGTAATAAATGAGATTGAGAATTCTAAAATTGTTTACATCTTTAAAAAGGATAATCGGTTGCTAATTTCTAATAATGGCAGCATAGAAAAGGGGAATTGGGAGCATTTGGGTAATAACTCTTTACTTATTGATCGTGCTTCTAACAGTCACCTTTTCAAACAAGGCTTTTTTGATGAAAATGTTTTAGCCTTGAAAATAGATGGAAAAGAAGAATATGCGTTTTTAGTCAATGAAAATAAATTTGACGGTGAATTAAATACTGCAGAAAGTATTTTCAAATTCCTTGAAGAAAAATACCTGCAGCAACTTAATCAAACTTCAGCCAGAAATGCAACAAGTTTTGATCCTTCGCAGCTTAAATCTCCTTGCACCAAGGTTCTAAAAAATTTAAATGATGGCCGGGTAATGACCATATATTCAACTTCAACCAGAACCGGAGAATATAACATTGGAGATAAAGCATCAATAGATGGTTCTGTTCCGGAAGATGGAAATTATCATTTCGGCTGGACTGGTTGTGTGACTATCGAAAAAGGGGTGGTAAGGTATTAATACTAGTGAGCATATTTTTGAAAGTGGAAAATAGACAAAAAGGGCAACTGTTCGGGATTTCCGAACAGTTCAAATTGATGGACGATAGCTATCGGAATTGTGAGGTCTATAGGCAAACCACAACAAACATTTCTCAAAAATGACGTTTTTGACACTAATAAAAATCAATAGAATGAAAGAAAATCTACTCCCCCGCTACTGGAAAATGAGTGCTCCAGGAATATTTTTGGTTTTGATAAGTACTTTAAGTTGCTCACCTAAGATCGGGACGACTGAGACCGATAACCACGAAACTCCATTCTGGACATTAGAGAAAGCCAAAAAACAAGCGGCTGATTTTAATTCCTCCGAAACCTGGGACACTGAAACCCTAAATATGGAGATTGAATATA
Source organism: Salinimicrobium nanhaiense (assembly GCA_012038135.1). GTDB lineage: Bacteria > Bacteroidota > Bacteroidia > Flavobacteriales > Flavobacteriaceae > Salinimicrobium > Salinimicrobium nanhaiense. Next base: position 80,284 of record JAAVJQ010000003.1, read on the forward strand.
TTGATGCTTTGACTTCTCAAGACCTTCCTCTTTTCCCTTCACCTTTCCCGACCCCGATGTATGATTCGCCGGGAAATGGGAACGGACCTATCAAAACAGAAATTGCAGGAAAATCTATAAGAGGGCATTACGTCATCATTGGAAAAGGGGAACATAGTAAGCATTTATTTAAAGGTCCGGAGGATAAATCTATGGTTTACTTTTCCATTTTAAGTATTGCAGACGGCAGGGAAAATGAAAATCCGGTTTCAGCAATATCAAGAAATCATCCTCATTATTTATCACAGGGGAGCATAAACACGTCTACCAGGAGCAGGGTGGACTGGGTTGCAGTACAATTAGCCGATCAAAATGCATATGCAATAGTTAATTCACGGCTCTTCGACCTCAGGGCAGGGAGACTTATTTTGGTGGCACCGCAAAAAGACGGATCAATCCGCTTTTATCAGACCGATGCACCACCAATGAATTTGGAGGAACAGAAAGAATATATCGGGAATTTATCCCACCAACAAAAGCTGATCGACTTCCTGAACAATGAAAATAATATTTAAAAATACAGTAGCAAACCACCACCCCGAAAGGTCTTCGACCCCACCCCTGCCCGAATTAACAAAGAAGTAAAAAACATGTTGAAGTCTCCTGCATCCGTAAATCGGCCATAAGAAATCCATCCAAAAATGACATTTTTGAGACCTTTTCCTCATTATTTTTACCATATGTTCTACATTATGAAAATACGCAACATATTCGCACTTACTTTCTTCCTGGTCTCCTTCAGTTTTGGCTTTGCCCAGGAAAAAGAGTACATCGTCACAAACTCCAATGACACGATTTACGGCACGTTGAAACGGAAATTTGATCTTTTGGACAGGCCGGGAGTGAATTATATTTTCAGGGATGAGCAGGAAAAAAAGAGGCAGCTAGACCCGGCAGAGATAAAGCTTATTCGTTCATTAGACGGCGTGGACGGGAATTCTTACATCGCAACGGCTTACGGAAGATGGTACGCAAAAAGAATTATAGAAGGAAGAATAGAAGTCTACCAAACAGTCGACAGTACCATTTTCTATGTTTCCAAAGATGGATCTGACCTGGAATTCAAAAATTTTGGCGGTTTCGGCTCCAGAAAGACAGCACATGCCGAAATACGGCCATTGTTTGTTGATAATCCGGAGATTTTAGAAGAATTTGATACTTTGAAGGGAAGCCATGCAAACATCCTGTACATCATTCAGAAATACAATGACTTCCACAAATAGCGCAGCAACCAATAACATGCCTGTCATTTTAAAAGATTTTCAGAAACACCTTAGCCTTCAATTGCCACAGCCTCTGGAGCAGTCCGGCGAAATTCGACATAAGGATTTCCGGATCAGGTATGTTTTGACAAAAGAGACTTCCGTAGAAACAGGGCTGGATTTAAAAAAATGAATATGTATAATGTATATTGTAGAAGTAGTATGAAACAAAAAAAGCCACAAATTACGGTATTGTGGCCAACCAGGTCCTTTTCCTACTGGGAAATGACAATGCAAATTTAAGCGTAGAGCTTTATCAAAAAGAAGTATATTAACATTTATTTAAAACCCCCAGTTACACAAATAAGAGAAATAGACGGAGGTGTCAAAGTGATTATTTTTAAAGATTCTAAAGCTGGTGCTCAAGCTGGAAATTTAAGAACAGAATAATAAAGACCTCACAGGTTTCCGAAACCTGTGAGGTCTGGCTGCCAATAAACAGACTAAACCAATGAAAAAACAATCTTTCCAAAAAGCTTCTTTCAGATTTTTACTTCTTGTTTTCTGCTCAGCGCTGTTATGGGCCTGTCGCACCGGCGAGCCGCAACCGGAAAAGGATTACAGCTTACTGGAGAAAAATGGCATTTTTAGGGAGCAGTTTGATTCCACCAACCTGGCCGATAGCCGGTATACAGATAATAATTTGGTGTTTAAGTCGGGCACCCGTTTTCTCTATAGCTTCAGGCATATTTCAAAGGAAGGAGAGGAATTTTATTTCAGGTTTGTTCCTACAAGTGATAATCATTTTAATTCCTGGGTTTTTGTGCCTGCAGATTCGGTTTCAGACAAGAGCATTCAGCAGGTGCAGATCACTGTGAAACCCGGGCTTGAGCCAATGATCCATAACAGCCCCGATTATGATCAAACGGTGATAAAGTTTGAGTATCCCTTAGAGAATGGCCGAAGCGAGTTTGCTTCACATACCGGAGTCATCGAGAATGAGAAGAATATTTGGATGCACCCGCCAAGGAATCAATACTTCAGGATCCTGGAGCTCAATCCATTTCCGTTCATAAAAGCTCCGTATGAAGTGGGCAGCCAATGGCAGTGGGAACTGGAAATTGGCAGTTTTTGGGGAGACGAACGCTGGAAGACCTGGGAAGGAAGCATTACCAATAAATATGAATACGCGATCACCGGAAAGAGAACTGAAAATACCATTTTTGGAGCCCTGAAGGTTTACGAGATCAGCTCCACGGCGAACAGCAGCATTGGAGAAACAGGGCTCACGGCGCTGTTCAATGAGGAGTACGGTTTCATAGAACTGGATTACCGCAACATTGACGGCAGCAGGACGGTTCTGGAACTGGTGGAACATGAGCGAATTTAAAATTCAGGATTAAAAAAATAGAACAATGAAAATCATTATTACAGCATTCCTGTTGATCAGCTGCACTTTTGTCGGCTACTCTCAAAATGTTCATTTGCCGCAGGGAGTGGCCGAATTCAGGACCATGAGCAGCGGGATCCTCGATACCGAAAGAAGTTATTCGATCTACCTGCCCAAAAGCTATAGCACCGCAGGTCCATTCTCCTTAGTAGCACGGCTTTTCTCTCCCGGGAGGGCTGAATACAACTTATTTCCCTCAATATCCGTTTCATTCAGGATCATGTAGGTGAAGGTGAATATTTCCAGCTAAATCTGTAGCGGGATTCCTTTTTTAGAACTTGCAGCACCCCTAAATTTTATCCTCTACCTTGAATAAGGGAATAGTACCTGTACTATCTGCCTCCAAAGACTCTTCAAATTCCCGGTCCAGGTCCAGTTCAAAATTTTCGGGGGTTTTAAGGAAGAGCTCGTTAAGCTGCAGCTTAAAGTTGTCGAATTCTACCACCAGGTTTTCGGCTACTTCAAAGATCTCATCAGGATTCTTTTGCTTTTTGGTAGCATACTGGTGCAAAACGAGGGCTTTAGTGAGCAGCACATTGGTGCGGGCTTCCACAGCATTGGTTCTAAGAGTATCGGGAAGAGTTTCTCTTAAATTTTCCATGATCTGCATAAGATTGTTGGAGGATTCTATAATTTCTGTCCCTGTTTTGTTCTCCAGGTTCCCGATCTCATTTTGGGCAGTAATATATGCAAGCCAGTCCGCTGCTACGGTTCGGGCTTCGGGAGAAAGAGCTACGCTCCGGGTTTTGGAGATCTTCAGGCTATCAGCAAAAGTGGTGTTGCTTTGAACAGGAGCAACTTGAGGTTTTTTTGCTTCATCTTGACATGATAGCAGCGACAGCATTAAAAAAATAACCAGGATATTTCTCATTTTCTAAAGGTATGTTTTTGAAGCAAAGCTTCAGAATAATTACGAGGATTTAAGACTGCGGAATTTCTCATCTTTCCTGAAATAGATATCTTTGCTTCTACTAAAACAGAAACTTTTATGGCTTCAAAGATATTGATAATTGGTGCATGCGGACAAATAGGAACCGAACTTACTCTTGCACTTCGCGACAAGGTTGGAAAAGACAATGTGATCGCCAGTGATATAAGGGAAGGAAATGAGGAATTAATGAGCTCCGGTCCCTTTGAAATTGCCGATGCCACTAATTATAACCAGATCGGGGACCTGGTGATCCAGTATGAAATCGATGAGGTATATCTTATGGCAGCCATGTTAAGCGCCACTGCCGAAAAGTTACCTATGAAAGCCTGGGATCTAAACATGGGTTCCTTATTTCACGTGCTTAACCTGGCAAAAGAGGGAAAAATAAGAAAAGTTTTCTGGCCCTCAAGTATCGCTGTTTTTGGACCTACTACTCCAAAACATGATACCCCGCAAACCACTGTCATGGAGCCTACCACTGTTTATGGGATCAGCAAACAGGCCGGAGAGCGCTGGTGTGAGTATTACCATAATAAATTTGGCGTAGATGTGAGAAGCATCAGGTATCCCGGCTTGATCAGCTACAAAACCCTTCCCGGGGGAGGAACGACAGATTATGCCGTAGAGATTTATCATGAGGCTTTAAAAACCGGGAAATATACCTCCTTTTTAAAAGAAGATACAGAGCTGCCCATGATGTTCATGGATGACGCTATCAGAGCTACGATCTCTTTAATGGAAGCTCCTTCAGAAAAGGTGAAAGTGAGGTCCTCTTATAATTTATCTGCCCTGAATTTTACTCCTGCAACCTTAGCTAATGCTATTCAAAAACATATTCCGGAATTCGAGATCTCCTATGCTCCCGACTTCCGCCAGGCTATTGCAGATTCCTGGCCCTCAAGCATAGATGATTCTGAAGCCCGTACAGATTGGGGCTGGAGGCATGAATTTGATCTTGAGAAGATGACTTCAGAAATGCTGGAGGGAATCAAAGAGGTCTACCACGTCTAAATAGCCGGCTACACTACAGAATTAGAAACCGGAGCAGATTTCTAAATAGACTAAAAAGAAAAAGTCCTGCACACGTGCAGGACTTTGGAATCGAAATAAAACTAATATGATTAGTTGATAACGCGCACCTGAGCTGCGGTCAATCCTTTTCTTCCTTCTTCTTCAACGTACTCTACCTTATCACCTTCATTAAGAGTTTCCCCGTTTAATCCGGTAACGTGAACGAAGATGTCTCTTCCTGTTTCGTCGTTGGTAATGAATCCGTAACCTTTTGATTCATTGAAAAATTTAACTGTACCTTCCATTGTAAAAAAAATAATAATTAATAAAGTACAAACATAAACTAATATTTGAAACGGGGAATTATGAAATTGTTATTTATTTCTAAAAATTTTATTCTGTGGTAGTTACTTCTTTTTTCTATCCTTCATTTTTTTAATGTTTTTGTCTGAAAGAGTATAATCTTCTAATTTTTTTCCCCTCCAGCGCAACACCAGGAACATGGGTAAGAGAATAAAAACACTTGCCAAAACCGAAAGCCCGACTATTCTATCCCCCAGGGCCTCATCATTTTCTACCTGCATTACATACAAACCCACCAATATGGCTATACCTATAATGATGGCTACTATTTTTGTTAAGGTTCCTAAGAGTTTCATACTGTTACTTCTATTAGTTTTTGCCTGTAGGCGGTCAATAATTTTGATTTGGAAACAAATCCAATGTATTTATCTTCTTTTACGACCGGTAAGTTCCAGGCTGTTGTCTGCTGAAATTTATTCATTACCTGATTAATCCTGTCGCGTTCCAGGTGGATGATCTCGGGAGCTGTTTGCATAATATCACTCACCTTTACTTCATCATATAGATGCTGCTGAAACATTATGGGTCGCAGATCATCCAATAAGATAATGCCTTTGAAATTATTTTCATCATCAATGACCGGAAAAATATTTCGTGAAGACTTTACCACCCCCTCTTTGATCACGTCTCCAAGGGTCATTTTAATGTTAAGCGGCACAAAATTCCTTTCGATCACCTGATTGATGTTCAGGAGAGTCAGTACTGTCTGATCTTTATTGTGGGTGATCTTTTCACCACGGGAGGCGAGATCAAGGTTAAAGATCGAATGCGGCGACACCTGATTTGTTATGGTGTAGGAAATGGCAGCCGTGATCATTAGAGGCACATAAAGATCATAGCCACGGGTGAGTTCTGCAATAAGGAAAATAGCTGTGAGAGGAGCATGCATGATCCCTGCCATGAGTCCCGCCATGCCCACCAGGGTGAAATTACTTGTAGAAAGAGGGGTGTTAAGAATGCCCAGATGATTAAAGATAAGCGCGAAACAATGGCCCATGGCACTGCCCATAAAAAGAACAGGGGCAAATATCCCTCCAACCCCGCCGGCACCAATTGTAAAGGCTGTTGCAATAATTTTAAAGATCACGAGGCCGGCCAATAAAGCCACCACAACCCAAATATTGTCCAGATAATCATTGAAAAGATTGCTGCCCAGGGCATTGATGTAGTTTCCTTCTAAAAGATTATTGATCACATCATATCCTTCCCCGTATAGCGGCGGAATAAAAAACACCAGGATCCCAAGCCCTGCACCACCTACCATAAGCCTAAAGAACTGGTTTCCCAGCTTCTCAAATTTTCCGGTGAGTCTAAAATAGATTCGGGTGAAATAAATGGAACAAACTGAGGCAACTATTCCAAGTAAAATATAAAAAGGAACTTCAGTAATATCAAATTCATCAGTTAGCGTGTAATGCAGGATGATGTCATTTCCGAAGAAAAAATAGGAGGTAAGGATTGCAGAAACAGAAGCCAGCAATAATGGAATCATCGAGACCAACGTTAGGTCCAGGGCAAAGATCTCAATAGCGAAAATAATAGCAGCAATTGGAGCTTTAAACAAAGAGGACATGGCTCCTGCAGCGGCACACCCTATTAATAACGTACGCGTTGCCTGGTTCATCTTAAAGAGCCGCGACAGGTTGGAACTTAATGCTGCACCTGTGGCTACAGTTGGCCCCTCGAGTCCTACAGATCCTCCAAATCCTACTGTAACCGGCGCGGTTAAAAGAGAGGCATAAGCCTGAAATCTCTGCATCAAACCCTTTCTCTGTGAAATAGCATATAAGGTCGTGGGGATTCCGTTCCCTACCTTATTGCGGATCCCAAATTTGATAATGAGAATGGTGATCGCCAACCCCAGCACCGGAAAAATGAAATAAAAAGCATCGTGGTAATTGGCTATTAATTTCCCTTCAAGCAGTAATTGAATAAAGGCAGTAATGTTTTTTATAAGAACGGCGACCAGTCCTGAAAGAAAGCCGATGACCGCAGCCAGCACCATCAAAAACTGCTGATGGGACACATACTTGGTCCTCCAAAGCAGAAACCTGAGTAAGATTGGATTCCTCTTTTTACCCGGCATAGTTGGTTAGATGATTTCTCTGCACTGGCAGGATTAAATTTTGGCTGTAACCTCTAAATTTAGTTCTTTAAGTTGGTCTTCACTAATTCTTGCGGGAGCATCTATCATCACATCTCTTCCCGAGTTGTTCTTAGGAAAAGCAATATAGTCCCTAATGGTCTCCTGTCCGCCCAGGATCGCCACCAGCCTGTCAAACCCAAAAGCAATTCCGCCGTGGGGAGGAGCACCGTATTGAAACGCATCCATTAAAAACCCGAACTGGGCTTGAGCTTCTTCCGGGGTGAATCCAAGATGATCGAACATCATCGCCTGCGTGTTCTTATCATGAATTCTTATAGAACCTCCACCAATTTCATTCCCGTTAAGGACCAGGTCGTAGGCATTGGCGCGGACTTTCCCCGGCTCGGTGTCCAGTAATTTAATGTCTTCAGGTTTTGGGGAGGTGAAGGGGTGGTGCATCGCGTGATAGCGGTTTGTCTCTTCATCCCACTCTAAAAGCGGAAAATCTACCACCCATAACGGTGCAAATTCATCTGCTTTCCGCAGTCCCAGTTCGTTCCCCAGGTGCATACGCAATGCGCTTAACTGAGTTCTGGTCTTATGTGCATCTCCGGCCATTACCAGGATGAGGTCTCCGGCTTTGGCTCCGGTTCTTTCTGCCCAGGCTTTGAGGTCTTCTTCTGAATAGAATTTATCTACCGAAGATTTTAAAGTTCCATCCTCATTGTATTTAGCCCAAACAAGTCCGTTGGCGCCGACCTGTGGACGCTTCACCCAATCGATAAGTTTATCAAGTTCCTTTCTCGTATAAGATGCAGCTCCGGGAACAGCAATTCCCACTACCAGTTCCTGGCTGTCGAAGACATTGAAACCTTTGTCTTTTGCCAGATCATTCAGCTCTCCGAATTCCATTCCGAAGCGAATATCGGGCTTATCATTTCCGTACTTTTTCATGGCCTCCTCATAGGTCATGCGCGGAAATTCGGTTACATCAACACCTTTTACTGCTTTGATGAGGTGACGGGTAAAATCTTCAAAAGTGTTGAGAATATCTTCCTGCTCCACAAAAGCCATTTCGCAGTCAATCTGTGTGAATTCCGGCTGCCGGTCGGCCCGCAGATCTTCATCCCTAAAGCATTTTACGATCTGGAAGTATTTATCCATTCCGCCAACCATAAGCAGCTGCTTGAAAGTCTGCGGAGACTGTGGAAGGGCGTAGAACTGGCCTTCATTCATGCGGCTTGGCACTACGAAATCACGGGCACCTTCGGGCGTGGATTTGATCAACACCGGAGTTTCCACCTCAATAAAGCCTTTTTCAGAAAGAAATTTTCTCACCTCCATAGCTACTTTGCTTCGGAAGATCAATTTATTCTTCACAGGGTTCCGGCGTATGTCAAGGTATCTGTATTTCATGCGCAGGTCCTCCCCACCGTCAGTTTCATCTTCAATAGTGAACGGCGGAAGCTGTGCGGAATTCAGAACTTTTAATTCGGTAACCAGGATCTCTATGTCTCCCGTGGGCATGTTGGGGTTCTTTGATTCTCTTTCGATGACCTCTCCTGAAACCTGGATCACGAATTCCCGGCCCAGCTGGGAAGCTTTTTCCATCATCTCCTTAGGCGTGCGTTCTTCATCAAAGATCAGCTGCGTAAGACCGTAGCGGTCCCGTAGATCAACCCATACCATAAAACCTTTGTCCCTTATCTTTTGTACCCATCCGGAAAGTTTTACATGCTTTCCCTTGTCTTCTAATCTTAATTCCCCGCAGGTATGGCTTCTGTACATAAACTTGATCTTTTTAAGAGGAGCAAAAATAAGAAGTTATCGCGGGATTGTGTGAAGATTAGAAAAGTTATTGGGTAAAAGTTAATTTGAAAAAGCAAGGGGTGTCAAAAATGGTATTTTTCGTACCTCGTTAAATAACGTTTGCCATGAATACACGAATAATTCTTCTTCTACCAATATGTTGTCCCTAACGGGACATTAAAAACGGATACTATTGGCGCGGATTGCTTTGTGAGAGATATTTCCGTTTTCTTCATCTGTTGGCGCGGATTTGTAATCCGTGCCGATTTCGTATATCTGCCACTTAGACATATGTTGTCCCTACGGGACAATTGATGAGGGTAATTCTTCTTCTACCAAAATGTTGTCCCTAACGGGACAAGAAAAAGCGGTTTTGTTGACGCAATTTGGTCCGTGCCTCAGAATTATAATAATAACCCAATTTTTGTCTCCATGGGAAATTAGTGCAATATCTGCGCTCTTTGCGCATTTCCTTTGCGGCCTTCGCGTGAAACAACAAAGAAAAGATGGTGTTGTTCATCGTTATCTGCAGGAAACATTTTTCACCACGGATGCAGGATTATTTTTTCCACTCCTTCTAAAAAGGCATTATTTTGTGTTCTTCTTTAAATCTTTGGGAGCTTTGTGAGAGATATTTCCGTTTTCTTCATCTGTTGCTTTGGGTGAGATATTTCTCGTTTTCTTCATCTGTTGGCGCGGATTTGTAATCCGTGCCGAGGTGGAACATTTGCGACCCTACTGATATGTTGTCCCTAGCGGGACAATTGATGAGGGTAATTCTTCTTTTGCCAATATGTTGTCCCTAACGAGACATTAAAAACGGATTCTATTGGCGCGGATTCAGTGCGGCGGAATTATAATATTTAAACAATCTTTTGACCCTACGCGACAGGAGCCGAAATTCTGCGCTCTTTGCGCATTTCCTTTGCGGCCTTCGCGTGAAACAACAAAGAAAAGATGGTGTTGTTCTTCGTTACCTGAAGAAAATATTTTTTCGCCACGGATGCACGATTATTTTTCCCACTCCTTCTAAAAAGGCATTATTTTGTGTTCTTCTTTAAATCTTGGGGAGCTTTGTGGGAGATATTTCCGTTTTCTTCATCTGTTGGCGCGGATTTATAATCCGTGCCGAGGTGGAACATTTGCGACCCTACCGATATGTTGTCCCTACGGGACATTTGATAGGAAGGTAAATTTTTTCTACCGACATGTTGTCCCTAACGGGACAAGAAAAAGGGGTTTTGTTGACGCAATTTGGTCCGTGCCTGAGAATTATAATAATAACCTAATTTTTGTCTCCATGGGACATTAGTGCAATATCTGCGCTCTTTGCGCATTTCCTTTTGCGGCCTTCGCGTGAAACAACAAAGAAAAGATGGTGTTGTTCATCGTTATCTGCAGGAAACATTTTTCGCCACGGATGCACGATTATTTTTCCCACTCCTTCTAAAAAGGCATTATTTTGTGTTCTTCTTTAAATCTTTGGGAGCTTTGTGGGAGATATTTCCGTTTTCTTCATCTGTTGGCGCGGATTTATAATCTGTGCCGAGGTGGAACATTTGCGACCCTACTGATATGTTGTCCCTACGGGACAATTGATGAGGGTGATTCTTCTTCTACCGATATGTTGTCCCTAACGGGACAAGAAAAAGGGGTTTTGTTGACGCAATTTGGTCCGTGCCTGAGAATTATAATAATAACCCAATTTTTGTCTCCATGGGACATTAGTGCAATATCTGCGCTCTTTGCGCATTTCCTTTGCGGCCTTCGCGTGAAACAACAAAGAAAAGATGGTGTTGTTCTTCGTTACCTGAAGAAAATATTTTTTTCGCCATGGATGCACGATTATTTTTCCCACTCCTTCTAAAAAGGCATTATTTTGTGTTCTTCTTTAAATCTTGGGGAGCTTAGTGTGAAATGAGAGCAGGATCTGTTATTCCTACGGGACAGGAGGGGAATTGGAATTTGGTGCTTGAAATTTTGGAATTTAAAAACAAAAAGGCTGCACATCTCTGCACAGCCTTTTGTATCTAAAAATCTGATCCGGATCTAGTGATGGATCTTTGTAAAATGCACTTTGTCATTAATGGCATTAAGGATGAAATTATCATCGAGGCCATTTACGATCCAGGTTTCGATCTTTGCCTTTTGAGTGATCGCAGCAGCCGAAACCTTTGAGCTCATTCCGCCGGTACCGTGAGTGGATTTCGTCTCACTCATCACCTCTTTCTTCAATTCCTCCAGGTCATTCACCTTGCGAATGGTTTCCGGAGTTTTGGCTTCAATTGAACCTTTTTTATACACTCCGTGAGTGTTGGTCGCGATGACAAAAAGATCTACATCTAACAATGCCGCGGTTTGTGCCGCAAGATTGTCGTTATCTCCAAATTTTATAGCATCTGTTGATGAGGTGTCATTCTCATTAATGATGGGGATGTAATCGTTCTCCACCAGCACATTCACTGTGTTGATGATGTTCTGCCTTGAATCTTCATTGCTGAAATCATTTGGCGACAACAAACATTGACCGATCAACAGTCCGAGTTCCCTGAAGCTTTCCTGAAAAATTCGCATAAGGTGCGGCTGACCAATAGAAGCCAATGCCTGCTTTACATCAATATTTTCTCCACTTCTTTCGAGGTTCACGAATTGTCTTGCCACAGCAACAGCCCCTGAGCTTATGATCACAAACTCGTACTCATCTTTTAAGGTTGCGATCTGTCGGCCTATGTCTTCAATTTTACCTCTTGAAATGTGATCTGTTTCTTTGGTTAGTGTATTAGAACCTAACTTTAAAAGTATCCTCTTTTTCTTTTTTGGAGTTTCCATTTCTATGTTATTCTGTTCTAAAATTTTATCTAGTTTGTCCATTTCCGTGTATATACCATTTATTGGTTACTAAGTGCTGCAGTCCAATAGGACCGCGCTGGTGTAATTTATCTGTGCTTATCGCCAGTTCGCCACCAAGTCCCAGCTGACCTCCATCGGTAAATCTTGTAGAGGCGTTGTGATAAACTGCTGCATTATCTACATTTTCCATGAAATGCTGCGCAGTTTTATCATCTCTTGAAATTATAGAAGCCGAATGTCCGCCTGAATATTTATTGATCTTCTCAATAGCTTCAGTAGCCGAATTCACTTCGCCTATGAGAGCTTTATAGTCGAGAAATTCCTCATACCATTCATCTTCACTTTTAACAGGGCGACTGCCTTCCAGGTTTTCAAGAGATTTATCTGCAATAATTTCTACATTATTTTCTGAAAGTGTTTGCTCAAGTTGTTTCAGAAATGCTTCCTTATTGGGAAGGTTCGCATCTATAAGCACCTTATCAACCGCATTACAGGCAGAGATCTTTCCGGTTTTTCCGTTTAGGATCACCTCCAGCGCGATATCTGTATCGGCGTTTTCGTGGATGTACACGAAGTTGTTTCCGCGGCCGCTCACGATGACCTGTGCCGAAGAATTTTCTTTGACGAATTTGATCAGGCGTTCGCCACCTCTTGGTACAACAAGATCTACTCTTTGATCCGGATTGGCTAAAAACTCCTGAGTTTGTTTTCTGTCAAACTGAAGGTATTCTACCCAATCTTTAGAGATGTTATTTTCTTCGAGCGCCTTGTGCCAAAGCTTAACGATTTCCAGGTTGGAGTTAAGCGATTCTTTTCCACCTTTCAGGAGAATTTTATTTCCCGATTTAAAGGCGATCCCTGCAGCTTCAATAGTTACATCGGGACGGGATTCGTAAATGATCATCACCGTTCCAAAAGATGCAGTCTTGTTATATACCTGCATTCCGTTTTCATGCTTAAAGCTGAATCTTTCCACTCCCACAGGATCTTCCTGGGAAGCTAAATGTTTTAATGAGTCGATCATTCCTTCAACTTTGGAATCATCTATTTTTAGCCGGTCTTCCATGGCCAGATCTTCTCCCGAATAAGCGTCGAGATCGATCTTATTAGCTTTTAAAATGTTGTTCTTTTCCTTTTCCACAAGATTTGCCATTGAGATCAAAACGGCGTTACGTTCGTCAATGGTTAACTGAGTGTTCATTCGTTGAATTTTAATTAATATTAATTTTCCTGACCATAGGTGTCCAAACACTTTGCCATAGTCGGGTATAAAAAAGAAAACCTCCGGAAATTCCGGAGGTTTTAAAAATATAATGCCTCAAAAATGCCATTTTAGCAAATCTTATTTCTCTTTTGTCTCGTATTCTGAGCCTATCTTTGTTTACCAGATAAAGCATAGCCGTTACTGCGACAAGGATTAAGAAGGTTGCGAAGGTCAATCCAAAGATCCCTGTTCCATGCCAGCGGTCCTCAAAAGATCACGTTATCTCCCCCAATAAAGATCTGCGGATCATAATCTGTGAAAAGTGAGAAAAAGTCAACGTCCAAGCCTATTGCGAGCGCAAAAAGACCTAAAACTGTCGTAATGGCAGTTAAAAGCACAGCCCGCAATTCCTGGCTTACCACTTTCCACATGTTGGAAAGCCCGGTAACTAAAAATCCTGGATCGGGAAAAACGTCACAATCTTTAATGCCAATGAAATATATTCTGCTAATGAATACGATGTCAAGATCTTTCAGGTAAAACTTTTTAGCTATTCCTTTCTCCAGGTTTTCTGTAGTGATCTCTTCCAGTATTTCCGCGTTCGGGTAATACTACTGCAATCTCATCCATGGTCACACTCTTAACCCCGAGGTTAAGAAACATATCTGCAGCTTTAATTAAAATCTGTTCTATCGATTTTTGGGAATCTTAAGCGTGCAAAGCCAGGACTGGAAACTTGTAAGACACCTAAGTTTCCTTAGTTTTTTAATTTTAATATTTCTGGACAAATTACTTTTTCCGCGGGTTTTGGTATTTTAGCGCAAAAATCAGCTATGCATACCATTGATCGTTACCGCGAGGAGTTTGAAAATTACCTTTCCCAAAAGGCTGTGAGCAGGGAGCCGGTAAATCTTTACGATCCTATGGTATATATTCTCAATTTGGGCGGAAAAAGAGTGCGTCCTGTACTGGTTTTAATGGCTGCAGAGATCTTTGGAGGAGATCATAAAAAAGCATTGGATGCGGCTTTGGCCATTGAGATCTTTCATAATTTTTCCCTGGTTCATGATGATATCATGGATGATGCCCCACTGCGCAGAGGTAAACAAACAGTCCACGAAAAGTGGGATGTCAACACCGCCATTCTTTCGGGAGATGCGATGTTGATAAGAGCATATCAGCTGTTTGAAAATTACCCGGGAGAGACTTTTAAGCAGTTAGCCGAACTTTTTTCGAAAACGGCCATAGAGGTGTGCGAAGGGCAGCAGTATGATATAGATTTTGAGACGCGGGATAAGGTGAGCATTGAGGAGTATCTAAAAATGATAGAGTTTAAAACCGCTGTCCTGGTTGGAGCTTCTTTAAAAATGGGAGCTATCGTTGCAAATACTTCCCGGGAGAATTGCGAAAGGATCTATGAATTCGGGAGGCTTTTGGGAATAGCATTTCAGCTTCAGGATGATTACCTGGACGCTTTTGGAGATCCCGGTTCCTTCGGAAAGCAGGTGGGGGGAGATATTATTGAAAACAAAAAGACATTCTTATACCTTACCTCCCTGCAGGAAGCAGCTTCAAGGGAGGCAGTTCAGCTAGAACATTTGTACTCTGTAAACCCTCCGGATCCTACTACAAAAATAGAGACCGTAAAAAGCCTTTTTGAGAGTAGTGGTGCTGCAGAACTTACCCGTCGTGAGATCGAAAAATACACGCGCAGAGCCTTTGATGTGCTGGAAGATCTGGATATAGCTTCAGACAAAAAAGAGGTGCTTTACACCTTTGGGAAAGGACTTATGCACCGGGAAGTTTAATCAAAAATAGAAGCTCACAAAAGGCATAAATGCATTGGCATAGATGCTTTTTTCGCTGTCATAAAGAACATCATACCTAATTCCCACCGTTACCGGGCCTGTGGTGTATCCAAGCCCAAAGAACAGGGCGGGATACCAATAGGAATCCGAGCTATTTGCGCCATCCAGTTTGAAATCCCGGGTAACATAATGCTCTTCAAATTCTGCCGAAAGCTGCAAAACCTGTAAAGGTTTTAGGAGACCAATTACGCTTCCGCCAACTGTAGAGGTGGAGTATCGTGAGGAATTCCGGTAAGAACCTGCTAATCCTATTCCTGCTGAAGTATAGCGGTTAAAATCATAAATGGCCTTTGGAGCAACATAACCGCTAAAGTAGCCATTGCTGAAACTTGCGCCAATACTTCCGCCAAATCGAACATCTTCAAAAAATGTCTCTTTTGGAGCACCGGTTTCCTGTGCAAAGAGGTAGGAATGAGAAAAGTAAAATATTAATATCGGAATTAATAGTGCTTTTTTATTACTAAACAAGAAGTTCTTCATGTTAAATGTTTTCCAAAGTATAAGGTAAATATATTAAATGCACCTGTGCTTCTTTTTTAAAAATTGTACTTTTGTAACGTTTTACAAAAAAGAAACAGGTAGTTTCATATTATGGACAAATACTCATTTTTAAATGCCGCACATACAGCCTATTTTGCTGATCTTTATGACCAATACCTTCAATTTCCCGATAGCGTAGAACCAAGCTGGAGAGCTTTTTTCCAGGGGTTTGATCTTGGTCTTGAAACTTCCGGAAATGGACAGGCTACTGTCGAACAACCCCAACAGGTTCTTAGTCATCCCGGGAATGGAGAACCCATCCAAATGTCTGAGTCTGTTCTTAAGGAGTTCAGGGTGGTGAAATTGATCGACGGTTACCGTACCCGCGGCCATCTATTCACAAAGACAAATCCTGTGCGCGAGCGCAGAAAATACGCACCCACTCTTGATATTCAGAATTTCGATCTTGAAGATAGCGACCTTGATACCGTCTTTAATGCGGGAGAGATCCTTGGATTAGGACCATCTACCCTAAAGCAGATCATAGAACACCTGCGAAAGGTGTATTGTGATTCCATTGGGATAGAATATATGTATATCCGAAAGCCCGAAGAGGTGAAGTGGATCCAGGAAAAGCTGAACGTCAATGAGAACCAGCCGGCTTTTGATGAAGAGCAGAAAAAGCACATTTTAAAGAAGCTTAACGAAGCAGTTTCTTTTGAAAACTTTTTACATACCAAATATGTAGGGCAAAAGCGTTTTTCACTGGAAGGTGGGGAAAGTTTGATCCCTGCACTTGATGCCATCATCGAAAAAGCTGCCGATCTTGGGGTGAAGGATTTCGTAATGGGAATGGCTCACCGCGGACGGTTAAGTACCCTTACAAATATCTTTGGAAAAAGCGCCAAGGATATTTTTACTGAATTTGACGGAAAAGATTACGAAGAAGACATTTTTGACGGGGATGTAAAATATCACCTGGGATGGACTTCCTGCCGCACCACCGATAGCGGTAAAGAAATAAATATCAATATTGCACCTAACCCTTCCCACCTGGAAACAGTAGGTGCGGTAGTGGAAGGTATTACCCGCGGAAAGCAGGATCGCCATTATAACAATAAGACAAAGGCGGTATTGCCAATAATAGTACATGGAGATGCAGCTATTGCGGGACAGGGAATAGTATATGAGATCGTGCAGATGGCCCAGCTGGAAGGTTATACTACCGGCGGAACCATTCATATTGTGGTTAACAATCAGGTTGGATTTACTACCAACTATCTTGACGGCCGTTCTTCTACCTATTGTACAGATGTTGCTAAAGTGACTTTGTCTCCCGTATTGCATGTGAATGCCGATGATGCCGAAGCCGTGGTTCATGCAGTATTGTTCGCTCTTGACTTTAGAATGACCTTTGGAAAGGATGTCTTTATTGACCTTTTAGGATACCGTAAGTACGGACATAACGAAGGTGATGAGCCGAGATTTACACAGCCTAAACTTTATAAAGCTATTAGCACTCATGAAAATCCCCGTGATATCTACTTTAAAAAGTTAAAAGAGCAGGGAGTGATAGATGAGGGCTATGTACAAAAGCTGGAAGAAGAGTATAAGGCAAAACTGGAGGAGGATCTCGAATCTTCACGTAAAGAAGAAAAGACCAGGGTTACTCCTTTCATGCAGGATGAATGGCAGGGGTTCGAACATGTAGATGAAACCCGCATGATGGAAGAAGTAGATACTACCATTGACATGGAGGTACTAACTGAGGTTGCCAACGCGGTTTCAAAACTTCCTGAAGACAAAAAATTCCTAAGAAAGATCAAGAAGCTGGTAGACCTGCGACATACCATGTTCTTTGAAAATAACAGCCTCGACTGGAGTATGGCCGAATTGCTTGCCTACGGAACGCTTCTTAAGGAAGGTTACTACGTAAGAATGAGTGGGCAGGATGTGGAAAGAGGAACTTTCTCTCATCGTCACGCCGTGGTTAAGGTAGAAGATAGCGAAGAGGAGATCATACTTCTAAACCAGATACAGGGAACTATTTGTGATACCAAAGAAGGATCTTCCTGTGATTTTAAAGTCTATAACTCACTCTTATCTGAATATGGGGTGGTAGGGTTTGATTACGGTTATGCAATGGCAAGTCCTAACTGTCTGACGATTTGGGAAGCCCAATTCGGAGATTTCAGCAACGGAGCCCAAATCATGATCGACCAATATATTTCTGCAGCCGAAGATAAATGGAAGCTTCAGAATGGACTGGTAATGTTCCTGCCTCACGGATATGAAGGTCAGGGAGCAGAGCATTCTTCAGGAAGAATGGAAAGATATCTTCAGCTTTGTGCCAAGGATAATATGTTTGTAGCAGATGTTACTACTCCTGCGAACATGTTCCACCTGTTGAGGCGACAACTGAAAGTGAATTATCGTAAACCTTTAATTATTTTTACTCCAAAGAGTTTGTTGAGGCATCCAAAGGTTGTTTCCACAAAAGAGGAATTTGCAAATGGCACTTTCCAGCCGCTGCTTGATGACACTACTGCTAATGTGGATAAAATAAAATCGGTAGTATTCTGTACCGGGAAGTTCTACTATGATCTTCTGGAATACAGGGAGGAAAAAGGTCGCGAAGATGTGGCTTTGGTAAGGATCGAACAATTGTTCCCGCTTCCGCAGAAACAAATAAGAGAAGTTCTTGCCAAATACAAAAATGCAGATGATATAGTGTGGGCACAGGAAGAACCAAGGAATATGGGAGCCTACAGCCACCTGTTACTGCATCTTGAGGAGGCAAAGAATTTCAGGGCTTGCAGCAGGAAATTCTATGGATCTCCGGCGGCAGGTAGTTCTGTAAGATTCAAGAAGCGTCACGAAAAAGTGATAGAATCTGTTTTTGACAAAACCGTAGAAATAACATATTAATAATAAATTTCCACCGGCTTTTTAAAGCCGGACTTATAAAATAAAAAAGAAGAAATCATGGCTTTAGAAATGAAAGTCCCTTCTCCGGGAGAATCGATCACCGAAGTTGAAATCGCCCAGTGGCTGGTTTCCGACGGAGATTATGTAGAAAAAGATCAGGCAATTGCCGAAGTAGATAGTGATAAGGCAACACTGGAGCTTCCGGCAGAAGCAAGTGGTATCATCACCCTTAAAGCTGAAGAAGGAGATGCTGTAGCAGTAGGGCAGGTGGTATGTTTGATCGATACAGATGCGCCTAAACCCGGAGGTGGAGAAAAGGATTCTAAAGAAGTAGCAAAAGAAGAAAAGGAAGCCACTTCCGCAAAGGAAGAGGAGCTTGAATCTTCAGATAAAAATAAGGAGAAAGCTGAAGCTAAGACCGAGGCTCCTTCTAAGTCAACTACGCCTTCTCAAAAACAGGATACTTATGCAACGGGGACTCCGTCTCCTGCAGCTAAAAAGATCCTTGATGAGAAAGGAATGGATGCAAATTCTCTTGAAGGTAGTGGGCGTGATGGCAGGATCACAAAAGAAGATGCTGTTAATGCCAGGCCTTCAATGGGTACACCCGGAAAAGGAAAAAGAGGAGAAGAGCGCAAGAAAATGTCTATGCTTCGCAGAAAAGTAGCCGAGCGTCTTGTGAGTGTAAAAAATGACACTGCAATGCTTACCACTTTTAATGAAGTAGATATGTCTGCCATTTTTTCTCTAAGAAAACAATATAAAGACGAGTTCAAGGACAGGCATGGTGTGAGTCTGGGATTTATGTCTTTCTTCACCCTTGCTGTGGTAAGAGCTTTGGATCTTTATCCCGGAGTAAATTCAATGATCGATGGGGATTTCCAGGTGAAATATGATTATAAAGATATTAGCATTGCCGTTTCGGGACCTAAAGGTTTGATGGTGCCGGTATTGAGAAATGTTGAAAATATGAGCTTCCGCGGAGTAGAGGCAGAGATCAAACGTCTGGCTCTAAAGGTTCGCGACGGAGAAATTACGGTTGATGAAATGACCGGAGGTACTTTTACTATTACCAACGGCGGAGTGTTTGGATCTATGCTTTCAACACCCATCATTAACCCTCCTCAAAGTGGTATTTTGGGAATGCATAATATTGTGGACAGGCCTGTTGCGGTCGACGGACATGTTGAAATTCGTCCAATTATGTATGTGGCACTTTCTTATGATCACAGGATTATCGACGGAAAGGAGTCTGTAGGTTTTCTTGTAGCAGTTAAAGAAGCTCTTGAGAATCCTGAAGAGTTGTTGATGGATAACGATGTGAAGCGGGCCTTGGAACTATAAAATTTTAGACTCACAAAAAAAGAGAGGCAATGATTTCGGGATCATTGCCTCTCTTTTTTGTTGCTAGTAAACAAGGAACGAATAAACGTTCAATACCAGAACAAAAATTATTACTAGTGCCAGTAAAGCCGGAAACACCGGCAGGTGCTTGTGGTTATTATGATTCATAGCGGTAGATTTTGGTTAGTGTTAAGATCGAAAATCTACAGCGGCTATGAAATAGGGGAAAACCCGTATTTATGTCTTTACTTTAAATACAGGTTGAGGTTTTTATAATCAATAATGGCTTTGCCTTTTTTAAGGATATCGGCACCAATTATGCCTTGTACTTTTTCGGCCTTGTGTTTTACCAGCGCATCATTTACGTGCCTTAGATCAAAAAGCACCAGGTCCACCTTCTTCTTTTTCCATCCCTGGATCTCAATAATATTCTTTTGGGCGATCTGGGTCATCATATTTGTTGCCCCCGCCCCGGCAGCTTTAATATCACTGTCTTCTGCAAGTAATTCGAAGTGAGAAACTGCTTCCATTCCCACGCAGGTGCTCGAAGCCCCTGTGTCAAGGATAAAATTGCCTTCGATTTTATTGATCTTTGCCTTTAATTCCAGGTGTTGGGTTGCAGTATAGGTAAGGGGGATCTTTTTATATCCTTTTTCTTTCAGAAACTTTTTTAAAGATGCCATTCTTTTCTTTTTTGCCAAAGATAGGTGTATAAAATAAATTATTTTTGCATTTATGATAATTACAGATACTCATACTCACTTATATAGTGAAGATTTTGATGAAGACCGGAGTGTCATGATTGCGAGAGCTATAGATGCCGGGATCACCAGGTTTTTTATCCCTGCAATAGATTCAGAATACATTCCATCCATGTATGCTCTGGAAAAGCAATTTCCGGAGCATATCTATTTGATGGCGGGTCTTCACCCTACCCATGTAAAGGAAAATTATAAGGAAGAATTGGATTTGGTTGAAAAGCAGCTGGAAGAAAGAAAATTTTATGCAGTAGGCGAAACCGGTGTAGACCTGTATTGGGATAAATCAACTCTGAAGATTCAGCAGGACGCTTTTCAGTACCAGATACAGCTTGCGAAAAAGTACAAATTACCTGTAGTTATTCATTGCCGGGATGCTTTTGATGAGGTTTTTGAAGTGCTGGAGCGTGAAAAAGGGGAGGATCTCTTCGGAATTTTTCATTGCTTCACCGGCACCTATGAGCAGGCGCTTAAAGCACTTTCCTATAATATGAAATTAGGCATTGGAGGAGTGGTGACCTTTAAAAATGGCAAAATTGACCGGTTCCTAAACCAGATCTCCTTGTCAGAGATCGTGCTGGAAACCGACGCTCCTTATCTTGCACCTGTCCCTTATCGCGGAAAACGTAATGAAAGTTCGTATCTTGTAGAAGTGCTGAATAAAGTGGCTGAGATCTTTCACACTACTCCGGCCGAAATTGCTGAAATTACTACCCGTAATTCAAAAGATATTTTTGGGATATGATCCATGGAATTACTTATTATTTTGTTTTTTTGCTAACCCTAACGCTGAAATGGTGACAAATTACGATGATATTCGGTTTTATAATGATGCAGAAGTACAGGATGCTCTTAAGAAGTATGTGAAACATCCTATGATCAAAGGCCTTTTGCATTATACATTTCCGAATGTTCCATTTCAAAAAATAGAGGAAAAGGTGCTGGCATGTGGCTCCATCAGAGATTTCCAGACCCAGATCATCTATCACACCGTGCAGAAAGTGTTGAGTAAAAGTTCAGAAGGGCTTTTTTATTCCGGTTTTGAAAGACTTCAAAAAGATGAATCTTACCTGTATATTTCCAACCACAGGGATATTGTGCTGGACACTTCCCTTCTCAATGTGGTGCTTTATGAATCTGATCTTAAGATGACAGCTTCGGCCATTGGGGATAACCTGGTGAAAAAGCCGTTTTTGCTCGCCCTCTCAAAACTCAACAGAAATTTTCTGGTAAAGAGAGGCTTGGGGCCAAGGGAAATGCTGCAGAGTTCTCAAAAACTTTCAGATTATATCAAATTACTTTTGGTTGAGGAAAAGCGTTCAGTTTGGATGGCGCAACGTGAAGGCCGTACAAAAGATGGAAATGATCGCACCCAGCAGGGGGTTCTTAAAATGCTGGCCATGGCCAAAGGAGAGGACAGTGTGGCCGAGTATTTTAATAAACTCAAAATTGTTCCGGTTGCCATCTCCTATGAATTCGATCCCACTGATGTTCTAAAATTGCCTGAGATTCTGGCAAAGAGAATGGAGACCATTTACATTAAATCTGCTAATGAAGATTTTAAATCCATTCTTAAAGGTGCATTGGGAAATAAAGGAAGAATACATATTGCAGCCGGAGAACCTGTTAGTGCAGAAGCTTTAAGAGAGATAGAAGCAAAATCCGGATCTGTTAATGAGCAGCTTCAGAATTTGACTGCGAGCATTGATCACAGGATCCACAGCAATTACACTTTATGGCCTGCCAATTATATTGCTTTTGATCTGCTTAACAGCAGCAGTATGTTTGAGGAGCATTACTCTTTAAAGGAAAAAAGACAATTTGAAAGACGGCTTACCAGAAGGGTGGACTTTAAGAATGCCCTGGAAGTGAACAGCTATCTGCTCATGTATGCAAATCCTGTAATCAACCAAAAGAACCTGCATGAACAACAGCGCTAAAATTCTCTTGCTCTATACCGGGGGAACCATTGGTATGGTTAAAGATTTTGAAACCGGCGCGTTGAAGGCCTTTAATTTTGATGAACTGCTGCAAAATATTCCAGAGCTAAAGCTGCTGGAGCATCGTATTGATACCGTAAGTTTTGAAAG
Source organism: Salinimicrobium nanhaiense (assembly GCA_012038135.1). Lineage (GTDB taxonomy): Bacteria > Bacteroidota > Bacteroidia > Flavobacteriales > Flavobacteriaceae > Salinimicrobium > Salinimicrobium nanhaiense. The sequence continues at coordinate 102,697 of JAAVJQ010000003.1, forward strand.
GCCTATTGATTCCTCTAACATGAAACCTGCCTTTTGGCTTCAAATTGCAGAGATCATAGAAGAGAAATACGAAAATTATGACGGCTTTGTGGTACTGCATGGAAGTGATACTATGTCTTATAGTGCTTCGGCTTTAAGCTTTATGTTCGAAAATCTTTCCAAACCAATTATTTTTACCGGATCACAGTTGCCAATCGGAGATCTTAGAACAGATGCCAAGGAAAATTTAATTACCAGTATTCAAATTGCCGGTTTGCAAAAGCACGGGAAGCCATTGATCACAGAGGTGGGGCTTTATTTTGAATATAAATTATACCGCGGCAACAGAACCTCTAAGATCAACGCTGAACATTTCCAGGCCTTTGCTTCTCCAAATTACCCGCCGCTGGTAAATTCAGGGGTACATTTGGCAGTTAATGATTCAGCTTTGTGGCGACCGCCAAACAAGAGAAAAATGAAGCTTCACCGCGGCCTCAATGATGAGATCGTGCTTATTAAGATCTTTCCGGGGATCAACAGAAGCCTTTTAGAATATATCCTGAACAAAGAAGGGCTGCAAGGGGTGATCCTCGAAACTTACGGCAGTGGTAACGCACCTACCGAAGACTGGTTTGTAAACCTGTTGAAAAATACTATTTCCCTGGGAGTTGTCATAGTTAATGTTACCCAGTGTATAGGAGGAAGTGTTGCGATGGGTCAGTATGAAACCAGCACTCAGCTTAAGAAAATCGGGGTAGTTTCGGGCAAAGACATTACAACAGAGGCAGCTGTGGCTAAAATGATGTACCTGCTGGCAAAAGATCTTTCTCCAAAAGTTTTTAAAACAATTTTCGAAACTTCTTTAAGAGGGGAAATGTCGTAAAAAATAAGGCAGTTTCTTGACCGACTCAGGAATTTTTTCGTTATTTGGCGAACTGTTTCAAAAGCAGCAGTGGTTTAATATTTTAGAGAGGTGGCCGAGTGGTCGAAGGCGCACGCCTGGAAAGTGTGTATACCCCACAAGGGTATCGAGGGTTCGAATCCCTTCCTCTCTGCGATTTTATTAATAAATATTTATATCTTTAACCCGTTAACTAATTAAATTAAGACAAAAAGTAATGAAAAGATTATTTTCAATTTTGGTAATCGCTACAATTATGGTGTTCGGAGCCGTAGATGTTAATGCGACAAATAACGTAAATGCTTTGCCGGCTACCATGGTGAACTTCGTTCAGGATGAAGATCAGGCCGTTGCTGAAGAAGCAGAAACCGAAGATACTGGTTTTCACCAGGAGCTAAAAAGGCGATTTATTGAGGGTGGTCCCGGATTCATGGGGATCGTACTTCTTTGTTTGATCCTTGGTTTAGCGATTGCAATTGAAAGAATTATTTATCTTAACATGGCTACCACCAACACCAAGAAGTTGGCGCAGGATGTTGAGGACGCTCTTAATACTGGCGGAATTGAAGCTGCAAAAGAAGTTTGCCGTAATACAAAAGGCCCTGTTGCCTCTATTTATTACCAGGGACTGGACCGTGCAGATGAAGGAACTGAAGCTGCAGAAAAAGCTGTTGTGGCTTACGGGGGAGTTCAAATGGGACTTTTGGAGAAAAACGTATCATGGGTTTCTTTATTCATTGCTTTGGCGCCGATGCTTGGGTTCATGGGTACAGTAATTGGTATGATCGAGGCCTTCGATAGAATTGAAGCTGCCGGAGATATGCAACCATCTCTTGTTGCGGGAGGTATTAAAATTGCACTTCTTACAACAGTATTTGGATTGATCGTGGCAATTATTCTTCAGATCTTTTACAACTACATCATTGCGAAGATCGACCGTATTGTAAATGATATGGAAGATGCTTCTATCACTTTGATGGATATTCTTGTAGCATACAAGAACAAAAGAAGAGTATAACAATACCAATAAATTATTATGACCTTACATAAAATTTTAAAATATATAGCGCTCGTTATCGGTGTTGTAGGCCTTATCCTCTGGGCAAGGGTTCTTATGGCCGGTGATGATGCTATAGAAAACTCGGCCGATGTACAGGCAAGTGTGGTAACACCTTTCCTTTATGTGGCATACATTGTGTTTGCTATAATTGTGCTCCTGGTGCTATTTTTTGTGATCAAAGGATTATTTTCAGGAGATATTAAGCGAACCCTAATCGCAGTAGGAGCATTTATAGTTGTCATTGGGATAGCCTATGTACTTACAGGTGGTACCGAGAGACAGCTAAGTGACGGGACTATGCTTTCAGCAAGTGCAGATCATTGGGTAGGAGCAGGTTTAGTAACCTTTTATATTCTGGCCGGTATCGCTATATTGCTAATGGTAGTTTCGGGAATAAGAAAACTTATAAAATAACTTTATTATGGCCAGACGATCCACACCCGAAGTTAATGCCGGTTCCTTGGCCGACATCGCTTTCCTGCTATTGATCTTCTTCCTGGTAACCACTACTATCGAAACCGATAGTGGTATTAGCAGAAAGTTGCCTCCAATGCAAGATGAGGAAGTGGTGCCTCCTGTTATTAAGGAAAAGAATATTTTCCAGGTAATTGTAAACCGCAATAACGATCTGCTTGTTGAAGATGAACTCATGGAATTGAGTGCGCTAAGAGAAGCTGCCAAAGCCTTTTTAGATAATGGTGGAGGAGTAGGTCCTGAGGCCTGCGATTATTGTGAAGGAGCAGGTGACCCTACATCTTCAGATAACCCCATTAAAGCGGTTATTATGTTGGTGAATGACAGACAAACAGAATATGGTACCTATATCGCTGTTCAAAATGAGCTTGTTGGAGCATATAATGAACTACGTGACCGTACTGCTCAAAGATTGTTTGGAAAATCTTTCCGACAAATGGAGGCAGACTTCAATGATGTGAGGTACACGGGGAACAAGGATAGACTTAAGGAACAATTAGAGCAGGTGAGGGACATGTGGCCTCAAAAGCTTTCTGAAGCAGATCCTAAAAATTAATCGCGAAAATTTAAAAGATTATGGCAAAATTCAATAAGAAAAAGAGTAGTGAGCTGCCCGCGATCAACACTTCAGCGTTACCTGATATTGTATTTATGTTACTTTTCTTCTTTATGGTTGCTACCGTAATGCGTGAGAATACTTTAAAGATTCAAAACGTACTTCCCTATGCAGACCAGGTGGAAAAGCTTGATAAAAAAGATCTTGTAATGTATATCTACGCAGGTAAGCCTAGCGAAAGATTTCGCCAGAGCTTTGGTACTGAGGCGCGTATTCAGCTGAATGACAATTTTGCTGATGTTTCCGATATCCAACAATTCATTTATTCTGAAAGAGAGTCAAAGAGGGAGGAACTTGTTCCTTTTCTTACCACAGCACTTAAAGTAGACCACGAAACCAATATGGGGCTTGTATCCGATATCAAGATGGAATTGAGAAAAGCCGAAGCGCTTAAGATCAATTATACCACCCGTACCGGTGAAGCAAGTCAAAACTTTGATTAAATCGATTCATTATTTTTGAAGGATCCCCTTTCAGCTAAGTTGAAAGGGGATTTTTTTTGAGGAGTATTTACCAGACACTTATCTTTGCTTAAACGCTGCACATGAACCTGCTCCAAAAATGGCTTTTTTGCCTCCTCTTACTTGCTCCACTCTTTGTCCCTGCGCAGGAAGGCAATAATATTCCTTCGGTTATTGACAGTTTGTACCGGGAAGATCAAATCTACTTTGGGATCACCTATAACATCATTACAGGGCAGCCTGCAGGAATAGAAAGTTCGCAATTTTCAGGTGGTTTTCATGCAGGCTTCATTCGCGACATGCCCATCAATGAACAAAGGAATATCTCGATAGGGGTAGGCTTAGGCTGGTCTATAGATACCTATGGCCACAATGTTTTTATAGGTAAGGAACTGGATACAGACAACAGTCTTTTTCAGATCATGGATAGGGGGAGGATCGACTTCGATACTAATAGATTTACCACACAGTCAATAGACCTTCCTATTCAGTTCAGATGGCGAACCTCTACCGTAGAAAGCTACAAATTCTGGAGGATCTATGCAGGTTTAAGACCGGCATATGCATATTATTTCCAAACTAAATTTGAACAGGGAGGCCAGACCTACAAGGAATCAGATATTCCCGAGTTTGAAAGATTCAGGTTAGGCGCCACTTTTACTTTTGGATATAACACCTTCAACTTCAATTTCTATTACAGCCTGAACTCCTTCTTAGATGGCGCTTCGGTAAATAATGAAGATCTCGATCTTCGCACGTTCCAGGTGGGGCTTATGTTCTATTTACTATAACCAGAAGAAGGCCAGCACCACCTGCGGAATAAATCCTACCAGTAAACCTATTGCCAGTTCATTCATGCTATGGGCTTCGTAATATAATCGGGAAGAGGCTGTAAGTCCGGTTATCGCCAGCAGAAAACTTACCGTGTAGATCAAATTAAGATTAAAATGGATACTGAGGAAGATCAGGAAGATCATTAATCCTCCAAGCCCCGTCATATGCAAGCTGGCCTTTAGCTTCAGGAATAAAAGGAGTAGGTCCAGAAGGGCAGAGATCATGATTCCTAAGAAAAAATAATAGAGTTCGGGATAGTCAAAAACATTCAGCACATATTTAAGCACCACAAAATCAAGACCGGCGTAAAATAGCAACGGCCACTTCCTTTCCCTGATCTCCCGCATGTAATGGTCTGTAACTTTTCCGAGTGTTTTCAGCATGAAGAAGTAGACCACAGGAATAAAAATGGTCATAATGGCAACTGCCAGTATCTTTGCTTTCACCACTTCTTCAGGAAAAAAGCGGGGAGATACAAGGAAATAGATCAAAGTGCCTGCAAAAGGCACCCAAAGAGGGTGAAAGAGGTAAGAAGCACTCTTAAGGAGAACCTTCATTAGATCTGTTTTCGAAGCCGGGCCACCGGTATGTCAAGCTGCTCCCGGTATTTGGCTACGGTACGGCGGGCAATTGGATAACCTTTCTCCTTCAGGATCTTCGCCAGCCGGTCATCTGTAAGAGGTTTACGCTTGTTCTCATCTTCAATGGTCATTTCCAGGATCTTCTTGATCTCCTTGGTTGAGACATCTTCTCCCTGATCGTTTTTCATGGATTCTGAAAAGAAATCTTTAATAAGCCTGGTCCCATAGGGCGTGTCCACATATTTGCTGTTGGCGACCCTTGATACTGTAGAAACGTCCATTCCTATCTCGTCGGCAATGTCCTTTAGGATCATTGGCCGCAGGTTACGTTCATCGCCTGTGAGGAAGTATTCTGTCTGGTAATTCATGATCGCACTCATGGTCACAAAAAGGGTGGTTTGCCGTTGCTTGATGGCTTCTATGAACCATTTGGCGGCATCCAGTTTTTGTTTGATGAACATCACTGCATCTTTTTGCGCTTTAGATTTCTCCTTGGACTCCTTGTAGCCCTTGAGCATTTCGCTGTAATCTTTCGATACATGCATCTCGGGCGCATTTCGGCCGTTGAGGCTTAGTTCCAGTTCTCCATCTACGATCTTTATCGTAAAATCCGGGATCACGTGTTCTACGGCACGGGTGTTTCCTGCGTAGGCGCCCCCGGGTTTAGGATTTAGATGCTCAATGACCTCAATGGCATTGCGAAGTTCATCCTCGGTAATATCGTGCTTGGAAAGCAGTTTTTGATAATGCTTTTTGCTGAACTGGTCGAAAGAACTTTCGATAATATCCCTGGCAAGACTCACCTGCCTTGTCTGTTCTTTACGGGCCAGCTGGATCAATAAACATTCCTGAAGATTTCTTGCTCCCACTCCCGCAGGATCCAGTTCATGTACATGCTTCAGGACCTTTTCTACTGTAGGTTCGTCTGTATACACATTTTGTGTAAAGGCCAGATCATCTACAATATCCTGAATTGATCTGCGTATATATCCACTTTCGTCCACGCTACCCACCAGGAATTCTGCGATCTCCTTCTCAGATTCGTTGAGGCGCAGGGTGCTGAGCTGTGTTTTTAAGTATTGGGTAAAAGAAGTACCCGAAGCATATGGCACCTGCCTGTCTTCATCATCTGCACTGTAATTGTTTGCCTGGAGGCGGTAACTTGGAATCTCATCGTCGCTCAGGTATTCATCTACATCAATATCTGCTTCGATGGTTTCATTTCCCGGGTCGTCATCCTGATACTCGTCCTGGTTATAATCTTCTTCGTATTCGTCTTTTTCTTCTTTCCCGCCTTCCAGGGCAGGGTTCTCCTCCATCTCTTGTTTAAGCCGCTGCTCAAAAGCCTGCGTAGGCAGCTGGATAAGCTTCATCAACTGAATTTGCTGAGGGGAGAGCTTTTGAGAAAGTTTAAAATTTAACTGCTGTTTTAGCATAGGGTTTTTGGGCTTTTTATAAAAATAAAAAAAACAATCTACAAACGTAAACGAACGCAGATTGTTTTATGACTACTTTAGGACGAGAGGCGTTTAGAACTCTGCGTTGAGAGGTGTTCTGGGGAAAGGGATCACATCCCTTATATTACCCATCCCGGTGGCGAACTGCACCAGCCTCTCAAATCCTAATCCAAAGCCGCTGTGTACACAAGTACCAAATCTGCGGGTATCCAGGTACCACCAAAGCTCTTTCTCATCGATCCCCAGCGCCTGCATCTTCTTTGTAAGCACATCCAGGCGTTCTTCTCTTTGTGAACCTCCAACGATCTCTCCAATTCCGGGGAAAAGGATATCCATGGCACGTACCGTTTTTCCGTCCTCATTTAAACGCATATAAAATGCTTTTATGTTGGCAGGATAATCAAAAAGGATCACGGGACATTTAAAATGCTTCTCCACTAAGTAACGTTCATGTTCACTCTGGAGGTCTGCACCCCATTCTTCGATGATATAATTGAATTTCTTTTTCTTGTTGGGTTTTGAATCTTTAAGAATGTCAATAGCTTCGGTATAGCTTACTCTTTTGAAGTTGTTGTCTATCACAAACCTTAACTTATCTGTAAGTCCCATAGGGCTTCTTTCTGCTTCAGGTTTTGCCTTGTCTTCATTTGCCAAACGTTCTTCAAGGAAAGCAAGATCATCCTTGCAGTTCTCTAAAATGTACTTTAGGACGTACTTTATAAAATCTTCGGCGATATCCATATTTCCGGCAAGGTCGCAAAAAGCCATTTCCGGTTCCACCATCCAGAATTCAGCAAGATGGCGGGAGGTATTTGAATTTTCTGCCCTAAAAGTAGGTCCGAAGGTGTAAACCTGACCCAAACCAAGGGCATAGGTTTCTGCTTCCAATTGTCCCGATACAGTAAGATTGGTTTCCTTTCCGAAGAAATCTTCTTTAAAATCAACTTTTCCATCCTCTGTTCTCGGAATATTATCCAGATCAAAAGAAGTCACTCTAAACATTTCTCCTGCACCTTCGGCGTCGCTTCCGGTGATTATTGGTGTATTTACATAATGGAAGTTGTTCTGCTGAAAATAACTGTGAACCGCAAAAGCCAATTTGGAACGAAGTCTCATAACGGCTCCAAAAGTATTGGTGCGCACCCGCAAATGTGCCTGCTCCCTAAGTTTCTCCAGCGTATGCCTTTTTGGAGAGAGAATAGTGTACTTCACTTCCTCGGGATCTGCATCTCCCAGAATTTCCACATTTGTCGCCTGAACTTCTACTTTTTGACCGCTCCCAAGGCTTTCGGTAAGCGTGCCGGTAACCTTAATGGCAGCACCTACAGTAATACGCTTAAGCAGCGCCTCATTCATCTTCTCGTAATCAACCACACATTGCATGTTGTTGATGGTCGAACCGTCATTAAGGGCAATAAACCTGTTGCTCCTAAAGGACCTTACCCAACCTTTAACTTCGACTTCCTGTAAATATTTGGTGCTTTTTAAAAGTTCAGCGACTTTTCCTGTGATCATTTCTTCAAAATTTGAATGGCAAAGATAAATTTTTGGCACATGCCTTACAAGTAAATAGCTACAGGCTTACTGCGGAAAAACAGGTGTCAAAAATCACATTTTTGAATAGGTTTCTTCCTCATTTTCTTCGGAATCATCTTCCTCCGGAATGATATTTATTGCAGGCTCCCGCAGCACATCCTTATTGGCGATCTCTTTTTGCAGGGACAGCAGCAATGCCGGAAGCAACAGTAAATTCGATAACATCGCGAATAGTAGTGTTGCCGATACCAGTCCGCCAAGCGCGACAGTTCCCCCAAAACTACTGATCATGAAGACAGAAAATCCGAAGAAGAGCACAATAGAGGTATAGAACATGCTCACGCCGGTTTCCCTTAGCGCTGCATAGACCGATCTTTTGATCTTCCAGTTGTTCGCTTTTAGCTCCTGCCTGTATTTGGCAAGAAAATGAATAGTGTCATCTACAGAGATGCCGAATGCTATACTAAAGACCAGAATTGTAGAAGGCTTTATAGGCACTCCCAAAAAGCCCATCATTCCTGCAGTGACCAGCAAAGGCAAAATATTGGGAATGAGCGAAACCAGAATCATCTTGAAGGATCTGAACATCCAGGCCATCAAAAGTGCAATGAGGAAGATCGCCAGTCCCAGGGAGATGACAAGATTTCTCACCAGATAGGTCGTACCTTTCTGAAAAATGAGAGCTTTTCCCGTCATTTCTACGGCGAATCTGTCCTCCGGAAAGATCTCGTTGATCTTTGGCCACAGGTCTTCCTCGATCTCTTCCATTTCCCTGGTGCCGATATCCTTCATAAAAGTGGTCATCCTGGCATATTGCCCGGTACTGTCGACAAAGGAAGTGAGCAGATTATTCCCCGAGGTTTCCAGTCCCTGGGCATAGGGTAAAATGAAATTGCGCTCCTGGGAGGTGGGGAGCTGGTAATATTTGGGGTTTCCGTTGTAATAGGCCTGTTTGGAATATTTTACCAGGTTCACAATAGAAATAGGAGGGGAGAGCTGCTGTTCTTCGGCTATAAGGTTCTGCAACTCCTCCATCTTTCTCAAAGTTGGCAATTTCATCACTCCCTGTTCCCTTTTTGTATCGATAAGGATCTCCAAAGGCATAACTCCGTCAAATTCTTCTTCAAAGAATTCAATGTCTTTAAAGAAGCCGGCATTTTGCGGCATATCTTCAAGTAAACTTCCCGAGATCTTGATCTGGTAGATCCCTATAATGCTCGCTGCCAGGAGAACTACCGAAATGATGAAAATACTTATGCGGTGATGTCTCACCATACGTTCCATCCAGTTCACAAAGCCGTTGATCCATCTCTTGTTCAAATGCTTCAGGTGTTTTTCCCGCGGCACATTCATATAGCTGTAAATGATAGGAATGATGAGCAAACTGAGAATAAAGATGAGGATGATGTTGATAGAGGCAACGATCCCGAACTCAGTAAGCAGGGTGCTTTCAGTAAGTATAAAAGTGGCAAATCCTGAAGCGGTGGTGAGATTGGTGAGCAGGGTAGCATTCCCCACTTTGGTGATCACCCGCTGCAGCGACTTCGCCTGATTCCCGTGCTTCTTGATCTCCTGCTGATATTTATTGATAAGGAAAATGCAGTTAGGTATTCCAATCACAATGATCAACGGCGGAATGATCGCGGTGAGTACAGTGATCTCGTAGTGTAATAGGCCGAGCACCCCGAAAGCCCACATTACACCGACAATTACAGTAATCATAGAGATCACCGTTGCCCGAATACTTCTGAAAAAGAAGAAAAAGATGAGCGAGGTAACCAAAAGGGCTGCACCAATAAAAAGTCCTATCTCATCGATGATAGTCTGAGCATTAAGGGTGCGGATGTAGGGCATGCCCGAGACATATACGTTCATTCCCGTCTCTTTCTCAAACTTCTCCACCAGCGGAATAAGGTTTTCTACGACAAAACTTTTTCTCTTGCCGGTGTTGACGATCTTTTTATCAAGATAGACGGCAGTTTGTACCGTATTGGAATGCCGGCTGTAAACCAAACCTTCGTAAAATGGCAATTTATTGAAGAGTTCGTCCCGGTATGCTGAAACCTGCAGACTATCCGGGTCCTGTTCCTGAATAAAAGGCACCATCTCAAAACGTCCGGGGTCTTCAAATTTTTGAAGCTTCATCAGGTCTCCAACAGCGACTGTGAATTCAACTTCCGGGGAAGAACGCAGCTTCCGGGAGAGGTTGTTCCATGCAGTAAAATTTTCGGGAGTGAAAAGTGCGGGATCATTAACTGCCAGGACAATGACATTTCCTTCTTCCCCAAATTTGTCCAGAAATGCCTGGTACTGAACGTTTATAGGATCATCATCTGGTAAAAGGTTTGCTTCGGTAAAGGAAAATTTCATGTTTTTCCACTGCAAACCAAGAAAGACGGTACAAGCGGCGATGAGAATAAGAATAAGGATCCTGTTGCGCAAAATGATGCGTGCAACTGTGTTCCAGAATTCAAAGCCGAGAAATTTAGACATGGAAAAAATTTGTAGTGCAAAGGTAAGAAAGCAACTCTACTTTTTCATTTAGCCGCTCAGGGAATAAGGAATAAAAAAAGCAGCTAAAAAGCCGCTTTTTGAAAGGTAATCTGTTTCAGGCCTAAACCGTCATGATCTCTTTCTCCTTTATGGAGAAGATCTTTTCGATTTTTTCGATGTAAGTGTCTGTAAGTTTCTGAATATCGGCTTCAGCAGATTTTTGAAGATCTTCAGAAATATCAAGTTTTTTGATCTCCTGATTTGCATTTTTACGATCATTACGCACCCCGATTTTTGCATCTTCGGCTTCGGCCTTTGCCTGTTTTGCCAGTTCACGACGTCGTTCTTCTGTCAACGGCGGAACATTGATGATCACACTGTCACCATTGTTCATGGGATTGAACCCAAGATTCGCCTGCATGATCCCTTTTTCGATGGCGGTGATCATTTTCTTTTCGAACGGCTGAATGGTGAGCGTGCGGGCATCGGGAGTATTTACGTTCGCAACCTGGTTAAGCGGAGTCATGCTACCGTAATAGTCAACTCTTACACTTCCCAACATGGCAGGAGTGGCTTTTCCTGCCCTGATATTTAAAAGTTGTTTTTCAAGATGCAAAATGGCAGCATCCATTGCTTCTTTTGCACTATCAATAATAAAATCTAACTCGTCGTCCATTTTTAAAGTTTAAATTTTAAGACCTGTATTCTATCTATGCTCAGTTTACTTTAGTACCTATTTTTTCGCCGGTCACAACTTTCTCAAGATTTCCGGGCCTGTTCATATCAAATACAATGATAGGCAGTTTATTTTCCTGGCTTAAAGTAAAAGCTGTTGTATCCATTACTTTCAAACCTTTGATAAGCACATCTTCAAAGCTTATAAAGTCGAATTTGGTGGCTTCTTTATCGATTTCAGGATCTGCGGTATAAATTCCGTCAACGCGGGTTCCTTTTAAAATGACATCGGCATGGATTTCAATAGCTCGTAACACGGCTGCGGAATCTGTTGTAAAATAAGGATTTCCCGTTCCTCCTCCAAAGATCACTACCCGGCCTTTTTCAAGATGTCGCATTGCTTTCCTTCGGATAAACGGTTCTGCCACTTCATTGATCTTGATCGCTGACTGAAGCCTTGTCTGAATTCCTGCATCTTCCAAAGCCGACTGTAAGGCCAGCCCGTTGATCACGGTTGCCAACATTCCCATGTGATCTCCGGTAACCCGATCCATTCCTCTGCTGGCTCCTGCCACACCTCTAAAGATGTTACCGCCGCCAATAACAATGGCTACTTCTACTCCTTTGTCGGTTACTGCTTTGATCTCCTGTGCATATTCGGCTAAACGTTCGGGGTCGATCCCGTATTGGCGATTGCCCATTAAAGCTTCACCCGAAAGTTTAAGTAAAATTCTTTTGTAATGCATCTATGTGATTTGATGGGTTGTGCAAAACTAATGAAATTATCCTTGTCATGTATAGTGGGAAAAATCAAAATAAAACAAAAACGGGGTTAAAGAAAGATAATATTGGCTTCGGGAATCCCGTTTATTGAATAAAATTACCTGTAAGAAAAACTGAGGATGAATAATTACATTTTTAGGAGTGGATTGCTAATGCTGCTTTGCGTTGTGAGTGTCGCCTGTTCAAAAGACATAGATGATGAACGTTCAATATTAGGAACCTGGATAGAATCATCTCCGGTGCCGGATAGAACTACCCTGCATTTTGGAGAGAACAACCACCTCACAAGGATTGACGGAGATGGGAATTCTGAAAAATATATCTATCTCATCGAAGACAATACTTTATTCCTGAGCCTGGCTTCCGGCCAGGAAGGTTCTTCTGAACTCTTTTTTGAACAGATCAATGAGAACCGTATTAAAGTGGAAAATCTCTATGTATCAGTTCCTGAAGCAGAGACTACTTTTATCATTTTTGAGAGATATTAGGGGAGAGTCAAGATCGCTTCGCTGCCAAAATCAAGAGTCAAGACTCCTTTCCTGGTTTCGGAAACGGGTTATAAACATTTCGGCTGAAGCCCTTTTGTTGTATTTTATTTCCACCACCTAAAGGTGGTGGAAATTCATTTTTCCCATTTGGTTGGACATGAATTGCCTCCGGCTTTAGCCGGAGGTTCTAAAGGCCGACCTCTCCGGGCTTTAGGCCAATTCTTACAACCGGAAACAAAAAACCCGCTCCTTTGCAGAAGCGGGTTTCTAAAATTTGTAAAGCGAATTGCTTATCCCAAAGCAACTCTTTCAAAAGCTACAACCTTAAGGTTAGCATCCTGTGACTTCACATATTCAGAAACAGACATTTTGCTGTCTTTAATGTAATCCTGGTTCACAAGAGTGTTGTCTTTAAAGAAACGTTTGATCTTACCTTTTGCGATATTGTCAAGCATTTCTTCCGGCTTACCTTCCTGTCTTAGTTGATCTTTCGCGATCTCGATCTCTTTTTCGATCACAGACTGGTCTACACCTTCTTCGTTAAGGGCAACAGGGTTCATAGCAGCTGCCTGCATAGAAACGTTCTTTGCAATTTCTTCAGCATTTTCGCTTTTTCCTGAAAGTCCTGTAAGAACAGCGATCTTGTTCCCGGCGTGGATATAATATCCTACGAAAGGAGCTTCAAGAGTTCTGAAATCACCGATCTCGATCTTCTCACCAATTACTCCGGTTTGTTCAGTAAGTTTCTCCTGAACAGTGATGCCTTTGTAATCTTTAGATAGTAACTCTTCCTTAGAATTTACGTTCATAGCAAGATCTGCGAAGTCTTCGGCCAACTGGATGAAAGATTCATTTTTAGCAACGAAGTCTGTCTCACAGTTAAGAGAGATGATCACCCCTCTTGAATTCTCTGCATTTACTTTTGCGATAGCAACACCTTCAGCTGATTCTCTGTCGGCACGGTTTGCAGCAACTTTTTGACCTTTCTTACGAAGGATCTCGATAGCAGTGTCAAAATTACCATCGGCTTCTACCAATGCTTTTTTGCAGTCCATCATACCGGCACCGGTAGCTTGTCTTAGTTTATTTACTTCTGCGGCGGTTATATTTGCCATAGTCTTAAATGTTTTTTTATAAAAAGAATAAGTCGTTCAGCTAAATTCGGAAGAAAGAAACTAAACGACTCATAGATTAATTTATGAACTTCTATTCTTCCTCGTTGTCGTTAGCGCGAGCATCTGCTAAAGTCTCTTTTTTAGACTCCAGTTTTACATCTTCCTGAGCTTCCTTCATGTCTTTTTTATCCTGTGGATCTGTAGACGGAACTTCAGTTTCTAACTTTGGTTTTCTTGCTCTTGGAGCTTTTGCCGGTTTCTCTTCTGGAGCATCTTCTTCCTTACCTTCTTTTCCGGAAGCTTTTCTGTCAGAAAGACCTTCTACGATTGAGTCAGCAACGTAAGAAACAACTTTACTTATTGATTTTGAAGCATCATCGTTTGCAGGGATCACATAATCCACATCTCTGGGATCTGAATTGGTGTCGACCATTGCAAAAATTGGAATGTTTAATTTTTGAGCTTCTTTAACCGCGATGTGTTCACGAGTGATGTCTACTACGAAAAGAGCTCCCGGTAGGCGACTCATTTCAGAAATAGAACCTAAGTTTTTCTCTAACTTAGCTCTTAAACGATCTACTTGTAAGCGTTCTTTTTTAGAAAGCGTGTTGAAAGTACCGTCTTTCTTCATTCTGTCGATAGAAGCCATTTTCTTAACAGCTTTACGAATAGTAACGAAATTGGTCAACATACCACCTGGCCATCTCTCGGTGATGTAAGGCATGTTAGCTCTTTCGGCTTGTTCAGCAACGATTTCTTTTGCTTGTTTTTTGGTAGCTACGAAGAGTATTTTTCTACCGCTGGCTGCAATTTTACTAAGAGCCTCACCGGCTTCCTGCATTTTAGCAGCACTCTTGTATAGGTTGATGATGTGAATCCCGTTGCGCTCCATGTATATGTAAGGCGCCATGTTTGGATTCCATCTTCTTGTGAGGTGACCAAAGTGTACACCTGCATCAAGTAATTCTTTTACTTCTACTTTGTTTGCCATTTTTGTAATAGTTTACGTTCTGTTGAATTAGCAACAACCAGGTGGCGATATACGGCCCTGATCGTTTAGATGCTAAACTAACCACCGGCACTTCGCTAAGCTTAGTGTGAATTCCGGAGTAACAACAAAAATCTTATGATTTAAATGAACTTTTTGGTGCTTTGAACACCAAATAATATTAACGTTTAGAGAACTGGAATTTCTTACGGGCTTTCTTCTGACCGAATTTCTTACGTTCCACCATTCTTGGGTCTCTGGTAAGTAGTCCTTCAGGCTTAAGCGTGCTTCTGTTCTCAGCATCCAACTCTACCATAGCTCTGGAAAGGGCAAGGCGAATAGCTTCTGCCTGTCCTGTGATCCCACCTCCGTAAACATTTACTTTGATGTCAAAGCTTTCGTTGTTTCCGGTAAGGTTAAGCGGCTGTCTTACTTTATATTGTAAGGTGCTTGTTGAGAAGTAATCCTTAACGTCTTTTTTGTTAACAGTGATGTTTCCGCTTCCACTAGAAACGTAAACACGTGCAACTGCCGTTTTTCTACGGCCTATTTTGTGAATAACTTCCATTACTTAAGATCGTTTAAGTTAATAGTTTTTGGCTTTTGCGCCTGAACGTCATGCTCAGATCCTGCAAAAACTCTTAGGTTACGGAAAAGATCTGCACCAAGTTTGTTCTTTGGCAGCATTCCTTTTACTGCATTTTCCACAAGTCTCTCAGGACCTTTTGTGAATAATTCCGTTGCAGTTAAACTTCTTTGACCCCCAGGATAGCCGGTGTGGCGAATGTACTCTTTAGAGTCCCATTTCTTTCCTGTTAAGTTGATCTTCTCGGCATTGATAACAACTACGTTATCACCACAATCAACGTGTGGGGTAAAATTAGCTTTGTACTTTCCTCTTAGCAGCTTTGCCACTATAGAAGAAAGGCGGCCAAGGGCCTGTCCTTCGGCATCAACAACAACCCACTCCTTATTGACAGTGGCTTTGTTGGCAGAAACCGTTTTGTAGCTTAATGTGTCCACACTAATTAAATTTACTTAATAATTAAACATTCCATTCCCTGCATAAAACAGGGGTGCAAATGTACAATTAAAAACTTATTATTCAAATGCCCGATAATTAATTTATTAGGGGTAAAGTTTCTGATTTTCAAGAGCCTCAAAAATGCTTCTGAAAATTCCTTTTTTGAACATCCCGGTTATCTGGGAAGCATTGTTTGAATTTTTTTCCTTGTTCCATTTTCATCCTCTTTGATAAACGGAAATAGAATTGCCAAAAAACCATATTTGACACTGCTGTGGGAGGAAAATTATTTGTGATCCTGTGGCGGAACTGTTGGGTTATT
Organism: Salinimicrobium nanhaiense; assembly: GCA_012038135.1. GTDB lineage: Bacteria > Bacteroidota > Bacteroidia > Flavobacteriales > Flavobacteriaceae > Salinimicrobium > Salinimicrobium nanhaiense. The sequence continues at coordinate 118,484 of JAAVJQ010000003.1, forward strand.
TTTTTCCTCCTGTGGCTTCACATATAGGTCCTGCACCAACAGGATCACGATTAATATTATAGGGGTAGCCAAAATAATACCCCATAGGCCTGCAAAGGTAGCGACGATCACCTGGGAAGTGATAATGAGTGCCGGCGGAATTTTAATTAGGTGTTGCTGCACCTTGGGAGTGATTAAATTGCTTTCCAGCAGTTGTATAAAAATATAAATCCCTGCAACGATAAATGCGGTTTGGGGGTCCTGAGATAAAGCCACCAGGAGTGCCGGGGCCATTGCTAATATGGGACCAAAATTCGGTATGAAATTCAAGAACCCGGCGATAATCGCCAAAGCAAGCCACATGGGCATTCCAATGATCTTTAGCCCTATGGCAGTGAGCACAAAAATAACGAACATAGCAAAAATCTTTCCTGTGAGCCATTGTTTCAGGCCGTATCCAAGATGGCTTAATACATCATCGGCTTTTCCACGACCTTTTGGCGGAACCAGCTTTTTAATTCCGTTGGTGTACAAATAGGGAGAGGCAGTGAGATAAACGCCCACCAGTAAGATCACGTAAATATCCCCAAGAACTCCAAAGGTGGTCCTGAAAAACCTGGTGAAAAACCCGGATAAATTTTTATCTGTTCTGGCTTCAGAAAATTTCTCTACTACCTTCTGCCCAAGCCAGGATTGGTTGAGATAATCTTTGGCATTCTGATAAGTGGAGGGTAGGGAATCACTAAGTTGAGACAGCTGCTTTTGAAATTCAGATCCCACCAGCCAAATTATCCCCGAAACTAACAAGAGTGTACCCACTATAGCGATTACCATACTCATGACCGAATTTAACCCGGTCTTTTTTTCTATAAAATCACTCAATCCTCTAAAGAAAATTGCGATGAGTACGCCGGCGAGGAGAAGGATTAGAACATTAAAAGTAGTTTTTAAAAGAAGTAGAATTACGGCGATCAAAGCAAAAATTCCGCCTACGATCCAGACTTTTTGTACAAACGAATAATTTTTGTCCGGATTGGATTTTTCGGTCATAAACAGAGATTAGGTTGTAAAATCTGGGTTTTTCAAAAGGTACAAAAATTCCTCTTTTTTGCCGCTGCTGTTAACACACTCTTTCAAAAATGAAATATAAGAGGATATAACAATTGTTGCAAATGCACAGAATGTAATTTTTTAAACCTGTCAGTAGGATCTCAATTCATTTTAATCTTTCATTCCAAGGACCCTGGTTTTCCCGTTTCTCAAGTAACCAACAAATCCTAAACCGGCAATCTTCCCGAAGTGGATAGTTTTCTCTCCTCAAACATCTTTAGAGTTATCGATAAATGACACACTTTCATCGATTAAAGGATATTAAATGTTAAAAAACTATTAAAATATATTTCCTCAATTTAAATTTGTAGCCGATTTCAAGGAAGTATGAAAAATGAAAAAAACTATGATTAAATTTTTACAAAGAATGATGTTGGGTGGAGTAGGAGTGAGCATGCTCATCGCCTGTTCTGCGGAAAGTGTGAATGACGAAGGGAAAATCTTAAATGCTACCGGCACAACCTCTGCCACCCAGGAGCTTACAATGAATGATCTTGTAGGAAGATGGAACATGTATGCAATGACTTCTGTTCCTTTAGAAGAGGGTGTCGAAGCTACAGCCGTTGATTTTGATCAGAATGGGGTTTTTACCTATGACCTTTTAGAAGAAACTGATTGTTTTGATCCTATGTATTTTGATTTTACGAGTAACGGAGAGGTAGCTACTTACCAGTCACGGTTGTTCTTTAGCAAAGTAACAGGTGCCTTTAGTTGCCAAACCACCGGTAATTATAAAGCCACTTATACCATTAATGGTGACCAGTTAAGTGTGACCTTTACTATCGACGGCCAAACTTATACCGAGACCAAGACCATTAGCCGGTATTCCGAGAACGGTTCTGAATTTTTAAAAGTTACCCTTACAAAGGCTGAAACCAATGCTGCAGTTTATGTAGCTCCCGATCCGGGAAATACCGTGGCTTCAGAAATTCAAAAAATCGAAATGGTTTATATCAAACAATAAGACTCTTTTTTGCCCCCCTATAAAAAATCCCCCGAAACACTGTCGGGGGATTTTTTTTGAGGAATACGGAATAAGTTTAGGAATAGTTTTCTTTTAACTATTTCCCTTAAACCCTAAACATTTAATTAGTGCGCTTCCAGCCAATTCTCACCCACACCCAGATCTACATCTAAAGGTACATCCATGATGAAGGCATTCTCCATCTCCTTTTTAACGAGGGTCTTTATTTCTTCCAGCTCGGGTTTGAAGACGTCAAACACCAGTTCATCATGTACCTGCAGCAGCATTTTGGTTTTGTAGTTCCCCTCTTCCAGTTTTTTATAAATGTTGATCATGGCCAGCTTTATAATGTCGGCAGCGCTACCCTGGATTGGTGCATTTACAGCATTTCTTTCTGCTGCACTGCGCACCATCTGGTTTCGGGAAGTTATATCCCGTAAATATCGTCTCCTTCCCAGCACTGTCTGAACATAGCCGTGTTCGCGGGCAAATTCCACCTGTTCGCTAATGAAATTCCGAAGTTTTGGATAGGTCTTATAATAGGTGTCGATAAGATCTTTTGCTTCCCCTCTGGAAAGATTTGTTTGGTTACTTAAACCAAAAGCCGATACTCCATACACAATTCCAAAATTCACCGTTTTGGCATTGCCGCGCTGTTCCCGCGTCACTTCTTCAAGGGGCACGTTAAAGACCTTTGCAGCGGTAGAAGCATGAATATCCTGGTTTTGCTGAAAGGCAGAGATCATATTGTCTTCCTTGCTAAGAGCTGCGATGATACGCAGTTCGATCTGGGAATAATCGGCAGCGAGCAGGATATGATCGGCGTCTCTTGGAACAAAGGCTTTGCGTACCTGCCGGCCTCTTTCGGTCCTTATTGGAATATTCTGCAGGTTAGGATTATTGGAACTCAGCCTTCCGGTTGCGGCGACTGTTTGCATGTAGTCTGTATGTACCCTTCCCGAAGCTTCCTCCACCTGCAGCGGTAGTGCATCGATGTAAGTATTTTTCAGTTTCACAAGTCCGCGGTAGTCTAAAACCTGTCGCACTATCTCATGTTGTGGCGCTAAAACAGATAATATTTCTTCCCCGGTAGAATACTGACCCGATTTTGTTTTTTTTGGCTTCTCGACCAGCTTCAGCTTTTCAAAAAGGATAATTCCCAGTTGTTTTGGGGAACCTATGTTGAATTCCTCGCCTGCGGCTGAATAAATGTCTTGTTCCAGCCGGGCAATGTCTTTTTCCATTTCTTCTGAAAGACTGTGAAGAAACTCTTTATCCAACTTTATCCCTTCCAGTTCCATGGCTGCAAGCACCTTGACCAGCGGGATTTCGATCTCATTGAAAAGTTTTTCGATATTTGCCTCTTTTAGCTCCGGAGTAAAATGTTGTTTCAGCTGCAGGATCACATCGGCATCCTCTACACTGAACTCGGTTTGTTTTTCCAGCGGAATGTCCCGCATGGTTTTCTGATTCTTTCCTTTTCCCAGCAATTCTTCCACGAAGACAGGAGAGTAATTAAGGTAAGTTTCAGACAGCACATCAAGGCTGTGGCGCATATCTGGATTAATAAGGTAGTGCGCGATCATGGTATCGAACAGCGGACCTTTAAAACTGATGTCATATTTTGCCAATACCTTTATATCATGCTTCAGGTTTTGGCCAACTTTCTCGATGTCTTCGGCTTCAAAGAAGGGCCGCAGCTTTTCCAGTACTGCCTGGGCTTCTGCTCTTTCTTCGGGCACCGGAATATAAAAACCTTTGCCGGCTTCCCATGAAAAGGCTACTCCTATTATTTCTGCGGAAAGTGGATTCAATCCGGTGGTGGTGAATTCGAAACAGGCACATTTTTGTTTCATCAAATTCTGAAGAAAAAGATCCATAGCCATCCCTGTTGCCACGCTTTGGTAGACATGAGGCATTTCTTTAATAGTCTTTCTGCCTGAAAAATTTTCTACGCCTTCTGAAGCTTCGGCTCCAAAAAGGGAAAATTGTCCGGCTCCTGCAGTTTGGGCTTGTGCCTTTCCGGTTTCAGTACCGGTAACTTGGGTGGGTCTTGCTGTTTCTTCACCGGAGAACAGCTTCAAAAATTGCTCTTTTAGACGCCTGAATTCCAGCTCTTCAAAAAGCTCCTGTACCCTTTCGGCATCAGGCATGGAAAGCTCATAATCTTCAGCATGAAATTTTACATCACAGTCGATCTGAATTGCTGCGAGTTTTTTGGAGATACGTCCCAATTCAGCATTGGCTTCCACTTTTTCGCGCATCTTGCCTTTCAGTTTATCGGTATTGGCAAGGAGATTTTCCATGCTGCCGAATTCCTTAAGGAATTTCTTGGCAGTCTTTTCCCCAACCCCGGGCAGTCCCGGAATATTATCAACGGCATCGCCCATCATTCCGAGGAAATCGATCACCTGCTCGGGCCGCTCCACTTCAAATTTCTTCAAAACTTCAGGGATTCCCCAGATCTCAATGCCGTTGCCCATACGGGCGGGGCGGTACATGAAGATATTTTCAGAAACCAGCTGCGCAAAATCCTTGTCGGGCGTGACCATAAATACTTTGTAGCCTTCCCGTTCTGCCTGTTTAGCAAGGGTTCCTATAATATCATCGGCTTCACAACCCGGCAATACCACGACCGGGATATGCATCGCCTTAAGGATATTCTGAATGTAGGGAATTGCCTGTAGGATAGGTTCCGGAGTTGCGTCACGGTGCGCCTTATAAGCTTCAAACATTTCGGTTCGTGCCACGCTTCCTTCCTTATCAAAACAAACTGCCAGATGATCCGGCCTTTCTCTTCTAATGACATCAAAAAGAGAGTTCATAAAACCCATAATGGCCGAAGTATCCTGGCCTTTGGAGTTGACAATAGGATTGTTGATAAATGCGTAATATCCTCTAAAGATGAGGGCGTATGCGTCAAGAAGGAATAAGCGTTTTTGTTCGGCCATGAAAAATTATTTTGGAAGGCTAAAATTACGAAACTTCTGTTAGACGTGAGATTTTAGATGTTAGACGTGAGAAATCAAATTGAAGCACCTATTATGAAACGTCAAATTTTAAGCATCGGATCCCAGGCAACAAACCCACAAATTCCTTTATCTGCGAAAAACGGCTAACAGGCAAGAGTAACAAGTCGTAACACACTCAGTCAACCTGCAACATGTAACCTGGAACGAACTTTAATTCCTTATACTGTTGCTTCAACTGCTTTGTGCTTAAATCCGAAGAACATGATGTAGCCGTAGCATAGCATCACGAGTATAAGGGCAAGACTAAAACCATAAGAATCGGTAAGGAAACCGAAGGCCGGCGGAATAATGGCACCACCAACGATCATGGTACATAACACTCCCGAACCCTGCGGTTTATTGTCTCCCAATCCCTCCAGCGCAAGACTAAAAATAGTTGGGAACATAATCGAATTAAACAGGCCTACAGCGATAAGTGTCCACATAGCGACGAGCCCGGTGGAAAGGTTTGAGATAAGCACAAGCCCAATTGCACAGGCAGCAAAAACCCCCAGGACCGTACCCGGATTTATAACTTTTGTAAGGTAGGAACCTATAAATCTTCCTATCATTGCGCCTGTCCAGTAAAAAGTAACAAACACTCCCACCACGGCCATATCTGTAGAACTGGTAACTCCTGTAGAAAGAATCCATTCTGCCAGGGTGCGCATAAAAGGAGTTTCTCTAATCACATCGGGCAGGTTAAGGCTAAGGAAATAGTTGACCATATAAGAACCGATAGCAACTTCGGCCCCTACATAAAAGAAGATCCCGAATGCTCCCATGATAAGATTCTTGTTCTTTAAAACGACTCCGTAGTCATTGGAGGCTTCAGTATCTGAAACCTTTGGAAGATTTACAAAGAAGAAAACGAGTCCTATCAGGATAATAAAAATTGCAATCCCCAGGAAGGGAGTTTGTACTGCAGCAGCTTCAGAAGCATAATATTTGACTCTTTCGGTTTCAGTCATAAACGCGATCTCATCTTTGGTCATCACCTTATCGCTAAGGATAAAGAGAGCTCCTATTGCCGGTGCGATGGCAGTTCCGAGGGAATTAAAAGCCTGCGAAAGGTTGAGTCGGCTGGAGGCAGTACTGGCGGGACCGAGGATGGTTACGTATGGATTGGCAGCTACCTGTAAGATGGTGATCCCTCCTGCCAGGATAAAATATCCTAACATGAAGATTCCAAAGACCCTGTAGGAGGCCGCCGGCCAGAACAGGAGGCAACCTGTGGCCATGGTAAACAAGCCCAATACAATTCCTTTTTTATACCCGATCTTTGAGAGCAGCCATCCCGCCGGAATTGATAATAGAAAATAGGCACCAAAAAAGGCAAATTGCACCATGCCTGCCTCAAAATAGGAGAGGGTGAACACCTCCCTTAGCCTGGGAATAAGCGAATCTACAAGTACAGTTATGAAACCCCAAAGAAAGAAGAGGATCGTTAAAAAGATGAATGCGGTGCGATAAGATTTTTTCTGTTGTTCCATTTTTAAAAATAGTATTTACTGGCAAAGTTCCTGTTTTCTCCGGCACGATATTCCATATAGGAAAAACCTTTTTGAATGCAGTAGGAACCTATTTCTCCTTTTTTATTCATGGCGATAAAAGCCGCCTGAAAATCTTTATAATTCGGGTTTTGTTTAATAATTCGCATTACGGCAGCCTCACAGGCTTCCTGGGGAGATCTTCCCTGACGCATTAGTTCCACGATAAGAAACGAGCCGACACTTTTAAGTATGGCTTCTCCCATGCCTGTAGCCACTGCACCTCCAACTTCATTGTCCAGAAAAAGTCCGGAGCCGATAATAGGAGAATCTCCCACCCGTCCATTCATTTTATAAGAAAGTCCGCTACTGGTACAGGCACCGGCTATGTCCCCTTTTTGATCGATGCACAACATACCGATAGTGTCGTGATTCTCAATGTTGATAATTGGTTTGTATTCCTTCTTCTTTAGCCATTCCTGATATGCCTTTTCTGAAGCTTCGGTTAAAAGTTCCTCTTTTTCGAATCCCTGCTGCCGCGCAAATTGGTCGGCGCCTTCTCCTGCCAGGATCACATGCGGAGTCTCTTCCATCACCTTTCTGGCTACAGAAACTGCGTGTGTATTATTTTTTAAGTAAACAACAGCTCCGGCATTTCCTGAAGGATCCATTATACAGGCGTCAAGAGTGACATTTCCTTCCCTGTCGGGTGCGCCGCCCCGGCCAACGGTGGTGTTTCGAATATCGGCCTCTTCCACCATTACGCCCTGCTCAACGGCATCAAGAGCCGAAGCTCCCTGGTCCAGCATTTTCCCAGCCTTTTGACTGGCATTAGGAAAATTCCAGGTTGCGACACAAAGGGGTTTAAAACTTTCCATTTTAGGAGTATTAAATAGATCTATAAAAGGAGAGACAGCAGCAAAGCCAATGCTGCTCACCGAAGTTGTTCTTATGAAATGGCGTCTTTTCAATTCCTGGCTGACAAATGTCGGTTGTAAATGTATGAAAAGTGATTATAAAATGTGAAGGTACTTTGAACAGCTTTAGATGAGAGTGCTCATATTTAGTGAAAAAAGATAATGGAGCTGTCAATTTTTCTTATCAAAAAAGGTGCTTCTGCACTTACAGCCGGTTCTTATGTGCTTAACGGCGGCTGGGCCTTAATAATTTTTGTCATTTTGAAAAACCAAGCAGGATCCTTCCCTATTTTTTGCCATGTATGGAATTCTCCTATAGAGCTATAACCTAAAGGTTTGGTAATGGGGAATTTTTGGCAAGGCTTTAGTAGTATCTTTGCCGTTTAAAAATTTGTACATGCGCTGGATCATTTTTATCGTTATATATATTGTACTGGATATTTACGCCCACCAGGCCTTTAGAACCGTTACCCGTCATTCATGGATTTATTTTGTATATCTCGCCCTCTCCCTCGGGGTGCTGGGATACCTGATCTATCAATTTAATGTGCCGGACAAGCAGGGACTCACCGGGGCACGCAGTTATGCAATAGGATTTTTCCTTGCCTTTTTTGCACCAAAACTTATCCTTTTTGTTCTGCTATTTGGAGAGGATCTTGTAAGAATGGTGGTAAGCGGCTTTCAGAAACTGGCTCATACCAATCAGGAATATGAGCTGCCTTCGCGGCGAAAATTCCTGAGTCAAATCGCACTAGGGATAGCAGCTATTCCCTTTGCTTCTTTGCTCTACGGAATGTATCAGGGACGCTACAATTATAAGGTGCTAAAGTATGTGCTGCATTTTGAAGACCTTCCCGATGCTTTTGATGGATACAGGATTACCCAGATAAGCGATATCCACTCCGGAAGCTTTGATAATCGCGAAAAGATCAAATATGGAATAGATCTTATTAATGAGCAAAAAAGTGACGCCATCTTATTTACAGGAGATCTGGTAAACAACACAGCTTCTGAAATGGAGCCCTGGAAAGGCCTTTTTGGTACTCTTTCTGCACCCGATGGTGTTTTTTCGGTTCTTGGAAATCACGACTATGGAGATTATGTGGAGTGGGAATCTGCGGCGGCAAAAAGAGAAAATTTAGAGACTCTTAAAGGAGTTCACCGGGAGATGGGCTGGAATCTCCTGCTCGATGAACATAAAAAGGTGACCCGTGGCAGTGATTCTATCACTATTGTTGGAGTAGAGAATTGGGGCGCCGGATTTAAACAGGTAGGGAATCTAAATAAAGCCTCTGCGGGACTATCAGAAAATGAATTTAAAGTGTTGCTCTCTCACGATCCTTCACATTGGCAGGAAAAGGTGAAAAAAGATGACAAGAAATTTCACTTGACTTTAAGCGGTCATACCCATGGGATGCAGTTTGGAATGGAAATTCCCGGGTGGTTCAAGTGGAGTCCTGTGCAGTATAGGTATGAGCATTGGGCAGGTATTTACGAAGAGGCAGGAAAATTTCTGAATGTCAACCGCGGCTTCGGATTTTTAGCCTACCCCGGAAGGGTAGGGATCTGGCCCGAAGTTTCGGTAATTGAACTCCGGAAAGGTCCCAAACCCGTATAAATCAAACTTTTGATTATATTTGATAAAGGCTGCACAACCTGAAAGGATTTATGCCGCCGGATATAACTTCAGATATATGTCAAAGTTTGGGGAATTAATCGACCTGCAGGTGCCGGTCCTGCTGGAATTCTATACCGAATGGAATGAAGCTTCCGAAGCTATGCACCCGGTATTAAAGGATGTCGCCGCAGCTTTAGGCGACAAAGCCAGAATCATCAAAATAGACGTAGATAAAAATTCAGAACTTGCTGAAGCTTTACGGGTAAAAGGCTTGCCAACTCTAATGATCTACAAGGAAGGTGAAATGAAATGGCGCCAAAGCGGAGAGCAGGATGCTAATACTCTTATTGGCTTGATCCAGGAATATATTTGATCCTCAATCTCTTCTTTTAAATGAGCTTATTTTGGAAAAACGCTATCGTTCTTGACCAGGCAAGTTGTGCTGCCGCCTCATCATATCGGGGAGTAGTGTTATTATGGAATCCGTGGTTCACGTCGGGATAAAAATGAACAGAAAATTCCTTCTGATTCTCTTTTAAAGCGGCTTCGTATTCCGGCCATCCGGCATTAACACGTTCATCGAGGCCGGCATAATGCAATTGTAAAGGAGCTTTTATTTTTAAAACTTCTTCTTTAGCAGGTTGCCCTCCATAAAACGGTACAGCTGCACCAAGTCCCGGCACTTCAACAGCCATCATATTCGCGATCCATCCGCCAAAACAAAATCCAACCACTCCAACTTTTCCATTGGTGCCTGGGTGCGACTTTAAATATTCGTAGCCGGCAATAAAATCCTGCAGCATTTCATTGCGATCCCGCTTTCTCTGAAGTTCCCTGCCATCATCATCATTCCCCGGATAGCCGCCAAGAGGCGAGAGGGCATCTGGCGCCAGACTAATAAAACCTTCAATTGCTGTACGACGACCCACATCTTCAATGTAAGGATTAAGACCGCGATTTTCATGCACGACCAAAACTCCGGGGAGTTTACCGGTTTTGTTTTTGGGTGAGGATAAAAGGGCTTTTATCTTGCCACCTCCTTTGGGAGAATCATAGGTGATATAATCTGAATCAAGATCGGGATGATCTTTTGGAACCAATGCAGTATTAGCGTAATTTGGCGACATAAAGCTAAGAAGAGATCCCAGCGTTACGCTTCCTGCAGTATATAGAGAAAGCTTTTCCACAAATTGCCTTCTGTTGATCTTGTTATGTGCATAATCATCATAAAGATCAAATACCTCCTGCTTAATATCTTCTTTTTTCAAGTCGCTCATAATAATTTTTTCTATTTACCTAAGGTAGAGAATTTTACTAACGAATTTCTGTTTTTCCAGCAGGCATCAATACAGTCTTAAAAACAGGAAAATTAAAGTTTCTTAAAAGTATAACCTTCAGCCTTTAATTGTTCGAGCAGCTTTGGCAGTATTTCTGTAACATTGTTGCGGGCCTTTAAACTATCGTGAAAGACAATAATACTTCCCGGTCTTACATTTTTAAGAACATTGTCAAGGCATTTCTGCGGGGAGATCTCAGCATAATCCATACTAAGGACACTCCACATAACTATCCTGAAACCTCTTTTTTGGAGCTCCTTTGCCTGCTTTTCTTTAAGCCTTCCGTAAGGGGGGCGAAAAAGGGGATTTTTATTAGGTTCTTTCCCCGGAAGATTCTTTTCCAAAGTCTGTTGGGCCTTCAAAGTATTTAGTACATATTCCGGAGTTTTAGTTTTCCAGCCGTTAAGATGGTTGAAGGTGTGATTGCCAATGCTATGATCTTCAGCAATGATCTGCCTAAAGATATCGGGATGTTTTTGCACATTATCTCCAATGCAAAAGAAGGTCGCTTTTACATTATACTGCTTCAGCTGCTCCAGCACCCACGGCGTAACTTCGGGGATGGGACCATCATCAAAAGTGAGATAAATTGATTTGTTACTAGCAGTCCATTCCCAGATCCTTTTTTTAAAGATCCATTTTACGAATCCGGGAACGGTAGCTATCATTTTTGCTCAAGTTTACAGGGAGTCTCTTATTTCCTGCGGCAACAGATCGAGATCTGACTGCGGAAGTTCTTCCGGTTCTTCTGAGCTTCCGTAGAAATGCCGGAAGAGCATGAGATACTGGTTGAACTTATCTGCTTCCTCGCGGGCGACCTCTTCAGAATCATTCATGATCAAAAGATCCACCAGGCTGCGGTAGCGTTCAATATCGGTCACTATTTCGTTTCCACGGTTGAATTGCCTGTCAAGGTCAAGTGAGCTGTAATAGGTAAGATTTTCCTGGTACTTTCTCGCTACTTCTTGCCATAGTTCCCTGGCTTTTTCTGTCTGACCAACTTCATAATACCCCTGAATGAAAGGTTCGAGCAAAGTATAGTATTCAAAATGCTCCACCGGCATCTTCTCCATGGCGAGATCAAGAATATCTTCGGCTTTTGCCATTTTGCCTTCATCAATAAGAGCTTCAGTAAGGCGTGCAAGATTACTGCGATAGGTTATGGCGTTCTTACGGGTTTCGGTATCATAATAAATATCCGGATCTCCTGAATTCCCCCAATACCAGTTCATAACAATGTCATACATCTTATCTGCATCGATTCTACCCATATCGAACGGATTCTGTCGATTCACCGGTGTCCTGATAGGTACCAGTTTATAAGCAACTCCATCCAACTGCAGGTAATCTTTCATCCACAGGTAATCGTCGTCTCCAAAACTTCCGCCGGTAAAATAAATAGGACGTTTCCAGTCATTATTTGCAATGATGTCCAGCATAAGGAGCCTGTTCTTATATAAAATATCTCCGGAAAGCTGAATATCGATGTGATCTACGATCTCATCTGCATTTTGGGGTTTTACAATGTCGTATTTTAGAACGTTCTCCTTATTAACCGGAATTCTGATATTTTTAGTTGGGAAGGTGCTTACCGACTGTCCGCTCATAAGTTCTGCCCTTGTGCGTGGATCATCGCTTGCGATCCAATTCATCCAGGTTTTGATGTTCATGGTATCCTGCGTTACCGGTTGATACCAAATTGCGTCATTGGTGCCATAGCTATACTGCTCATGCACCAGCTGCCCGGGTACAGGATCACTTTCCCAGGCTTTCCTCTTCATTTGATCTATATACCAATCGGTAGCAAATAGGCTTGTGTTTACCACTCTAACATCGGTCCTGTACTTTTCAATTTGCTGAGCATACCACAGCGCAAAAGTGTCGTTATCTCCAATAGTGAAAATGATCGCATTCTCATCCAGGCTGTCGAGGTACATCTTGGCCATAGCAAGTGCAGTGTAGCGGTCGGACCTGTTGTGGTCATCCCAGTTCTCTGTAGCCAAAACAGTGGGCACGGCGAGTAATGAAACCACTACCGCAACCGGAACTGCCATTTTGGGTTTTATATAATCTTTGAGTATATCGAACAATGCATAAACTCCGAAGCCTATCCACATGGCAAAAACATAGAACGAGCCGACCAGGGCATAATCCCTTTCTCTGGGTTCAAAAGGACGTTCGTTGAGGTAGACCTTAAGTGCGATTCCCGTAAACAGGAAGAATACCAGTAAGACCCAGAAACTCTTCTTGTCTTTTGAAAAGTGAAAGATCAATCCCAAAAGTCCCAGGATCAAAGGAAGAAAATAGTAAGTATTACGTGCCGGATTATTCTTAGCATCTGAAGGCAACTGATCCTGATTTCCAAGCCTGGCTTCATCGATAAAGCCGATCCCGCTTAGCCAGTTCCCGTTCTGGTCTGTATATTTCCCCTGTATATCATCCTGCCTGCCTACAAAATTCCACATGAAATAGCGCCAGTACATATACCCGAACTGGTATTCGAACATATAGCCTATGTTAGAACCAAAAGAGGGTTTTTCAACATTAATGTATTCACGAAACTGCTTCAGGAAAGCGTCATACTGCTGGTTATCAATGCCTCCTGCATTGTAATTTCTCTTGAATTCATTTACCGCGGCAATTAGCTGTTCCTCTTGTTGGTATTCGGGTTTTATGGTAAATTCTAAAGGGCCGGTAAAATCCAGATAGTTTGCAGCGTGTTCTGTGCTCCACATACGCGGGAGGATCGCCTTGTGATCATCATCTGTGTTTTGTTTGGCGTTCTTATAGTCATTAACGATCACATATTTTCCTGCGGCTTCGTTCTTCTCATACTTCGGTTTGTCATCCACGTAGGGATTGTTCTCATCAAGTCCGCTGTAGATTTCCGTGAATTGAGGTCCATAGAAAAGATGGGTTTCGGGATATTGTTCCCGATTGTAATAAGCCAGCAATTCCCGCGCGTTATTGGGGTTGTTCTCATTGATCACTGTATTCGCATTGGCGCGGATAGGCAACATTACCCAGGAAGAAAAACCAATAAAAATGAACAGGATACAGAGCAGTAAAGTATTCAGCTGGTAATATTGTTTCCTGCGGGTATATTTGATTCCGAAGTAAAACGCAGCTATAAGTGCGATGCCCGTAAAAATGGTGCCTGAGTTAAAAGGAAGCCCCAGGGTGTTGACGAAGAACACTTCCGTAGCCGAAAATAAAACCAGGGAATAGGGCAGGAGTAACTTGAATATGAACATCAAAACCGCTACAACAACAATAGTGGCAATGATGAAATTCTTGACGGTGACCTTTGAGAAATTTTTAAAGAAGTACAGGAAGCCAATGGCCGGGATGGTGAGCAGGGCCATGAAATGCACTCCGAAAGAAAGACCTACAATAAAGGAAATAAGTATGACCCATCGATTACCACGGGGTTTAAACATATCTCTTTCCCATAATAAGCCCAGGTAAAATAAAACAGCCATAAGGAAAGTCGCCATAGCATAAACTTCGGCTTCCCCGGCATTGAACCAAAAACTATCTGTAAAGGTAAAAGCAAGGGCACCAACGGCTGCGCTGCCAAGAACTGCTGTTTTTTTAGCTCCGGAAATTTCAGAAACAGGACCTGCGATCTTTAGCAACAGCAATACCAGGGACCAGAACATAAATAATATGGTAAAGGCACTTGCAAAGACAGACATGAGATTGACCATGTAAGCGATCTGTGAAGGCTCACTGGCGAAGACCGAGAAAAATGCACCCATCATTTGATAAAGCGGTGCGCCCGGGGGATGTCCTACTTCCAGTTTGGCAGAAGTGGAAATATATTCCCCCGCATCCCAAAAACTTACTGTGGGTTCAACTGTTAACCAAAAAGTGATAAGAGCTATAAGGAAAACAAACCAGCCCAGAATTTTATTCCACCTGGTAAAGTTGAGATCTGTCATAAAGGTCATTTTGAGAACTGTGGCGAATTTAAGAATAAATAAGAAATAGTAAGGAAAACGGAATTTAAAACCGGATATTTTACTCTTTGCCGCCTGCGGAAGAAAAGAATGCAGGTATAATATAAGCTTATGTGGTCTTTCATGCTAAAAATACTTTTTAGATATGCCTGCTGAAAAAGGTTCCATAAGAGGCATTTTTGAGGAGGAAGAAAAAATTGAATTAAATCCTGAAAAATATTTGTACAAGAGAAACTTTGTTTTAAATTTGCATCCGCATTACAGCAATGGCCCATGGTGTAACTGGCAACACGTCTGGTTTTGGTCCAGAAGAGTCTAGGTTCGAGCCCTAGTGGGCCAACAAAGTTAATGTGAAACCGAATTGTGAAAACAGTTCGGTTTTTTGTTTTTGAGAGGCCGCGCGAGAACCCCGAGGCATCGGGGCCGAGCGAAGTCGAGGCGAGCCCTGGCCTCTCCTGAGCGCCGTCGAAGGGAGGCCAACTGAAATGAAAAACCCCGAACGAGAGTTTAGGGTTTTGTGTTTTAAACTTTATGGAAAATAAAAAAGCTCCGGATCTTCCGGAGCTCTGTTTTTTTATATGATTAACCTTCGTGACTATTAAACCCTATGCAACCTGGGAAAGCGCTCCGGGAATATGGTTATAATAGTTCAACGAGCTTTGGTAAAAATTCAGGCTGCGCTTATCTGTTTTTACACAAGATGACAGGAATCTGTCAAGATCCTGGCACTCGAAATTTACCGTTGTATATTCATGATCCGAAACGGGAATTTCGGCTTTTACTGTTTGGTTGACGTAATCGATCTCTACCCGTCTGGCTGCAAAATACATTTTAATGATTCCTTTATGTAAAGAGCTGTATTTGCTAATATCCTGAGTAGAGTCTGTGCAACTGTTATGTATGAAGTTCCTGAATTCTTCTATGATTTGGGAGGGTTGAAATGTGGTCATTAAGGTTGATTTTAGGGGATTATTTTTTATTTCCTACAGGCCTAAATTAAGATTTGAGGTGTTAAAAATGTTTTAACAAAATGTTGATTAGTAAAGAATTAACAGATGGACAGTCAAGGTGTGAAAAAATTAGGAGCTTTTTCAAAAAAGTTTGGGAGTACCTCTTAGTATTTTTAACATTAAAAATGAAAAAAGCAACTGATAAAAAAAAATTGGACAGGTAGTTCTATAAATGTTTACCTTAAATCAAAAAATTTTCTATTGAAGACAAAAAAGCTTCTCCTCATCATTGGTGCCATTGCGGCAGGTATAGGAATCCTGATCTTTCTCTTAAACATTTACGTAAAGAATAAGGCCGGAGCTGAACTTTCCAGCCTTCATCCGCCTCTCAATTATAAAGAGCTGCAGGTAAATATTCTTACTAATAATTTTAGTCTTTCAGAGGTAAAGACCCGGCAGGAAACATTCAGTTTATCAGCTCAAAATGTAAAAGTGAGTGGCCTTTCCTATTACAGGTTCCTTTTTAAGGATCAGATTGAGATCGATCAAATTCGGCTGGAGGAGCCAAACATCAGGTATATTCCGCAGGAAAGTACTTCTAAAGATACTGCTCAAAAAAGACATTTTAAGGTAAGATCTTTTTTGCTGAAGAACGGGAGTTTTAGCCGGCAGGATTCAGATACTTCAGAAGTTGATCTGTTTCTGAGCTTTCCCAGGGTGGAAGTGAAGGGCATCAAAAATATAAATGACCTTCAGTTCTCTTCTTACAATATAGAACTGGATTCGGTTTTTATGAAAATGAATGCCGAACATTTTATCCGGATAAAAAATGCCGAAGCTGAAGATGGCCGGGTTCGCCTTTCCAGTATAGACATTGTGCCTTACGATGCTAAAAGTGCATTTGATCAAAAGATCCCCTATGAAAAAGACAGGATCTCCCTGCAGATAGAAAATATTTCCATGGCTGATTTTGCTTTTGAGATGGTGCGGGATACTCTTCTTCTAAAGGAGTCAAAAATGACAATTTCCAATGCTTTTCTTGAGATCTACCGTAATAAACTAGTGAAAGACGATGTTCGAAGAAAACCGCTTTACAGTGAGCTTCTGCGGAACGCCCCGGTAAAACTGAATTTTAAGCAGGTACTGGTGGAGAACAGTGAGATCATTTATGAAGAGCAGGTGCAGGAGAGCAGGCAACCTGCAATTATTAGATTTA
The DNA here is from genome assembly GCA_012038135.1 of Salinimicrobium nanhaiense. Taxonomy (GTDB): domain Bacteria; phylum Bacteroidota; class Bacteroidia; order Flavobacteriales; family Flavobacteriaceae; genus Salinimicrobium; species Salinimicrobium nanhaiense. The sequence continues at coordinate 135,038 of JAAVJQ010000003.1, forward strand.
CTGATGTTTCCGCGGAAATAAATAATTTGAATAACCTTACTTCCAAAGAAATTCCGCAGCCAAAGATCACCGCAAGAGCTAATTTTATGAATGGAACGCCGGTAAATCTTACCTGGACCTTTCCTGTTTTTGACATGAATAACAGCTTTACTATTTCCGGAAGCTTCGGTGCGCTCCAAGGAGAGGCATTAGATCCGTTTTTAGTGCCTGCACTTGACCTGCAGGCGCGGGGGCAGATCAATGACATCAAATTCAATTTTCACGGCAATGAAAATGTGCTTTCAGGTGATTTTAATATGGATTACGATGATCTTAAAGTAGAACTGCTCAAGGATAGCGGGAACGAAAAGAGGAACTTCTTTAGTGCTATTGCCAATGTTTTTGTAAAAAATAAAGGAGAGCCGGGAGCAGAGGACAAAAGGATTGAGGTGGAGCGGAATAAGCAACGTTCATTCTGGAATTACATCTGGCTGGGATTACGAAAAGGCTTTATAAATACAGTAAGCCAACTTTAACTTTGGAAATTTTCCAATCAATAGGAAAAATTCCTATTTTTGCTGAAATTCAGCAGAATGGATTATGAAAGGATAAAGGAGAAATTAAGTATCCTCGCCGATGCCGCGAAGTACGATGTTTCCTGCTCTTCCAGCGGAAGCAAGAGAAAAAACACCACCAAAGGTCTGGGAGATTCTTCCGGAATGGGTATTTGTCATTCCTATACCGAGGATGGTCGCTGTGTTTCCCTGTTAAAGATCCTGCTTACCAACCACTGTATCTTCGACTGCGCCTACTGCGTCACCCGCAAAAGCAATGATATCAAAAGAGCTGCCTTTAAAGTACAGGAAGTGGTGGATCTTACCATCAACTTCTACCGCCGCAATTATATCGAAGGACTATTTCTAAGCTCCGGGATCTTTAAAGATGCCGATTACACCATGGAGCGGTTAATCCAGGTAGCGAAAAAGTTGCGCCTGGAGGAGAATTTCAATGGTTATATACATCTCAAATCCATTCCCGGGGCCAGTGATGAGCTCATGCGGGAGGCGGGATTGTATGCGGACAGGTTAAGCGTGAACATCGAAATTCCCACCAAATCGGGGTTGAAGCTGTTGGCACCCGATAAAAAGCACGAGGATTTCATAAAACCCATGGAAAAGGTGAAAAATGAGATCATACAATATAAGCAGGAAAGTAAACTCATAAGGAGTACTCCAAAATATGCCCCGGCAGGGCAGAGCACGCAGATGATCGTGGGTGCCTCGGGAGAAAGTGACCGGGACATCATGTATTCGGCTACTTTTTTCTATAAGAAATACAATATGAAGCGGGTTTATTATTCCGGATATGTGCCGGTTACTAACGATTCCCGTCTGCCGGCCATGGGCAGCCAGGTGCCGCTGCTCAGGGAGAACAGGTTGTATCAAACAGACTGGCTGTTGAGGTTTTATGAGTTCGATGTCCGGGAGTTGCTCAATGAAGATAATCTCAACCTCGACCTGGAAGTGGATCCTAAACTGAGCTGGGCATTAAGGAACAGGCATCTTTTTCCTGTGGATATTAATCGGGTGGAAAAGCGGTTACTGCTTCGGGTGCCGGGGATTGGTCTCAAATCGGTGAACAAGATCCTGCATGCGAGGAAATTCCGGAAGCTCAACTGGGAGCACTTAAAGAACATTGGGATAGCGATGAACCGGGCGAAATACTTCATCACCTGTGACTCGAGAGATTTCGAAGTAAAAGAGCCTTCCAGTGAATATCTCAAAAATGTCATTTTAGGCACCTCTTCCGGAAAGTTCAGAAAAGACATCAGTTCACAGTTAAGCCTTTTCTAATATGGAACAGCAGGTGGTTTTATCGTATGACGGTAGCTTAGAAGGTTTTTTAAGCTGCGTATTTGCTACCTATGAAGAAAAGCTGAAAGTAGCCGATATTTTTCCGCCGGAAAAAGATTTGCAGGAACTTTTCAGCGAGAGCAGGGAGATCATTACAGATCCCGAAAAGGCCAAAAGAGTATGGAGTTCTCTCAGGAAAAAAACCTCTTCTGCAGGTCTAAGGGACATTAAATATGCCTTTCTAAGCGAGACCAACGGTATTGAAAGGCAGCTGCTCGCGATGATAAGATATATTATTGCTGAAGATGCAGCGGTAGACAGGGATTTTTCACATCCGGCGGTCTTGAAGGTGGCACAGGTCGCAAAAAAAGTCGGGCGGGAGAAGCACAGGATGGAGGCATTTATACGTTTCAGGCTTACCCGTGATGCCGTTTATTTTGCTGCCATAGAACCCGATTTCAATGTGTTGCCACTGATCAAAACCCATTTTAAAAGCAGGTACGCAGATCAAAAATGGATCATCTATGATCTGAGAAGAAATTATGGGCTGGCTTATGATCTCAAGGAGGTAACTTTTATTACCTTGGATCTCGATCCTGCAATAGGAATTTCAGGCGCTCCCGAAGCTTTTTTTCATACTTCAGAAATATCTTTTCAAAAGCTATGGAACCAGTATTTCACCAGCACCAACATCAAAAGCAGGGCAAATGAGAAGCTGCATGTGCAGCACCTGCCAAAGCGCTACTGGAAATACCTTACCGAAAAGAACCTTCCGGAGAAATAAATTCGGATATGTTTGACCTGATTAAGGTCATATAATAGTTCGACATGCTCCGGTACTTTTGTATTCTTAAAAGAAAAAGGGATGAGCAATTCTTTAATTCAAAAATACAATGTTCCCGGGCCAAGATATACCAGTTACCCAACGGTACCGTATTGGAACGAGGCGGCATTTACTGTAGGAAAATATAAAGAGAGGCTAAAAAAGTCATTTTTGGAGAGCAATAGGGAGGAAGGGATAAGTCTTTACATCCACCTGCCATTTTGCGAAAGCCTGTGTACATTTTGTGGCTGTAATAAACGCATCACCAGGCGTCATGAGGTAGAATCTCCTTATATCGCCGCAGTACTGGAGGAGTGGGATATGTATGTGAACCTGCTGGAGGAACGGCCGGTGATCAAAGAGATCCACCTTGGCGGCGGAACTCCTACTTTTTTCTCACCTGCTAACCTGAAGATCCTGCTCGACGGGCTTTTTGAAAAAGCCGACAGGGCGGAGGAAACCGATTTCAGCTTTGAAGGACATCCAAATAATACCAAACAGGAACACCTGCAGTTGCTTTATGACCTTGGTTTTCTCCGGGTGAGCTATGGAGTGCAGGATTATAATTTTGAGGTACAGCGGGCAATTCACCGCTTTCAGCCTTTTGTAAATGTGAAAAATGCTACTGAAGGTGCCCGTGAAATTGGATACACCTCTGTAGGTCATGATCTTATCTTCGGACTTCCTTTTCAAACTGTGGAGCATATTAAAACCACGATCGAAAAGACCAAGGAGCTAATGCCGGACAGGATCGCATTCTATAGCTATGCTCATGTGCCGTGGATCAAAGGCAATGGCCAACGCGGATTCAAAGAAGAGGATCTGCCAACAGCCGATGTAAAGCGGGAGATGTATGAAATTGGAAAGCAAATGCTTGCCGATGCCGGATACGTGGAAATAGGGATGGACCATTTTGCTTTAGAGAGCGACACCTTGTATAAGTCGATGGAGAATAAAAAGCTGCATCGTAATTTTATGGGCTACACCTCTTCCAAAACTAAAGTAATGATAGGCCTGGGAGTTTCGGCTATAAGTGACAGCTGGACAGGATTCGCGCAGAATGTCAAAACCATTGAAGAATATTATGAGATCCTGGAAAAAAGAGAGCTGCCGCTGTATAGAGGGCATATTCTTACCGATGAAGATGAGACAGTGCGCAAGCACATTCTCAATATTATGTGTAACCTGAAAACCTCGTGGAAAGGAGACCGGATGAAATTTGCTGAACTTCCGGAAGTTCTAATGAACCTCAAGGAAATGGAAGCCGATGGCTTACTGGAGTTCGGCAATGAAGAATTGATCGTGAACGAGAGCGGAAGGCCTTTTGTGAGGAATATTTGTATGGCATTTGATGTCCTGCTGCAAAGAAGCAAACCTGAGACGCAGTTATTTTCAATGACAATTTGATTTAGGATTCAAAATTCAAAATTCAGAACTGTTAGATTTTTCTGCCACGAATACACGAATGTTTCTTGATAAGTGGATTTGATTTGGCTAAAGCCCTTTAGCCTTTCAATAATAGCACAGCCTAAAGGCTGTGGCAATTCAGGGTTATTTGGCAGTCACAATTAGATTTTATAATAGTCCTTGAGGGGAATAAATTGCCCCCACCTTCAGGTGGGGGATTAAGAGTTCAAAGAGGAAAAGCCTTTAGGCTAATCCATTTCACAGGCTCGGGAAGCCTATTGAATTCAAAAAATACCATTCTCTTCCTTAGATTTTCAAAAGGAAATTTTAAAATAATGAATTGCCCCACCTTCAGGTGGGGGTTAAGAGTTTAAAGAGGAAAAGCCTTTAGGCTAATCCATTTCACAGGCTCGGGAAGACTATTGAATCCAGGAAATACTATTCTCTTCCTTTATTCTCAAAAGGAAATTTTAAAATGATGAATTGCCCTCACCTTCAGGTGGGGGTATATCATATGGGAGAGGAAAGGCCTTTAGGCCAATGACACAGCTGTTATTTATGAGGTTCAAGCGAAGTTTCGGGAACTAATGCTCCCGGCTCATATAGATATTCATAAACAGATTATGTGCCATGTTTCGGGCCCTATTCTTCGCGATGTTTGCACGATCTCCTTCGAACAGTTCGTCAATGGTTTGATACCACATGGTAAGCCACTCCCCAAAATGTTTCTGCTCTATACTATGGTCGAAATTTTGATCCACCTCTATATGCGCACGTACAAGATTACCTCTAAATTTGCTAACCATAAACAGGTTGGTTTCCCAGAAGTCTGTGAGTTTTTCCAGGTGCGCGGGCCAATCATCAATGGTCTCATTAAAGAAGTGACCAATCTTTTCGTTGGCTCTTACTTTTGTATAAAAAGAAGAAACCAGGAGAAAAACATCCTCCCGGTTCTGAATATCATTTTTCATGAAAAGGATCTTGTTTAATAACGCACCCAAACATTGATCAATAGCAGGATACTACTCAATACCAGGCTCAAAATTAAAGCATTAAAGACGAATTTTGTTTTCATTTGTGCTAAAACTGACACCATATATCCCATGGCGCCCATAAGCACTACAAAGAGTTGGGACATTTGGATTAGATCATGACCATTCATTAGGATAACCATCGCTGCGGCAGCTCCCAAACAGGTGGTCAAAATAATTGCTACTGCAGAATAACCAACAAAAAGCCCATCAAAATCATCGTAAAGTGTGTTGTAAAGTCTCATACCTATTTTTTTATTATGATGTAAAATTAAAGGTATGAGGCAGGGGAGAATATGATTTGGATCATAAAAGAGGACATTTTTGTCCCTGAACGAAGTCATAACTCGTTTAGAATGAGTTGTTAGCGGTAGACTTTTCTCTTTTTGATCTGTAGTTCCCCTTTTTTCTCCAAGGATTTAGTGGCGCGAATTACAGTTTCGACCCTAAGTCCTGTAAGATCGGCGAGCTGTTGGCGGGTAAGGTCCAGGCGATAATCAAACTTTCCTTCTACTTTGCCTACATGCTGTTTGAGGTAGTCGATAATGCGCAGGATACGATGCTCAGGCTCCTGACTAGAAATTTCTGAAACCATAATGGCTTTGTAGTAGAGCCTTTTCGCAAGGGTTTCGGTGATCTTAAGATGTACTTTGGGATGGGAAGAAAGCAGGTCCAGAAATTGCTCTTTTGACAACTGAAAGACTTCGGCATCTGAGATCGCTTCGGCATTTGCGGGGTACTTCACCTTTGCAAGCAGGGGAGGCTCGCCGAAACTCTGACCGATGGAAAAAATACCCTGGATAAATTCTTTCCCGTCTTCATTATAGTTGTTCATTTTTATCTCCCCCGAAGCGACCTGGTAAAAATTTACAGCCGATTCTCCTTCCCGAAAGAGCTGATCGCCTTTGGAAAAAGCCACTCTTTTCGCTCCGTAGTTGAGCAGCAGGTTTTCATCGATCATAAATTACTGATGGGATTTTACCAGTTGAACCAGCTCATTTTTCTGAAGTACTCCCGACTGCCGCCATAATTGTTGTCCGTTTTTAAACAGGATTAAAGTTGGCACTCCACGCACCTGATATTTTTCTGCCAGCGCCTGATTTTTATCCACATCAATCTTGACAATTTTTACCATGTCTCCAAGGTCTGCCTTCGCATCTTTAAGAATTGGAGCCAGCACTTTGCAAGGGCCGCACCAGTCTGCAAAAAAATCTACCAACACCGGTTTGTTATCCTTAATGATTTCGCTAAAACTACTTTTCATGTTCTTTTGATTTAAGCAGCTTAAAGGTAGTCAAAAATGGCAAAATCAGGAAGCTTTCTCCCGGCTTACCGGGTTTTGTTCATGCGGGCATATGCTTCTTTTTCCAGCATCTCCCGGTGATTGGGATGAGCAATAGAAATGAGGGCATTTGCTCTCTGTTTCAGGTTTTTACCATAGAGATTTACCACTCCGTATTCGGTAGCGATGTAGTGCACATGAGCTCTGGTAGTAGTAACTCCGGCACCTTCCTTTAGATAAGGTACAATCTTCGAGAACCCTTTAGTGGTGACTGATGGCATTGCAATAATTGCTTTTCCACCTTCCGAAAGGGAAGCTCCGCGAATAAAATCCATTTGGCCACCTACTCCCGAATATTGGTAATTTCCTATAGTATCAGCACAAACCTGCCCTGTAAGATCAATTTCTATGGCGCTGTTAATAGCAGTGACCTTTGGATTTTTTCGAATCACAGCTGTATCATTTGTATAAGCAGCTTCCTTAAAATGCACCACAGGATTGTCATCAATGAAGTCATATAATTTTTGTGAGCCCAGGGCAAAACAGGTCACGATTTTTCCGGTTTTCACCTCTTTTTCCTCGCCTGTAATGATGCCTTCTTCTATGAGCGGTAAAATACCGTCAGAAAACATTTCGGTGTGAATCCCGAGACGCTTATGGTTCATCAGGTTGTTTAGAACAACATTGGGAATTCCGCCGATGCCCATCTGGAGCGTAGCACCATCCTCGATGAGTTCGGCCACGTGTTTTCCTATCTGGATTTCTATTTCTGAAGGAGTTTCAGGATCATGAGAGTGAATTGGTGTGTCTACTTCGATTGCTGCCGAGATCCTGCTTATGTGAATAATACCGTCTCCGTGAGTTCTTGGAACCCGTGGATTGATCTGTGCAATTACTGTTTTAGCAGTTTGAATGGCAGGTAAGGTAATATCAACAGATACTCCAAGAGAGCAGTAGCCATGTTTATCTGGGGGGGAAACCTGGATAAAGGCGACATCAAGAGGTAAAATGTTCTTACGGAACAGCAAATGGATCTCGCTGAGGAAAATGGGAATATAAGCTCCATATTCTGAATTGATGGTGTCTCTTACATTTCCTGCTGCAAAACAGCTGTTGACATAAAATGACCTTCGGTAAGGTTCCCGGGTATATCTGGCCGGGCCTTCTGTATGAATATGGAAGATCTCTACCTTTTCCAGCTCCGTGTACCTGTCTACCAGGGCTTCAATGAGAATTTTGGGAGTCATTGCCGCACCCTGAAAGAACACCCGGTCCCCGGATTTTACAAGTGAGACCGCTTCTGCAGCCGAAACTATTTCCATAGGATTATTGTTTTACGTGAAGATCGAATTCAATTTCGATGTTATCTTTTACGACGATCATTCCAAAGAGCTTTTTTGGAGGCTCCAGGTCGTAATGCTTGATATTAACCTCAAGTTTTCCTTTAAATTGAGCTATATCTCCGGTTTTAATCTTTACCGGAACATTATAGGTTCTGTGTTTCCCGGCTATGGTGATGATCACGTGAGCTGCACCCTGAGTAGGAGAGGACAGATCAATTTTATTCACTTCCAGCCTTATTTTTGGATGCTCATCTGATCTAAGGAGGTCGTGGAAGTCACGATTGATACCCTTGCTGCCACAATCAAATCCGCGGTTATTGAGGGAGAGAACTGCTCCATTGAAGTTAATCGTATTGCCGGTTTGCCTGTACTTTACAATTTGGGCTCCTTCAAGATAAGAATTATCAAATTCGCATTGAAAAGCAGCAATGTTCGAATCTCCTATAATGGTAAGCTCACTTGAAGGTAAGACAGTAACTCTTTTGTTCTGAAAATCCTGTGCGTGAGTCATCGCACTGTGGAAAAGCACTAATAAAACAAACGCAATTTTTTTCATTTTGTCTAAAGTTAAAAAAAAATGGGGGAATTAGATTCCCCCATTTTTCGGGCTAGTTCAAACGAATCTTTTAGATTAGAAGCTAATTACTGCCTCAATGTTAAAGCCGTTGAAGTTTCCTTCGTGGTGGATGTCAGTAACAGGATAGTCGTTGTAGTCCTGGTTTACATATTCAACTTTAGTAAGGATGTTTTTAGTCATAAACCATCCACCGCCAAGGTTGAATCTGTTTACTGTTACATCTTCCCCAGATCTAAGTTCTCCATTTACAGTGTTGTAACGACCACCTACGTAGAAGTTTTCATCACTTCCGAATCTGTAGATAAGTTCTCCGGCATATTGATTCCATTTTCTCTCGTCAGTTTCAGAAGCATATTTTCCTGAAGCTCTTTCATAGATTCCGAAGAATTCAAGACCACCTACTTTAATGAAAGGGTTGATCATAAAAGCTGTCATTTCATTACGAAGATCGGGATTGATACGACCTGCTCTAAAACCGTCACCTGGAAAATTTGGGTCTGGCCCTGACATTACATTATAATATCTTGATCCTGCACGGTCACCGGAATATAAGTATATGTTACGGCTTTCTGCACTGTGGAATACAGATCCTGTTAATCTAAATCTGAAATCTTCAGAGATTTGATTGTCATATCCAAATTTGGCAAGCAGAGATGGGCTAACTCCACCTTCAGATTTTGTAGACTGGTTTAGTTTACCATTGGTGAAACCAACCATTCCAAGCCATGGTCCATTGAAGAAATAAACTTCTCCACCTACTTCTGTAGTAAAGCTATCCATTAAGTAGTTACCAACGAATGGGTTGTAAAGAGCCATTGCGTTATCAGATCTTCTAAAGTGAGCATCACCATAGTTGTTCTCCATGTGACCAAACCTGATCCTTAAGTGCTCCATAAGACCAGAAGCTAACCCTTCACTGATGAAGTCAAGGTTATCTACTTGTAGGTATCCTCCTTTTACGTAAGTATCAGGGTGGTTTTGAGAAGAAAGGTAAGTGTTAAGGTGTACTCTAACTCCTTTTGCAAGCAAAATGTCAAAAGTCATGTTTGCAGTAGCAAGGTTAAAGTCTTTTCCAAGTTCATATAATTCAGGAGCGCCTGAAGCATTTTCCTGTTCTAATGCCTGGAATTGAAGTGCAAAAGCACCACCAAGTCTTACCTGTACTCCTTCGAATTCACCGTAGTTGTTGTCTTTTGTAGGCTCAAATGTGCTTATACCGCGTTGATCTGGATATCTAAAGTTAGGTAGACTTCTGTCCCAAAGGGTAGTGTTTTCATTGTCTTCTACAACAAGAACATCTACATCTTGTGCCTGTGCCTGAAAGCCCATGGCCATCATTAAAGCAATTCCTGAATATTTAATTAAGTTTTTCATTTTGATAGAAATAATGGTGATAGTTGATAATTATTAACTTGTTTGATTTAAAGATTATTTAGTAAATGCCACTTCGAATTTGATGTTTAAGTCGTCTCCTGTAGTTATGGTGCCAAACATGGCTTTTGGAGGATCTACGTTAAATTCGCTCATTTTGATCTTCTTCTCTCCGCTTAGCACTATTTTGTCTCCGCTTACTTTAGCATCAAAAATTATCTCGACATTTTTCTTAGTTCCTGCAATGGTTAACGCACCGGTGGTGGTCACTTTACAGCTGCTTTTTGAAGTACAATCGAGGTTATTCACTTTTTGAAGTTGGTAAATGATGGTTTTGTGCTTATCTGTGTTAATGGCCTTATAAGCGTTTTTGTCCATTCCTCCTTTTCCGCTCTTCAAACTTTCAGCAACCACGGTAAACTTGATGTCGTCGATCTGCACTAATTGCCCGTCTGTCATTTGGACCTTCATAGAACCCTGGAGATTCTCTGCAGTCATCTCCCAGTCGTGTACATTTGAAGTTCCTTCTACTTTTACTTTGGAAGCAGCATTATTTACATTATATGTCTGTGCAAATGTTGTATTGGCAGTGAATACCATTACCAGAAAGCTTCCAATTACTAACCAAAGGTTCTTTTTTGTGTTCATGATTTTTGTTTTTAATTATGATACAAAGATGGGACAGAAATGGAGGTTAGAGTATGACGCGGGTCAGCTTTCGGGCAGTTTCTTGGCGGTGCATAATATTTTTTTAAGTTCTCTTTCACAAAATGGGTAAGTGCCACAAACAAGAGACTTAGATTTTAAGTACCGAAAAGTGGCACTGCAAAAGATGATCCTGCTCATGCTTTCCCTCCCTATCCGAGAAAAAAGTTCCAAAAGAAACCGTGAATCGACAAGGGTTTTAGAGAACTTTAACGGAAAAATAGGGGCTGGCCGGGATAAATTAGATAAATATGTCCCAATTGTGAAAGAAGGATTAGCCTTAATAGTAAGGCAGTAACATTTTTTTAAGATTTAATGACAGGAAGAAGCGGCAGTAACCTCTTGAGTTACTTCAGCAGGTGAAAGATAAGGGATGTCCAGTCCCAGGCCTCTTATAATAAAAAGGAGTCCAATGATCACCACCAAGGCAGGAATAAGCTTCTGAACTTTTTTCCTCATGGTACCACCCAGCAAGCTACTGAAGTAGACTGCCGTGGTCATTAAAGGTATTGTACCCAGGCCGAACAACAGCATATAAAGACTTCCCCAAAGAAGACTCCCGGCTGCAATTGAACCAAAAACAGCCATATAGACCAGCCCACAGGGAAGGAAGCCGTTAAGGAAACCGATAGTGAAAAAGGTATCGGGTGTTTTTTTCTTTAATGCCGCCCCCAGGGAAGATTTTACCTTCCCAATGAGGCGGTATAAAGGTTGTGAAAAATTATATTTTTGAAACTGCCTTACAGGCAGCATGATCACCAGGATCATGAGTGCTCCAATAGCAATGGAAAGTTGTTGCTGAAAACCGAACAGGTTAAGGCTTTTTCCTATTAACCCGAATGCCAATCCTATTATACCATAGGCCAGTAATCTGCCAAAATGATACAGGAAGATCTGGAAGAACTTTTTTACCTGATTGTCACGCGACACCGGAAGCATGAATGCTATGGGGCCACACATGCCTATACAGTGAAAACTTCCAAGGATCCCTAATATTAAAGCAGAATACAGCACCTAGTATTTAATATCTTCTTTAAAATAATATGCTTCGTCCTGGTAAGTCCAGTCAATAATGATGTTCCAACGGCCGCCAGCTAAGCGCTTATCAGGTACGAGCAATTGATTAGAGGACAATGAAAGAGGAATCTCAAAGTCCAGTTGCTTGTTTGACGGCCGGTATAGGAACACCTTTCCTTCTATTTTTGAAAACTCCAGCTCTGCCGGAAAGGTGATCACCACTCCTTCTGAAGTTTTTTCCACATTTATATTTTCTGAAAGCAGGGTAGCATTTTCGGTTTTATCCAGTTGCTCCTGAAATGTTAGTTCTGTCTTATAATATTCTTCTACCACAAGATCGTGGCTATAGGCTTTATCTGTGATCATTGTGACAACAAAGAACATTATGAAACTAATAAAGCTTACGATAGCCATTACAATGGCTGTACCCCAGGATATCTTCATGATTTTACTTTTTAATGACAAGGAAAACACTGTCCTCATGCGGTTCTACAGCATGATATTCTCCAATTGGAATAATATGTTCGTCAAAAAGATCCAATCTGGTCCTTTTGTCTCCTGCTATATAGGTAACAGCGCCCTTTATAACAAGGATCCTTGCCGGGATATCACTTTTATGCTCTTTTAAGATCACATCCTTATTAAGACCAATTGCCAATACGTGTGATCCCTCTTCCTGTTCAAATTTCCTCACCAGGATCTTTGTCGCGGTGGGTAATTCTGATAATATTTCTTTTACTAGCATTGCAATACTTTTTTCCTTTATAAAGATTTTATCTGAAACTCCTCGGACCCATGAAATTGGTCGTAGTGGTTTCAATTAATTTATTCCCGCTGTAGATCCCAATTTCTAATGAACTCTTTTCGTCTTTCAAAATCGCCTTCGGAATTTCGATGAAGAGAGTTCCCTCGGCCAGGCCTTTTTCAGGCACAGTAAGATTCTCGTGAGTGACCGACTCTATAGTACCGTCGTGAGACAGTAATTTGAAATGTACATCTTCAAAACTGCCGGTGGTTTTATTGATGAGCTTAAAAGTGTACACATTACTTATGATATTATTTTCCTGTGTTTCATATAACTGCCCCGGAAGTCTCAAAATAGTCGCTTCCACATCAGACCGTATGAACAACATTCCCGATAATATTCCAACCAGCACCAGCATTATGGCTGCAAAGCCTTTCATTCTCGGGTTAAAGGTGAATTTCTCCTCTTTCTCAATATTCTCTTCAGAATAGAAGCCAATGAGTCCTTTTGGAAGATCTACTTTTTCCATAATCGTATCACAGGCATCGATACAGGCGGTACAGTTGATACACTCCAGCTGAGTACCATTCCTAATGTCGATCCCGGTAGGACATACATTCACACACTGGAAGCAGTCGATACAATCTCCTTTTCCCAAAGCCGCGCGATCTTCATTCTTCTTGAATTTTGAACGGCCCTGTGTTCTTTCTCCCCTTTTCCTGTCATAAGCCACAACTACAGATTTCTTATCCAGCAGTACACTCTGTAATCTCCCGTAGGGGCAGGCAATAGTACAAACCTGTTCTCTGAACCAGGAGAAGATAAAATAGAAGACACCGGTAAAGATCATTAGGGCAGTGAAGGTGCTAAGGTTTTCCAGCGGCCCTTGGGTAACGTACTGCAGTAATCTTTTGCTTCCCACGAGGTAGGCTAAGAACACATTTGCTATTCCGAAGGAGATAAGGAAGAAAAGAAACCATTTAAATCCTTTTTTCCTGATCTTCTCATTGTTCCATTCCTGTTTATCGAGGCGCATTTGTGCTCCCCGGTCACCTTCGATCCAATATTCGATCTTCCTGAATACCATTTCCATGAAGATGGTCTGGGGGCAGATCCATCCACAAAATATCCTTCCAAAGGCAGAGGTGAACAGGGTGATGAACAAAACCCCAATGATCATCGCTGTTACACCCAGATAAAAATCCTGTGGCCAGAATGGTTGTGCAAAAATGTAAAACTCCCTTCCTATTACATTAAACAGCATGAATTGATTACCGTTAATGTGTATAAAAGGGGAAAGGATAAGAAAAGCCAGCAGCACCCAGGTGAGCTGGGTACGATACCGGTAAAATCGTCCCTCAGGTTTTTTAGGATAGACCCAGGCTCTTTTGCCCTCGGCATTCATGGTGCCTATTCTGTCCCTGAAGTTGTTATTTTCTTTATCCAAAGCTTAAGCTTTCTTTTTTATCGATTATTCTTCTGCCCAAATTTCCCCTTCGGCTTCCTTGGGATTTGCAGGAGTTGTTCCCTGCAGGCTCAAAACATAACTTGCAATCTGCTGAATTTCGGTAGGCTTTAGTGAGGATTTCCAGGCGATCATTCCTTTTCCTGCACGCCCTCCTTCACTTATAGTATGGAATACATTCTTTATTCCGCCGCCAAGGATCCAGTGTTCGTCGGCAAGGTTTGGACCAATTCCTCCACCTCCATCCCCTGCATGGCAAGCCATACAGTTGGTTTGGTACAGGGCAGCTCCTTTTTCCAGTTCTCCCGCATCAGTCAGTAACACTACAGATTCTGCATCCACAAGATCTGGAGCATTCTTTTTGTATTCTTCTACCGCCAGTTTTGCCGCCAGCATTTCGGTTTCATATTCTGTCACCTGGTTATCTCCGTCAAAAATGTGATAATAAGCCATATACCCGGCTGCGTAAATTATAGAGGCATAGAAGGAATAGAGCCACCATGGCGGTAACTTGTTATCCAGTTCTTTAATACCGTCGTAGTTATGATCCAGCTCCAGGTCTCTTTCTTCAGAAATTGGGCGGGTACCAGTAGCTTTTCGGTACAGCTGCTTCAGGTCGTACTTTTTCATACGCTCCTGTTGAGCTGCCATGTAGCGTTCTTTAGCTTCGGGAGTAAGGGCCTGGAACATAATATTCTCAAAGGCATCAAGAATAAATTCCGCAGCGATTAAAAGCAGAAGAAAAACCAAAAGGACAACAGCCAGTAAAGGATGTTCTACAAAAGCATAATTATCGCCCGAATCAACAAGGAATTCCAGGGCTCCTGCGATGATCATAAAGAAAACAGGAATTCTTATCCAGGCCGGGATTGCGTGTCTCATGAGTTTTGGTCGTTATCTGGTTCTAATGGAATTTGTTCTACAGTATGGATGTAATCTTTTTTGGCAGTAAAGACCCACCAGAAAAGCGCTACAAAAAAGAGGAAGAAAATGAGGAGGGAGATGATGGGATAAACCTCGATCCCATCAATTGTCTCCATGTGTCCTTTTATAAATTTTAGCATGATAATTAGTTTGAGGTTGTTGAATTCACCACTTTAATATCTGTACCCAAGCGCTGAATGTAAGCGATCAAAGCAACGATCTCGCGGTCTTTCATTTCTATAAAATCAAGTCCGTTCTCTTCTGCATACTTCTTGTCTGCTTCGTACGTGGCAACAAAATCGGGATCATTATATAGATTTTCCTGAATTTTTGTTGCCTGCTCATCCATGAGTGCCTGTGCATTTGCGATCTCAGCTTCGGTGTAGGGAACTCCCAGTTTTACCATGGCCTCCATTTTTGCTTCGGTACTGGAACGGTCGTGTTCATCGGTGATAAGCCACTTGTATCCCGGCATGATCGATCCTGCAGATGTGCTTTGAGGATCATACATATGGTTAAAGTGCCAGTTGTCTGAATATTTTCCACCTATTCTCATAAGATCGGGTCCGGTACGTTTACTTCCCCACAGGAACGGGTGGTCGTAAACATATTCTCCTGCTTTCGAATATTCCCCATATCGCTCCACTTCACTCCTAAAAGGACGTATCATTTGTGAGTGACAGGAAACACAGCTCTCTCTTATATAGATGTCCCTTCCTTCCAGTTCCAGCGGGGTATAAGGCTTCACACTGGTAATGGTCGGAATATTTGATTTAACCAGCAGGGTAGGAACGATCTGGATAATACCTCCAATTAGAATTGCGATTGTAGCAAGAATGGTTAGTTGCACAGGTTTACGTTCAAGCCAGGTGTGGAAACCTTCTCCAACCAGTCTCTTGTTGCTGATCTTTTGCAGCGGTGCAGCTTCAGCCAGCTCGTCTGTAACTTCAGAACCGCTTTTAATCGTTTTATAAACATTGTATAGAAGAATGAACATTCCGCAGATATACATACTTCCGCCTATCGCTCTAAACCAGTACATAGGCATGATCTCGGTTACGGTTTCAAGGAAGTTTCCGTAGACAAGAGTACCGTCAGGATTAAATTGTTTCCACATGGAAGCCTGTACAAATCCAGCAACATACATGGGCAGGGCATACAGAATGATCCCTAAAGTACCTGTCCAGAAATGAGCATTTGCAAGTTTAATAGAGTATAATTTGGTTTTGAACATTCTGGGAACAAGCCAGTACACCATACCAAAAGTTAAGAATCCGTTCCAGGCAAGAGCTCCCACATGCACGTGCGCAATAACCCAGTCGCTAAAATGTGCAATGGCATTTACATTTTTGAGGGACAACATTGGCCCTTCAAAGGTTGCCATTCCATAACCGGTAATAGCTACTACCATAAATTTTAGAACAGGATCTGCTTTTACTTTATCCCAGGCTCCACGAAGGGTAAGCAAGCCATTAATCATACCGCCCCATGACGGCATTAACAGCATCACGGAAAATGCTACCCCCAGGTTCTGTGCCCAGTCGGGCAAAGAAGAATATAACAGGTGGTGAGGACCGGCCCAGATATATATAAATATTAAGGACCAGAAGTGAATGATAGATAATTTATAGGAGTAAACCGGCCTGTTAGCAGCCTTAGGTACAAAGTAGTACATAAGCCCCAGGAACGGAGTGGTAAGGAAGAATGCAACCGCATTGTGGCCGTACCACCATTGAACAAGAGCATCCTGCACTCCGGCATAAACCGAATAACTTTTGAAGAGACCGACAGGAATGGCAAGGCTGTTAAAAATGTGAAGAACCGCAACAGTTACAAAGGTTGCTATGTAAAACCAGATAGCAACATACAAGTGTCGTTGTCTTCTTTTGAAAATTGTAGCGATGAGGTTCCAGCCAAAAACCACCCAAATTACCGCAATGAGAATATCAAAAGGCCATTCCAGCTCGGCGTATTCTTTGGAACTAGTGTAACCTAATGGCAATGTAATCGCTGCGCCAACAATCATTATTTGCCAGCCCCAAAAGTTGATCTTACTCAAAATGTCGCTGTACATCCTCGCCTTCAATAAACGCTGAGTTGAATAATAGACTCCGGCGAAGATGGCATTACCAACAAAGGCAAAAATTACTGCGTTGGTGTGCAGAGGACGGAGGCGCCCAAAACTTAACCAGGAGATCCCGTCGGTAAGGTTGGGGAAGATAAATAAGAAAGCCAGAAGAAGCCCGACTGACATTCCGATCACGCCCCAGAATAAAGTGGCATAGAGGAATTTTTTTACGATTTTGTTGTCGTAGTAGAACTGTTGCAATTCCATACTCAATTGTCTTGTTTAGTTTTTACGGGTTTTGTTGATTTCTCTTTTACAAGCTCATCCTCAAAAAGAATACGCACAGACGGTGTATAGTCATCATCAAACTGGCCATTACGAACAGCTACAATGAAAACTATGAAAAAGATTACCGCTACAATAATGCTTATTGTAAGGAGTAAATAGATGACGCTCATACCTATTTAATTAGGGGCAAATCTAGGGGCATTCATTTTCGGGAAATATGATTTCGATCAGGTTTCGGACAAAACGATCCATAAAAAATTTTGCCATATATGATCACGCTCATATCTCAACGCGAACCTAATTAGGACATTTGTATCTGAAATTAAAATCAAATACATCTGATCATGAAAAATTCTAAACAATCTAAAAAAGGACTAATAGTTGTTTTCTTTATTGCGGCCCTGGTTGCGGGCCTTTTCAGCTCTTGCGAAAAAGCAGTAGCGGCGAAAGAAAATCCTGAATCAATGAAAGTATATGGTGAAAGCGAGGCAGAGATGACCGCTCCTCCTTTCGTGCCCAGACCTGTTGGGAAAAGAGCTGCCACCAAGCTCATCGTTAACATGGAAGTTATCGAAAAAGAGATGGAAATGAGCGACGGCGTAACTTACGTGTACTGGACATTTGATGGCACAGTTCCCGGAAGTTTCATCCGTACCAGAGTTGGGGATGAGGTTGAATTCCACTTCAAGAACCACCCCGACTCAAAATTACCTCACAACATTGACCTTCACGCAGTGACCGGTCCCGGGGGTGGAGCCGAATCTTCTTTCGTAGCTCCTGGGCATGAAGCAGTATTTACCTTTAAGACAATGAATCCCGGTTTATATGTTTACCACTGTGCTACTGCACCGGTTGGAATGCATATCGCGAACGGAATGTACGGTCTTATCCTTGTTGAGCCGGAAGGTGGACTTCCTCCTGTAGACAAAGAATATTATGTAATGCAGGGAGATTTCTATACCGAAGGTGAGAATGGAGAAAGAGGGCTTCAGGCTTTCAGTATGGAAAAAGCAGTAAATGAAGATGCAGATTACGTAGTATTCAACGGTAAAGTTGGTGGTCTTACAGGAGATAATGCACTTACTGCTAAAGTTGGTGAGACTGTGAGATTATATGTCGGTAACGGAGGTCCAAACCTGGTATCTTCCTTCCACGTTATTGGGGAGATCTTTGACAAAGTATATCTTGAAGGTGGTGCAATGATAAATGAAAATGTACAAACAACCTTGATTCCCGCCGGTGGTGCTGCGATCGTAGAGTTTAAAGTAGAAGTTCCCGGGAACTTAGTCTTGGTTGACCACTCTATTTTCAGGGCCTTTAACAAAGGAGCTCTCGGAATATTAAAAGTTGAAGGAGAAGAAAATCCTAAAGTTTTCGGCGGAAAAATTGAAGAGAAAGTCTATAATCCCGGAAAAACAGTAACCGATGTTGCCGAAGAGTCAACTGAAGCAGGTCCTGTTGCCGAAATGTCAATGGACGAAAAAATGGAAAGAGGAAAACAGGTATATACTCAAAGCTGTCTTGCCTGTCACCAGGCAACCGGTGCCGGAATACCTAATGCTTTCCCTCCGCTTGCATCTTCAGATTACCTGAATAAGGATGTACACCGTGCGATTGAAGTAGTGAAGTTTGGATTGACCGGTGAGATCCAGGTGAACGGAAATGTGTACAACAGTGCCATGCCAAAGCAAAATATATCTGATGAGGATGTAGCTGCAGTTCTAACTTACGTTTACAACAACTGGGGCAACAACAAGTCTGAAGTTACCCGGGAAATGGTGAAAAAAGTAAAATAGTTATCTTTATATCATGAAAACATTAATCAGATTGGCAATTTGCATCGCGGTAATGATCCAGAGCCAGGCTTATAGCCAGTCTGGTTCAATGGTAGAGGTGAAGGGAGGGGAATTCGTTCCCCTCTACGGAACCAAAACTGAAATTCCTGTAGATGGGTTTTTAATGGATGTGTATCCTGTGACCAATGCCGAATTTCAGAAGTTTGTGGAAGCAAATCCCCGCTGGAGAAAATCCCAGGTAAAGAAACTCTTTGCCGATGATAATTACCTTCGCAACTGGAAAGATGACCTTAGTTTTGGAGATGACATGTTGCCTAATTCTCCGGTAACCAATGTTTCCTGGTATGCAGCAAAGAATTACTGCGAGTGCCAGGGCAAGAGATTACCAACTGTAGATGAATGGGAATATGTGGCCATGGCAAACGAAAAACAGCCGGATGCCCGTACCGAAAAATCATACAACCAGTTCATTTTAAGCTGGTATGAGACCCCGGACACCTACAAAAAGACCATAGGGAACACCTTTAAGAATTACTGGGGGGTTTACGATCTTCACGGGTTAGTTTGGGAATGGACCTCAGATTTCAATTCGGTGATGATTGGAGGAGAATCCAGGAAAGACAGCACCGGGGACAACAATCTGTTCTGTGGAGCTGCTGCTGTTGGCGCTACAGATCTTATGAACTATGCAGCTTTTATGCGCTATGCTTTCCGCGGAAGTATGAAAGCACAATATTCGGTCAAAAACCTCGGATTCCGTTGTGTGCAGGATGTGGAAAAATCAGAATTATGACCATGAAAAATTTAATATACCTATTACTCGCAGCCTTTCTTTTTACAGCCTGTAACAATGCTGAAAAGAAAGAAGCCGAAGTTGAAAATAATTTGGCTGAAACTAAGGTTTCTTCCGAAAATAAAGAGCTTCCCGAGCTTTCAATCTATAATTTACCATCTACCTGGACCACCCAGAATGGTGAGCATATTCAGCTGGAGGATCTGCGGGGGAATGTGCTGGTTATGGTAATGATCTATACTTCGTGTAAAGCTGCCTGCCCCAGGTTGGTGGCCGATATGCGAAACATTGAAAAGCAGGTACCCGAAGAAGATCTGGATAATGTAAAATTCCTTATGGTGAGCATAGATCCTGAAACCGATACTCCAAAACGTCTAAAGGATTTTTCTATTGAAAATGACATGGAAAAAGATCACTGGTTATTCCTTAGAGGTACGCCCGAAGATACGCGGGAGTTTGCCACTGTACTGGCAGTGAGCTACAAAAAGATCTCACCTATAGATTTCTCCCATTCCAACATCATCAGCGTTTTTGATGAAGAGGGCGTGCTGGTTCACCAGCAGCAAGGCCTGGGAGTAGATAATACCGAAACTATTGAGGCCATTAAAACCGAAGTTTCGAATTAATAGAATTTTTCAATCAGATAAAAGGCTGCCTTCGGGTGGCCTTTTTACATTCAGTAAATTTTCATCGGGGGAGGATCTCGTACTCAACTTCCTCTTTAGTTGTTTTAATGCTGCGGAAGTCTAATCTTTCCAGAAGCTTTATTGCTGCCGAATTATCTTTCGAAGTGACGGCAAAGATCCGTTTTAACCCTATCCTCCTGAAGCCGAATTCTATTGCCAGCCGCATAGCTTCAGTCATATCGCCTTTTCCCCGATACTCCGGCAAAAGCACACCCCCCAATTCTCCTGAAGCATTTTCAAAGCCCCTGTAAAAGCCACAGGTGCCGGTAAGTTTTCCGGAACTTCTTTCTTCAATACCCCAATGAATACTTTCTCCGTTGAGGTGATCCTGTTCAATTTGCTGAAGCATCTTTGCAGCTTCGGCTTCTGTTTGAGCCGGTTTTCCATCGTAAAAGGATATGGGAAGGAGCTGAGGCAGTTCTTCAGGATCAATTTTCCTGAGAAGAAGTGCTTCAGAAGCAATTTTTGGATATTCGGTATAAGGAGGTTTATCCATAATTCCTGTCAAAAATGCTATTTTTCGATCCTCATTCTAAAGCCGAAAACCAGAGTCCGCCCTGTATGCAATGCAGGTCCTCAAACCTCCCGAATCCCGTAGCCTTCAGATCTTTTTTCCGCAGGTGTGAAAAGAAAATAAAGGTATTCAGAAATGCACTTTTAGAAAGGTATTGTTCTTAAAGCTCTTTTGTAATAAGAGTTTGAAAAGAGGAATTGGAGGAATGGTCTTCAGGAAATCAGGACAACAAGAAGCAAGTAGGGGATTGCACTCTCGTTGGCTTTTCCTGCCTTAGGACAGGAAGTCAAATAATTTAATCACAATTCTAAAGTAGTATTTCCTTCGGAAACTTTCAAAATATTTCAAAATTTAACTGAAAAATTCCCGGCTTAAGAATAAAATGAAACAGAATTAATTTCTGAAAGCACTAGATCTTTCTCCCGATCAAATTTGTGCAGACTGTAGTGAAAGCAATGATACTTATAGAACTCAAAGGCATCAAAACAGCAGCAATAATTGGAGATAATTGTCCTGTGACCGCAAAGTAAAGTCCCACGACATTATATAAAAATGAGAGCAGCATGCTTATTTTGATCACCGTCATTGCCTTTTTTGAAGCCTGTATAAATTTGTACAAGCTGCCAAACCTGCTCGCATCAAGAATGGCGTCACAGGCGGGGGAGAATACATTGACATTTTCGGAAATAGCAATTCCCACCTCACTTTTTGCCAGGGCACCTGCATCATTAAGGCCGTCGCCTACCATAATGGTCTTCCTTCCCTGCTGTTGCAGCTGACTTATGTAGTTAAGTTTGTCTTCAGGTTTTTGATTAAAGTGCATTTCGGTCTTTTCCGGAAGCAGGTTTTCCAGCCTTTGCTTTTCTCCTTCATTGTCTCCGGAAAGTATTGAAAGGTGATATTCCGGTGCAAATTCAGCAAACAAGTCTGCAGCGCCCTCACGATATTCGTTGTGGAAGATGTATCTGCCTTTGTACTCATTGTTCGAACTTATGTGCACCGAAGTATTGAGAGATGGAGCTAAAGTTGTATTTCCCACGAATTCTGCCGATCCAACTTTCATCAACTGCTTTTGGTGTACAGCTTCTATGCCTTTGCCGGTCACCTCCCGAAATTCTTCAGGCGGAGTGATATCATATTCCGCAAGCATGTCATATAAGGTTCGGCTTAAAGGATGATTGGATGCCCTGAGGGTATTCTTCAGCAGAGATTCTTCTTCCGCAGAAAGATGAATTCCTTCATAAATAATGCTGCTCTTTTTGTTAGAGGTGATGGTGCCGGTCTTATCAAAAATGACAGTATCGGCATTAGCCAGTTGTTCAATGACCCCGGCATTTTTGAGGTAAAACTTTTTATTTCCGAAGATGCGCAGCAAATTTCCTAAAGTAAAAGGTGTGGACATAGCCAGAGCACAGGGGCAGGCGATGATGAGTACAGCTGTGAAAACATTAATGGCCGTGGCTACATCGAGGAACAGCCAGAAAGCAGTTGCCGAAAATGCGATAAACAACAGCACAATGGTGAAATATTTACTGATTTTGTTGATGAAAGAAGTAAAGGAATCCTCTTTTTTCACCTGGAAAACATCATTGCTCCACAACTTTGTAAGATAACTTTGAGAAACCGATTTTAAAGCTTCCATCTCGATCATCCCGGAAACCTGTCGGCCGCCGGCAAAAAGTTTATCTCCCGATTCCTTTTGAACAGCTTCAGATTCGCCGGTGACAAAACTATAATCAATACGCGCGTTGCCATTGATAAGGATTCCGTCTACAGGGATAAGCTCCTCATTTCTTATGAGGATACGATCTCCTTTTTCAATGTCGTGTACATGTATGCTTTCTTCTTTTCCGTCCGGATTAATTCGGGTAATTCCGATTGGGAAATAGGACTTGTAATCCCGCTCAAAAGAAAGGAAATTATAGGTTTTTTGCTGAAAGAATTTTCCAAGAGTGAGGAAAAAGACCAGTCCGGTGAGGCTGTCAAAGAATCCGGTGCCCCAGTCAAAAATGATCTCCAGAGTACTGCGAACAAAGAGCACGAGCACGCCTAATGCCAAAGGCACATCAATATTGAGGATTCCTGCTCGAAGCCCTTTATAGGCGGAAATAAAGTAATCCTTGGCCACATAAAAGACCACCGGCAGGGAAAAACCAAACATGAGCCATCTAAAAAGGCCCTTGTATTGATCCAGCCAGAATTCGTTCACTTCAAAATATTCAGGGAACGAAAGGAACATCACATTTCCAAATGCAAAGCCCGCCACCCCCAGCTTGTAAATGATGCTGCGGTTGATCTTTTTTGTTCCGCCTTCACTGTCTTCCAGGCTAATGTATGGCTCATAGCCAATGCTGCTAAGAAAGATCACCAGTTCCTTAAGGCTTATCTTTTCTGAATTGTAGGTCACTCTGATGGTCTTCTTGGGGAAATCAACCTGCGAAGCAGAGATCTCGGGCCTTAGTTTATTGAGATTTTCAAGGATCCAGATGCAGGAGCTGCAGTGAATATGCGGGATATACAAAGAAACGATCTGCAGGTTCTCATCACTGAATTCCAGCAGCTTTTCCACGATCTTTTCATTGCTTAAAAAGTCATACTTACCTTCAAGCTTTGAGGGAGCTGCACCGGGAGCTGCTTCCATATCATAATAGGAAGTTAGGCCGCTTTCTGAAAAGATTTCATAAACGGTTTTACAGCCATTACAACAGAATGACTTGTCGTCAAAAAAAATGCGTGACTTTATGGTATCACCGCAGTGATAACAAGAAAGATCCTCCATAAAAAATTGCTCGTTTCGTACCGGCTACAAAGGTTGGAAATGAGCGGGTTGGAAAATATGATCCAGATCAGGTTTTTAGAGGGTACTCAAAAAGGGCTTTTTGACCCCCTTTTTTCGGGAACCATTAGGATCTTATTCTGGCGTATTTTTCGATTTCAGAATTGAGTTCGGCGCCAATAAGGATGATAAAGCTGGTAAGGAACAGCCATAACAGTAGAACAACTACTGCGGAAATTGAGCCATAGACCTCCCCATAACTTCCGAAGTTTTTGACATAAAAGGAGAAGCCCCAGGAAGCAATGAGCCATAGGAATGTGGCCAGTAAAGCCCCGGGAAGGACCCATCGATAAGCCGGAGTTGTTTTGTTGGGAGCATATTTATAGACAGCACCCAAAAAATAGATCACCAGCGCGGCCAGAATGATCCAGCGCCCGAAGCCTATTAGGGTTTCAATGTTTGAAGGCAAACCTAAATAACCCACTATGGCGGGAAATACTACGATCACGGCAATACTTATGATAACAACCAACACAGCAAGAAAAGTGTAGAGCAGCGTAAGTGCATTTTGTTTGATAAATCCCCTGCTTGTATTGGTGTCATAGGCGATATCCAATCCTGTAAAAAGTGATTTTGTTCCTTTATTGGCACTCCAGAGACTCAGCAGGATCCCTATTACCAGGCTCCAACTTAATGCGCTGCCGGAGGTAGTTACCAACTGTTGCAATTGTGCCTGAATGATCTCAAAAGCCTGTTGAGGCATTACCTGTGCAATTCGCTCCAGTTGTCCCTGCAGACTTTCCGGATCCATAGCCAAACCGTAGATAGATACCAGGGCTCCTATTGCCGGAAAGACCGCAAGAAAAGCGTAAAAAGCGACCCCTGCAGAAATTATCGATACATTGTTATCTCCTATCTCATCCTTTACCTGAAGGCCTATTACTTTCCATCCTCTAAAAGGTATATCTGTTGGTTTTTTAATTATTGGCGCAGTTTTATATTTTTTGCTCATAGGAATTTTATTCTCTTTTAAAATAATAATTTTAAAAGAGAATCTTCTAAAAGCTCTTATAAGCTATTGTTAATTAGGTGCTTCTTCTTTTTCTGCCAGACTTTTTTTCCTGAAATATTCAATAGCTGTAGGCGCAGTTAACCCGTGAAGTACAATAGAGATAAGGATAATATAAGCAGTAATGGCATACAATTCATTTTTATGTTCGAAATAGTCAAAGGTTACAAATGCCCAGGAGAGGTAGAAAATTGAACCTATACCTCTTATTCCAAAAAAACTTACAGCGAGTTTACTTTTGAAGTCTTCTTTGACCCCAGTTAAACCTATTAGGCCCGCTAAGGGTCGAATAACAATAACAAACAGAAAAGCAAACACAATCCCCCTCCAGTCTGTGAGGGTTAACATACCATTCATTATGGAACCTCCAAAGAGAATAATGTAAACCACCATGAGCAGGTGTTCAATTTCGGTTATAAAATCTCCCAGTTTCTTCTTATAGTTTTGGTCAACCTTTTCATAGTACCGCAGTGCAAATCCTGCAAAGAAAACAGCCATGAATCCATAGCCGTGTAACGCCTCACTTACTCCATAGGTCATAAAGGTCAGGGATAGAGAGAGGAATCCAACAAAAGTTTTTACACCCATGTACTTGTGCAGCCGGTCCATGATAAGGCCGATCATCCAACCCAGAAACAATCCTATTACTATTCCAATTACGATCTTCAGCAACAGTTTATCCCAGAACCATTCTGTGAAGTTAAATGCAGCCCAGCTTCCTGCCTGTGCTACCATTACTGCTAAATAAGAAAAAGGAAAGGCGACCCCATCATTAAGACCGGCTTCGGCAGTTAGAGCGAACCTCACATTATCTTCATGTTCCTGCTCTTCCAGGGGATCATCCAATTGCACTTCTGCCGCTAGAACAGGATCTGTAGGGGCGAGTACAGCGGCAAGTAGCAGACTCGATGGAACACTCAGCAGCAGAAAGTACTGCCCAAGCAAATAAGCCGAAATCATACAAATAGGCATGGTCACGAAGACCAGCAGGAGTGGTTTTCTCCAGGATTTAAGGTCGTAATTGGCCCCGATCTTGAGGCCTGCTCCCATCAGGGAAATGATCACAACTGCTTCGGAATAATACATAAGGCCCAGATCATTCCATAGAGGATCGGGCCAGCCTAAGGGAACTCCTATCAGGAATAATCCAAACCCTATCAGCAGTAAAAGGATAGGAGAGCTAATTTTTAGCTTTTTAGAAAATGATGGAAGCCAGGCCATTATTATTGTCGCAAACCCCAGCCCGGCCATGATTAGATAATGTTCCTCCATACAGTTTAAAAATAGTATATAATTTTTCAGAGATTCATAAAAGAATGTTAGTTATTCCTGCTACAAAAATATTATTCATGGATTTATTCCATAACATGTTGGAAAATTTCCTTAAAATTGTAATTTTGCAGGTATGGGAACAGATATCACACCAGAGATAAAGCGATTTAAGGAGGTTCGGGATGAAAATAATTTCACCCAGGCCGAATTTGCTGAGGTATTAGGGATCAAGAATTCCACTGCCGACATTGAAAGAGGTCGTACCAAACTTTCGGGTAAGATCGTTGCCGAATTGCTCCGCCAGTTCGGGATCAATCCTTTGTGGCTCTTTGGTGAGAGTAATCAAAAATATCTGCAGGTAACTAAAGGTGATGTTAGTCCCAAGGTGGTTAGCCTTAATAGTGCCGAAGAGGAAAATATCGTTCTGGTAAATGTAAAAGCAGCGGCAGGATATCCACATAACGTGCAGGATGTGGAATGGTACCAGCAACTGCCGGCTTTTGATATTCCGCTGCCCGAATATCGCAACGCAACCCACCGCGGCTTCCAGGTAGAAGGGGATAGTATGCTTCCCAACTTCAGGCCGGGAGAATGGGTTCTGGGTAAAGCAGTTCCCACCATAGAAGA
The DNA here is from genome assembly GCA_012038135.1 of Salinimicrobium nanhaiense. Taxonomy (GTDB): domain Bacteria; phylum Bacteroidota; class Bacteroidia; order Flavobacteriales; family Flavobacteriaceae; genus Salinimicrobium; species Salinimicrobium nanhaiense. The sequence continues at coordinate 161,449 of JAAVJQ010000003.1, forward strand.
AGCTAGTAACAACAGGGTGTATGTGGTGGTGCTTTATGATTCTGTCCTGGTGAAGAAAATTCAGAAATTACCTGATCCTTCGAAATTACTACTTGTATCGCTGAATGAAGAATATCTTCCTGTTGAAGTAAATATTAATGACATTCAGGAGTTATGGCAGGTAAATTCCAAGCTTACCTTTAATCTGGATTCTCCTTCAGAAAGCGGATTGCTTAAGCAGTTACAACAGTCTATGGAAGATCTTAAAAGCGAGTTCAGGTCTATAAAAAATTAAAACCAAAAAAACGGTCTGAATTTTCAGACCGTTCTTCCGGATCGTATGATCCATGGTTAATGTTGGTTAGTCTTTAGATCTCTAAAGATCATCCTGTCCTCCGAGACCTGTATTTTCACGGGTTTCATTTACTCCTTCTTCTACTGCCTCACCGGTAGCCTCTGCAGCATTTTGTGTTTCGCGACATGATACCAGGGAAGTGGCAAGGGCGAAAGAAAATAGCGTTAAGAAAATATATTTTTTCATAAGTTTAGATTTTGTTGGTTGGAAAAAGGTTTATCTATCGATTTCGTCTCCAAGGTCGTCCACTGCATCTTCCATTTCATCTCCTGCATCTTCCATTCCTTCCTCGAGTCTCTCTCCATTACTTTCTTCAGTTTCCCGACAGGAAATAAATGCGGAACTAAAGGTGAACAGAAATGCAAATAATAAAGCAATACGTTTCATAATTTTAAGGTTTTATAGTTAGTACCAACAAATTTTAAATTTTAAATTTGTTTTTTAACAACTCTACTGCTAAAATTTTCTAAATGAAATCCTAAACTTGTGAGCACTTTTTTTCTAATCTAGTTATCATCTCCGATTTTTTCGATTTCCTCATCGATCTCCTTGTTAACTTCGTTGTCGATCTCCCTACCGGTACGTTCTATGATACCTTCATTATCTTCTTCTAGTTCCTCTCTTTCAACTTCTACTTCCCTTTCGCGGACTACTTCCCTTTCGGTAACAGTTTCGCGGCAAGAAGTGAAAAGCATACTTCCAAAGGCAAGCATAATAAATAAGATTTTGGTTTTCATGAGTCAGTTTTTATGGTTCAACAGACCAAAGTAGGAAACAACTACACTTCTAAAATTATTTTTGACAGAATTTTATGACAATTTCGGAAGAAACTCGTAAGAAAAGACCTCCTTACCGGTTCATTTAGTATTTATTTGGGTGTAGGGAATAAAAAAACCCGGAAACCACCGGGTTTTTATCATTAGGAGAATACCTACTGGTTGCGTGTCGTGGTGTTGTTCTGGTTGTTGGTGCCCTGATTCCGTGTGCCGGTATTGTTTTGTATCTGGGTTTGGGAATTGGTACGGTTGCCGCTGTTCATATTTCCGTTGTTTCTCTTCGAGCTGTTGTAAGACTGGAATTCCTGTTGGTCAAGTTTTCCATCTTTGTTAATATCCCATGCAGCAAAGTCTCTTCTGGCCCATTCCTGGTTGCTTATAGTGCTGTTTTGGTCCTCATCAAAGGTTCCGAACCAGTTTGACCCTGCAACTCCCTCGTTCCATTCCGTGTTAGAAAGATCCCCACTCCGGTCTTTGTCAAACCTATCAAAATCATCTTGATTGGCATAATCACCAAAACTGTTGTTGAACCCTTCATCCCACTCCTGGCGGCTAATCGAATTGTTGCGATCCCTATCGGTATTTCTGAAAGTCGCACCGGTAAATTCTTCGTTGTTGAGGTCTCCCGAAGTGTCTGCATCATAACCAGAAAAATCTCCCTGGTATGATTCTGTAAATTCATTTTCATCCCACTGGTTATCACGGTTAGTGTCATACTGGGCGAAGGTGTTGTCTGTGGCGTTTTGTGTTTCGTTCAGGTCAACTTCCTCTTCCATTTGTTCTGTCTCCCGGTTTTCATTATTACGGCAGGAACCAAGCGTTAACAATGCCAGGAACAGAATGCTCGGTAAATAAAATAGCTTTTTCATAATTAGACTTTTTAATTAATTAATAATCAGAGTTTTTATAGTGCCTTGTCGGGCTTTGCTTTGTTTAAAAAATTGCACTTTCAAGCGAAAGAATCCCTCCAACTGCCGAAGCTGCTGCTGAAACTATTCCGGTTGCTACTAACCACCATGCTGCGGTTGCAGCTGCTTTCCTGGATTCTTCGGCTGCGATAAGTGCTTTTTCCTTGGCCTCTTCCATTTTCTCGCGCACCTTGATCTGAACTTCGTAAGCTTTTTCCAGAACAGAATCTCTCGCGGTGACAATCTTGTCAGCAATCGGTTCTGCTTCGGTTCTACTCATAGAAGTTCTGGTGGTGATCAAGGTGATCATTTCCTCTTTGTTATAATGTTCCAGCTTATATTTTAGGTCTGGTCCTGCACCGGACTCCTGAAAGATCGAAGTGAAATCCGAATAGATCCTGTTAAGGTCAGAAGTCTTACTGGAGAACATTCCTTTTACTTTAGCTTCGACGTCACCTTTTTTCTGCTTCACTTCGCCTTTTTTAGCACTGGCATTTTGTTGCCCGTCGCTAAAGAAGGCATTTACCTTATTAAGCACTTTCTCAACCTGTGAGATCTTTTGATCTGCTTCCTGCTCACTCAAATTTTGAGAAGCCAGTAATTGCACCAGGGTTTTCCTGTCAATTGCACTTGCTTTGGCTTTGGCAATGTTAGAAGCCTGCTTAGGTTCGTCAAGTATCCTTTTAAGATCTGCTTCCAGTTTTTCAGGTTGCAGTTCGTCATTATCTGTATTCTTTAATGCTTTCCTTATCTCTGCCTGGTATTTATCGATCTGCTCTCTGTCTGCCGGGGTAAGCTGCTCGATACCTGACTTTGCTTTCTCCTCGTTTGAGGCATCACTTTGAGCTATATCTTTAAGACTATTCACGTGATCTTTTACGGCCTGCTTATCCTCTTTGGAAAGGGTGCTTTTATCTGCTTCTTCCAGGATTAGCCTTTTTACAGAATTAGGATAGTCGAAATCTGCCTTTTCTGTGACCTGAAGATCGGTAAGAAGATCTTTGATCTGCTTTTTCAGGTCTTTGATATCGATCTTCTGAGGTTTCAGAGTTTGCACATAGTCCTCTACCTTCTTGTCTACATCATGGGTAGTGAAGAGCTTCTCCAGTTGTTTTCTCATTTCCTTAGCTTCAGTCTTAGCTTTTATTTTAGCCACATCTTTCGCAACAGAAGCGTCTGATTGTGAAAAGGCCGAGGAGGCTGAAGATAGTCCCTGTTTAACGGTAGAGGCTAAACCTCCTACAAGGGAAGTCACCATATTTACTTCAAGGTAGGTGATCAACATGAAAAATGCTGCCCAAATAACAAGTCCCAGAGTAGCACCTATAAAATTCGCGCCGATCAAACCGAGTTTTACAGCAAGCAAACTGGCAAAGAATAAGGCGACAGAGGTGGTAATGAGGGTCCAGATTCCTAATCCTGTAGAGACCTTTTGCCCTACATTCATTCCGTCATCATCATCGTCATGATCATTTTTAGTTCTTTGACGATCCGGGTCATTCGATTTATGTGCTTTTTCCCTTACGTTACCTACGGCAGTAATTCCTCCTGCAACAGAGAGTGCTGTGAGTAGTAACTGAAATCCTACAGCAAGGAGTACCCCGGCTACGACACAAATGAAAAAATTTGTATCCTCTAATAAAAGAGCGGCACCGGTATCATCCTGCGCAAAAAGTTCTAAGGGGAGTAAAGTTGAAAATAATAATAAATACCATTTCATGTCTGATTTTTAATTGGTTGCGTCCTAATTTAGGGCTTTAAAAAGCAGAATTTTTTAATTTATTCTTAAAACACCGTTATTTTAAGGATACCTTATTAGTTAAGTGTAGGAGCGTTAAAGGATGTGGGAAAAATTAAGATTTTAGGAGGGGAAGCAATTTTATATAGATCTCTTCACATGCCTGTTTCGAAAGTGGCTTTTCTCTAAAGTCCATAACCAGTGGATAGTCTTCTGCGCGTTTCCTGTCACTCCAGTTAATAGAAGAGGTAACCATGATCACAAAGATCTTTTTAGGTGTTGCTAATTGTGCCAACCTGTCCAGAAACTCCCAGCCATTAAGGTCGGGCATATTGATATCCAGGAAGATCAAAAGATGGTTCTTAAGAGACCGTTGCTTTACGAATTCCAATGCTTCCTCTGCATTGAGGAAATCAAAAACATTGGAGGGCAGGGCACTTTTTTGAATGAGTACCTTATGCAAGAACAATACAACTGCATCGTCATCGATAACAACAACGTCTAAATTCATATGAGAGGGTGAAGCAATTTTGGGCGGGGGAAGCCGGGATTGCAGTGAAAATTCAATTTTTTTTAAAGCCTAAAGATATAAAATTTAAGCAGCCAATTCTAAAAATTAAAAAGAACGAACCTGTGCTCCCATACTTTCCAGATGAATAAAAGCAGAAAAATCGCAGTTACAACAAATTCCATAAAAGTGGAAGCGAGCAAGCCTATAAAAGAACCCGAAGCGGCTTTTAATGCAGTACGGGAATCAGCTTTGTTCAGGATCTCTCCAAGATAGGCCCCTACAAAAGGAGCAATAAGAATAGCAAAAGGAATAGGAATGAATATTCCGGCGAAAAGGCCAAGGGTAGCTCCCCACATCCCCTGTTTGCTTCCTCCAAGATATTTTGTCCCCAGAGCGGGAATGGCATATTGTAAAGCAAAGATCACAAGAGTTATAAGCAGAGTAACACCCAGGAAGGTGTAATTCATTGGTACTACAGAAGTGAGGTGTAAAACTAATAGACCCGCCCAGCTAAGGGGAATTCCCGGAAGCATGGGAAGAAAACTTCCCAGTACGCCTACAAGCATTAAAATAGCTGCCAGGGCAACAATTGCAAGATCCATGGTGTAATTTTTCAGCTAAGATATAGAAAGAGCCGAAATAAATTTTAACTAATTTATTAGTTTAAACTAAATATTTAGTTTAACTTAGCTCAAACAAATTTCGGTTATGAAGCAATTGACCAAAGCAGAAGAAGAGATCATGCAGATCCTTTGGGAATTAAAAGAAGCCAATGTGGCAACTATTATAGAAGAAATGCCCGAACCTAAACCTGCCTATAATACGGTCTCCACGATCGTACGGATCCTGGAAAGCAAAGAATTTGTGGATCACCGCAAAGAAGGGAAGGGGTATATCTATTTCTCAAAAGTGGAAAAGGAGACCTATACCAACCAAAGTGTAAACAAACTGGTCGACGGATATTTTAACGGCTCTTTCAAAAGCATGGTGTCGTTTTTCATGAAGAACAACAAAATGGATACAAAAGAACTGGAATCCATTCTCGAAGAGATCAATAAAAAAGAATAAGATGCAGCACTACATTATCCAGATCATCGTATTTCAGCTGATATTCCTACTGGTATATGAGCTACTCCTAAAGAAGGAAACTTTCTTTACTTATAATCGGGTATATCTCCTAATCACGCCGGTTATAGCCATACTTCTTCCTTTGCTGAAGATCCCTTTGCTGCAAAGTGCCCTTCCTGCGGAAACTTTTACAATGCTTCCAGAAGTTTTGATAGGCGGAGGCGGCGAAGTCCAAACCGGCCTTAGCTCAGGTTCCGTTGCTCCTGAAGCAGATCAAACCATCAACTGGTGGCTGCTGGCCTATGGCGCAGGATTTCTCTTTAGCCTGGGAATTTTTTTCCACAAGTTTAGAGTCCTGAAGCAGTTATTTTCACATGAGCCTGTTCTTAAGACGGGAGAAATGAAGATCATTGAGGTGCCAGGCAGCACGATTGCCTGTACTTTCTACAACACTGTTTTTCTGGGAAGCGAACTTTCAGAAAAGGAGCGGGAGCAGATCCTCTCTCACGAGCTGGTACACGTGAGGCAGCGGCATACCCTGGACCTGTTGTTCTTTGAATTCCTTAAAATCATTTTCTGGTTCAATCCTCTTATCTACATCTACCAGTCCCGCATTTCCACGATCCACGAATTCCTTGCCGATGCAGGAGTAATCAAAAATGTGGAAAAGAGGACTTATTTCGAACAGCTGCTCAATTCAGCTTTTAGTACCGAAGACATTTCCTTTATCAATCAATTTTTTAATCATTCATTAATCAAAAAACGAATAGTTATGTTGCAAAAAAACAAATCAAAATCGACGTCCAAATTTAAATTTTTAATTATTCTGCCGCTTATGTTGGCAATGTTGACCTATGTTGCCTGTAGCTCCGGAAAATCCGTTAGCTCCACACAGGCGCCCCCACCCCCACCGGCAGCTCCGGGAACCACTGTAACAGTCACAGAAACAATAGAAGTCGACGAAAACTTACCCATTCCCTTTGCAGTAGTAGAACAGGTGCCTGTTTTTCCGGGTTGTGAAAACCTTGCTACCAGTAAGGAGCAAAAGGAATGTATGTCAAACAAGATCACAGATTTCGTCAGTAGAAATTTCAATACCAATCTTGGAAAAGAATTAGGGGTAACCGGGATAAACAGGATCTATGTAAAGTTCAAAGTTTCAAAGGATGGAGAAGTTACCAGCGTAGAATCCAGGGCACCTCATCCCAAACTTGGAGCAGAGGCAGAAAGGGTGATAAATATTTTACCAAATATGGAACCTGCTGTTCACAATGGAGAAGAAGTAGCAATTCTCTACTCTTTACCAATTGTTTTTAATGTTCCTGAACCTGAACCGGAAAAGGAAAGCAAAGAGGGGCAGAACTAAAATGGGGGAATGAAGACTACTATTTTTTTTCTTTTATTATTATTTGCAGCCATTAAAGCCGGAGCACAAACTTCGGCTTTAAATATTGCCGATAGCCTTTATGCCGTAGGGAATTATTCCGAAGCCATAGAAGAGCTGGAAAAATCGGGCTCCAGATCTCAATCGGTTTTGCTGAAATTGGCCAGGGCACAAAAAGCAAACGGGAACGTGGCAGCAGCTCTCGAGAATTACAGAACCGTCATAGAGTCAAATCCCGAAAGGGTATTGACGACCGTGGAATATGCACAGTTACTTTCTGCCACTGGAGAAATAAAAGCGGCAGACAGCATTTTTAAACAGCTGGTAAAAAAATATCCCATGAATGCCAACTTTCATTATCAGCTGGGACTGGTAAAGGAAAAGCTGCAAGATTCCACTGCCATGAATCACTACAACATCACGATTCTACTCCAGAAGAACCATCAGCAGGCCTTTGCAAAAGTGGCTAAACGCGCTTTGGTTTCAGGTAAATTAATGGAGGCAGAGCGGCTTAGTAAACAGGGGCTGGAAACAAATCCCACCAATCGAACCCTCCTTTCAATTTTAGCGCAGGCATATTACTTTCAGAAGGAATACGAATTGGCCATTGAAGAATTTGAAAAACTTGTAGTCTTGGGAGAAGGGAGTGAATTTATTCACAGTAGACTGGGTACGGCAAATTATCATTTAGAGCGGTATGAAGTCGCAATTGAACAATTCAAACAGGCTCTTAATTTTGAAGATAAAAATCATGCTACCCATTACAGCCTCGGGAAGCTGTATGCCATCACTGGGGACTACGAAAAATCTGAATTTCATTTACTTGCTGCCATTCTGCTCAAGGACCAGATCCTCGATGAGGAATTCACCAGCCTGGGGCTCACCTATAAACTTAAGGAACAGCCAAAAAAGGCGTTGGAGTACTTCGATAAGGCAATAAAAGAAAACCCCGATAACGAACGGGCATTGTTTGAACGTGCTATAGCCGGAGACTCCTATTATAAAGATCTTGAAACACGTTTAAAATTGTATGAAGCATATCTGGAGAAATACGAAACTGCAGGTGATTCCTATCTTAGGAAACTGGCGAAAAGAAGAGTAAAGGATATCCGGGAGGAAATTCATCTGAATGCTTCCGGACAGGGAGCTACTATTCCCAAATAGAATTTGATTTAAACCATTAGAAATAATTTTAGTAAAAAATGTTATCTTGTAAATCAACTTCTATATGATGATAGATTTTAAAAAATATATAGGAATAGATCCTGATGTTCGTTTTGGGAAGCCTATTCTAAAGGGAACTCGAATTTCTGTATATGACGTTCTGGCGTGGATGGCTGAGGGAATGTCTGTGCAGGAGATTATTCATGATTTTCCTGAATTAGAAGAGGAACAAATTAAAGCCTGTCTTGCTTATGCTGCCGAGAAAGAAAATAAACTGAGAGTAGTATAATGAAATTGTTGCTCGACCAGAATATATCTTTCCGATTGGTGGATAGAATTGTGGGACAATATCCCGGTTCAGCGCAGGTAAGACATTTAAATCTGGAAAATTCTTCAGATCTGGGAATATGGAAATTTGCTAAGGAAAACAAATTCTCAATCCTCACCTTCGATACCGTTTTCCTTGAATTTGCTAATATTTTTGGTCATCCACCAAAAGTTATATGGTTAAGAGGAGGTAATGCTTCTACATCTACCATAGAGAAGATTCTTGGGAATCGATTTGAAATTATACAAGACTTCCTGGTAAAAAATAAAAAACTCTCCTGTCTCACTTTGAGATAATGGTCTTCTAATTTTTCACAAGCAGGAGAAAACTTTCCTCAAACTGCTTAAATTCACTATTTTTGAGCTAAGTTTCCGTCCTGAATGAAGAAAACTTTACTCTTATTGGTGCTGTGCTTTCTTTTCGTCTCCTGTGAGGAATTCCAGACGCGAAAAATATCTTCGGAAGAGATCCTTTCTGAAGAGACCCGCGACTTCAACTGGCATGAAGTAGATCAATACCCTGCCTTTGCCGAATGCCGGAATATCACAGAAGTGGAAGCGGCAAAAATCTGCTTTGGGAACAAAGTTTCACAATACTTCTTTTCCCGGCTCGAAGCCAAACAACCGGTTGTAACTACAGAGATCGATGATACCTTATATCTCTACCTAAAGATCTCAGAAAAAGGAATTCCGGCCATTGATTCTATGGAGATAGATTCCGTTGTACTCGACCAGTTGCCGGAGATAAAAACATGGCTTACCCGTAGCGTGGATTCCCTGCCAAAGATCTATCCCGCCACAAAACGTGGAATTCCCGTAAAAACCACCTTTAGAATGCCGGTGGTGATCAAGGCGGAATAATTTAGTGTTCAGTGTTCAGTGCTCAGTGGTCACTATCAGCTTGCCTGAACAGCGGGACTACCGTGCAGTATGAATTTGGCAATTTTATTGACTGTATCGTGCAAGTGTGTGGAGCAAAAAAAGCCCGGGCGGGGCGCAATATTTTTAGCCGGGGTTTTAATCCCGGGAACATAAAAGCCCCCTCTAGAAAGGGAGCCCCAGCGGGGCGAAATATTGGTAGCCCGGGGTGAAACCCCGGGATCAAAAAATGCCCCCTCCAAAAAGAGCCCGGCGGGGCGCAATATTAATAGCCCGGGGTTTTAACCACGGGTTTAAAAAGAACCAGATGACCAGAGCCCTGTAAGGGCGACACCTATAGCCTCGAAATGTATTATTAAAATTAGTCTTTGATAGTGATCAGGAAAAAGGGCAGTAAGCAGTTAGCAGTCGGCAGTAAATTTGTTTAAACATAGACTATAGCAATTCGAAGTGCGAATTCTTTGTCCTTCAAAGTCCCCCCGTCCCCTCGTCCCCAAGTCCCCCAGTCTCCAAGTCCCAATGTCCCCTCGTCCCCAAGTCCCCAACTCCCCAAGTCCCCAACTCCCCAAGTCCCCTCGTCCCCAAGTCCCCTCGTCCCCAACTCCCCTCGTCCCCAAGTCCTCAACTTTAGAGATTGTACTTATATCCCACTGTAAAATCCAGCGGAAAGCTCCCGTTGCTGTCCCAAACAATGGCAAAAATGTCATTATAGCCAAGGGTGATAAAACTTTTTGGCGTGATCTGTATATCACTGCCTACGCCAAAACTAAAGGGTGCCGTAAAGGTGAAACCATTATCATCCCTGATCGCGATCACCTCCCCCTGATCATTGGTGACAGGGATCTTATCTTCGGAATAGAAGAATGTCGCAAGTTTGGTATTGATATGAAGATCAAAGTTGGAAAAGTATAGAGCTTTGAACCGGTAATTTAGGGAAAGCTGCGTCGAAGTATAGCGATAATCGTCCTGCTTAAAAGAATGCCTTAACTGCACAAAAGCCGAATGCCTTGGCGCCAGATTGGGATCGTAGAATTCATATTCCAGTCCTACAACTGGGGCCAGTACATTATCGGGATTTTCTGTATAAATGTTATTGGAGAGTCCGGTAAAGAGGCCTATGCGGTGATGAATATCATCTGAGGCCTCATTGGCAACATAGTCTTCCTGCACCCTGGCATTATAGGTGTTGGTGAAATGTTTGAGGCTGTACAATACAAAAAGCACATCCCGGGTTTTCATTTCTGCGTCTGCCGTAAGTTCCTGTAGTTGCTGTTTATATTCCTCATTTCCGTCAGTATTTTTTAGCTCGATGAGGCGGTCCTTCTTTTGAACAAAATAACGGTATTTATGATCTTTTTCTGTCCAATACAGGCTTAGCGGCCCGTTCACTTCTCTTTTTAACTGTAGGGTATCCTTATCGATAATGAAGGTTTCCTGTGCAAAAAGCGGAAATACCGCACACATAAAAAACGCGAAAAAAATGATCCTTAAATACTGCATTCTTGGGACTCAGGTAAATTAAAGATAATAAAAATATCGGGCCACCTGCTACTTTTTGAACCTGCGGCCCTTCCATTCGTATCCCGAAAATATAGATAAAATAACGACTGAACTGCTAAAGAAAGGATAAATCATGCTGCTCCAAAAATAGCTTTTAAGGCTGCTTTCCCTGCCAAAGAAGTTTGCAGCTCTAAAAATCAACAGGAAGTCAACGTTAAATTTGAACAGGAACATCCCCAAAAAAACAGTATGGGGAAAAACGCCAAAGATCATGGCAATAAATACTGCGGAAAGCAAAAAGTTCATCAGGAACACTATTAATCCAACAGCCTTCCCAAAACTGTTCTTTGTTGCCGAAGTCTTTCCTGCCCACCTGATGCGCTGCGAGAACATTTGTCCTACTCCTGAAGCCGGGGAGGTAGCGACAACAGCTTCAGGGGATTTTAAAAAGGCAATTTTCAGCCCCTTTTGCTGAAACTTCTCCAGCAAAAAGACATCATCTCCACTGGCAATGGCAGAATTGCCTTCAAAACCATTTACTTCCAAAAATACCTTTTTTGAGTAGCAAAAATTTGCGCCGTTGCACATAAAAGGAATCCTGACTCCGAAGCTTCCGAGTGTGGCGCTCTGCAGACTGAAAAAATCCATTTCCTGAAACCTTCGCCAAAATCCCATTTTTGGCACCTCAGCCTTCAGCATTACCGGCCCGGCAACCACATCGGCTTCTGTTTCTGTAATGAGGGCATTGAATTCCTGCAACCAGGCTTCCGGAACAGCACAATCTGCATCGGTAGTAAGAATATACTCCATTTTTGCCACTTCAATGGCAGTTTGGAGTGCATCTTTTTTCGGGCTGCCTGATTTTCGGATGTTCTGCAACAGCTGCACCTTTAGCTCAGGATGCTTCCGCCGGAAGTCTTCACAAATTGCTTCCGAAGCATCATCCGAAGCATCATTGATGAGCAGGATCTCATATTTTTCAGCAGGATAATTCAGCTTCCGCAGGGAATTGAATAATAACGGCAGATTTTCAGCTTCATTCCGCAGCGGAATCACTATCGAAAAAGTGGTTTCTGGAGCTGAATTTATTCCGAAGAAAACAGGAAGCTGGTAAGTTCCGTACAGCAGGAAGAGCATGGTTAGCACGTAGAGCAGCGTAATGACTACAGCCGCCGCGATCATGCTACGGCGTGCTTTGCTTTTTTATATCGCAGAACGTAATAACTTCCCGCCAGCCCCGGCAGCCCAAAATTGAGGATCCATACGGTAAGTACAATGGTAAGGACAATGATCTGTGGTACCTGCAAAAATCCAAAGATCCAGACTCCGAATCCGCCTTTTATAAAAGCGTCAAAAATGATCATGGTGGGGATGATGGAGGCCAAAATATAGGTGCTAAAAACAGCGGAGATCAACAGGGGATAAGAGACATCGATCTTGAACTGTACCAGTAAAAAATAGAACTGATGCGTAAAAATGAGGAATCTCAAACTTGCGAACAGAATGGTCTTCCACCTTATCTCTTTGGAGACCTTATGGAAAGATTCTTCCAGCCGTTTGACAGAATACCCCTTGAGCCTTATCTTGAATTTCTTCATGATGATGTACAAAATGAAGGGCGCCAGTAAAAGACCTATCACGAGGATGGCGTTAAAAACGGGCAGGGGCAGGTCTAATTTTGTAATGAGGAAAAGCAAGCCGACAATTCCGAAGAAATAAGTGGCAAACAACTGGGCCATATTTCCGAGGAAATTTAGAAAGATCACCTTTCTCCAGGCGGCGCGGGTATAATAAAGACATTTAGCTCCATACTCTCCAATGCGGCTGGGAGTGAAAATAGCAGCGGTAAAGGATGCCAGGCTTTCCCGCGTAGCGGATTTAAAGGAATTCTCCCGCACGTGTCTGCTCAGATTTTGCCATTTAAGTATTTCAAAATACCAGTTAAAAATGGAAAAGATCACCAGGATAGCAATATTGGTAAACGAGAAGATGCTGTATTGCTCAAGCATATCCACAAATTGATCAAAATTCATGGTTTCATCCCTGGTTACCTTGTACCAAATAAATGATACTGCGGCTACTACCACCAGGACCTTGAGCACTAGTGAGAAGAATTGATTAGCTTTGTGCGAGGTAATTCGCATGAATTATTTTAAAGAACCGGGTGAATAACCGGCAAAATCACCGGCAGGTTTGAATCTGCAATATTACGAAGCTTTTGAATAACGAAAAAATCATTTTAGGAATTGATCCGGGAACCACCATTATGGGGTTTGGGCTCATCAAGATTGTAAATCGCAAAATGACCTTTTTGCAGCTCAATGAACTGCAACTTCAAAAATACGAAGATCCATACGTGAAGCTGAAATTAATTTTTGAACGCACCATAGAACTTATCGACACCTGGCACCCCGATGAGATCGCTATTGAAGCTCCTTTCTTCGGAAAGAATGTGCAATCCATGTTGAAATTGGGACGCGCTCAGGGAGTGGCGATGGCGGCAGGATTGAGCCGTGAAGTTCCCGTTACAGAGTACTCTCCAAAGAAGATCAAAATGGCCATCACCGGAAACGGAAACGCCAGCAAGGAACAGGTGGCCGCAATGCTGAAAAGCCTGCTCTCCCTGAAATCCCTCCCCAAAAACCTCGACGCCACCGACGGACTCGCAGCTGCGGTTTGCCACTTTTACAACTCCGGAAAAGTGGAAATAGGCAAGAGCTATTCTGGCTGGGAAGCTTTTGTGAAACAAAATCCGGGAAAGCTCAATAAACAATGAACAATTAGCAATAATCAAATTAATTTGCCGTGGAAAGAAAAGAAAATGTTCTGGATGAGAAATCCTTTGAGTTTGCGGTTAAGACCGTGAAGCTCTATAAGAAGATCATTAAAGAAGAAAAAGAATATGTCCTGCCAAAGCAATTTCTTAGGTCCGGCACTTCCATAGGAGCAAATGTTGCCGAAGCTAATGGAGCAATATCAACTGCAGATTTTTCTTCAAAGGTATCCATAGCATACAAAGAAAGTCTTGAGACTAAATTCTGGCTTAGGTTGTTCGAAGCTACCGATTACATTGGGGCCGAAGAATTCCAGGACATGTTTGAGAAAGCTGATGAACTCTCCAGGATCATGTACAGTATCTTGAAAAAAACCAGGATGAATAAGTAATTTTTTGAGTGATAATTGGTTATTGCTAATTGTCAACTGTTCCCTGTTAATTGCTTCCTGTTAATGATCATTGTTAATTGATCATTGTTAGTTGCTTCCTGTTAATTGGTCATTGTAAATTGCTAATTGTTAATTGATGTACATTCACATTCCTTTCTGTAAACAAGCCTGTCACTACTGTGACTTTCATTTCTCGACTTCGGTAAAGAAGAAGCCGGAGATGGTGGAGGCTATTTGTAAAGAATTATTCCTGCGGAAAGAGGAAATTCCGGGGGAGGTGGAGACCATCTACTTTGGAGGAGGAACACCGTCGCTGCTTTCTGCGGAAGAGCTGCAGCAGATCTTTGAAGTAATTCAGCTGAATTATAAGGTTTCTGAAGACGCAGAAGTTACTTTAGAAGCCAACCCCGATGATCTTACTGAAGAAAAGATCAGGATGCTTTCAGCTTCTCCCATCAACCGACTTAGCATTGGAATACAATCCTTTTTTGAGGAAGACCTTAAGTTGATGAACAGGGCGCACAATGCCGAAGAGGCTTTAAAATCTATAAACCTGGCGAAGCAGCATTTCGGGAATATTTCCATTGATCTTATTTACGGTATTCCCGGGATGAGCAATGAACGCTGGAAGGGGAATCTAAAAATAGCTTTGGAACTTGGAGTACCTCATATTTCCAGCTATGCGCTAACTGTGGAACCAAAGACGGCCTTGAAGAGCATGATTGAAAAAGGAAAAGTTGCACCGGTGGACGAGGAGCTGGCAAAGGAGCAGTATGAGATCATGATCGAAATATTATCTGCTGCCGGCTTTGACAACTACGAATTCTCGAACTTTGGAAAACCCGGATTCTTTTCCCGCAACAACACCGCCTACTGGTTTGGAAAACCTTACATCGGCATTGGCCCTTCGGCACATTCCTTTGATGGTTTTCACCGCAAGTGGAACATCAGCAATAACACGCTCTACATCAAAGCGCTTCGAAAAGGAGAAATTCCGGCGGAGGTGGAGGAACTTTCAATTTCAGATCGCTACAATGAACTGGTCATGACCCGCCTGCGTACTAAATGGGGTATTGCAGTAGATGAGGTGGAAAGGAGCTTTGGAAGAAAATATAAGAATTACCTGCTTCGGGAAGCAGCGAAGCTAATTGCCGATGACTTGCTGGACTGGAACAACAACCGACTTCAGGTTTCCAAAAAGGGGAAATTCCTTAGTGATGGTATTGCTGCGGACTTGTTTTGGGTGGAGGAGTAATTTCTTAGAACCCTTTCAGGGTTTAGAACCCTGAAAGGGTTGAACAATTCCCCTTATTCTATTATCTGAATACCGAGATTTTTTAATCCTTTTTGAGAGATCTAAGAAGTTGGACAGGATCTCTTCGGTTATCCCAGAAACCTGTGACTAGAATTTGGAAAGAAAAATATTTGTAAATAATGCTGTAATGTCCCATGACTAATATACGGGTTGATTTAAATTCTGTTGGTTTTCCTATGGCTGGATTTTTCTTAAGAAGCTGAATCCTCTCCTTAACTTTTCCCAAAAGTTTTCGGGAATAGTTATTGTTCCCATTTCTTTCATTCCAATACCTTAAAATTTACGCACGCTGCTTAGTGGCAGTTAGGGTCCACAAGACTTTTACTTCAGCCATTCTTCATCCTGCTTTTCAAGATCTTCTTCAGAAATCAATCTGTTGTTCTCGATATCGCTTTCGCTCATCAACAGCATTTCTATCTGCTCTGAGGAAAGAGCAATTTCCTCTTCACCTTCAGTAGCACTTAGAATTTTTTCGATTGCTTCTAATAGTTGGCTGTTGCTACTAATCATGACACGATCAATAATCTTATTTCTAAGCTTTTGAATATTTTCCATACATCAACTATTTATGCTTTGATCAAAGATAATACAAAATAATCGGAGGTGTAATGTTATAGGGGCTTTGGAGATTTCTATTTACGACAATTGTTTTTTATAGATTTGGGAAATTAATATGATCTCATAGCGGGAGATAAAATAGATGACAGGAACAATAGAGCACAATAATCAAACCTACACCATTGATTTTTCCAAACCCCTGGACATTTCCCTTAGTCTGAGAGGTGATAATAAAAATCCGGTGGTTTGGTATCTTATGGCTCCAAGGATCGAGCCGGTGCAGGATGGAAACTGGGTTGGGAAGGTGAGCAAAGGCGGATCTGTGAATTTCAACAACATTTATTTTAATCCGCATGGGCATACCACCCACACCGAGTGTGTAGGACACATTACTTCAGAGTATTACGGCATCAATGAAAGCCTGAAAACATTCTTTTTTTCTGCTAAATTGATCTCGGTAGAGCCTGTAAAATTAGATGGGGATGAGGTGATCACGAAAGAGCAGCTAAAACAACATTTTAGAGAGGGTGAGGCGCAGGCTGTTATAATCCGCACATTGCCCAACAGCATCGCCAAGCGCAGCAAACATTATTCGAATAGCAATTGGCCCTATCTCCTGGAAGAAGCTGCGGTCTACCTGCGCGAATGTGGAGTGCAGCATCTGTTGATCGACCTGCCTTCTGTAGACAGGGAAGAGGACGGCGGGAAATTACTGGCTCATAAAGCTTTTTGGAACTATCCAAAGAATACGCGCCATGAAGCAACAATTACCGAACTGGTTTATGTGCCGTCGCGCATCGAAGACGGCTTCTATTTTTTAAATCTGCAGCCTGCCTCTTTTGAAAATGACGCTGCGCCATCAAAGCCTGTGCTTTACAAACCTGAAAAAATATGAAAACAACCTTAAAACTTGAGGAGCTGGTTATGCTGCTGCTCGGTATCTACGTCTTTGGCTTTCTCTATTACGAATGGTGGTGGTTTCTGGTCCTTTTTCTGACACCCGACCTCGGAATGATAGGTTATGCTATTAACAGTAGAGCGGGCGCTTTTCTGTACAATCTCTTTCATCATAAAGGCCTCGCGATTATGATCTACCTTGTGGGATTCTTTTTTCTTATTCCGGTATTGCAGCTTATTGGGGTGATCATATTTTCACACTCCTCTTTTGATCGTATGTTAGGTCACGGACTCAAATACGAGAAGGGTTTTCACTACACCCATCTTGGCAGCATTGGAAAGGTTAAGAAAGAAGACGCTCAGCTATCCTGATTTGTTATCTTTGAAGCTATGGATATTGAAGGCTTCAGAAATTATTGTCTGGCAAAGAAAGGGGTAACCGAAGAGCTGCCTTTTGGGCCAGATGCTCTTGTCTTTAAAGTCATGGGAAAAATGTTTGCGCTTGCGGCTTTAGACAGCACACCTTTCCAGGTAACCCTAAAATGTGATCCCGAAAAAGCTCTTACCTTGAGAGATGAATATCCCGATCAAATTGAGGGCGCTTATCACATGAACAAGAAGCACTGGAACAGCCTTCTGGTAGAGAGTCTTCCGCCGCAGCTGGTCAGGGAATTAACAGACCATTCTTACCTGCTGGTGGTCTCCGGTCTTACAAAGAAACTTCAGCAGGAATTAAATAACTACTAGATTTAATGACACAGGAACCCGCCACATTTTATAACGCTCAAATAGAAAAATACCGTACTCATCTTCATGCTGCTTCCCGAAAGCTTGGGTTTTCCAGCCTTTTGCGGGTTCTGGTTTTCCTGGCGATCGCTTTTGCAGTCTATTTTTTTTGGGGCAATGCGACAGCTATTCTGGCTGTAGTGCTGGTTGGAAGCGGAATTTTTATTTTCCTGGTTTCAAGACATTCAGATTTAAGGTACGAGCGGGATAAATTTCGGGAGTTGATAAATATCAATGAGACCGAACTTAAGGTTCTTAAGCGGAATTTCCACAACCTGCCTACAGGAGCTGAATTTGCCGATCCCCTGCACCCGTATAGTCAGGATATAGATCTCTTTGGAAAAGGTTCTTTTTTCCAGTATCTCAACCGCACTACCCTTATAGAAGGTAAAGAAAAGCTGGCGCAGCTGCTGCTTTCAAATGATATCGAACATATCGACCTGAAGCAGGAAGCGATTAAAGAACTTGCTGGAATGGCGGACTGGCGGCAGAATTTCTCTGCCATTGCAACGCTTGTAAAAACAGAGAACCGTACCCTTACAATCACGAAATGGCTGGACCAATACAAAAATTTTGTCCCCCGCATAATGAAGTGGTTACCTGTGCTATTTTCAATACTCTCCGCTATTGTGATCACGGGTTACATTCTGGATTATATCAGCGGGGTGTCATTGGGGATCTGGTTTTTTATAGGGCTTCTTATTACCGGAGTTTATACAAAGCGCATCAATGTACTTTCTGAAAGTGTGAGTAAGGTGCAGGATACTTTTCACCAGTATTATCAACTGTTGGCAATAATTGAAAATACCTCATTGACTTCAGAGCTCCTAAGGAAGAACAAGGATCTAATAGTTTCCGAAAAACAAAAAGCCTCTGTCATTCTTAAGAAATTTTCAAGAGCTATTGATTCCCTGGAACAGCGGAACAATATGATCTTCGGAATTTTGGGAAAGGGTTTTATGCTCTGGGATCTCCGTTATTCCTGGAAGCTGGAGCAGTGGATAGGAGAGCACGGGCAGGAGGTTCAAAAATGGTTTCGCGCTATAGAATACCTGGACGCCTATAATTCCTTCGGAAATTTCGCATTCAATCATCCTTCATATGTTTTCCCAGAATTGCATCATGATTCCCATATCTCTGAAGCTACTCAGCTGGCTCATCCATTGCTGGATCCTGAAAAGCGGGTAGCTAATGATTTTTCTATCGAAAAAGAGCAGTTCTTCATCATCACCGGGGCAAATATGGCGGGGAAAAGCACCTTTTTAAGAACAGTCAGTCTGCAGATCCTTATGGCAAACGTTGGCCTACCGGTTTGCGCCACCTATTGTCATTACACTCCAATCAAGCTCATTACCAGCATGCGCACTACAGATTCGCTCACAGATGATGAGTCCTATTTCTTTTCAGAATTAAAACGCCTGAAGTTTGTGGTGGATGAGATCAAAACAGACCAGTATTTCATCATCCTCGACGAGATCCTTAAAGGGACGAACAGCACAGATAAAGCCATTGGCTCCCGAAAATTCATTGAGAAACTGGTCGGCTCCAATTCCACCGGAATTATTGCTACCCACGACCTGAGTCTTTGCGAAGTGGCCGAAGAACTGCCGCAGGTAAAGAACTACTATTTTGACGCCGAGATCATCAATGACGAATTGAACTTCGACTACCGCTTCAAAAAAGGGGTGTGCCAGAATATGAACGCGTCGTTCTTGCTGAAGAAGATGGAAATAGTAGATTGAAGTTAGATTTTAGAAGTACGAAGTTAGAAATTCGATTGTCACCTCGAGCGGAGTCGGGAGGTCTTGGTAAAGTGGTCAGAGGTCCAAGGACAGTGGGAAAAAAAATTAAGACCTCACAGGTTTCCAAAACCTGTGAGGTCTTAAGTAGAAACTGCGCTGGCGCAGATTCGTAATCCGTGCCGTGAAACTGAAACTGAAACTGAAACGAAATTGGAAATTTAAAAATTGGAATTTGCGATAGCATGGATTCATTAACTCAAATAGTACTCGGTGCTGCCGTTGGCGAAGCAGTTCTTGGCAGGAAAGTGGGCAATAAGGCGATGTTGTATGGAGCCATTGCAGGAACGATTCCAGACCTGGACACCTTTGCCGGCTATTTTACCGACAACATCACTGCCATAGAGATCCACCGTGGCTTTTCACACTCCATCGTCTTTGCCGTGTTAGCTGCACCTGTTTTTGGCTGGCTTATTTCGAAAATTGAAAGAAAGAGCGGAGTAGGCTGGAAAGACTGGTCCTGGTTGATGTTCTGGGGCTTGTTCACTCATCCCATCCTGGATTCCTTCACCACCTGGGGTACGCAGCTGTTTTGGCCGCTAGATATTCGCCTGGAGTTTAAGAATATTTTTGTGATCGATCCGCTATACACCCTTCCGTTTCTGGTCTTTTTAATCATGGCCATGCGGCGGAAAAAAGGAGATCCAAAAAGGGCAAAATACAACCGGCTTGGGCTCTATGTGAGCAGCGCTTATTTATTACTTACCCTGGTTCTTAAATTTATTGCCCATCAAAATTTTACGGCAGCTCTGGACAAACAAGGACTCATGTACTCGCGCATGGATAGTCGGCCCACTCCTTTTAATACTGTTTTGTGGGCAGCAAACGCCGAAGCTGAAGATGCTTTTTTACTGGGGTACTTTTCCTTTTTTGATTCAGAAATGATCAGGTTTGAGGCAGTACCTAAAAACCATGACTATCTTGGAAGTCTCCGAAATGACAAAAATCTGCAGCGTTTGGTCCATTTAACGAAAGGCTGGTATACCATTTCAGAAAAGGACGGGTTTCTTTATTTTAATGACCTCCGCTTTGGGAGACTAAATCCGTCAAATGAGAATTCTCCATTTGTCTTTAGCTACAAATTAATTCCTGAAGGTGGCACTATAAGTATAGAAGAGGTTCAAAAACTGCCGGAAGATGGGAAAGAGATCATCCTTGACTTGTGGGAGCGGATCAAAGGGAATTAAACTTCAGGAAAAATTTATAGCGGGAAATCCTATCTTTAGTTTATTCAAAAATTTGATCATGAAATACCTTTTTTGGACTCTTACATTTTTTCTCTTTTTCACTTTTACGGTACAAAGTCAGAATTCTTCCGAAGCATTAAAGCAGGTAATAGAAAAGGTTGATGAGCACAAAAGTTATGAACGTAAGGCCAATCCTCTCGGTTTGTACACCGAAGAACTGTACAAAAAAGAGGCAGATTTTGCCCGGGAGCGGCTTAAAGAGCTGAAAAAGATCAATAAAGACAAGCTTTCTGAAACCGAAAAGATCTCTGCGGAATTATTGCGATACGACTTACAGGAAACCGTCGATTTTTATGAGTATGAGGCTTATTTGAATCCGTTGCTCTCAGATGCCGGCTTTCATGTGAGTTTGCCGTACCACGTGCGGGTTTTCAGCAATTATAAACAGGTAAAGGATTACCTAAATAAATTAAACGCAATTCCCTCTTATGTAGATCAACACCTGGTGCTGCTGCGGAAAGGGATCCAAAAAGGCAATTTACAACCCGCAATTATTTTCGAAGGATATGAGGCTACATATAACGACCAGATCGTAGATGATCCAAAAAAGAGTTACTACTATTCGCCTTTTTTGAACCTGCCGGCAATCATGACTCAGCAGCAGAAGGATTCGGTTTTAGCTGCGGCCGAAAAGGCAGTGGCTACCAATGTGATCCCGCAATTCAGGCGTATAAAAGCCTTTTTTGAGACCGAATATCTTCCGGCGGCGAGAAAGAGCATCGGAGTTTCACAAATTCCGGGAGGCAGGAAATATTACCAAAACCGGTTGAACTATTACACTACGCTGGACCTTTCCGCAGAAGAGATCCATCAGAAAGGACTGGAAGAAGTTGCAAGGATCAATGCGGAAATGAAAAAGATCATTGCTGAAGTGAATTTTGAAGGCAGTTTTGAAGATTTCATACACTTTCTGCGGACAGATAAGCAGTTTTATGCAAAGACCGGCGAGGAGCTGCTAAAGGAGGCAAGGGATATTTCAAAGCGCATTGATGCGCAGCTTCCAAAGTTCTTTAAAACGCTGCCTCGAAAACCTTACGGTGTAGCTCCTGTACCAGATGCTATTGCACCAAAATACACCACCGGACGGTATGTAGGCTCCAGTGACGAGACACAGCCGGGGTACTACTGGGTGAACACCTATAACCTTTCGAACAGACCCTTATATGTGCTCCCCGCGTTAACCGCCCATGAAGCAGTTCCCGGACATCACCTGCAGATCTCCCTGAATGGCGAGCTGGGAGACAGTATTCCGAAATTCAGAAGGAACTTCTATTTATCGGCTTTTGGAGAGGGTTGGGGGCTATATTCTGAAACTTTAGCAGAAGAAATGGGAATCTACAGAACTCCGTATGAGCAATTTGGAAAACTAACTTATGAGCAGTGGCGCGCCGGCCGACTTGTAGTCGATACCGGAATTCATGCCATGGGCTGGACGAGAGAACAGGCTGTAGAGTTTCTCCGCTCGAATACAGCACTGTCCATGCACAACATCAACACAGAAGTCGACCGCTACATCTCCTGGCCGGGGCAGGCAGTGTCTTACAAGATCGGGGAGATGAAGATCCGCGAACTACGGAAAAAGGCCGAAGAAGCTTTAGGAACAGATTTCGATATTCGAAAATTCCATGAGGTGATTTTGGAGCAGGGAACCGTGACATTGCCAATTATGGAGGAGCGGGTAGAGGATTATATTGGGAGGAGTTTGAGAAAGTAACTTAAAACCTGACCCACCTGCAAGGTTTCCAAAACCTTGTAGGTCTTCGATACCAATAATAAACCTGCAAGGTCAAAAAAAGACCTTGCAGGTTTCCGCAACCTTGTGGGTCTGACGATGAATTTCCAACCTTTTATATCGCAAATTTAGCCGGGTTTTGTATGCCCCGGTTGCTAAGGGAATACCTTATAAATATCATTCCGCTTCACAAAACGTTGCAAGCTGAGGGTTCCGTTATTGTGGTATAGACCCAGCCTGTAATTTCCTATTCTTATACGATAGGCAGTAGGATGTCCCGAAATTTTTTTCACTCCTTTTATGTCAGATAAAGACTGTTTTTCTTTTAATTCCTGGATTACTGATTTTAAAGCGGCTTTTATATTTTTCTCCTTAAGCTTCTCAAGATCTTTTTTAAATTTTCTGTTATAACTAATGATCATTCATCCAGAAGTTTAAAAATTTCCTCTTCAGAAACTTCGTCATCGTGATCATTTTGTTGCATTAGTAAAAGCAATCCCAGGTCTTCCTTTTCTTCTTCTGTCAATTGCTCAAATCTTTCCAGCTCCTTAGTTCTAACATACTGCGTCACGGCTTCCTCAAGGATTGCTTTGACACTTTTGTTTTCATAGGCAGAAATCAGTTTGATCTTCTTAATAATGCTTTCATCAACATCAATGTTTTTTCTCATAATCATGGAGCTTGATATACATAATGTATAAAGTATACATAATATACAAATGTATAAAAATTGTTTTGATAATTGTTGTTATAATTATCAAAAACGGAATTTATTTGTTGACGCTGTTTGTTGGATATTTGTTTCAGGAAAGAGGACTGTGACGGACTATTTAATTTGTGCTAATACAGATCTCTCCAGACCTAACAGGTTTCAAAAACCTGTTAGGTCTAAAAGCCTATATTTGTAGGTAAAATACTCATTCATGCACCTCGAACAAGAGTTATTTCAAAGAAGCGGATCCCAATGTGAACTTTGTGGTTCTAAAGAAGACCTTCAGGTATATGCAGTGCCCGATTCTCCAGTCGGAGCGAAAGATCACATCCTCATTTGCGGGACCTGTAAGGAACAGATTAAAGATCCCGAAAAAATTCAACCCAATCACTGGCGTTGTCTAAATGACAGTATGTGGAGCCCTGTGCCTGCAGTACAGGTAATGGCTTGGCGTATGCTCAACAGATTAAAAGGAGAAGGCTGGCCGCAGGACCTTCTTGACATGATGTACATGGAGGAGGAACAGCTTGCATGGGCCAGAGCCGGACAAATGACAGTTGAAAGTAGCGGCGGAGTTGTTCATAAAGACAGTAACGGAGCCACTATAGAGGCAGGTGATACTGTTGTTCTTATAAAAGATCTTCCCGTGCGCGGCTCAAGTATGGTAGCAAAAAGAGGAACAGCTGTAAGAAGAGTTTCTTTGGTACACGACAATCCGGAGCAGATCGAAGGGAAGGTGGAAGGGCAGCAGATCGTGATCCTTACCAAGTACGTCAAAAAGGTCTAATGTAGAGCCGCGGAATATCCGCGGCTTCAATTGTAAAGAAGATATAAAAAACAGAGGCGCGGAAAATCCGCGCCTTTACTATTACAGGATTAGACCTAACAGGTCTCTGAGACCTGTTAGGTCTGTAATGCTACCTTTTTTTATCCGATAATCTCACTGTCTTTCCTGAAGCGTTTTCCTCTACCTGTACGCTAAGGTTTTTTCCATTGTTTTCTTTTACTACCTCAAGTGCCTTTTCGCCAGTTACTTTATTTCCATTGAGATAGAATTCGGCACCCTCTTCTATCCAGCCTTTGACTGCCTCAATGGGAGAAGGCGGTGGCGGTGGAGGCATTGGTACATCAATATTTTGAGGTACCGGTGGCGGAGGAGGAGGAAGAGGTATTTCGCCCTCCTTGGGAGTTGGGGGAGCCGGAGGTGGGGGAGGTGGTGAAACTGAAGGATCAGAAAATTTCATGCTGCCAGCTCTAAAGTTCGAGGATTTGGCCTTGTTGTCATCTTCCCTAAAAATTAGTGTATCGGCTTCAAATATAAGTCTGTTACTCTTTTTTGAACTGGCAGGTTTTTCATCTGTCCGAACTGGAGGCACTTTGAATTTTCGTTTCTCCGCTTTTTCCCTTTGCTGAGGTGTCATTACACTGTAGATATAATTCATTCTTTGCAGGTCCTCATTTTTGATTGTTGAGTTATTTTCAGAATTATAATGCTTGACAAGTCTATCATATTCCTTCAGCATAGCTTGTGTGGCTTTTTCCTGGACTTCTTCCCCACCATTTTCAGGTATTCCAATGAGAGTGACTTTCGGTCGGGTAATGCCATAATGATAAAGCGATCTTTTTACATCATTGACCCATCCTACGGGAAATTCTTTAGTGGTTGAAATCTCAGCCGAAATCATCTTACCGCGTTCTTCCGGAGGAATATGAGAATTTAATTGATCCAACATTCCCGGTAGCTCATCGTAAGAAATAGTATTTCCGTTGAATAAAAGCTGTTCTTCAGAAATCATCCTGATATTGATATCTTCGGTGATAACGATGGTATCGCCGGAGGGAAGAACTGAATAATTTGTCTTCTGCTCAAGTTTTCCGGAATCTTGTTTTAAAAGGGTTTTCTGAGTGCTAAAACTGTAGACAAGTACAGCCAATAAAGGCAGGAGAATCAGACTTTTGGCCCACACCATTCTGCTTGAAGTGTTTGTTTTCATAACTGTAAATCGTTTTTTGATTGATTGATAATTGATTGGATTAACAAGACTGCTGTCGAAGGCATTTGATGAGAATGCCAGCAAGGTCTTTTGATATGCTGAAGTTGGAATACCGTTTTTAAGAACAGCACGGTCTGCAAGGAATTCGTGGTTTAGTCGAATAGCTTTTTTTACCATGTAAAGCACCGGATGGAACCAGAAAATAATTAGTAGCAACTCCATGAGGAGGATATCTGCGCTGTGCCTTTGATCTGCATGTGCCTGCTCATGCTGAAAAACTTCTTCCGGAATTGCGTCCTCGTCGTATTTCCTTTTGTTTAGGAAGATGTAATTCCAAAAGGTATGCGGTGCCAGTTTTTCCTGAAGGAGGACGTTGGTTGTCTGTCCGGATCTGACTTTTGGATTTCTTTTGATCCTGAGTAGAATGACCTTCAGGTTTAGAATAAATTTGATCCCAAAAAACAGGAAACCCATTCCGTAGAGGCCCCATAGCAGGTAAGATATTGTAGAGGTTTCTTCTACGGAAGAAGTTGTACCGGCAAATTCATGCTGAAATATTAAAGCAGATTCCCCCGGGATAGATTCTACATAGCTTGTAAATGTGATCCACGGAATTACAAATGAAATTAAAACTGCAGCTAAAAGATACCATCTTTTAAACACATGCATGTTTTCCTTCTCCAAAAGGAATTTGTAGAAAACCATTAGGATCGCCAGGCAGGCAGCCGATTTTAAAAAGTACATTTCCATGGCTATTTGTTTTTAATTTCCTTATCAATAAGATTCCTTAAATCTTCCAGCTCCTGCTTGCTCAGGTTGGTTTCCTTTGTAAAGAAAGAGGCAAATTGCGAGGCAGAATCGTTGAAGAAATTTTTGATCATTCCGTTGACCTGCTTTGAAAAGTAATCTTTCTTCTTTACCAGCGGAAAATATTCCCTGGACCTGCCGTATTGTTTGTAATCGACAAAGTTCTTATCCTGCATGCGCTTTAGCAGGGTGGCCACAGTGGTTTGAGCAGGTTTTGGTTCTGGATAGGCGTCGATGAGATCTTTCATAAAAGCTTTATCCTTCTTCCAGAGGATCTGCATGAGTTGTTCTTCGGCTTTGGATAACTGCATTTGTTCTACAAGATTAGATGTATATCTACAAATGTAGAATAAATATTTAATTCTACAAGCGTAGAAGGGAAAAACTTGTTGCCTGAACCTGGGATAAGATCCTAATTTCCTTTCAAATACCCGCTGTCAGGGTTTAGAACCGCTGACAGGGGTGGATTAAAAAAAGACCTGCAAGGTTTCCGATCCTTGTAGGTATAGACAAAAAAACCTACAAGGTCAAAAGAAAACCTTGCAGGTTTCATGGTTTCTCGTCAACTTCTGTCAGGACATAAAGCCGCTGACAGGGTCATCACATGTGAACATTAGCCGCTGTCAGGACATAAAGCCGCTGACAGGGTTAACTGAGATTAAAAGTAAAAGGTAAAAAAAGACCTCACAGGTTTTAGAAACCTGTGAGGTCTGAGTTGAATGAGCTGATCACTGATCACTGACCACTGATCACTTTTTTTCCGCTTGCTTCAGCTTTGTAAAATGCTTGAAGAAATATGGAATGGTTTCAATTCCTTTTAAATAATTCCAGGTCCCGAAGTGTTCATTCGGGGAGTGGATGGCATCGGTGTCGAGTCCGAAGCCCATAAGGATGGTCTTGCTCTTCAGCTCCTTTTCAAAGAGGGAAACTATAGGAATGCTTCCGCCACTGTGCTGTGGGATAGGATCTTTCCCGAAGACTTCAGCATAAGCATCATTGGCAGCCTGATATTCCAGAGTATCTATCGGCGTCACATAGGCCTGTCCTCCGTGATGAGTGGTAACTTTTACCTTCACCGATTTTGGTGCCAGACTTTCAAAATGTTTGGTGAACAATTCGCTGATCTTTTTCCAGTCCTGATCTGAAACAAGACGCATGGAAATCTTTGCGTAAGCCTTCGACGGCAGCACCGTTTTAGCACCTTCTCCTGTATATCCTCCCCAGATCCCGTTTACATCAAGGGTTGGTCGAATAGAAGCACGTTCAAGGGTGGAATAACCTGCCTCACCCTGCACATCTTCTATATTCAGTTTTTTCTTGTATTGCTCCAGATCAAAAGGAGCTTCGGCCATTTTTGCTCTTTCGGCTTCGCTGTACTCCTTTACATCATCATAGAACCCGGGAATGGTGATCCTGTTGTTCTCATCCTGCAGGGAAGCGATCATTTTCGAAAGTACATTGATAGGATTGGCTACCGCTCCGCCGTAGAGTCCGCTGTGCAGATCCCGGTTTGGACCGGTTACTTCGACTTCCATATAACTAAGTCCGCGGAGTCCGGTGGTAATGGAAGGAACGTCCGGGGCGATCATTCCGGTGTCACTGATAAGAATCACGTCGTTCTGTAGCTTTTCCTTATTTTTTTCAATGAACCAGCCGAGATGCTCACTTCCAACTTCTTCTTCCCCTTCTATCATGAACTTGACATTACAAGGGAGTTCGTTGTTTTTGGACATATACTCCAGCGCCTTCACGTGCATATACATTTGTCCTTTATCATCACAGGCTCCCCTGGCAAAAATGGCACCTTCGGGATGAATTTCGGTATTTTTGATCACCGGCTCGAATGGCGGACTCTCCCAAAGGTCAAAAGGATCTGGCGGCTGCACATCATAATGTCCGTATACGAGTACAGTGGGTAAATTCTTATCAATTATTTTTTCTCCAAATACTATGGGGTGCCCCGGGGTTTCATGGATCTCGGCAATATCGCAACCTGCGTCAAGCAAGCTCTGCTTAACAGCTTCTGCGGTATTTAAAAGGTCTTTTTTGTATTTTGAGTCGGCGCTGATGGAAGGGATTTTTAGAAGTTCCACGAGTTCATCAATGAATCGCTTTTTATTCTCTTCCACATATTTTTGTATGTCTTGCATAAGGTGATTTTTGTAGAAAAGTAAAGGTAAGAAAAATTAGACGTGAGACATTAGACGGAAAATTGTGACTAAAAAAGGGCTCATATCCCATATTTCATGTTTGATATCTGAAAAGAAAATTTTTTCCCGTCAGGGAGAAATTTTTTTATTTTCCTATTTGCAGATTCAAACTTATACTTATATTTGCATCCGCTTACAACAAGCAAACATTTTGAAGTACCAACGCGGATCTGCCCGCCGGGGAAATTCCCAGAAGGCAAGAGCAGCGTTACTACCAGGCGGGCGTGGTGGAATTGGTAGACACGCCAGACTTAGGATCTGGTGCCGCAAGGTGTGGAGGTTCGAGTCCTCTCGCCCGCACAGAAATAAAAGCCTAATGAACTTATAAACAGTTTGTTAGGCTTTTCTGTTTTTGGTCATTCCCCTAAAAAATCCCCTGTTTCTTGGAGATAAACCGGATCAAGAACAAAAGTTGTGGACTAGCTAAATATTGCAGTTAATCTGTAAAGGAAAAATTCTACATTTTTTACACCTCTGAATTGGCTTCTAAAGATTTTTATCTTGGCATTAAAAGATTCTGCTGAAGCGTTTGTATTTCTATTTTTAAACTAGTTTAAAATGGTTCTGTAGTTGAGACTTTTTGTCGTGGCGACGTTGTTAGTGATTTAAATCGAAAAACTCTTCAGTCCCGAAGGGTCGGGAGAGAGACTTTTTCATTTACCAAAATTTCTAAATCACATTTTCAGTTCGAATCCGAAGTTTATCCTGAGTCACGATAACCACCGTGATCGAAGGGCCCGCACAAAAAGCTCTTCAGTCCCGAATGGTCGGGAGAGGGGCTTTTTTTTATGCGAGAGGACGAGAACCCCGAATAGTCGGGGCTGAGCGCAGTCAAAGGAAGTCCTCTCGCCCGCCATATAAAGTTCTTCAGTCCCGAAGGGTCGGGAGAGAGACTTTTTCATTTACCAAAATTTCTAAATCACATTTTCAGTTCGAATCCGAAGTTTATCATGACTCACGATAACCACCGTGATCGAAGGGCCCGCACAAAAAGCTCTTCAGTCCCGAATGGTCGGGAGAGGGGCTTTTTTTTATGCGAGAGGACGAGAACCTCGAAATAGTCGGGGCTGAGCGCAGTCAAAGGAAGTCCTCTCGCCCGCCATAAAAAGTTCTTCAGTCCCGAAGGGTCGGGAGAGAGGCTTTTTTTATCGAGAGGACGAGAACCTCGAATAGTCGGGGCTGAGGGCAGTCGAAGGGATTCCTCTCGCCCGCCATAAAAAGTTCTTCAGTCCCGAAGGGTCGGGAGAGAGACTTTTTCATTTACCAAAATTTCTAAATCACATTTTCAGTTCGAATCCGAAGTTTATCATGACTCACGATAACCACCGTGATCGAAGGGCCCGCACAAAAAGCTCTTCAGTCCCGAATGGTCGGGAGAGAGGCTTTTTTTTATCGAGAGGACGAGAACCCCGAATAGCCGGGGCTGAGCGCAGTCAAAGGAAGTCCTCTCGCCCGCCATAAAAAGTTCTTCAGTCCCGAAGGGTCGGGAGAGAGACTTTTTCATTTACCAAAATTTCTAAATCACATTTTCAGTTCGAATCCGAAGTTTATCCTGACTCACGATAACCACCGTGATCGAAGGGCCCTCACAAAAAGCCCCTTCAGTCCCGAAGGGTCGGGAGAGAGGCTTTTTTTATGCGAGAGGACGAGAACCCCAAATAGTCGGGGCTGAGCGCAGTCAAAGGGAGTCCTCTGGCCCGCCATAAAAAGTTCTTCAGTCCCGAAGGGTCGGGAGAGAGGCTTTTTTTTATCGAGAGGACGAGAACCCCGAATAGCCGGGGCTGAGTGCAGTCGAAGGGAGTCCTTTCGCCCGCCATAAAAAGTTCTTCAGTCCCGAAGGGTCGGGAGAGAGGCTTATTTGATTAATTAATGATCTTTCTTTAAAGATGAGGAAATGGAGATGTTGCAAAAAATTGTGAATGATGTTTCCCTTCGGCAGCAAGTGAAGAAAAGATCTTAGAGGAAGGATCTAAAACGAAAATTACAGATTTTGGTATTATTTATTGTACTTTAAAGAAGTTGCCATATATTTGCCAGCCCAATTATGAAACATCCTATTGGTTTCGATTGGTTTTCTCAATATTTTTCCCTGTCAGTATCTTTAGAGACCGGGAGGAATCAGTGAAAGAAATACGGCAGCATTTTTTGCCAACAGTATAAGCGCCAAAAGGCGCAAATTGCAGGAAAATCCTTGAAGGGTCTGCTGCAAGGAAGATTAGTTGTGTTGTTTGTGGCAAACTTCGGTTTGCCTTGGGTTTAGAAGTAAACCAATGAGAAGCTTTTCCCTTTTTGGGAAGGGCTTTTTTGTCATTAGGGGACCTCCTGTAAAGTTTTTTATAACTTCAGTTTTCTGAACCCTTTCCCCAAATAAGTTCAGGATTCCATCTTTTTCAGGATTTCTTCTTTTTTCAGGCGATCATTCGATCTTATGACCTTCTTTGCCGGTTCCTCTTTTTTTGTTGGCCAACCTTCCGGAAATTCCAGCTTGCGGTATTCAGTTCCGTCTTCGAGGTAAAGAGCTCCCCTGGGATTATCTTCACTTTTGGCTCCCACATATAAATATTTTCCTGTGGCGCCAGAATTTAACTCATTGGGATCGGGATCTAATGATGAAAGGAATACCCCGTCGTTTTCCTCAGAAAAGAAGTAATATCCTTCGTTATCAAAATTCACTACTTCTTTACCATCCGGGGTTGTAAAAAGTTCATATTTTCCTTCAGATTTCAATTCTTCCTTCATAGCAAAACGTTTTAAGGGTGCTGAATTTAAATTTAAGATACGGCAATTTTTTTCTTGTTTCCATTTCATGTTTGCTGGCTATGAGAATATTAAGAGAAGTTTAATGCTGAAGGTCTCATCTGGGTTAATTCCATTCGGAAAGAAATCCTGAGACTGCCTATATTGTGTGATTGCCTGATTGTATTAAAATACCTGCATCCGGGTATTTCCTGCTGCTCTTGAAAAGAGAAAGTTTAAAGTATTTTTTCAGAATGAAAAAGATCTAACCTTCCGCAGGAACTGTCCTCCTCTTAAAATTTGGTCCTTTGAGTTTTCTGAATGTTTGAATCTGAAAGTAAAAAATTGGTTCATCAAGCTTCAGTAAAAATAAATTTTAAAGAGCTTCAGAAGCTAAAGATCCACTTATGAATTTACATTGTATGCCCACGCCTATGACCTCATTTGATCCTTCTAAAAGAAGTTGTAAGAAAAGACCTTGAAAATGACATTTTTGAACCTGCTTTTTAACAGGTGGTTTCTTTCGCCTTGCCTTCTTAGCCCTATAATTAAGAAATCTTGTAAGAGGTTGTAGGAAAGGTGTTAAAGGAATTGTAAGATTTAGCTTCCCCCGTCATTTTTTGTTTGTAAAAGTTATCTTTACCTCTTGTTTATTATTTGTTAGTCAATCACAAAGATTAATAAAGAGTCCCCTCATGGAACAGGAATTTGAAAAGGAAAAGGTCACAAACGAACTTTGGGGTATTGACTTTCCCGAATATTTCGAGAATTCTCCTATTGGATTTTACATCTGTGATGCCCGCGGATCTTTGACTTACTATAACAAGGCTGCTGCGGAATTATGGGGAAGAAAACCTGTTCCCGGGAGCGAGTACTGGAGTGGTGCATGGAAACTTTTTTATCCCGATGGGACGCCGATGCCTGCAGAAGAATCACCCATGGCTGCCGGTCCGGGGCAGGAGAATATAAAATCAGAAATTTTAATAGAACGGCCCGATGGAAGCTTCCGTATGCTGCTTGTTTTTTTTCGACCTCAATTGAATGATCAAAATGAGCTACAGGCCAGGCATTTTACCCTTATTGATATTTCAGAGCAGCAAAGAGATCATGTGAAACAGGCCACCCTTTCGGCAATAGTGGAATCCTCAGATGATGCTATAATCAGTAAAGATCTCAACGGAATTATCACCAGCTGGAACAGGGGTGCAGAAAGGATCTTTGGTTATTCTGAAAGGGAAGCTCTGGGACAACCCATTACTATTCTCATTCCCGAAGAGCGGTTAGGGGAGGAACAAAATATCATTGCCAGTATAAGGAACGGAAATCGTGTAAAACATATTGACACGATTCGCCTGGATAAGAACGGCAGGGAAATTCCCATTTCTGTCACCGTATCTCCAATTAAGAATGCCTACGGAAAGATCGTAGGTGCTTCCAAGGTGGCAAGGGATATTAGCGACAGATTGCAAATCGTGGAAAAGCAGGCAATGCTTTCGGCTATTGTGGAATCTTCAGACGATGCCATCATCAGTAAGAACCTGGAAGGCATCATCATGAGCTGGAACAGGGGAGCCGAACAACTTTTTGGATATACTGAAGCCGAAATTGTTGGAAAATCCATAACCACACTTATTCCGAAGGAAAGGCTCAATGAAGAAAACATCATTTTAGACAGGATAAGGAACGGCAAAAAGGTAGATCATTTTGAAACGGTGCGATGCCATAAGTCTGGCAGGAAATTTCCTGTTTCCATCACTGTTTCCCCAATCCGGGATGCAAAAGGCACTGTGGTAGGAGCCTCTAAAGTGGCCCGGGACATAAGCGTGCAGGTGGAATCACAGGAGGCTATGGAGAAATACATCTCCAACCTGGAAACCCTTAATACCGTTGGGAAAAGTATTTCCGAAAATCTGGATGTGCAGGGCATTTTACAGCGGGTGACAGATGCTACTACAAAATTGACAGGAGCTGCTTTTGGAGCTTTTTTCTATAATACAACAGATGAGAAAGGGGATAGTTTTAAACTTTTCACCCTTTCGGGAGCTCCCAGGGAAACTATGGAACAGCTGGGAATGCCAAGACATACAGAAATGTTCATTCCCACTTTTGTTGAAAAGAAGGTGGTTCGCATAGATGACATCAGGAAATTTGCCGGCCATGGAAAGAATGTTCCGCATAACGGACTTCCAAAACAGCATTTTGAGGTGGTGAGTTATCTTGCAGTGCCGGTAATAGCAAAATCGGGCGCGGTAATAGGCGGATTGCTTTACGGGCATCCCGAGCCGGATGTTTTTACCGCCGAAGCAGAACTAATGGTGGTCAACATCGCGGCACAGGCAGCGGTTTCCCTGGATAACTCGCGGCTTTTTGAGCAGGTGAAATCCTTTAGTGATAAAAAAGACGAGTTCATCGCCCTTGCCAGCCATGAACTAAAGACTCCGCTCACCACTATAAAAGGTTATTTGCAGGTATTGTGTAAAAAGGACAATGACCCTATGTCTAAGCTTTTCCTGAACAAATCCCTCTATCAGGTCGAAAAGCTCAATTCCCTAATAGAAGACCTGCTTAATATGTCCAGGATCGAAGCAGGGCGACTGGATTTTAATCTTGAGCTCTTCGATATTAGAGAATTGCTGGTTGAGATCCTTGAAACCTTCAGCTATTCGGCAACAACCCATGAGGTGATCGGCAATTTGGGAAATGAACCGGTATTGGTAAAAGGGGATAGGCAGCGTATAGAACAGGCGGTGTTGAACCTGTTGACCAACGCGATCAAATATTCTCCAAAGGCCGAAAAGGTTTACCTGTCTCTTGAAGTGGCAGGAAAACGTGTTACCGTGAAGGTAAGAGACGAAGGCATGGGCCTCACCCGGGAACAGAGGGAACAGCTTTTCACCCGTTTTTACAGGGCAGAGAACACCAAGGGCATCAGCGGACTAGGTTTAGGTCTATACCTCACCAAACAGATCATTGAACGGCATAAAGGGGAGATAAGGGTGAACAGTGAATATGATAAAGGTTCAGAATTTTCATTTAGCCTTCCCATACGTACAAAAAAGATGAAAAAAGAAAAAGCGGTGTGAACACCGGAAGCTTGCATTCCGGGTTCATTTCCGAAAAAAAATATTGCTATGAAAGAAATTTTTATTGTAGAAGATGATGACGGGATCCGGGATTTGATAGAATTTCTCCTGGTGAGCCAGCAGTATATTGTAAAGACCTTTCCCACTGCGAGGTCATTCAAGAACAGCATTTCGGGAGAAACGCCGGACTTGTTCTTGCTGGACATTATGCTCCCGGACGGAAACGGTCTTGAGCTTTGTAAAGATCTTAAGAATAATTCCAGTACCAGTAATATTCCTGTGGTCCTAATGTCGGCTCATGCAGACATTAGCCGTATGGAAGGCGCAGATGATTTTATAGCCAAACCCTTTGATGTGGATGAATTGCTAAACAGGATTGAGAAGCAGTTAGCGTAAAGTTAGTGTTCAGTGTTCAGTGTTCACTGATCAGTGGGCAGTAGTAATAAAAAAATCTGATTACGTCTTTGCGAAGGAGCCTTTTTAGCGACTGAAGCAAATTCCTTCCTGGGTATGACTACTTTGAAAATCTTCCAACCTCATAAGCAGATTGCTTCGCTCCCCTGCGTGTCGCTCGCAATGACGTTGCTGACATCCTCCAACCCCATGAGCGGATAGCTTCGCTCCCCAGGGGTGTCGCTCGTAAAAACGTTTCAAAAAAAACAAAAAAAAGCTGCCGGAAGGATCTTTTAAAAAGGAAATATTCCCCTTTTCAAAAACTCTTCCTGACAGCCTTAACAACTATCAACAGTTGTAAATATTAAGACAATTTTGCTTTGATCTGGTCTTTATTATCTCTTACGAGCGTGTAAGCGTAATATCCGGCTCCGGCGATGGCACCCCATTTAAGAAGACTACCTGTCCACTGGATCCCTTTCTTAGCCGCCCAAAGTTTAGCTACTTTTTCACCTGCATCTTTTGCATTTCTCTTTAAGTCCATTTTTCTGGTTTTTTAGATTCAAATACAATATCGTGAAGATCAGAGGGTTTTTCCGTTAAAGGCTTATCAAATAACAGTTTTTTAACCCTCAGCGGAGTCATTAGGCAATGATCAATAAACAACTATCATGGTCAATTCATAACTCATAACTCCATAACTCTTAACCTGAAACATTTTATCCCACCAAATCAGTATTTCATCTAAAATTTATACATGTATGACTGTAAGCGTCTGACTTTTAGGTAAATTTATAGAAGAAACCAACATTGGAGCTGTATGAAATCAGTATATACTCTAACCCGGGTTTTTTTATGCTGCTGCTGATGGTGGCCTGTGAAGAAAAGCGGAAAGAACTGCTGAAAATGAAAGGGAGACTGCAGAAGTTCCCAATGCCGATGAAGCTATGAAAGGCTGGAGCGATGTCTGGAATGCCAATGATGCCCAAATGCTAAGGAATTATTCTGCAAATGATGCCGTAATGCTCATGTGGGGACGACAAATGATGGGGATAGTCTTAATACCTGGAGGGTTCTACTTTCACCTGGATGAAAGACCTGCGCACCACCGCGCTAATGAGCGAGAAAGATGATAATATCGCCTGGGAAACCGGAACCTATACCCACGGTAGCTCGGGAAACGATACCCTTTCCATGAGAGGCACCTATACCGTAATCTGGGAAAGAGCTGAAGGTGAATAAGAGGGAGACTGGATAGTTAAAGTGATGGACATAACTCCCGCACAGGAACCCATACAACCACAGGAACAGCAATAAATACGGCTAACCAGCCTAACCGGGAAAAGCCCTTTTTGAAGTATTCAGAGAGGGCTTTTCTTTTAGTACGCAGTCAGTGGTTGGCAGAAGGTAGTTTTTGGAAGTTAGAGGTACGAAGTTAGAAGTACGAAATTGATCAATTAACAATGATCAATTATCAATTAACAGTATAAAAAAGTCAATAGGAATTATTCAATATTCAATAAAAAATATTCAATCTCCTCCTTGTAATCATCTTCTCTCACAAAATTAACTATTCCCGGAGGGCAGCGAATCGAAATTAGGAGTAATTTGATTATCTAATAATCAAACTTTGCGTCATGAAGAAAAACATCTTTCTTATGTCGCCCCAATCATTTTCCTACCTACTCCCCCTTTTATTTTTTGTGCTCTTTACCGGCTGTGAAAAAGAAACCATTCCGGAGACTTTCGATTCCTCTGTGGATCTTCAAACAAAAGCCGATAACCCGGCCGGTTCTAAAATGACTACCTTCTATGGTCCGGCTGAGTCGTTCAATGGCGGAGTAGTTCGTGCTATGGTAACTATGACCCGGGACGGGATTCCTGTGGAGATTGGTGTTCGTATTTCCCAAAAAGTACTGGAAGCTCTTCCCGCAGAACATGAGATCATTACTCTTAACTTACCAAACAAAATGGAAGGCCTTGCTTTCGATCACATAGACCTGGACTGGAATCCACAGGGGCACGAGCCTTTTTTTTATGAATTTCCTCACTTTGATGTGCATTTTTATATGATCTCAGAGGAAGAAAAAATGCAGGTTACAGAAATTGAGAAGGCTACCATCTTTCCGGATGCTGCTTATTTGCCGGAAACTTATTTCACAGCCGATCCTGTTGAAATGGTACCTTATATGGGAGTGCATTGGCTGGACTCTTCTTCTCCCGAAATTCCCTTTAATCAGGGTAATTTTACCCATACCTTTATCTATGGCACCTATAATTCAGAAGTGGTATTTCTGGAGCCCATGATCACAGTAGATTATCTGCGCAATGAAGCCGACGGAACAGAATTTAGAATCGCACAACCTGAAAGATTCCAAAAAAGCGGTTATTATCCCACCACTTACAAGATGTACTACGACGCTAAATATAAGGACTATGTAATTAGCCTTGGAGATATGTTGTGGTATGATTAAAGTGATCAGTGTTCAGTGGTCAGTGATCAGAAGTGGGGAGTTCGCAGTGGTTAGTGGGCAGTAACGTAAGGAATGGCTGCCAGCCATCAGCTAAATGAATATACGAGCACCTGCCAGTTCGGCAAGCTGGTCCGTGGTTATACAATGGACAATGATCAATCGACAATGAATGAAAAAATCGATCAGTGTTCAGTGGTCAGTATCTCCCCCAATGAACAGCGGGATTACCGCGGAATATGACTATAGAAGATTTTGTGCGGATTTAAGGTTCAAGAGGACCCTGTCAGCGGTTTCAAACCCTGACAGCGGTTTCAGATTGGAAGGTTCAAGGTTCCAGGTACCGACTTCAAATTGGAATTTGGTGCTTGAATTGTTTTTGGCCTTCCTGCGCGAAAAGCGCCGGCGGTTAAATGCCTGGAATTTGGTGCTTAGGCTATTTCCCGCTGATCTCGCTGATCTTCGCAGATTTTTAATCCATTCCGTGAAATTTCGGAATTTGGACAACCCTGACAGCGGTTTTGGATCCAAGGTTCAAGATTCAAGGTTCAAAGTTCAAGATTCAAGATAACCCTGTCAGCGGTTTTAAACCCTGACAGCGGTTCCCGGTTAAAGGTTCCGACTTCAAAATTGGAGTTTTGTGCTTGGAATTTGGAATTTGGAATTTGATGCCTGGAATTTGGCCCTCCTGCGCGAAAAGCTCCGGTGGGTAAATACCTGGAAATTTGACTGAAAACAAAAATCCGGCGCAAGGCCGGGTTTTGTTGGCGGAAGAATATCATTCTGAGATCCCCGGAAGGTTCTCAGGTTTTTTTATCTGCCAGTTGGAAGGGGCAGCTTCTTTTTCTTCAGGATGTAATTTGTCAAGGCTTTCTGCGTCATAGATAAATCCGTCTTTGATTACATAGCGAACTGTATTGCTGTTCCTTATATTCTCAAGTGGATCCTTATTCAGGATCACCAAATCGGCCAGCTTTCCGACTTCTACACTTCCAAGGTCGCCATCCAGGCCTAAAGATTCAGCTCCCAAAATGGTCGCTGCCTCTAAAGCTGTTTGCTCCTCCATTCCGCCGCTTTGCAGAGCCCAGAGTTCCCAGTGATAGCCCAGTCCCTGTAATTGTCCGTGGCTACCAACACCTACCAGTCCGCCGGCATTAATAATATCCTTCATCATTGCAGCATGCTTCTGGAACACATGTTCTTCGGGCATAAACCAGGCACTGCGCCTTCTGGATTTTCCTGCCAGTTCCTCGTAAGGAGTAAAGCGTTGTAGTTTGGGATCATTGTACGGCTGCTCTGTAGCATAATAATATTCTTCTGCCCAGGGTCCGCCATAGGAAACCAGCAGGGTAGGGGTTACCGCCATCTTAGCTTCGGCTACAGACTGTATCACATCTTTATACACCGGATAGATAGGCAGAGAATGCTCATGTCCCGGATACCCATCCAGCAGCTGCGTCATGTTCAGCTTGAAATCAAGTCCGCCTTCCGTAGTTGGCATCAGCTCCAGCTCCCGACAGGCCTGTATGACCCACTGGCGCATGAGCCGGTTTCCTACCAAATACATTTTGATGGTCTTTGTATCAAAGTAATCACTGTACTGCCGCAAAACTTTTTTCGTGTGCTCGGGACTTTTGAGGTTATAGCCCCAGTAGCCGAGCCCGGGACCTGTGCTGTAAATTCGCGGTCCGTCCATCATTCCCGCTTCCACCATATCGGAATAGGTTAGAACATCTGTGGTTCCGGTTTGGGGATCGCGGGTGGTGGTCACTCCATACGCCAGATTGGCGGCATACATCCAAACCTGATTTTTATGGATCTGCCAGTTGGGCCTCAGGTGGGCATGAGTATCAATGAAGCCGGGCATTACGGTTTTTCCCGAGGCATCGATTTCAGTCGCACCGCGCGGCACCTGTAAGCTTCCGGCTGGTCCTACCGCTGCGATTCGATTATTCTTAATGAGAATGTCTCCGTTCTCAATGATCTGCCTATCCTTCATGGTGAGGATGCGTGCATTTCTTATTACAGCAACCCCTTCAGGAATATCCTTTTTGAATAGTATCTTTATCTTATACTCATCGGCTTTAAAACCGTCATCTTCTTCGGAATCTTTTTTCTTTTCAGCTTCATCTTTCTCTTCCTCTTCTTCTGCTTCTGAATCCTTCTTCTTTTTCGCCTCTTCCTTTAGCTTCTCTACCGCCCGCACACTGTCATTATAAACCTTTGCTGCATCCAGATCATAGACAAAATGACTGGCACCAAGTGACCAGTGGGCTTTGTTGGAATTCATACCCCAGGCAGGAAATTCTCCACCTATTTCAGTAAGCTTGGATGCGGGGAATGCGGCCTTATCCACATCGGCCACAGATATTTTCGGCGTTTGACCAAATCTCGGGATAACCACTGAATAAATATCGTTGTTGATCTTAGCAAGTGCTCGTTTTCCATCGGGCGAAATAAGGATTTCAGAAGGAGTAGAGGCCTTATCCTCGGGTGCTCCATTTTCCTGAGGTACCACCCCATGCTCGTGCTCTGAACTTCCGAAGGGGGTGATCCCTTTTAATTCCAAAAGTACCTTCTCATCGGTTCCATCCCAGCGAATAGAGATCAGTTTTTCATCATCATTGAGATAGATTCGGTCATCGGTTTTCGTAAAATGTGGATTTGTTCTACCCTTACTTCTTTCAATGAGGGTTGCCTCTCCGCCATTGGCAGGGATCCAGGCGAGATCTTCCCGGTTTCGGGAGCCGAAGCCCGTAAAGGAATTGCGATAGGTTTCCGCTGCACCTCTTAAAAAGACGATCCTGTTACTGTTATACGACCATTTAGGGCTGGTATAAATAGCAGGTTGTGTAGTAAGCTTTTTCAGGTTTCGGCCATTGGGGTTTACACTATAAAGATGCCCGCCGTCTGGCTGCCAGGTGGTAAAAACTATTTGTTTACCATCGGGGGACCAGGCAGGCTGCCCTTCAGTAAAGTTATGATCTGTAAGACGTTTTGGTTCCCCATTCGGAAAATCCATGACATACAACCTGTTCAAAGCTGTAAAGGCCAGCTTCGAACCATCGGGGGAAGGAACCGCATTCCTTATCTGGGTCACCTGTGCAGTGGGATCGTCTTTGATAGGATATTTGAAGATAAGTTCGGGTCCAAGATCCAGATCGAGGTTTACCTCAAAAGGAATTTCTGAAGCTTCTTTGGTTTCCACATTGATCTTGTGGAGCTTTCCGCCGTAATAAGTGACAAGGTGCCGACTATCGGGCGTAAAAGACATTGCCGGAAGCACTCCCAGGGAAGCTATAGACTCCTGGTCGTCCCTTTGAACAGGATAAGCCAGCCATTCTTCCTGGCCGGTGGCAAGATTGCGTCTTACCAGGCCGGTCTGGTCTTCAAAACGGGTTCCATAAATGAGCCACTTTCCATCGGGTGAAAGCACCGGCGTAAAGGCAGAGCCATACCTGTCTGTAACATCTGCTGTTTCCCCGGTTTCCATATCATACCTTGCTACCTGATATTGCGGAAGTTGGGCATTGTAATTCCATGCGCCGCGGCGTTTGGAATAGTAGATGGTTTGCCCGTCGGGGCTAAAGGCAGGATCAATGGCTTTAAGATTTTCGGGTTCTTTGAGCAGCTGGGCCCCTTTCCCGCCATCACGATGGTAGAGGTGAAGCTTGATGTTGCGACGTCCTTTTGCGCCAACTATATATTCCCCATCCGGCGACCAGTCGGCAGCAAAATAATTCTGATTCGTATCTTCGGTGATCTGGGTGGTTTCTTTTGTTTCCAGATTGATCACCCAAATATTGTCTGCACCGCTTTTATCTGAAATAAATACCAGTTCCTTCCCGTCCGGACTAAACCGTGGATGCACGTCATAAGCCAAACCTTTGGTTATACTTTCCGCTTTTCCACCGGTAAAGGGAATACGGTAAAGATTTCCCATCATATCAAAGACAATGGTCTTCCCATCTGGACTAACATCTACAGAGATCCAGGTGCCTTCCTTGGTGGTAAAGGAAATTTTTCTTTCGGGCTTTAGGGGGAGTTCTCCCACCGGCAGACTGTCAACTTTGGCAATACTGTCCTGGCCATAGGTGATGCTGCTTCCTGCAAGTATAAATACCAGCAACAGCTGTAGGGACTTTTTCATACAATAAAACTTTGAGTTTGAATAAGAGGAGGTAAGATAGGAAATTTATGTTTTTTTGGAGGTGATTTTGGTATGATGTTGCCTTCACGCGGTACCCTGAAGGGAAGAAGATTTACCTTCTTGAATTAATTCAGGATACTGAGCTGAGGCTAAAAAAGCATATCAATGAAAGAATAAAGATTTGAATTAAATAACAACATCCATCAATTCAGTTAAGGATGTTGAAAAAGGTAAAGCTGCTCCACGACCTTTTCTATATTTTTCCAGCTTAGATAGATTCCAAGTACGACCTATAAATTCCTCTTCAATATCTGGATGAATTTTATAAACGAGATAAAATTCCTGAGCTGGATTTGACGGATAGCCTTTATTTATTAAATTTTCTTTAGAGAAAATGCGAGGACCAATTTCGGTAACTTTGAATAGTTTAGTTGCAAGGGTTTCACCCTCCCCATGAAGAAGAATGTATCTCGCACCGGTTTCTGAAGGTCCCAATCTTAAGGAACCACGATCATTTCCAGTTCTCAGATTGATTAATCCGTTTTTTAAGATCCAATCAAGGTTTTCTTTTCTGTAGTATGCTATTAGTACTGAAGTATCGTCGGGAATAAAATCCCTATTGGGACCATATGCTTCAGGTAACCTCTCTTTTAATTTGTTTGGTTTTTCTTTATGAATATCAAAGATTCTATATGCTATATTTTCACGTTGGGAAGCCCTGTTCAGGAAGTGATCAACTACCCGAAGGATGAAATCTTTCACATCTTCAATTCCACTGTTCGTTCTTGAAGGTCTGACAGGGAATGCTCCAAGTCCAGGCAAAATTTCATGAAACCCTCTTTTTTCTAATACATCTGTACCCGGATAAAGAACATATGCTCCTCCGGTTCTTTTTATTGCGTCTTTGTATGCGTGCATTTTTAATAGATCAGCATTTTTATAAGAACCTTTTTGCTGATTTTTTTTCTCTTCATCTAGCTCCTTCTTTTCCTGTGTACAATCTCCCAGCTGATCTATTACCAAATTCTCTATTTTATATTTTGCATCAAAATGGATGTGAACGATTAGTTCTTCCTTTTCTGACATTTCTTCTGATATATCCGAAGGCCAAATAGAAAGAGTATAATCGGGCCTCAATGATTTTGTCCAGCTACCTGGCGAGGGATGTTTTCCATTCCCCGAAAAAGTCCGGTTAAAGCTGAAATTTACCTGTAGTTGTCTTGTATCATGTTCTAGAATCCCTCGCACAGACCTTTTTTCACCTTGAATCAATTGAAGACTCAGCCCATCACTTGTAGGTTTAATTAGATCTTCCAAGTCTGCTGGATTCATTTGAAAAATTTCTTTTAATAAGTCAAGTAGAGTGAAAAATAGCCAGTATTCATAAAGTGTGGCTATGTCTTTTTTGCCACTGGCGTAGACATCTTCTCCTCCTTTCCAAACTAATTTTGCAGCCAAGTCAAACATTAGCCACGCCTTCAACACCTCCCGATAACCTTCTTTCTTCTGAAGGATCGGACTGTTCAGCTTTAAAATTTGGGCTCTGGATATTTCGTTGAAAAAGGTGTGATGAAGGTGCTGTTCCAGTTTTTCAATTGTGGATATTACTTCCTTTGCAATTCTGCTTCCTGCTTTTGCAGCAGTTTTAATATCGTTGCAAAGTTTTAAAAAACTT
Organism: Salinimicrobium nanhaiense; assembly: GCA_012038135.1. Lineage (GTDB taxonomy): Bacteria > Bacteroidota > Bacteroidia > Flavobacteriales > Flavobacteriaceae > Salinimicrobium > Salinimicrobium nanhaiense. The sequence continues at coordinate 203,768 of JAAVJQ010000003.1, forward strand.
TGCAACGCATGTTTTATAAACCGGTTTTCAGCAGTGTCAACTGTTTGTGTTTTCAAATCCGATTGCACTCTTACCGGTAAGCTGGTAATACCTTTTTTAGATAAGCTGTGACCATCCCTGAGGCGGGTTCTTTGCGATCTGGTCAAGAATTGTCTTACGTGATGGTTCTTAAACTTACCAACATTTCTGATATCTGTCTCTTCAGAAACACGGCACCATGCTGTGTTTGGAGAAGTAATAATTCTGTGAACAGCTTCATTAAATTCATCTGTATCTATTACCGATTTTATAAAGGTATATCTTTGATATAGCGTCTCACTCCCTTTGGTAAAATCAGGCTCAAAAGTCTGAGAAACTGGAGAATTGACCTGCATTAGGAGATCTGTACAATGCTCAGTAATGTTTTCCAACATGAACCGGTAATCTTCTCTATAGGTAGTTTTCAGGGACTGCACCTCAAGGTTTACCAGCCCTACTTGGTGAGATGACTCCTTATGAAATACAGGTAAACTGAGAGTGCCAACATATATATTAGGAGAAATCCTTCCCTGATGTTTATTAAAAGGATCCTGCTCTACAATTTCATTAGATTCGAAAAAATAAGAAGAACAGGAGAACCTGTAGTGATAAAAATGGCCTTCTACAAGTTGGAAGCGAGCTTCACCATTTGCTTCAGCATCAGTAACATCAAATAATGAATTATTTGATCTGGCTATTATTAGTAAAAAGAGACCCTCTTCAACAGAATAAAGTGGGATATTTATTTCTTTATCGGCCATTAAGCTTCAGCGTAACTGGCAAAGCCATTTTCAATTACTCCATTGTACATTCTGGACAATTTTTCAAGTGATAGTGGATATTTTACAGTTTCATTATCCTCAAATGAAAAATCGGACTTTAAAAAAACGTCTTTTTCTATTTTATCATTAGGAGAAATCAGACAAAACTGCCCTAAAGTGGTAAGTACTGGAACCAATTTTCTTCTGGAACCATGCAATTTCGGTAGTAATTTTTGCATTATAGCAATATCTAATTTCTCATCTTCATTCAGGTCTTTATTTACAATAAAAAGATTGTAGAGTAGGTGGTGAATTTCCGATGCACTGCGATAGCCGAATTCAGCGCCGGTTTTCTTTAATTCTTGAAAGAAGTTTAGTAAAGTTTCATTGACAGAGTTCTTCGGCTTTTCATAAACTGTGTTAGAAGAAATTTTTAGAAAATCGGCTGCCATGTCTGCTCCTTTTCCTTGGAGAATAGAGAGATCTGGCTTACTGTTGTTATTGAGAAAAGCTTCCATTTCATCAGCAGTAATTCGGAATTCTATAGTATTGGCTCTGTCCAAAACTTTTGGGCTGAACATATAAGTTGTTTCATCAATGTTAACAGTTCCCACTATGAAAACATTTTTCGGCCATGACACCTTGGAAGGAGCTCCAATTTTCTCTTGATCATCCTCATACAGCGTAATTTTCTGGCCACTTTCCATAATACTCAAAAAGTCAGCAAAATATCTTTCTACATGGCTTAGGTTCATTTCGTCCAGGATAATGAAATAAGGTTTATAGGGGTCTTCTTTACCTTTTATTAATAGGTCCAGAATTCCGTTCTCCGGCTTTACATATTCCTTCTGATCTATGGCGTTAGAATATCCCAGCAACGGCTCTCTGTTGGTCCAATCGGCCCCCACAGGAACGATGCAGAACTGATTCTCTTTTTCGCAAATCCATGTAGCAAAAGTCTGAGCGAGTTTAGTTTTTCCTGAACCTGAAAGACCGGTTAGGATTACAAAAGGTTTGGTTGCCAGTGAAGCAACGAAACGATCAATTAATTTTTTTGAAAACTGCAACCCTCCCTCCTTGGCATTTTCAAGAAAAGTGGCTGTGTTTAATTGTGCTTTTTCTAATCCGTGGGAATTGCTCATTTGGCTAAAATCTTCCTCTGGTCTGTTGTTTTGAAAAAGATCATCTTGTTTTAAATTTTGTGCATTTACAGATTTATAGATCTCTATAATTTCCTCAAGATCGTTTTCTATTATCTCGGCCTTGGGAAGATCCAATATATTATAGGACTTAAAGACAAAAGAGTCACCGTATCTTTTTGGTTCTCCTAAATTATTTTCTTGGAAATATTCGTTGACTGTTTTCTGATTTTCTGTCACAGGCCAATTTATAGGAGGTTTCCGGGTCTCACTTATTCCATAGGAAAGAATCAAGCGGTCAACTTCTTTGAAATATAAATAGCCTGGATAAATTCCTTCACTTGTAGTATGTGGAGCCATTAAGAAAGAGATCCAAGGAATCCGCGCCGCAACTCCTTGCCCAAAACTTACTTTTACTTTTAAACCTTTAAAGCTTTCCCTAAAATGTTTAGTTTTTAAATTTCCCGTTTTGCTCTGCTCTAAAAAATTGATCAACTCTGGGTAGAACATTTCATCTTCTGACATTGGAGTTCCATTTTTGTGAATAATCCTGAAATCATTTTTTTCTAAAAGCTGAAAACATGGAGTGTCTAATCCCCCTCTAAACGTACGACGGTCCAAAACTTCTCCATTAGCGAAATAATTTGCGTAAGAAACTATGAGCTTTGGAGGATATAACTTTCCATCAAACTGAGCGTCATAATACTGCGAATCTCCACCTGGCGGAATTCCCTCCTTATCTATCTTTTCCACAGCTCTTCTAAGATGTTCGCGCGAAATATTACTTGGTATACTCATAATAACTTACCTAACGAGTTAGAAATATAATAGTAGGGAAGATTTCTTCAGCATTAGCTTCAGAAGGTTTAAATGTAGGAAAATAAACTCAAATCGCTACGTCTAGTTGTCGAACGCTTTCCGCAGTTTGCCCCTGGAATGGAAGCTCCAGCAGGTGTTTTGGAAAAATGATCTTGCTGTTGAGGTGTTCCCCCTCTGTAGAATGTAATGACATATCTGAGATTTTTTAGATCCAGACATACAGGAATGACTTCTGCAGGCATTTTTTTTTGACAGATCGTCCACATCTTAAAACCACCGTGGAGTGTTGCTCTCGGTTGGTACCCTTCAAAAGAAGGATTCCTGATGTATGAATAATTAATACTTCCGCTGTTGCGGCTCTAATTCAAATATAAGGTTTTCCGGAAAATTTGAAAATTTTTTTATTGCCCGAACAAAACCTAATCTGTAGCCAAAGCTTTAAAGGGTCTAATGCAGTTTTTCTATTAACAATGATCGATAACCAATGAGCAGGATTGTTCTTTGACCAAATCTCTCAACTAAAATTAACGCTTCTCAAACAGCTCAAAAAGGAAATATTTTATAATTTTGGAAAAATTCCTATTAATAGGAAAATATCCAATAATGGAGAAAACTAAAGCTATTTTACACCTCGACCTGGATACCTTTTTTGTATCTGTAGAGCGTTTGCTGCATCCCGAGTTAAATGACCGTCCGGTGCTGGTTGGCGGACTGGGCGATCGCGGAGTGGTGGCGGCGTGTAGCTATGAGACCCGCCGCTATGGCGTACATTCGGGGATGGCGATGAAGGTGGCCCGGCAGCTATGTCCGGCGGCTACAGTGATCAAAGGAGAGACCGGTACTTACAGCAAATATTCCCATCAGGTAACAGAAATCATTCAAAACAAAGTGCCCGCCTTTGAGAAAGCTAGTATCGACGAATTTTACGCCGATCTTACCGGGATGGATAAGTTCTTTGGCGCCTACCGCTTTGCTTCTGAGTTGCGGCAGGAGATCATCCGCGAAAGCGGACTCCCCATTTCCTTTGGCCTCTCGCGGAACAAAGTGGTGTCAAAAATAGCAACGGGCGAGGCCAAACCAAATAACCAAATACTCATAGAAACCGGTGCCGAAAGGTCATTTTTGGCACCCCTGTCGGTAAGGAAAATTCCCATGATTGGCAGTAAAACATTCCAGACGTTGCTGGGGCTGGGGGTGAGGGAGATCAAGACCATCCAGGAGATGCCGGTGGAGATGATGGAGAGCGTATTGGGCAAGAACGGGCGTACCATCTGGAAACGGGCGCATGGGATTGATGATGTGCCTATCATTCCGTTTCATGAGCGCAAATCTATTTCTGCCGAACGTACCTTTCACAAGGATACTATCGATATGGTACAGCTTAGTGCCACGCTAACGGCTATGACCGAAAACCTGGCGTACCAGCTGCGGCGGGGGGATAAGCTTACTTCGAATATAAGTGTGAAGATCAGGTATTCAGATTTTAATACCTACACCAAACAGGCGAGCATTCCCTACACCAGCGCCGATCATATTTTGATCCCGAAGATCGCAGAGCTCTTTAGGCAGCTGTACAACCGGCGGTTGCTGATACGGCTGGTGGGAGTGAAATTCACCGGACTCGTAGGTGGGCATTACCAGATCAATTTATTTGATGACAGTGAGGAGATGCTCCGCCTGTACAATTCTATCGACCGCATTCGCAACCGGTTTGGGGAAAATGTGGTTATGCGGGCCTCAACGATGGGAGGCACACTGGTTGGTAGAATGAGTAATCCCTTTGATGGAGAACCGCCTATGTTACATGCGCACAGGCAGAGTTAACTTCGCCGGGAGGCGAAAATTAGCTATTCAAGGTTCAAGATTCAAAGTTCAAGGTTGTGGAACTTGAAAATGAACGAAAGATTTGGGATGTGATGATTTGAAAATTTGGAGATGATTTTTTACGTCTGTTCAGGTTCAATGAAAACTTTCCTAAACAAGATCACGAATTTTTCCGCGGCCTATATGAAAAGCAGAGTATGAGTAAGCAGGTTTGAGTGAGTAGGAGAAACAATTCGTGTATTAGTGGCATTTTTTCAACATAAAAATAAAAGGGCTTCGACCACGGCTATCGCCGGCTCAGCCTGACATTTTTGAATTAACAATTACCAATTAAAAATGAACAGAAATTTCTCCGCGCCCTTTGCGAAACCTTGGCGGCCTTTGCGAGAAAAATTCTCGTGCTATTTTTTTCACGCAAAGAGCGCAAAGAAAAATTCGCAGAGAACGCAGAAAAAAAGTGTTCAGTGTTCGGTGATCAGTGATCAAAGTATGCAGTGCAAAGTGATTAGTAAGCAGTAACATAACGAATAGCTAAAGGCTAAAAGCCAACAGCCAATAGCTGAAAAGACCTAACTCATAACTCATAACTCATAACTAAAAAAAGTCTTGTCTCTTGGTTCTTGTAGCGCAGCGGTCTTGCCTCTTGACCTCAAAATATGATAAGAAATGTATTTAAACAACCACACCTACTACTCCCTTCGCTACGGCACTTTCCCGGAGAAGGAATTGTGTGACCTGGCAGAAGAGAATAAAGCCACGGCGGTGGCGGTAACCGATATCAACAACACCTCGGCCTGCCTCAGCTTTTTGAAGACGGCCCGAAAATATGATTTTAAGGCCCTCATCGGGATCGACTTTCGCAATGGCGTGCAGCAGCAGTACGTGGGCCTGGCGCGGAACAACAATGGTTTTAAGCAGCTCAATGATCACCTCTCGGCACACCTGCATGTAGAGAAGGAATTCGCTGCAGATGCTCCGCCGCTGGGAGATTGCTGGTTTATTTATCCGCTGGAGCAGGTGATGAGGTGTCAAAAATGGGTTTTTAGAGCCGATGAATTCATAGGAGTTTCCGTGGAAAGCCTGCGCAAGCTGAAATTTTCAAAATACCTGGAACTAAAGGATAAACTGGTGCTACTGCAAACGGTTAGCTTCCGAAACAAAAAGGATTATAATGCCCACCGCCTGCTGCGTGCGATCGACAGGAATATACTGCTGAGTCAGCTGCCCGAATCTGAACAAGGTTCTCCCGCTCATAAAATGTTGCCCGAAAATGACCTTTTTGAAGCCTTTGCAGATCATCCTTTTATTATAGAAAACACGCAGCAGCTCATTGACGGCTGCGAAGTAAATTTTGGCTTTGACAGCGCCCGCCAAAACCGGAATCTGCAGATCTTCAGTAAAAGCAAAGAAGAAGACGCAGAGATCCTGAAGGCTCTGTGCTATAAGCACCTTCCGCGGCGCTACCCCAATGCCACACCCGAAACCTATGCAAGGGTAGAGAAGGAGCTGCAGGCGATCATTAGCCTGGGTTTTGTGAGTTATTTTTTGATCAACCATGATATCATTTCCTATGCAAGATCGAAGAACTATCCGTTCATAGGGCGGGGGAGCGGAGCGAATTCAGTAGTGGCCTATATCATTGGGATCACCAATGTTGATCCCATTGAACTCGACCTGTACTTTGAACGCTTTATCAATGCCCATCGACACTCGCCGCCCGACTTTGATATTGATTTCTCCTGGAAGGACCGGCAGGATGTGACAGATTATATTTTCAGGAGGTATGAACATACTGCGCTGCTGGCGACCTATATCACTTTTAAGCGGCGGGCAGTGATACGGGAGCTGGGGAAAGTTTTTGGTTTGCCCAAGACAGAGATCGACAAACTGTCTTCGGGATATTTTGATCCCAAAAGCCTGGATGAGATGGAGAAGCTGGTTTTTCGCTACAGTTCTCTCATCGCCGGTTTTCCAAATTACCTGAGCGTACATTCCGGCGGAATTGCCATTTTACAGGAGCCCATTCACCAATATGCCGGTACCTTTTTGCCGCCCAAAGGTTTTGCGACCATTCAGCTGGATATGAATATCGCCGAAGATGTGGGCATCTTCAAATTTGATATCCTCGCGCAGCGTGGTCTTTCCAAGATCACCGATGCCATTGAGATCGTCAAGGAGAATCAGCCGGAAGCGGAAATTGAAGACATGGAAAATATTTCAGTCTTTAAGAACGATCCCAATATCAACAACCTGCTGCGTACCGGCGACTGTATGGGCGTGTTCTATGTGGAATCTCCTGCCATGCGCGGACTTTTTCAAAAGCTGCAAACCGATGATTATTTAGGACTGGTGGCGGCGAGCTCTATTATTCGGCCGGGAGTTTCGAACGGGGGCATGAAGGAGGAGTACATTAAACGTCACCGCGATCCCGAAAGAAGAAAACAGGCGCATCCCGTGCTGGCGAAGATCCTGGACGAAACCTACGGCATCATGGTGTACCAGGAAGATGTGCTCAAGATCGCCCACTATTTCGCCGGACTCTCCCTGGAGGAAGCCGACATTCTGCGCCGCGGCATGAGCGGAAAAAAACGAAATGAGGTGGACTTCCGGAAACTCGAAGATAAGTTCCGAAACAACTGCCGGGAAAAAGGCTATTCAGAAAGCCTTATTGAAGAGGTGTGGACGCAGATCATGTCCTTCGCGGGCTATGCCTTTCCGAAGGGACATTCGGCTTCCTATGCGGTGGAGAGCTACCAGAGTCTTTACCTTAAATATTATTTTCCGCTGGAATTTATGGTAGCCTGCCTCAACAACGGCGGCGGATTCTACGATGTGGAAACCTATATTCAGGAGATCCGGAAATGCGGCGGAAGGATACATGCGCCCTGTATCAACAAAAGCGACCACCACACGGTGATCTGCGGGAAGGACATTTACCTGGGGCTGGGCTATATTAAGGAGCTGGAGATAAAAGTGGTGCAGCGCATTTTAGAGGATCGCAATTTCTTCGGAAGCTTTAGATCCTTTGATGATTTTATCGACCGGGTGCCCATTTCCATTGAACAGCTGAGTATCCTGCTGAAGATCGATGCCTTCAGGTTTACCGGGGTAGATAAACATCACCTGCTGTGGAAAGCCTATTTTAAACTGAATAAGGGAAAGACCGCTACAGGACAGGCGTTGCTGTTTAAACCGCCCCACCGGGATTTTGACCTGCCGGAGTTGTCACATTCTTTTCTTATTGATGCCTATGATCAAATGGAACTGCTGGGCTTCTCCCTGCATGATCATTTTAAATTACTCAGGCCGGAATGCTACCAAAACCTGATGCGGCCCGGGGTGGTCAAGGCCAAAGACCTGCAGCAGCACCTGGGAAAACAGATCGGGATCTACGGACATTTGATCACAGCCAAACGTACGCCAACAGTGAACCGGCAGTACATGTGCTTTGGTACTTTCTATGACCGGGATGGAGATATTTTTGATGTGGTGCAGTTTCCAAGGGCTGCAGAACGGTTTCCGTTGCACAGCAAAGGGATCTATTTATGTAAGGGAAAGGTGATGGAGGAACTGGGATATATTTATATCACGATAGACTGGATGGAGCGGCAGGAGACTATGGGAGATCCGCGGTATGTAAGTCCTTCTAAAAAAGGCCTTTTAAAGGTGGAGTAAATTGATTCAGAATAATTCAGAATTTAAAATTCAGAATTGGAATTTGGTGCTTGAAAATTGAATTTTATGAAATGTTGTATAGCCTTCCACAATGTGCAGATAGCTATTTCTGATATGTGGAGCACCAACTTTGGTTAGATTTTTGACTACTTTTACATATATTTATTTTACGAACAAAAAATTGAATTATGGCTTTAGAGATAACAGACGCAACATTTGAAGAGCAAGTGCTAAAAAGTGACAAACCTGTAATGGTTGACTTTTGGGCAGCCTGGTGTGGACCTTGTAGAATGGTAGGTCCAATCATTGACGATATTAGTAAAGAATACGAAGGCAAAGCAGTAGTAGGAAAACTGGATGTTGATGCAAACCAGGAATTCGCTGCAAAATATGGGGTGAGGAATATCCCCACAGTTTTGATCTTCAAAAATGGGGAAGTAGTTGGAAGACAGGTAGGTGTAGCTCCCAAAAATACTTATGCAGAAGCTTTAGATCAGCTTTTGTAGTATTTCCAAAATAAGAAAGTAAAAAAGTCCGTTGGAAGAAATCCTCCGGACTTTTTTAATGCTCATAATTCAGTAACTTGTCCTTAAATGTCTTCTATGCAATTAGAACAGGAAATTTACAAATCGGGATTTCTAAACCTTGACCTTCTGTCGCGGCAGGTGGTAGAGGGATTTATTTCCGGTTTACATAAGAGTCCGTTTCATGGCTTTTCTGCTGAATTTGCTGAACATAAGGTCTATAATCCGGGGGAGACCACCCGCCATATAGACTGGAAACTATTTGCACGTACAGACAAGCTTTATACAAAAAGATACGAGGAAGAAACCAATTTAAGGTGCCATTTGATCCTTGATAATTCGGCTTCCATGCATTTTCCGCAGAAGAAAGTGCAAAATCTGGGGAACCTTAATAAAATAGGATTTTCGGTACTTGCTGCGGCCTGTTTGATGCAGATCCTCAAGAAACAAAGAGATGCGGTGGGTTTAAGCATCTATAGTGATCAATATGAATATTATGCTCCCGAAAAAGGCAGCGAACGGCACCGGCGTATGCTGCTTCACGTGTTAGAAGAGACTTTAAAGCAACAAAAATCGGGTAAGGAAACAAATACCTACACCTACCTGCACCAGATCGCCGAGAAAATGAAGCGGCGATCCCTGATCTTTCTTTTTACAGATATGTTCCAGGATGAGGTGGAGGAAGATAAGCTTTTTGAGTCCCTGAGGCATCTCAAGTATAACAAACATGAATTGATCATGTTCCATGTACTTGATCGTAAAAGAGAATTCAATTTTGAATTTGGAGATACCCCGCAACGTTTCACCGATGTTGAAACCGGGGAAAAGATCGATCTTTATGCTGAAAATGTGAAAGATAGCTACCGACAGGTAGTGACGGAATATTTTGACAAGCTGAAGTTACGTTGTTCCCGGTATGGGATCAAATATGTGGAAGCAGACATAAATCAGAATTTTAATAAGATCCTGTCCACTTATCTGGTTGAGCGACAGAAGTTTGTTTAGGTATGAAAAAATTCTTCCAAAATAATTTCAAAAAGGTTTGCTGAATTTAAAATGTGCAGTATATTTGCCCTCGCAATCAAGAAACGCTATTTGTTTTAAGGTTGTAAGTTCTTAAAAGAGTTGGTCTGGTAGTTCAGTTGGTTAGAATACCTGCCTGTCACGCAGGGGGTCGCGAGTTCGAGTCTCGTCCAGACCGCTAGGAGAAATCCAAAATCACCCTAAAAGCCTCTAAATCAATGATTTAGAGGCTTTTTCTTTTAAAATCATTTCATTTAATGGCAAATAAATGCAATTAATTGGTGCTCAATTCGGTGCGTCTTTTTGCTCTTAAAAAAGACGCACCGAATTATTTGTAAAGTATTGTTAACAAAGGCTTTGCGAGATTCCTTTAACATTTTTTATACCTCTATTTTAGTACCTTTCAGGTGAGCATTTTAAAAGACGCACCTATGTCAAAGTTACTAAGCATTCTATTTTTTCCTAAAAAAGGGAGATCTTCAACTAGTGATTACGCCGTGTTGTACGCCAGGATTACCTATGATGGTCATCGGGTTGAGTTCAGTACGAGCCGAAAAGTTCATTTAAAAAACTGGAACAGTAAAAGTGGAAAGACAAAAGGCAACTCTGCGGAATCACAATCTATTTCCAGATTTATTGAATCTATCCGAGCAGCCTTATATGATATTCATGATCGTCTTTTGAGGGAGAATAGGCCAATTTCCGCAGCAATTATAAAAGATATTTATTCCGGCAAAAAGGAAAAGCAGTATATGCTGCTGGAGATTTTTCAGGATCATAATGATCAGATGGAAAAATTAATTGGAAAAGGATTTACAAAGGGGACCCTGCAGCGCTACAATGCCTGTAAAAAACATATAGAGGATTACTTATCATTCAGATATAAGAAAAAAGATATTCCTGTGGAAGATGTCGATCATAAGTTTATAACGGGATTTGATCATTATCTAAGATCAGAAAAGGATTGTGTCCACAATACTGCTCAAAAATATATTGTAAACTTCAAGAAGATCATTCGCATTGCCTATGCAAATCAATGGATTGATAAAGATCCATTCTTTCACTGGAAGGGCAGCTGGAAAACCTCCGATCGGGAATATCTAACTGATTCGGAACTCCAGGAAATGGCTAATAAGGAATTTGATATTACTCGTTTAGAATTGGTGAGGGATATATTTCTTTTTTGCTGTTATACCGGCTTGGCCTTTGCCGATGTAAAAAAGCTTTCTTCGGATGATATAGTGATTAACATGAGCGGCAAAAAATGGATTAAAACCAAACGTCAAAAAACCAAATCTTTAAGTAGTATTCCATTACTAGATATTCCTAAAGCCATTCTAGAAAAATATGCGGAGCATCCCCATGTTCAAGCGGGAAAGGGCGTCCTGCCGGTGTTCACAAATCAAAAATCAAATGCCTATTTAAAGGAGATAGCTGACCTCTGCGGAATAAAAAAGAATTTGACCACCCATTTAGCTCGTCATACTTTTGCAACTACTATAACGCTATCCAAAGGAGTTCCTATTGAAAGTGTAGGAAAAATGTTGGGGCATAGATCCTTAAAGACGACGCAGATTTATGCTAAAGTTCTGGATGAGAAAGTTGAAAGAGATATGGCATTATTGGAGGACAGTATTTCCAAGAAAAGAAGCCAAACAAAATAAAAGAATTACTGTTTTATCTGGAATTGAACAAAAATGAAAAAGAAATATTATAACTTGAGACTTCTTTCACTGGCAAAATTTAAAGAAAGTAAGTCCTAAGCATTTTTTCCTCCACTGTGCTGCGGGAAAGGGCTTCGGAAAAGATTTTGAACACATGGCAGCAGACTTTCTTCATTTCACTCCTGAAAAATCCAGTCGTTCCATTCCGGTCACCACTGCTACACGAGGTTACTAATAATAAATTCTGAAAAATTCCAAAATGGTTTAGGATGATTTCCGAAGTTAAAAGCCATCCCTAAAAAATTAATCTAAATAACTGCTGCCAGCATTGGAAATTCCTTTTATATTTGCCCTTATTTTTAGTTAATCTAAATAAACAGTTACCTCTTTTATGCAGCCTTTGCGAATACTCCTTCTTAGCCTACTGATCTTAACCTCATCATTTTGCTGGGGGCAAAAGTCTGAAAAAGCCCTTTTAAGAGGATCTGTTCTTACCGAAGAAGGAGAGCCGCTCCCGGGGGTAACCGTGCTTCTTCAAAATACTTCAAAAGGAGCAATGACCGATGTAGATGGAAAATTTGTAATCGCGGATATCAGCCCCGGAACTTATGTTGTTGAAGTGAGTCACCTCGGATATTTTTCGGTAGAAAAAAGTATAACTCTTGCACCCGCTCAGGAATTAGATCTTGACCTGAAGTTGGAGACAAAGGCAGAGGAAATTAACAATGTTACTGTGCTTGGAAAATCCCTTGCTTCCCGGGTGCGGGAACAGGCCTTTACGGTAAGCGCCATTTCCACCAAAGATCTTTATAACAGCACCTCAGATGTGCAGCAGGTGCTAAATCGGGTGCCGGGGGTGAGAATTCTTGAAGATGGTGGCTTAGGATCGGACACTAATTTTACTTTGAACGGTTTTTCAGGGGATCAGGTGAAATTCTTTATGGATGGGATTCCCATGGACCATTTTGGCAGCTCCCTGAGTCTAGGCGATATTCCGGTGAATTCCATAGACAGGATCGAAGTCTATAAAGGGGTGGTTCCGGTTTGGCTTGGAACAGATGCTCTAGGCGGTGCGGTCAATATCATTACAAATCAGGGAGCCCGGTTTTTAGATGCATCCTATTCTATAGGCTCCTTCAACACTCACCGCGCTTCGGTCAATGGCGCCTACACAAATCCCGGAAACGGATTTAACTTCCGTGGAAATATCAACTACAACTACTCCGATAATAATTATGAGGTTTATGTGCCCATTAGAGAAGGCAATAACATCATAGACTACCGGGAGGTGGAAAGGTTTCATGATGCCTATCAATCGGCCAGTGCTAAAGCCGAAGTTGGGGTTGTGGATAAAACTTATGCGGACCAGTTATTGTTTGGAATTCTTGCGGGCACAAGTGAAAAGGAAGTTCAGCACGGCGCCACCATGAATAGCGTTTATGGCGGAATTATGCGCAACAGTAAATCTGTTATTCCCACTTTTAAGTACAGCAAGAAAAACCTTTTTATCGATGGTTTTGATCTTAGTTTTTACAGCGCCTTTAATGCCACGAAATCTGAAATTATTGACACCCTTAGCGGGGTTAAATACAACTGGCTGGGAGAACCAACTTATACTGAAGGCTCTACTGATGGGGAGTTGCGGCGGACATTCACCACCCTTACAGATGAGGATTTTAGCACCCGCATTAATGCAGGCTATGAAATTACTCCACAACATTCGCTGAACCTAAATTATTCCTTATCCAGTTTTTCAAGGGAAATATTTGATGCCGAAAATCCGGATCGCGTTGAAAATATGTTTCCGAAATCCCTTTTTAAGCAGGTAGCAGGTTTGGCGTACAAATTTGATCCCGATGATCGCTGGAGCTCCACGCTCTTCGGAAAATATTATCATATAACTGCGGAAGGGAGCAAGCAGTATGACTTTGGACTTCCCACTCAACGTACAGACGATTTTAGCGCGTCCCAAAACAGCTTTGGGTATGGTGTTGCTACGGCATATTTTTTACTGCCACAGCTTCAGCTCAAGGTGTCCTATGAACATACCTATCGTATGCCCACAGCCGATGAGATGTTTGGCGACGGCTTGTTCTTTACTCTAAATCCCGATCTCGGTCCGGAGCAAAGTGACAACCTGAATGTCGGGGCTTCATACAACACTGCTTTGGGAGATGAACATTTTCTTTCCATGGGCAGCAGTTTCATCTACAGGAACTCAAAAGATCTTATTTACCAGGTGGTCACCGTGGCAAGTCCGCAAACACGATATGATAACCTTAGCAAAACCCGCACACTGGGAGTGGAAGGAAATCTTGCTTATGAATGGAGTGACTTTTTTCATCTTGGCGGAAATATCACTTTCCAGGACATTACAGATCAGGCAGATTTTGTCTATAACGAATCATATACGAATACCGGGTATCAAAAGAATTTTCAGAAAGGTTTCAGATTGCCCAACACTCCATATCTCTTCGGAAATGCGACTGCCGGATTTAACTTCAGAAATATTTTTTCAGAAGAAGATCTGAATATTCTGTACCGCTATAATTATGTGGAGGAATACTTTCTTAGCTGGGCAGAGTTGGGCTCTACAGATTCCAAAAAGGTCATTCCTGCACAGAATTCTCACGACCTCGAGGTTTCCTATTCCTTTAAAAACGGGAAATATAATGCTTCCCTGGAAGTGAGGAATTTCACAGACCAAAGGCTGTATGATAAATATTTTCTGCAAAAACCGGGAAGGGCTATCTTCCTGAAACTGCGTTACGCTTTATACTAAGAGAACCAATGTTGAACTATAAATAAATACACATGTTATCAATTAAAAGAATTGCTATCCCTATGCTCGGTCTTTTTACCGGACTCGTTTTTTCATCCTGTAGCAGCGATGATGATGAGGTAAATCCAAATCCTCAACCCACAGATGAACCATTTGTGCTTTCACTTGCAATACAGGGAAGTGAAGGGAATTTCACCTACTATACAGTGCCTTTTGAGGATGTGATGAGCGGTACTCTTTCCGCAGAAGGAAAGGGGATCGAACAGCCGGGATATTTCGATTTTAAACAAATTGACAATACCATCTACAGTATTGGCGGGCTTGACGATGTCAATGTAGTGGGAATTACAAAGGATACAGAAGGGGAATTGGTGCAGACGGGAGATGCCTCCTTTACCAACAGTGTTTCCGATATTGTGAAGGCAGATGATAATACTTTGGTCGCTGTTACTCTATCTGCAAATTCAGACATGGTTACTTTTCATACTTTAAATGAGAACATAAGTGTTACAGAAACTTTTCAAAGCCCAATTTCAAACCTAACAGCTAATGATGTGCCGGCTTATTCCGGAATGAGAATAGAAGACGGAAATGTATTTCTCAGCTATTACATTAGTGATCCCAATACATACGCTACAGATTATACCGATGTTGCCCAGGTAGCAGTTTATTCCTATCCTGAATTTGAATTTCAAAAGGTGATTACCGATGAACGGGTGGGGCCAATTGGAGGTTTTAACGTAAAATCGGGCCTAATAGAAGATGAGGACGGAAATATTTTTGCCGTTTCCCATTCTAATCCTGCCAATGGCTTTAGCCAGTTTACCAATGACAGCGGAATCCTGAAGATCAACAGCGGAGAAACCACTTTTGACGCCGATTATTTCTTTGATTTGCAGGAAGTAGCAGGAGGAAATCCGGTGCACCTGATTTATTTAGGAAATGGAAAAGCTTTTGCTGAAATCAATATGGCTGCACGGGATGCACAGGCCATGTGGTCAGATAGTCCTCTTCAGTCGGCTATTATAGATCTTAATAACAAGACAGTGAATTTCATTACCGGAATTCCGCAGCATAATGGAGCCGGAAGAAGACTTGCCGCACTTCAGGATGGCAATTACGTTTACTTAACAATTCCCGGGGAGCAGGGAGTTTCGGTGTACCGTATAGACACCACAAACTATACTGCAACAAAAGGAGCAGATGTAGAGGCCAATTTCGTTGCCGGATTTTTTAAACTATAACACCTTATCTTGTATTTCCTGAATTATGAAGCCAAAAAAGAAGAACAAGAAAAGCCCTTTTAGAAAGGTCAATGACTGGTTGCATTTGTGGCTGGGGCTGTTTTCCGGAATCGTGGTCTTCATAGTCAGTATCACTGGGTGTTTTTATGCTTTTCAGCAGGAAATAAAAGATGTTATTGAGCCCTGGCGGTTTGTGGAAGCACAGGATGCAGCCTTTGTGCCGCCAAGTGTACTTCTGGACACTGCCGGGGTTTATATGCCCGATAAAGAACCTACAGGACTCACCTACAGCAATAGGGAAGGTGCAGCAGCCGTGGGTTATCATACATTTGATAACGGAAAAGAGGCTTTTTCAGTAGTCTTTATGAATCCTTATACGGGAGAATTCATCAGGAAAATGCAAACTGAAGGCTCAGGAGAATTCGACTTTTTTCATTTTATACTGGACGGCCACAGAGCTCTCTGGCTACCCCACAACATTGGAAGACCCATAGTGGGAATTGCAACCTTGATTTTCCTGTTCATGTTGATTTCGGGTCTTATCATGTGGTGGCCAAAAAAGTGGAATAAATCGGCCTATAAAAAAAGTTTCAGTATCAAATGGAATGGGAAATTTAAAAGAGTGAATTATGATCTGCACAATGTGCTTGGATTTTACTCTCTTGTTTTTGCCTTCATCATTGCAGTGACAGGTTTGGTTTGGAGTTTTCAATGGTTTGGAAATTCCCTTTATTATATCACTTCTGCCGGGGAAACAAAGGCTGCACATGAACATCCGCATTCAGATATTTCCGGAGCTGCATTAAGTGATAACATGAATCTTCCGGTACTTGATCGCGCTTTTTATAAAGTTATAGAACAGGAGCCCGATGCACAGGGTTTTTATATGACACCAGTCCTTAAGGATCCTGACGATGCCATTGAGATCATCGCATACCAGGATTTTGGTACCTGGTATGACCGGAATGAATATTTCTTTGACCAATACACTCTTGAAAGATACAGAACTGACGATGATGTGTACGTGGATGCTTCATTTGCCGATCAATTAAGTTTGCTCAACTATGACATCCATGTGGGTGCGGTTTGGGGATTACCGGGAAAAATCCTTGCATTTTTAATAAGTCTAGTGAGTGCCAGTTTGCCTGTTACAGGATTTCTGGTGTGGTGGAATAAAAAGAAAAAGAAATCCAACAATTCGGCTCAGAAATATGAAAATCCTAGAGCAAAAAAGACAATTAGCTGCTGAAAGAATTTCCAAGGAAAAGAATTAAGAGATTGCCCCCCAGAAACTGAAGTAGGGGGCATTCTCATTATTATAGAAACTTCTATTTTTTTGATTCTGCTACGGAAACTTTGCGGAACTCTTTCAACAGTTTTTCTAATTCCAAGGAAGATTTTCTTGCCCTGGTTCCTGCACTTTTATTCCCATCTTCTAGTTGTGCAGTAGCTTCTTTCTGAAAATTTTCATAGGTTGTCTGGATATTTTCAATAAGTCTTTTCATAATAATATTTTTAGTTAGCCGGCTAAAATAAACAATATTTTATACCTGTCATTGAAGATAGCCACAGCAGCGCCCTTTTCTAAATTTAAAAATGCTTTCCATGTTCCTCAGCACATTCCCCTCCGCTGTGCTGCGGGAAAAGAGCTTCGGAAAAAATCTTGAACACATGGCAGCAGAACTCTCTTCATTTTACTCCTGGAAAAATCCAGTCGTTCCATTCCGGTCGCCACTGCTACCACGAGTTCGCTTCATTGAATTTCAATTAATATCAGTAAATGGTAGATTCCTCTTCACCTCATTTTTCACCTCCTCCCATCGCTGTTACCCTTTTTACTAATGCAAAATAATGGAATTTAGAAGTTAGCCGGGCTGAATGAAATTCCAGCTCTTTCCATTAAAGTATCAGTACGGCCTATCCTAATTCTAAATTCCCTAAAGGGGCAACGGAAAATGGTAACAGCGACGGCCTTTAGATTTGTTCTATAAATTATTTCTATATGATAGTGATGTTGAAAAGAGGGGGTCTGGGGGAGACTAATAACTCATGAAATTGTCAATAACTTTAAATCAAGTGAAAAAAGAGCGGGGTGAACTTCGGCGACGGCAAGGCTGACGGCCTATGTAGAGTATTAGTCCCCGTTCTTTATAAACGGTTGTCAGAACCATATAGGATTTTAGCCATGGCTCTTAAAGGTCTTAGTTTAAGCAACCTATTTATTAACCTAAAGTATTTATGAAAAAAAATGGAAGTTATCGGTATTGATGTAAGTAAGTTAACATTGGATTGCTGCATCCACGGTTGTGGAATGCAGGAAAAATTTAAAAATGATCTCGAAGGAATTGATCAATTATCTGCATGGGCAATTGAAAATTCCGGAGTTGCTAAAGAAAATATTTTGTTTGTCTTCGAACATACTGGACTCTATTCTTATCGATTGACCCAGAGATTGGATGAAAAGGGCTATCGTATTCACGTGGCTTCTGGTTTGGAAATTAAACGTTCCATGGGAATCACAAAGGGCAAGGATGATAAGGCAGACGCCACAAGAATAGCTTTATACGGTTATAGAATACGCGAAGAGGTCAAACCCTACCAGAAACCAAAAAAGGCATTGTCAAAGCTTAAACGTCTAATGTCTCTTCGCAAAAAACTGGTAGTTCAGCACGCAAGCTATATGGGAGCTCTAAGAGAGCAGAAGGAAGTTTTTGAAGATGAAGAATTTATCTTTCAAGCACAGCAGGAGATCATGAAAGTCCTTGCACAAAAAATCAGTGCCATAGAGAAAGAAATGGACAGGATCATTCGAGAAGATCCGGAACTTAAAGAAATGCAGAAGCTTCTAATAAGTATAAAGGCATAGGAAAAGTTACCGCCCGATTCTTAATAGTATACACCATGGGCTTTACTTCTTTTAAAACATGGAGGAAATTTGCTTCCTATATAGGGATCGCTCCCTTTCCACATAGTTCGGGAACAAGCATCAGAGGAAAGACCAAAGTAAGCCGTTTGGCCAACCTTGAAGGCAAAGCTTTACTACATCTGTGTGCGACATCGGCCATTCAATGTAGTCCGGAGATGAAGACTTTCTATCAAAGAAGATTGGAAAAAGGCAAGAATAAAATGAGCACCTTGAACATTATAAGAAATAAATTGCTTGCCAGAGCTTTTGCAGTAATAGAACGTCAGAGCCCTTATGTAAATACGATGAAATACGCATCATAGAGTAAGTATCTAGATTTTTAGGATTATGATCAGGCCCAATGGTATAAAGTCACATTTAGGGGCAGGATACACTATTGTCGTAAAGGAAACCAATGTAAGGCCTCAGCGGATTTCCTAAATGCTTTGTGTCGTTTCGGGGTAGTTGGATTCTTCTCATCAACCATTTTGATAACTACCTCCCGCCTCACTGTTTCTTTTTTAGGAAGCAAAACAACAATATCCATTCTTGGAGACGGCATAAAGCCGAGTTCCGCTTCGCTACACTCTTTTTATACGTCTTTTACCAAGCCTGGATATTGTAAAGGAGTTCAGCATCAAAAAAGATAACAGTGAAGGCTCTATGGGAAGTAAATCAAAAAATAGAAATCATGAAATCGAATCCACTACTCAAAAATGAAACGACACAAAAATCAAAAAAGAAAAACGTTCAGGATATAAAAAGTAAATCAATAGAAAAAATTTATCCCTGAATGCTTGTGTAAACCATAGGATACTCTACGGGAAGTAAATGAAAAGAAAAGTTGAACTTGTTCAGATGCAGAAATTCGTTTTTGGAAAAATGGAAAACGCTCGAGATACAAAAAGTAAATCATGAAAAAGATGAAATTCAAGAACTTAATTTTATGGCAATTTTTGCTCTTCCTGCTTTTTTCTTCCTGAAATCTCAAATAATAACAATTCAGCCCTTTTTTCCGGAAGCTTTATCTGCCCTCATCTGGCTAATTTTTAAATGGGATTATTTTTAGATAATACCATTTTAAATGATTCGTATCCAAATCTTATTTTTTGTGTTAATAACGCAAAAACAAGGGGTTGTCATTATATTTAAGTAAACAATTGTCACTACAAAAAAAGTCAAACAATTGAGATGGCAGAGAAAAGAAAATCATACATCAGGGTCGGAACCCAATACTACAAACTGGTAAATGCTCCAAGTATCTCCGGCGTGGAAAATGAAGCCCTGGTGCCATGGAATATTGAAACGATCCGGCAGGACCATGGAAAAACTTTTCTTGCAGCCATTCCGAAATATGATGGCTTCACCTGTATCCCGGATCACCTCAATTTTAAATCCTCCTTACATGATTTTTACAATACTTATGCGCCGCTAAGTCACACCCTAAAAGAGGGAGATTGTGGGGTGTCTTTCAAATTTGTTAAGCACATCTTTGGAACCCATTATGAACTTGGCCTGGATTACCTGCAGCTATTATTTACCAGGCCCATCCAAATCCTCCCTATTCTCTGTCTGGTGTCCCGGGAACGCTCCACTGGTAAGAGTACTTTTTTAAAATGGCTTAAACTCATCTTTGAAAACAACCTCACCTATCTTACTAACGACAGTTTCACCAGCCAGTTTAACTCAGATTGGGCAAACAAGCTCCTAATTTGTATCGATGAAGTACTGTTCAACAAAGAGGAACTCACAGAAAGGATCAAATATCTCAGTACTACCAACATCAATAAACTTGAGGCAAAAGGAAAAGATAAGCGGGAAGTGGAATTCTTCGGCAAATTTATCCTCTGTAGTAACAATGAAGAAAACTTTATCAAGATAGATCACCACGAAACTCGTTTCTGGGTTCTGCAGGTGCCGGTGATAAAAAAAGAGCAAACAGGTTTTTTGGAAGCCCTGGCCAAAGAAATTCCAGCTTTTCTGTTCTACTTGAAAAACAGAAAGTTTTATTCCAAACACCAAACAAGGATGTGGTTTACAGCTGATCAAATAGAAACTCCTGCCTTGAAAAGACTGGTGCAGAATAACCGGAACCGGGTAGAAAGAGAATTGGCCGGTATTCTTCTTATGATCATGGAAGACCATGATCTGGAAACTCTTAACCTATGTCCTATGGATGCTTATAACGCCATAAGTAAATCAAGGCTCCGCTTCGATCTTACCCAAATCCGCAATATCCTGAAGAAGGAGTGGAAACTGGTGAACCAAAGCAACTCGAACCGCTATCAGAAGTTCCTGCTCTGGGGAGATGGCACCACTACCTTCAGAGAAGCTAAAGGACGCTATTTCACTATAAATAAAAATTTCCTGCTGGGGAATTTTGAGGATCTCAGAAATACCTGAATTCCTGTTTCTAAGGAAAAAATGATGAAATGATGATAAAACGATGACAGGGAAACTCCAGTGTTTTCGGGAGGTTTCAGCTGCTGTCATCGTTTCATCAAAATGAAGACTGCTTTTGAAAGAAAAACTTTGAAACTATCTATTTTTTTGATGAATTGATGACAAAGTAAGATAAGGCCAGTAATAGCAAGGGTTCCGGCTGTCATCATTTTGTCATCAAACTGTCATCAAAAATAAAATGATGACAAAAAAGGACTCAATAAGGTTCTTTCTATAAAGTGCTACAATCTGACGTAAATTATATGCTGATGAAAACAAAAAAAATGACCTGTGAGGAAGCACGAAGCATTAGCATCTTCGAAACACTGATAAAGATGGGCCACATTCCCACTCGAAAATCACAAAAAGAAGCCTGGTTCCTGAGTCCCCTGCGATCAGAAACAGAAGCCTCTTTCAAAATTTCCTTTAGACTAAACAGGTGGTACGACTTCGGTATTGGGAAAGGAGGAAACGTGATCGACCTGGTATGCCTCATCTTGAATTGTTCCGTAGCAGAAGCACTAGCTTATTTGTCAGAAGGAATACCTGTTTCTAATTCTTCTTTGAATAGCCAAATCAGGAGTAAGGAAATAGAACCTGCAAATAAAATCTGGAAGATTTTACCAATAGAACATAAAATGCTCAAGAGATATCTTCAAACTCGCAATATCCCGGTTGAAGTAGCAAAAATTTACTGCAAGGAAATCTGGTATATATCGAATGGTAAAAGATTCTTTGCCCTGGGCCTGCAGAACCATTTAGGAGGCTGGGAGCTGCGGAATCTTTACTTCAAAACCTCCACACCTCCTAAAAGTTATTCATATCTCAATCGGGGAAATGAACATATGATCGTACTTGAAGGAATGTTTGATCTTCTGTCGTTAGCAATTATCAATCCCGAAGAAGTTGAAAATGCTGATTTATTGATTCTGAATTCTCTGTCTTTTTTACCTGAGGTCCTCGACATTCTCACCCTCTACTCAACTGTGACTTTATACCTGGACCGCGACTCCGCCGGAATCAGAGCAACCAAAAATGTTCTAAGAATCATACCTCATTCTAAAGATGGAAGCCAATTATTTAAAGGCCATAAAGACTTGAATGAAAAACTTGTTCATGGCGCCCATGACAAGAAGTATAAACCATTAAAAGCAAAAGCAGATTAATTACTTACTTCTAATTTTTTGAGTAGCAAAGCAAGATGTGTCATTGTCATGACATCTTGCTTTGCGCCCGGAGGTTGCAAAGACTATAAAAAAATGAAACGAGAATTCATTCAAATTCGCTGCTCGATTTATGAGAAGAAGCTGCTCAAAAAAAGAGCGGCCAGGGCAGGAATTTCTCTTTCAGAATATCTCCGTTCCACCGCTTTTGAAAGAAATATTGTTGAAAGAATTACTCCGGAACAACTGGAATTTTACCGATTACTCGTGCAGTACAAAAATAATTTTTCCAGAATCAGCAGCATGTTTAAAAATCGAGATCCTCAGCTAGCTGCGACTGTAAAAAATTTGGCTGAAGAAATAAGAACCCACTTAAAAAACTTTAGAAAATGATTGGGAAGGGACACTCCATTTCTCGTACAAGAGAATCTATAGCATATGGCTGGAATCAAGAGAAAGATGCCGAAGTAGTTTTTAAAGAATTTCTGGCAGGAGATACACCGCAGGAGATTGCCGAAGAATTTAAGATCATACAGTCACAAAATAACAGATGTATCAAAAACACCTTGAGCTTTGTAGTGAGTCCCACCATAGAAGATGGAAAAAATATGACCCGAAAAGATCTTGGAGAAATAGCCAAGCGATTCTTAAAAGAGATGAACCTAAAAAACCACCAGGCAATTTCCTTTGTCCATCGAGATAAGGAACACACTCATATCCATATCTATGTAAATCGCATCAGCATGACAGGAGAGACGTACAAGGACAACTTTATTGGAAAAAGAAGTCAAATTGCTGCAGATAATGTGGCCAGGTACATAGGACTCACAAGGGTAAGGGAAGTGCAACAAGATAAGCTTCTGGAGCTAAGGCAACATCGTAAGGAAGTTCAGAATATTCATGAAAAGGTTTTGCTCTCCAAGCCCAAGTCTCTCGATGAGTACGTAAAAAGAATGCAGGAGCATCGGGTGACGGTGATCCCCTCAATCAACAAATCGAATCAGCTACAGGGTTTCCGTTTCGAATTTAAAGGCATAAACCTAAAGGGAAGCGAGATACACCGGTCTATGAGTGGAAGTAAAATTATTCTGGGAATAAGCCAGAATAATAGCTTCACAAAATTAAAAGATGCACCAAAGTCCTTGCAGATGGCCAGCAATACAATTCAACTTAGTACCGGCTTTATAAATAAAATGGTAAAGGATTTGGTGAAGCAAACCATAAAAAGAGCACTGGATACAGGCGTAGGATTTTAAAAACAAAGCAAGATGAAGAAACTGGATGAAATCATGGAGCTCATGGCTGATGAAATGCAAGACTTCCAAAATGGTCTTTTGCAGATGAAAAAAATGACTGATGAACTCAACATGCGGAGCATTCCTATTAGTACAGAGGTAATGGAAAAACAGTTAAAGTTTTTCTTTCAGCAGCAACAGGAAAAGGAAGCACTGGCGGCAGAAAGGTTACAATCCATAGATCATAAACTAAAAAATGCCTACATACTCCCCAAGAATTTAGGTATGATCTTCGGAAGCCTTCTGATCGTAATCATCAGCTTGATTGGATATCTCAGTTTTGAAGTAATAGCATTAAAAGATAAAGAAATTGAGGAAAAGCTAAATAGGTCGTATAACATCTATCTCCAGGAAAATCCTGAACAGAAAAAAGCTTATGAGAGCTGGCTGGCTGTCTGGCTATAACAATCCATAATACAATCAAAATTGTATTATTTTGCAACAACATCTAAATTACCCATGAAATTATGTCGTCGAGAAAATAATTTTTTTTCCTAAAAGACAAGGAGAAACTAAAACAATCCAATTTCATTAATGGGAAATTTATTCTCTATAGCATTCAAGACAATTAAACGTATTTGTTACATTTATTTTTTCCTATATTTATCGCGTTTTGTTAAATGTTCGACTCCATATTTATTGTTTTAATAAAATGGGAAATTGGACGCATTAATTAAATTAACATTCATCCTCTCATTATGGAACTAGGATTTTGGGATTTTTTCATTTTTTTGGCTTATGCCTTGACTATCATAGGAATAGGATTGTGGGTTTCACGAGGTAAGAATAAAACTTCTGAAGATTATTTCCTTGCAAGCAAGTCTCTTCCCTGGTGGGCTATAGGTACCTCCCTAATCGCTGCGAACATTTCTGCCGAACAATTCATCGGGATGTCGGGATCTGGTTTTGCCATTGGGCTTGCCATTGCTTCTTATGAATGGATGGCTGCAATCACTTTGATCATAGTGGGGAAATATTTTTTGCCGGTTTTCATAGAAAAGGGTTTATATACGATTCCAGAATTTATTGAAGTACGCTATGGGAAGAACCTAAAAACCATACTAGCGGTCTTCTGGATCGCCCTGTTCATATTTGTTAATCTGACCTCGGTACTCTATTTAGGAGCCACAGCATTGGATACCATCATTGGTGGGGGGGATGGTTCCCTCTTTATGTACTCTATTATTGGACTGGCCTTATTTGCGGCAGCCTATTCCCTTTACGGAGGATTATCAGCGGTAGCCTGGACTGACGTGGTACAGGTCGTTTTATTGATAGTAGGAGGACTAATCACTACCTTCATTGCTTTGTCCTATGTCTCAGAAGATGGAGGAATCATTTCAGGATTAGTTCATATCTATGAAGTGGTGCCGGAAAAGTTTTCCATGATCCTTGAAAAAGGAGAATTAATGACCCCCAACGGAGGGGATGCATGGTGGGACCTTCCGGGTCTTGCGGTCCTTATTGGCGGTATGTGGGTAGCAAACCTTTATTACTGGGGTTTCAACCAGTATATCATCCAACGAACCCTTGCTGCTAAAAGTTTAGAGGAATCTCAAAAAGGTATTATTCTGGCAGGATTTTTAAAACTGATCATTCCTTTGATCGTAGTTATTCCAGGAATTATTGCCTTTGTATTGAATACAGATATTGATGGTAATATAACGCAAGCCGCCACCGATCCCTCCTTTTTGGCTGAAGGAGGAAGGGTTATCAATGATAATGCCTTCCCCTGGTTGATCAAAGAGTTCATCCCCACGGGAGTAAAGGGATTGATATTAGCTGCACTGGCTGCAGCCATTGTTTCCTCCATTGCCTCCATGCTGAATTCTACGGCCACTATATTTACTATGGATATTTATAAGCCTTACCTGCAAAAAGGAAATTCTGAAAAAGGCTTGGTAAAAGTGGGACGATTATCTGCAGCTGCAGCGTTGGTCATTGCTATGATCCTGGCTCCGCAATTGAGAAATCTGGGGCAGGTCTTTCAATACATTCAGGAATATACCGGTATCGTTAGTCCTGGTATCCTTGCAGTTTTTATCTTAGGTTTATTCTGGAGAAAAACGACCAATTCCTCCGCTATTTGGGGGGTCCTAGCTTCCATTGTTATAGCCTTATATTTCAAGGTAGGACCTCAGGGATGGATAGACAGTCCATTATTCGTAGAGTTGCCTTTCATGCACCAAATGATGCTTACCTGGTTATTGACCATGCTCATCATGGTGGTCATCAGTTATATCGAAGGTAAAGGAGCTAACCAGGAAAAATCCATTGTGATCACTAAAGACCTGTTTAAGACATCGGCAGCTTTTAACATTGGAAGCGTGGCCATAGTATTGATCGTGGCTATGCTTTATGCCTTATTTTGGTAATCTGATCTCTCAAAAAGATCGATAAAACAATTGTTTTAATACTGTCCAGATCTATGAATCTATTTTTTCTGGGTAACTTGGGAAAGTGTAATTAAAATAAACAATAGGATAGAACAGGCCGTTAGACAAGCTTAGAAATCAAGAGTCATTCATCTAGAGCTAACTAGCTAACTTCTGAATAATGAATGGTTGGAAGGGCTCGAAGGGTCTGAGCTGCTTGTTCTGCAGTGATATCCCGTTGTGGTCCGGCAAACATCTCATAACCCACCATGAATTTTTTCACAGAAGCCGAGCGTAATAAGGGTGGGTAGAAGGACATGTGAAAATGCCATTCGGGATATTCATTGCCGTCGGTGGGCGCTTGATGAATTCCCGAAGAATATGGAAAGGAGATATTGAAAAGGTTATCATACATAATGGTTTGCTTTTTAATGATCTCTGCAAAAGCACGTTCTTCCTCTTCACTGAGCTGTCCGATATGTTGAAGCTGTTTTTTTGGAACGATCATCACCTCATAAGGCCATACTGCCCAATAGGGAACCAGAGACACAAAATGCTCGTTTTGCAAAAGTAATCTCTCTTGAAGTTCCAGCTCTTGCTGGATGTATTGTGTTAGCAAGCCTGATTTGTTATTGTCCCAATAATCTTTTTGGTGTCTGGTCTTCTTTAGTATTTCTGTTGGAATCGAAAACTGGGACCAGATCTGACCGTGTGGATGAGGGTTGCTACATCCCATAACATCTCCTTTGTTCTCAAAGATCTGCACGTAATTGATATCTCCCTTTTTTCCGAGTTCCAGATATTCCTTTTTCCACGTTTGAATTACTTTGGTTATGGCTTCAACATCCATAAGTGGAAGGGTCTTCGAATGGTCAGGAGAGAAGCACACGACCTTACACACACCTTTTTCAGTTTCAGCGATGAGGAGCCCATTGATTTTTTGAAGGGTTGGGCTATCGCGTAGCAGAGCCGAAAAATCGTTGACAAAACTATAAGGTTCGGTGTATGGAGGATTTATGGTTCCATTAGATCGGGTATTACCAGGACAGAGGTAGCAGGAGGGATCGTAGGATTTATTTTTTTCCACTACAGGCTTTTCTGTCTTGCCTTGCCAGGGTCTTTTAGTTCGGTGCGGGGAAACAAGAATCCATTCCCCGGTTAGTATATTATATCTTCGGTGGGGTAGATTATTAAATTCTTGTTCCATCTTTGCTTATCTTTTAATTAGAGAATTTTTTTAAGTTGCTTTTATTGACTTCCTCTCTCATTTGAAACTACTGTACCCTCACTGGGTACTACGATTATGGCATCCAGATCGATGTGGAACATTTCCTTGTAGGAAGTCGAAACCTCTTTCACGTAAGCATCAATCCTATCCACTTCGATAATATTGATCGTGCAGCCTCCAAAACCGCCTCCCATCATCCTGGAACCATAAATGAAATCTTTGGAACGAGAATGGTCTACCAGGTAGTCCAATTCCCTGCAGCTCACCTCGTAGTGATTTTGCAAACCTTCGTGAGACTGGTACATCAGCTTGCCAAATTCGTTCAGATCACCTCTTTTAATGGCCTGGGTAGCTTTGAGGACCCTCTCATTTTCCTCCAATACGTAACGGCTCCGTTGATAGATCTTTGGAGATAACTCCTCTTTAAATTCTTCGAGCATGGATAGGTTTACATCCCGCAAGGATATCACTTGTGGATAAGTCAGCTGAATGATACGAACAGCTTCTTCACATTCCTGACGTCTGGTGTTGTATTCGCCATCGGCCAGGTTATGAGCCACATTCGTATTAAGCAATAATATCTTGCAATTCTTGAAATCTGCGGGTATAAATTCTGCATGGAGATTTTGACAATCCAAAAGAATGAGGTGGTCTTTCCTGCTCATCACCGAGGCATACTGATCCATGATTCCACAGTTGGAGCCTACAAAATTATTTTCTGCATCCTGGGAGAGTTTCACAAGGTCCATATCCTGCAACCCGAGTTCGAATAAGGCATTGAGTCCGGCTGCCAAACCACATTCTAAAGCTGCAGAAGAGCTAATGCCTGCCCCTATAGGTAATTCGCTATTGATAATGCAATCAAAACCTTCAAGTTTTTTACCTCGCTTCTGAATCTCATCTATTACTCCTAAAATATAATTACTCCAGGAAGATTTGCCAGGCGCAAGATTGGAAAGACTAAATTCCACATGCTTCTGGAAGGTCCTGCTATACACCCTGCAGGTATTCAGAGTTTGATTTTTTCTAAGTTCGAAATAGATCTTCCGGTCAATAGCAGTAGGGAGTACAAATCCTTGATTGTAATCAGTATGCTCTCCAATAAGGTTGATTCTGCCAGGAGAAGCAACTTGGATTTCGCTGGAAAAATTTTCAATGAATTGAGGAGGATAGTGGCTGTTTTCTTTCTTCAAAATTCAGGTTTTATTCTGGTAAAGATAATAAACGTAAATTATACCTTAATTTTAAATTCTTAAAAATAAGCTGTTTTTATATATTTGATCGAAATTCAAAACCACAGATGACAAATTTTACGAAGGACTTTTATATTCAGAAGGACAGGATGTATGTAGCTACAGATTGTATCATCTTTGGTTTTGATTCCGGAAAGTTGAAACTCCTGATCTTCAAACGCAGAATTAAACCCTATCTGGGGGAATGGTCCTTGATCGGGAGTTTCGTGAAATTGAACGAAGACGTCAGTCACGCAGCCAAAAGGGTGCTCCACGAAATTACCGGGCTTGACAATGTATTTATGGAGGAGCTGAAAAGTTACGGCGCTGCGGAACGGGATCCTGGATTCCGGGTAGTATCCATAGGACAATACGCCTTGATCAGAATAAGTGAATATGACAAGGAGCTCGTGGCAAAACACGGGGCACATTGGTATGATCTTGAGGAGTTGCCTGATCTTGTCCTGGACCACAACCAGATGGTAAAGGATGCTCTGGAACGTATAAAACGAAAAGCCAAATATAAACCTATTGGTTTTGAGCTGCTTCCCGAGAAATTTACCATCCCTCAACTTCAGCAACTATATGAGGCCATTTACCAAAAGGAATTAGATTCCAGGAATTTCCGCAAAAAGGTTCTTTCCTTAAAAGTTTTGGTAAAATTGGAAGAGAAAGATAAGACGAGTTCTAAGCGAGGGGCCTATCTTTATAAATTCGACGATCATACTTACCAGCAACTACTTCAATCGGGATATAACTTCGAGCTATCTTAAATTTTGAAAGAATTATTGTTTTTTTAAATGACTTCCTATTTTCCACCTCGGATAAGACAAATTAAACATTTTTTTGCGTAAACTTCATAATTGTAAATTTTACATTATTAATAAGTTCTGTAGAATTTATTAACGTCGGGTTGACGGCAGTTTAACACTATTTAGGGGCTCCCGACACCGGGAAAGCAGCTCTTTTTTACGTTCATGTATGTAAATTCTTGAAAATAAGCCCATTGAAAATTATATTCAATAAAAGTAATTTTTACATTTATTCTTTCTTTTTTTTAAATTTTATTTTAGATTTACTTTTCTCTTAAATAAATATTAATGATCAAAATTATTTCGATTTATTTTTTGGACTTTTTTCGAAAACGATGTAGTTCTGACCTTAATGTTATTGTTCAATTAAATCCAAGCTAATTATGCCACCAAAAATTACGGTATTTCTGCAGAGAATTCCTTTACTTTTTCTCTGTCTTATTCTCTCTGGCAACACCTTGTTTGCCCGAGACGGTTTTTCGCTTAGCAACGAAGAACAATTAGAGTCACAGTCCATAGTTCGGGGAAAGGTTATTTCCGAAAGTGATGGACTACCCTTGCCTGGTGTTACGGTTCAGGTCAAAGGAACAAATATTGGAGTGGTGACCAATTTCGATGGGACCTATGAAATTGAGGTGGTATCACCCGACGCTGTTTTAGAATTCTCCTATGTAGGTTTTAAGACTCAGGAGGTCGAAGTAGCAGGTCAGTCTACCATTGACATCACCTTGGTAGAGGATGTTTCTCTACTCAATGAAGTGGTTGTGGTAGGTTACGGAACCCAGCAGAAGGAAGATCTTACCAGTGCCATTTCTGTAGTAGCTGCCGAACAAATCTCTAAAAGACAGAGTACTACCGTGGCGGAAAGTCTTCAGGGACTAGCCTCAGGAGTTACGGTAAGAGGTGGCGGACAGCCCGGACAGGAAGCCAAAATAGAAATTCGGGGACTTAAGAACCTTCAGAATGCCAACCCATTATATGTCATTGATGGGTTAGTGACTTCTGCAAACAGGGACTTTAACCCCAATGATATCGAATCCATCCAAATATTAAAGGATGCGGCTGCTGCTGCCATCTACGGATCTCGAGCCGCCAATGGGGTGATCATCATCACTACAAAGAATGGAAAGGACGGACCTATGGAGGTCAATGTGTCCTCCAAGGTTAGTTTTACGGAGATGCCCCGTTATGATCTTGCTGGTCAGGAAGAATTCGTAAGGCTAAATAATATGGCCTATGATAATGCAGGAATTCCAAGACAGGATTTGGATCTCACTGTAAATACAGATTGGCAGGAAGAGGTTTTCAGAACCGGCTTTATACAGGATCAGAATGTTAGTTTCTCCGGAGGAGGAAATAACTCTTCTTATTTCGTATCCGGAAATTACTTCGGAAATAAAGGAACCGTGATTTCAACAGAGTTTGACAGGGTATCCTTCAGGGTGAATTCGCAAGGGGAAAAGGGAATTTTCAGTCTAGGAGAAAATCTGGCACTGAGCAACTCCAAGTCTAATGACATTGGTGCCCCAGAGGCCATGCGGGGTAATCCTATGATCGATGTGATTCGTTTATTCCCCACCATCCCAGTATATGATGAAAATAATCCAGGAGGTTATGGGTATGGAAAATCAGGAGTGGCTAACACATTTGCCGCTAACCCTGTCGCCATTGCCAATCTTATTGACCAACAGAATGAGAATTTCCGTATCCGTGGAAACGTTTGGGCGGAACTAGAACCGTGGTCCTTCTTAAAATACAGATTGAATGTAGGATACGAAACCAGTTTTGATAATTATTTCTATTTGAGAAAAGCAGGAAGCTGGACTTTAAACCAACCGGTAGAGGAAACAAGAACCGAACAGAATAGAGCACAATTTCAAACCCAACTTATAGAAAATACCTTGACCTTTCAAGAGGAGTTTGGAAAGCATAATGTTTCTCTATTAGTAGGGAATACCTATCAAAAGGATATCTATGAACAAATCAATGGCTCAAAAAGGAATTTGCTGGTGAATTCAGCGGGGGGATATTTTGATGTACTTGATCTAGGAGATCAGCCTCAGGTTGGTGGTTTTAGAAATGAAGCAAGCTTACTTTCATATTTAGGAAGATTAGAATATAATTTTGATGATCGCTATTTATTGAATGCGGTGCTAAGAAGAGATGGATCTTCAAGATTTAGCGATGAGCACAAATGGGGGAATTTCCCTTCCTTGTCCGTAGCCTGGCGTTTGAGCAACGAATCTTTCTTTGAGTCCAATCTCATCGATGACCTTAAGCTTCGTGCAAGTTATGGAGAACTTGGAAGTGGTAATATCGGGAATTATGAATACCTAGGATTTATTAATACTTTCGGAGCCATTGTCATGGGGCGTGATCAGACTCTTCTTCCGTCTGCGACTCAGGTTCGTCTGGCTAACTCGCAGCTGAGATGGGAAGTGCTAAAACAAACCAATTTCGGTGTGGATCTGTCCATGTATAATAACCGAATAGGTCTTACGGCTGATTATTTTATCGCACGTACCGAAGATGTACTCTTCGGATTCCCGATCCTGCTTTCCACAGGGAACGATGGTGGAAATCCAATCTCTAATGCAGCTACTGTTGAGAATAGAGGATTTGAATTTGAATTGTCCTATAGAGATACCAAAGGAGATTTTGAATATAATGCCTCCTTGAATTTCACTAAGTTAACCAATGAACTGGTTTCTTTAGGATCTGGCCTTAATGAAAGCATTCAGGGCAATACGATCACCACAGCTGGACAACCAGTAGGGATGTGGTATGTTCTTCAAACGGACGGTTTATTCCAGAGCGAAGAGGAAATCCAGAGCTATACCAGTTCAGATGGAACGGTGATCATGCCCGGAGCACAGCCGGGTGACATCAGGTTTAAGGATGTGAATGATGATGGAGAGATCACCAATGAGGATAGAGCTGTGGTAGGAAGTCCATGGCCTGACTTCGAAATGGGACTCAATGGAAACGCCAGTTATAAAGGATTCGACTTCTCGATGAACTGGATCGGTTCTTTCGGAGCTACCGTATATAATGGATTCAGAAGTATTATCGATCGTTTTGATGACGATAGTAACTATAGAGCAGGTATCCAACCTTGGACCCCTGAGAATCCAAATACAGATTTCCCAAGAGTGGTAAAAGCAAGTACCTTGAACGCAAGAGGAGATTCTGACAGATGGTTGGAAGACGGAACCTTCGTAAGACTAAAATACATTGGAGTAGGGTATAATTTACCTGAAGACATCATCGAGAGGATCGGGATGGAAAATGTGAGATTTAGCCTTTCCGCACAGAATATCTTGACCTTCACAGAATATGGGGGACTAGATCCTGAATTCAGTAATGGAAACATCTTCCAAAGAGGGGTGGACTTCGGTTCGTTCCCAAATCTGGAGACTTATTCTATAGGTTTAGATTTAAGATTTTAAATAAAAAAAATAAGGATAATGAAAAACTTACTTTTTAAAATAGCATTTCTCTTGATCTTCGGAGGCCTGATGATCTCTTGTCAAGAAGAAGAACTTGACCTGGACAATCCAAATGCACTGACCACAGAGCAGTTTTGGAAAAGCGAAAGAGATGCACAATTGGGGATAAACTCCGTTTATGCCATGTTTTACAAGGATGGTTCCTTCCAGAGATGGATGTACTTCCGATTAGACCTTACTTCAGATGAAGGTTTTAGTCAAAGCCCTTGGGTGGAACTGGCGGATTGGACTAGGTTCCAATATATCAATTATAATTTCTGGGAGGGCAATGTGGTAACCTGGCGCGATACCTATAAGGCGATATTCAGAGCCAATCAGGTATTGGCCAATGTCCCTGATATTGAATTTGAAAATCCACAGGATAAGAGCAGGATCCTTGCAGAGGCCAAATTCCTAAGGGCGCTTCATTATTATTATGCAGCCTTATTATGGGAGGATGTGCCCCTAGTATTGGAGCCATCTGAACCAGGGGATCTTCATCAACAAGTTTCTGTAGAAGAAATTTGGGCTCAAGTGGAAAAGGATCTTAATGAGGCCTTTACCGATCTCCCTGTTACATGGGATGCAGATCAAGTAGGTCGGGCAACCAAAGGGGCGGCTAAAGCCATGCTTGCCAAGACCTATATGCAGCAGCACAAATGGGAACCTGCCAAAGATGCTTTAGAATATCTGGTTATCGGAGAGGGTGCTAATTATAGCCTTGTAGATAATTACAAAGATAACTTTACACACTACAACGAGAATAATGAGGAGTCTGTCTTCGAAATTCAGTTTGGGGACCAAAGAAGAGGAGGAACCGGAGAAGGAGCCAATGCAGCAGTATCTTCAACTCGCGCTCAGTTCTTTGCACCCAGAGGAATCGGCTGGTCTGATGGACAGGCCAGATTTTGGCAGATCGATCTTTTCAAAGAGGAGGCCACGGTGGATGGAAACCTTGATCCTAGATTACAACATTCCTTTTTCTATCCTGAATTGGAGGAGGACTTTGGAGACCTGACCTATGGCAGATCCTGGGAATGGGGTGAAGATGAGGCCTGGTTTAGAAAAGGAGCCAGAGACTATTATCGCAACAATGAAGATTATTATTCAGAGGTCAATTACCGATTGATCCGTTATGCGGATATCTTATTGAGATATGCGGAGGTATTAAATGAACTAGGTAATACGGCTGAAGCCTATCAATATGTGGATATGGTTAGAGCACGTTCGAACATGGCCCCACTGGCCGAAGCCTATCCGTCTATCGGGAATGATCAGGATGCATTTTTGGAGCGCTTAAAAATAGAAAGGGTGCTTGAGCTTTCTGGCGAGAGTGTTCGTTGGGGAGACTTGAAGCGATGGGGAGATCTAGAAAGTCAGGCTGCAGTAGATCAAATTGCGGAAAGAGATCCAGACTTCAACAATTTTGAAGTAGGAAAGCATCATAGACTTCCTATTCCATTAAGTGATGTACAGAATAACCCTAACCTGGACCAGCATCCTGAATATTAATTCTGAAATCCCTGAAGCAATCGAATTAGCTGTTTCAGGGATTTTTTATTTCCTAAACTTAAAAAAAGTGAAAAAAACCCAATTTTTTCTATCGATTCTGAGTGTTATGATTTTTATCAGCTGTGTTGATAAACCAAAACAGAACCAGGAGACAGCGGAAGCCACAGCTGTGGAAACTCCAGAGGCCCGAGAGACCTGGAACAAGGAAAAAGCCAATACTTGGTACGAACAGCAACCTTGGTTGGTGGGAGCTAATTTTAATCCTAGCACGGCCATTAATCAACTTGAGATGTGGCAGGAGGAAACCTTTGATCCCCAAACCATAGACAAAGAACTCGGGTGGGCAAAAGATATTGGGATGAATACTATGAGGGTTTATCTTCATGACCTATTGCATCAGGAGGATCCAAAAGGACTTTATGAGCGTTTGGACGCCTATTTGGCCATTGCAGACAAACATGGGATAAAGACGATGTTCGTTCTTTTTGATTCGTGCTGGGATCCTTTCCCGGTTTCCGGAGAGCAGCGCGATCCAAAACCACATGTACATAATTCTGGTTGGGTTCAGAGTCCAGGACAGAAAGCCTTGCAGGACAGTACCCAGTATCCTCGTTTAAGACGATACGTGACCGAAACGGTTGCTCAGTTTAAGGATGACGACCGGATCCTTGCCTGGGATATCTGGAACGAGCCTGATAATATGACCGGACCCTCATATGAGGATGTAGAGATTCCGAATAAAGTGGAACTGGTTTATCCTCTTCTGGAAGATGCATTTTCCTGGGCAAGGGACGCCAATCCCAGCCAACCTCTTACATCAGGAGTTTGGATGGGAGATTGGAGCAGCCATGAAGAAATGGAACCCATTCACAAGCTGCAGCTCGAACAATCGGATATCATAACCTTCCATAATTATGACGATCCTGCCGAATTTGAAAAAAGAATTGAGTGGTTAAAACGCTACGAGCGTCCTATACTTTGTACAGAATATATGGCACGACCCAATGGCAGCACCTTTGAAGGATTCTTGCCGATCGCCAAGGAGCACCAAATAGGCATGTATAATTGGGGGTTTGTCAATGGGAAATCCCAGACCATATACCCGTGGGATAGCTGGACCAAGGAATATACAGCAGAGCCTGAATTATGGTTCCACGATATCTTTAGGAAAGACGGGACTCCATACAAGGAAGAAGAAGTAGCACTTATTAAGAAGCTAAACACTGAAGCATCGGCAACTAATTAAGGGCTGCATTTATGCTGTTCATTTAATCTTAAATTCATTCCCTATGTCAAGAAAGAAATTTGGATTCCTATGCAGCTTTTTATTGTTGGGCTTGGAAGTCATGGCCCAACAACCTGATCCTCCAGGACAGGTAGAGGCTGGCGAGAAGCCCGTTCATGAAGCTTATCTATTTGCGCATATGACGCATCAGGATTACGGCAGGTTATATTATTCTGTCAGTCTGGATGGTCTGCATTGGAAAGCCCTTAATGATGGCGAAAGAATTTTTGAGGAATATCAAGGTCATCCGGATATTGTAAAAGGTCCGGATGACAGATATTATATTGCTGGTAATACCAGTGATTCCTCGCCAGTGATCAATATTTGGGTTTCTGAAGATCTAATTGCCTGGACAAAACACGCGGAATACACTCCTGATCTCAAAGCTACACCTGGATACGCCGAGGCTTTACAGCGAATAGGAGCTCCAAAACTCTTTTATGATGAGGCTTCCTCACAATTCGTGATGACCTGGCATACTCCACATTTGGAAGGAACTCCTGAAGATGCAGAGCGATACTGGGCTAGTCAGCGCACGCTATATGTTCTTTCAAAGGATTTAAAGACCTTTGAAGGCCCACCAAAAATGTTATTCGACTGGGATTTCGGTACTATTGATGTGATCATCAGAAAGGTGGAAGATACCTATTTTGCCATTCTCAAAGATGAAACTTATCCGACCCTTTACTGGCCTACAGGGAAAACTATCAGGATTGCCAGATCCGGTTCCTTGTTGGGTCCGTATTCCCTGCCCTCTGATCCTATAAGTCCTAATTTTAGAGAAGCTCCTACTTTAATTCCTAGTCCCAATGGCAAGGCTTGGTATATGTACTATGAACAGTACCCTGGCGTATCTTATGGACTTTCCATATCGGACAATCTGAACGGACCCTGGTATCAAGCTTCAGGCTATACCTTTCATAGCACATGGGATAAATACAGTCTTCCGGAGAATATCAGACATGGATGTATGATCAACATTCCTAAGGCCAAGTATGATGAACTGGTGAACGAATTTGGTATATCCGATTAGATAAGGAATTAAAGGAGCCGAAATAAAATACAAAACAATGAAATTAGAAAAGATGAGGGTGAATAGCTGTAAGATGACTTTATTTTTTCTGCTTTGCTCCTTGCTTTCTACTATAGGCTATGGACAGCCTGATACCTTTAAGAATCCGCTTTTGCCCTCAGGGGCAGATCCCTATAGCACCTTTCACGAAGGGTATTACTATTACACCAATACCGTAGGCAATAAACTGGTATTATGGAAAACAGAGCGCCTTGCAGATCTTGCCAATGCAGAGAAAAAAACGATCTGGACCCCTCCTGAGAACACGATGTATTCTCATGCCATCTGGGCACCCGAATTCCATATTATCGACGGGAAATGGTATGTATACTTCGCAGCCGACGACGGGGATAATAAGAATCACCGCATGTATGTATTGGAAAACACCTCATCAGATCCATTTCAGGGTACCTGGACCTTCAAAGGCAAAGTAGCATCCAATCCTGACAGGTGGGCCATTGATGGAAACGTATTTCAATATCAGGACGCATTGTATATGATCTGGTCAGGATGGGAAGGGGAGACCAACGGGCAACAGAATATTTATATATCAAAAATGAAAAACCCTTGGGAATTAGAGGGAAACCGTGTTTTGCTTTCAGAACCCACCTATAATTGGGAAAAACAGGGTGACTTGGACGATAAAGATAATCCCCCTCATGTTAGCGTAAACGAAGGGCCACAATATCTGGAACACAATGGTCAGGTATTTATAGTGTATTCGGCCAATGGTTGTTGGACCGATTATTACAGTCTGGGTCTTCTTAGTTTAACAGGAGAAGATATTCTCGATCCGGCTAATTGGGAAAAAAATGCTAAACCTATATTTCGTAAATCTGAAGAGAACGGCGTATATGCTCCCGGACATAATTCCTTCTTTAAATCCCCTGACGGGACTGAAGATTGGATCCTTTATCATGCCAATGCCAATCCCGGAGAAGGATGTGGAAGAAAACGATCTCCAAGAATGCAAAAAATAACATGGGATGAAGATGGGCTTCCGGTTTTGGGAGTCCCTGTTTCCCTAGATACTATTTTAGAAATCCCCACACAACACAGTAATTAATAAATAATAAGGATGATGATCAAGAAACTTACTTTTATTGCCATAGCCCTATTGAGTCTCGTAGGATACGGCCAAACCGCAGAGCGCTGGAGTATAGAAAAAGCCCAGCAATGGTACAATGCCCAGCAATGGATCGTTGGCGGAAATTTTGTCCCCAGCACAGCCATTAATCAATTGGAAATGTGGCAAGAAGATACTTTTGATCCTGAGACCATCGATCGCGAATTGGGGTACGCTGCGGACATCGGCATGAATACCATGAGAGTGTATCTCCATAGCCTGGCCTACAAAGCCGATAAAGAAGGGTTCAAAGATCGGGTGGATCAGTATTTGACCATTGCCGATAAACATAATATCAAGACCATGTTGGTCATTTTTGATGATGTATGGAATGCTAGTCCTAAGATTGGGAAACAGCCTGCTCCGACCCCTGGAACACATAATTCGGGTTGGGTACAAGATCCAGGTTATCCTGCTTCAATAGAAGAAGAGAATTTCGGAGCTTTAGAAGAGTACGTTAAAGATATCATCCAAACTTTTTCTCAAGATGATAGGGTTTTGCTTTGGGATCTTTACAACGAACCAGGGAATAATGATAAGGGAAATGAATCCATGCCTCTTTTAAAGGAAGTTTTCTCCTGGGCCAGAGAGGTCAACCCTTCACAACCTCTTTCAGTGGGACTTTGGAAATGGGAATTAAAAGATCTGAATGCCTATCAAGCCTTGAACTCAGATATCATCACTTATCATAGTTACGACGATCCTGAGAAGCACGAATTGATCCTGGAACTTTTAAAGAGTCATGGGAGACCCATGATCTGCACAGAGTATATGGCACGTACGCGTAATAACAGATTTTCCAATACTTTACCCATGCTTAAGGAGGAAAATGTGGGCGCCATCAACTGGGGTCTTGTAAATGGTAAAAGCAATACGATCTATGCCTGGAATACCCCTATCACCTCTGGAGAAGAGCCAATAGAATGGTTTCATGACGTCTTTAGAAAAGACGGTACGCCTTATCGACAGGACGAAGTGGATCTGATCAAAAAACTTACCTCTGAAACCAATAAAGATTAATTATGAACAAGCTTAAAATATCTTCAATTGCAATTATGCTTATAGCTATGGCTTCCTGTAATAACAAAAAAGACAATAATACTCCTGATAAAGACGCAAACACTCACGTCAACCAAGAGATTCAGTGGGAGAAGGATCTCCAATCTGAAAATTTCGATACCGTGGTCAATGGTAAAAAAGTGGGTCTGTATTGGATCACCAGTGAGCATATGAAGGCAGCCTTTACTAACTATGGGGGGCGCCTGGTAGGATTATGGGTACCCGATAAAAATGGTGAGATGACCGATGTGGTAGTGGGAATGGGGAATATCGAAGATGTTTTCAATTCCAAAGAGCCCTATTTTGGAGCAACCATAGGGCGTGTTGGAAACCGTATCGCCAATGGCAAATTCACCCTTAAGGGACAGGAGTATTCCCTGCCGATCAATAACGGCAAGAATACCCTCCATGGGGGACTAAATGGATTTCAAAATGTTGTATGGGATGTAGAAAAAATAGACGAACAAACCCTTGAGCTTAAATATACCTCTCCAGATATGGAAGAAGGATTTCCAGGAAATCTGGAAGTGGAGGTCACTTACGCTATCGTAGATAATAAAAGCCTGAGAATGGAGTATAAAGCAACCACTGATCAGACTACGGTAGTAAATCTGACCAATCACGCATTTTTTAATTTGAACGGGGAGGGCAGCGGTGATATTTTAGACCATAAATTGAAGATATATGCCGAAACTTTTACCCCTGTTGACGAAGGACTCATCCCTAATGGAGAATTGAGAAAGGTAGAAGGAACGCCTTTTGATTTCAGAGATTTCCACACCATAGGAGAGCGGATAGGTG
Organism: Salinimicrobium nanhaiense; assembly: GCA_012038135.1. Taxonomy (GTDB): domain Bacteria; phylum Bacteroidota; class Bacteroidia; order Flavobacteriales; family Flavobacteriaceae; genus Salinimicrobium; species Salinimicrobium nanhaiense. The sequence goes on from JAAVJQ010000003.1 coordinate 243,036, forward strand.
CAGAAAATGAACAATTGAAATTTGGGCAAGGCTATGATCATAATTTTGTACTGGACACAACAAAGGTCAACGACATGAATCACGCAGCTACCTTTATAGGAGATAAGTCCAATATAACCATGAATATTTATACACAGGAGCCGGGACTTCAATTTTATAGCGGGAATTTCATGGCCGGCGAAAACACTTTTAAATCTGGAGCCAAAGATGACTTTAGAACCGCTTTTGCCGCTGAAACACAGCACTTCCCGGATGCCCCGAATCAACCTGAGTTTCCTTCTATAGTATTGGAGCCAGGAGAGGAATATCATACTGTTTCGGTATACGAATTTTCCGTGACCGATGAATAGTTTTCAATTATATATAAGAACCAATTTTATTGTAATCCCTATCCTTTCAGTTGTATTAGGATGTGGAGAGGAAGCGAGGGTATCAGAAGAGGTGGCCAAGGAGGAGTCTGAGCAGAAAGAATTCACCAATCCCGTGGTGGATCAGAATTTTCCCGATCCGACTGTGATCAAAGCCCATGATGGGTATTTCTACGTCTATGCGACCAATTCAGAGGTCAATGGGGTCATTCACAACATGCAAGTAAGGCGCTCCAAGGATCTTATTGATTGGGAGGTACTCCGTGATGCCATGCCTGAGAAGCCCACCTGGGGATCTGGAGATTTTTGGGCTCCCCATGTGATGTATGATCAGGGCATGGACCGATATCTACTATATTATTCGGGAGAATCCACAGATACAGATGTGGGAAAATGTCTTGGTATTGCCGTGGCAAACTCCCCGGAAGGTCCCTTTGTGGATTTAGGACAGCCCATGTTGTGTGGCGAGAGCTTTGTCAATATCGATCCTATGGTGTTTGTGGAACCCGATACGGGAGAAAAATATTTTTATTGGGGGTCGGGGCATGAACCTATCATGGTCCAGGCCCTGGAGGAGGATGGAACCAACTTTAAAGCAGGTTCCCAGGCCATAGCAGTAATTCAGCCGGTACATGATGATAGTCTGGATAATTACGAAAACCTGGTGGAAGGTGCCTGGGTCATAAAAAAGAATGGTTTTTATTACCTGTTCTATTCAGGGGATAATTGCTGTGGAGACCAGGCCCATTACGCTGTGATGGTGGCTCGGTCAAAGAGCCCTAATGGACCATTTGAAAAATACAAGAATGCAGAAGGGAATAGCGTCATTCTCAAAAAGAATGAGGCATGGATCGCCCCAGGGCATAATTCCCTGATCCAAGATGAACAAGGAACTTATTGGATGGCTTATCACGCGATAGATGCCAATGCCCCCAACGCGGGAAGGAAGATGCTTCTGGACAAGGTTTCTTGGAAGGACGGTTGGCCATATGTTAACAACGGCACGCCTTCTACAGGCCAGGAAATGGTCCCATCATTAAATTGATCCAAAGACGACCAAAAAGAGGAGAAAGTATAATCACTTATTTAAAGATCATATGAAACACTTTACTTTTCCATTGTTAGTTTTCATTTCAATGATAACCTTTTCCTGTACAGAACAAGGAAAGAAAGAAGAACCCATTCAGGAAGAGCAGGAGCTTCAGCTCAAGGATATAACCCTGGCTGATCCTACGATCTTTTATCATGAGGGAACCTATTATCTGTATGGCACCTCTCAAGGAAACCTCTCTGAGATGGGGAATGGATTTTTAGTCTATACCTCTAAGGATCTTCAAGTCTTCTCGGGACCGGCAGGGGCTACCGATGGATTTGCCCTCAAGCAAGGACAGGCCTTTGGGACCAAAGGATTTTGGGCTCCTCAGGTTTTGGAATACAACGATCGATTCTACATGGCCTACACGGCCAATGAACATATTGCTATTGCTTCTAGCGATAGCCCGCTGGGCCCCTTTACCAATCCTCAAAAAACAGCGCTGGAAGCCCCGGTAAAGCAGATTGATCCCTTTATCTTCTTTGATGAAGACGGAAAGATCTATTTATATCACGTAAGACTTACGGAAGGCAACAGAATTTTTGTTGCAGAAATGGAGGAAGGTCTCATGGCGATCAAACCGGAAACCCTCACGGAGGTTATTGCGGCTCAGGAGCCTTGGGAGGATACTCAGGATGTACCATGGCCGGTTGCAGAAGGGCCTACCGTGCTTAAAAAGGGAGGGCTTTACTACCTGGTATATTCCGCCAATGACTTCAGAAATCCTGATTATGCCGTGGGTTATGCCACCAGTAATCATCCTCTCGGTCCCTGGAAAAAGTCAGGGGATAGTCCGATCATTCATGGTGATATGGTGGATCAGTATGGTTCAGGTCATGGAGATGTCTTAATTGACCAGAAAGGTAACATGCACTACATCCTGCACACCCATTTTTCGTCGCAAGAAGTTCATCCGAGAAAAACGGCTGTCGTTAAATTAGATTTTACTGAAGCAGGGACTTTGGAGGCTGACGCAGCATCTTTTAGATTTTTAAAAGAACAAATAAAGAATTAAATGTACTCTCTTGTTCTGGATGAAGATCAAGAAAATTAAAATGGTCATATGAAATACTTCAAATTAATCCGCTATCAAGCCCTTCTGGTGGCATTGCTTATTATTTCTTCTTGTAAACAAAAGGAGGAGGTCAAATCTCAGACCGATACGCAAACCAAGGAAGTAGCCACTTATTCCAATCCCCTGGATGTGAAATTTGGAGATCCTTATATCCTCAACGACGGGAATGGGATGTTCTATATGTACGGTACGGGTGGAGGGGCCACTGATGGATTTGCTACCTATTCCTCTTCCGATCTTGTGAACTGGAAATTTGAAGGGCAGGTATATACTGGGAATACGGAAGATTCCTGGGCAGTAGGAGCCTTTTGGGCGCCGGAAGTCTATAAATTCGACGACAAATATTATATGTTTTTTAGTGCCCAATGGCGAGAGAACCCTAAAAATAATCTTGAGAATTTTAAAATTGGAGTCGCGGTTGCAGATTATCCCACCGGACCTTTTGTTGAAATTCAGGATGCTCCGCTTTTTGATCCGGGTTACCCGGTGATCGACGCCAACGTATTTCAGGATGATGACGGGAAATTTTATTTATATTATTCCCGCGTGGCTTGGGAACATCCGGTCGAATCGGAAATAGCTGATTGGGCTAGAGAAAAAGATTACTTTGAGGAAATTGAAGAAAGTTGGGTGTACGGCATAGAATTAAAGCCGGATTTCAGTGGCGTAATAGGGGAAAGCCAGTTACTACTTCGTCCCCCCTTGACCCTTGGTGATGAAAATACAGAATGGGAGAGTCGATCAGTCACTTCAAATGAGGTGAATAGAAGATGGACAGAAGGCTCTTACACTTTTAAACATGAGGGCACTTATTACATGATGTATTCAGCTAATTTCTATGGAGGTCCGAACTATGCCGTTGGCTACGCTACAGGGACTTCTCCTTTAGGCCCTTTTACAAAGGCAGATAATAACCCGGTTCTTGAAAAAAATGTGGATGATGGAGGAGAAGTTACCGGCACAGGACATAATAGCCTGGTTTTTTTAGATGCCGACATCTATTGCATCTACCACGGGAGAACCAGAGCCAGTGGACAGGAGCGGGTAGTGTTTATAGATCGCTTAAAGATTTTAGACGATGGGACTTTGATCGTCGAAGGTCCCACCACGACACCCGTTCCAAAACCTATTCAGCATAAATAGGATATTGATAAAATAGTAAATTATTGAATATGTATAGATCAAACAGACTGAAAAATTCCAATTGGCACTTATTTTTGATTTTTTCAATAAGTCTTATGTTATTTTCTTGTGCAGACCAGAAATCCGACAACGCTAAAGAGGATACAACTCAGGATACCGGCGCCTTGGACAGTATTCGAAATCCTGTTTTGCAAGGGGATTTTGCGGATCCTTCAGTGGTCCGGGTTGGGAATGACTATTGGGCCACCGCGACTTCTTCAGAGTGGGCCCCTTTGTATCCCATCCTTCATTCAACGGATCTCCAAAATTGGGAGATTGTAGACCATGTTTTTCCCGATGGTCTTCCGGAGTGGTCCGAAGCGCATTATTGGGCTCCTGAAATCGCTTATGATAATGGGGAATACTATATTTATTACACGGCAAAAAAGAAGGATGGACCTTTATGCGTGGGTGTAGCCAGTTCCGATAATCCAAAAGGCCCTTATAAGGATCATGGACCTATCGTATGCCAAGAGGCGGGAGCCATAGATGGCTTCCAAATACGGGATGACCAGGGCAAACTGTTTCTTATCTGGAAAGAAGACGGAAATAGTCGAGGAGAACCTACTCCGATGTGGGGACAGGAAATGAATGAAGCACGAACCGAACTCCTCGGAGAACGATTTGAATTATTTCGGAATGATCCTGAAACCTGGGAAGGGAATTTGGTTGAAGGAGCATATCTTCTCAAGAAAGATGGATATTATTATACCTTTTACTCCGGAGATGCCTGCTGCGGTAGAGGATGTACTTATGGAATAGGGGTAGCTAGAGCAAAAAATTTGCAGGGACCTTGGGAAAAATATCAAGATAATCCGCTTAAACGAGAAAACGAGGATTGGAAGTGTGCCGGGCATGGTTCCATGGTCCAGAGTGCTGATGGAAGATACTTCTTTCTATACCATGCCTACAGCAAGGATGGATTTGTCTATACTGGCCGACAGGGATTATTGGATGAAATTATTTGGGGAGAAGATGGTTGGCCCGAGTTCAAGGAAAATAATACCGAAAAGCTTGCAGGCAAGGAACGGGATTCCTCAAAGGTTGAATATATGTTTGATGCCGATGAGCTATCCCAGAACTGGCAATGGCCAGTAGGGAATAAGCCAAATTTCACCCTTGGAGATAATAAGCTCACCCTGGAAGCAAAACCTGATAAGCTAGGCGCCGTCCTTGCCCATCGTAGCCTTTTCTCAACTTATCAGGCTGTAACGGCTATTGAAAATGATACGGTTTCAAATATACAGTATGGATTGGCTGCCATTGGTGATGAAAATAATGCTCTAGGCATTTCCTATACCAACCAACAAATTATATTGTGGAAGGCTCAAGAAGGTCAGACGGTGATCATTGCTCGATCAGATAAAAATTTTACGCCTAAAACATTTTTTAAGGTTGAGGTAAGTAATGGAGAGGAGTATACTTTTTTCTGGAGTGAGGACGGTGAAAACTGGCAAGGTTTTAAAGATATTGAACCCCTTAATGGATTTTATCTCCCACCATGGGATAGAGCCATAAGAATTGGATTAATCAGCAAGGGAGAACCCTCATTACAGGTTGATTTTGATCTATTTAAGATGTCACCCAAGTAAAAATAAAAGGTGCCTGGAATTTAATCTCAGTTAATCTTTTTTATATCCAATAATACTCAAATAAAAATAATTTTGTTATTTTTTTCTTAAAGGTGAGCAATTCGGTGAGTACAAATAATGAGGCCTCTGGGATTGACTATGACTAAAGGAATTTACTTAACCGTTCGAGTCTCGTCCAGACCGCATTAAGAAAAAGAAGCTCCTCATTCGAGGGGCTTTTTTTATGGGGTAAATTCTGGTAAGACTATCGGAGCTCCTACAATTACTGTAGTTGCTGAATCTCCATCTTCTTTATAGATTAAATTTCTTTTATTCCACTTCTTTCTTCTTTTCGTCAAGTTGTCAACTTTTTCTTTGCTAAAAGGGGCTTTTTAAGGGACCCCCTACAGAATAAAAAGGGACCCTCTCTTATACATGAGGATTCTCCTGTGATAAAGGCAATTCTACAACAAATTTCGCTCCTGTACCCGCTCCGTTGCTTAAAGCATAAACTTTTCCTTTGTGGGCATTTACTAGTTTTTTTACAATAGAAAGCCCTATGCCAGTAGAGTCTTCGCCTCCCGTGGGCTCCGCACTTAATGAGGTGTACTCTCGAAAAAGATTTTTCTTATCATCTTCCGTAAGACCTGGCCCCTGATCTTCTACAGAAATAACTGCCATATTAGTTTTCTCTTTTACTGTAACTACGATACTTTTTCCATAAGGAGAATATTTTATAGCATTATTAATGAGATTATCTACTACTTCAGTTAAACGCTGGAAATCCCCAAAAATATTTCTTGTTTCTTCGATTTGAAGATCTATTTTCTGTTTTTTGTTTTTTGCGAGGTGAAGATTTGTAGCTACCACTCCTTCCACTAATTTTCCCAGATCGAGGGATTTTAGTCGAAGATGAATGTTTTCTTCATCCTGAAGGGCCGAGTCTAATAAATCGGTAATAGTCTTTGTCATTCTCTTCCCTGCGTCCTTTAATTGTTCTGCCATTTTATCAATCGCTTCAGGATTGTTTTTATTTTTCTGAATAATTTCAGCCATCATTGGTAAAATAGATAGGGGATTTTTAAGGTCATGTGCCGTGATATGCATTAATTGGTGTTTATCCCGAATTGCAGTTCTAGCCTCTAGGCGCAATTCCATTTGAAACATTACCAGATCGGCTAAATCCTGTAATACTTTCTTTTTTCTCGCTGAAAGCCTTCTGGGTTTTTTATCTATTATACAAAAGGTTCCTAAATTGTAGCCTTCTCTAGTTGCTAATGGAACGGCAGCATAAAACCTTAATCCAAATTCACCCGCGACTAAAGGATTTGCCAAGGTTCTAACATCTTTTTTTGCATCTTCTACAAGATAAAAATCATCTGAAAGAATAGCTGAAGCACATAATCCAGGGGTCCTCTCTATCTGCTGGACATCAAGGCCGTGCTTACTTTTGAACCAAATCCTATCAGAGTCTACTAATGATATAATGGCAATAGGCATTTCCAGAAGTTCTGCTGCCAACCTGGTAAATCTATCAAAAGTGCCATCGGCCGGTGTATCCAGTACTTCATATTTTTTTAAATTGGCTATTCTATCCTCTTCCCTGAATGATTTCATATTGCACTTCTAAGATTTAATAAAGTTAATATAATATTAAAGAATAGAAAGAACATCTCAGAAGTTGTGCTATGTCTTTTGCTCAATTAGTTCTGAAGATAAAGCCATGGCTTTAATGATGTTGATCAAAAAGCTTTTCTTGTTTCAGGTATGGCTTACTTCTCTTAGGCATATTCAACCTTTACTTTTTCATCAGATAAAGAAGTACAAACACAACTGAAATCAACAAAACAAAAAAACCGTCTCATTTATTAAATGAGACGGCTTCTTTTACATGTAAGCAGTCTAAACTTTTTGTGAAATGATAGCATCAGAAAACCGTTCCATTTCTTCAAGTTGCGGGCTCGCCTGTAGCAGAAAGAAATCTACCCCTGCCTTCTCAAACTCTCCGATCTGATCCTGTACCTGAGAAACTGTCCCGGCAAGCCCTGCTCTTAACCCCCTGTTGGAAACTGAATAGTCCTGAAGAGAGAGCTTACTTTCAAGCTGCGTGTTTTCAACCCACTGTTGATAATTCTTATAACTTGCCGAAGAAGCTTCAACGTTGGTGATGCGTTCGATCTCCTTTTTTACTTCCTGTTCTGAATTCCTCACAATCGAATATGCAGCAAGACCAAACTTCATTGGCGGCAGACCGAGTTGCTCTCTGCGCTGCTTCATATCGGCAATTCTTTTTCCAACTCCTTCGGGTGAATCGCCGTGCATCACATAGCCGTCACATTGGGAACTGATCATTTTCTTCGCCGCTTCACTTTCTCCACCAGCATATAAAAACGGCTTTTTCAGTGGTTTAGGCTGCAAAACATTATCATTAACCTGGTAGTAATCACCATTGAAAGAAACGTGATCTTCCTTCCATAGTTTTGTGATCACTTCTATCCACTCACTCGTACGGGCGTAGCGGTTGTCGTGTTGATCGAACTCTATCCCGTATTTCTCTGCTTCTGCTTTCCACCAGGAAGCTACAACATTTAGCGATATGCGGTCATTGCTGATATGTTCCAGATTTGCGACAGCTTTTGCGAGTAAAGCCGGATTGTGATAAGTGGGCCTTACAGCGACCATAATTTCCAGCTCCTTAGTGACAGCGGCCAGAGCCGCAGCGGTAGACCATGCATCCAGGGAAGGCGCTTCCTCCCCTTTGATGTCATTCAAGTACAACTCGGCGATCAATGACAGGCTATATCCCCAGTCCTCGCTCTTTTGAGCCAGTTCCTTAATATAGTCCCAGGAAATGTTCATGTTTTCATCCTTCACATTTCTTAACCATCCGCCAAAAACGGGTAACCAGTATCCAAATTTCATCTTATTTCCTCAGGTTTTAAATTTGCTTCTCTTTCTATAAAATTCACCAGGCTCTTGTGAGGGTCGAAACCTATCACATTCACTGCATCTGCCACAAAATTCGACAGGGCATTAATATCGTAGTAATAGAGCTGGCCGTCGCGATCATCAATAATGTATTCTATCCCGCCCACGTCAATGCCGGAAGATTGCATGATGTTCTCTACTGCATCTATTATTTCCTGTGTAGGCGTAAATGCCTCTACTTTCAATCCGTTCTTTGGAGCATCCACGGCACAGGCGTTTCTTACCAGTTCCCCTCCAGATGTTGTTTGGCAGATATCTGCAGGACATAAATTGAAGCTCTCCCCGGAGGTAAATACCTTTATTGCATAAAGATATTTACCTTCCAGAGTTTCCACTCTATGAATATTACCACCACGCGCAGGAATAAACTCCTGAACAAGTGCCGTGTGATCTAATCCCAGATCTATTTCTCCTGCATTGACAGCAGTCTCCAGCTCTTCTTTGGAATTGAACCTAACAATCCCTGCCCCGCTTCCTCCAATATTTGCTTTCACAACAATGGGAAACCTCAGGTCCCGGCTTGCGGCGACAGCCTGTGAAGCATGATTAAAGACCACGGCTTTGGGATAAGGCAGACCTAATGTTTCCAGCAGACTTAATTGAAGGGCTTTTGAAGTTTCATATTTCCAGGCTTTGGACCCATTGATCACTCGTACTCCCCTGCTTTCCAGGAAAGACAAAAGACTGGCGGTATAGAAAATTGCCTGTGAATTGTTCCTAAGATATGCCGAAGGACTCATCCGGTTGAAAAAGACATTGAAGGGCAGTTCCTTTTGTGCCGGATCAAAATGGTGCCTGGCGGCGTCATATTTTACCACAGGTATTCCCCTGGTTTCAAATTCGCTAAACAAGGGGCGGAACCAATCGGGATGTTCATAATATACCGCTACCGGTTTTTCTGTTTTATTTAAGCTCATGTTCTATGTGTTTAAAAGTTAGGTTATAATTTTTTGTTATTGAATAGGACTTACAGCAACAATGCACTTTTATCCCTGGTCCTCCTTCTGCTATTCGGGTTTTCCAACGAGAAGCCGCGGACTTCGGAGAAAAACAGATTTCTGCTGAACAACAAATGGATCAGCCATATCAAAATAGGGTTAGAGACTCCGGTAGAGTACATAGCGATAATTGTGATGAGTTAATGAATGCAGGTTGAACCGGGAAAAGCAGTATGCTATTTTACAGGCTCATTTTAAAATACGGTGCAGGAAAAATTCAGTGCCAACAACAGCAGGAAAGGCTGTTATCTGAATCCATAGAAGGACGAAGTGGGTGAAAAATAAAAGTCGCTGAAATTCTTTGGGTGTAATGTTTCATCTGTTCTTAATTTATATTCTCCAAAATTGGATCAGGAATTAGCACCTTGAATGTTTCTGGTTGCTAGCGTATCACAGAGCCTGTCTCTCCACGCTTCTTTATAAATCAATCTCTGTTGATTTGAAGTAACAAATGTAAAGCAGACGGAGTCAATTACCAAGAAAACCTTTATTGGAAATTCCTATTAAAGGATTTGTTTTCCCAATAAGGAAGAGATCCACCTGTTAAAGCTTTACTGGTTCAACGTCAATAATATTTGCAGTTAAAGTTTCAGACGAAGATAGATGCGCCTGATCTGAGGAGGTAGACAGGACCTGATCTTTGGTTTCGGTCAAAAATTGTAATTCCTTTTCACGAATGCTTTTTTAGCCGAATCACGCTCTATTCATGGCTTCAGGTGCAGAGTGTTTGGTCAAAATTTGTGGATTATGAACTAATTCTTTATTATCACATCCTATGAAAGAAAAACTCCATCAGGAACAAACCGATCATCAAAATGAGTTCAGGATCACCGGGATCTCAAGAAGCGGAAATCACGCCGTGATCAACTGGATCCTGGGTCACATTCAGGATAAGAAATTCTGTTTCCTTAATTGTGCCGAACCAAAGTTCAATCCCTACGAGACCTGCCGACCCCTGGGGCCCGAGGAGGATTCCTGGTATACCAATATTCCGGATTTCTGTATTGATGAAGAGCGGAAGGGGAATTTTATGACAAAGGATTATTTGCTTTACAGTCACGAAGATTCTTTCCTTGGGCCTTTAGAAAACGGCGAATTTAAAGAGAACAGGGAAAGGTGGATAGGGAAAGCGAAAAACAGGAAAGACATACTTATCATAAGGGATCCTTTCAATCTTTTCGCCAGCCGGAGAAAAGCAGGATTTTTGTTAGGACATGAACCTGATGCCGGACCTAAACCCATGTCTGTACATTCCGTTCGTCGTATTTATAAACAACATGCAAAGGAAGTTTTAGGAAGGAGTAATTTCCTTAAAGATAAGGTGGTTATCAATTTCAACCAATGGGTTAAGGATTCGGTTTACCGGGAAGCAATCGCTTTGGAACTGGGGCTGGAGCATACAGATGAAGGCATGAAGGAGGTGAGTAGGGTAGCAGGTGGCAGTTCTTTCGACGGAACTTCAATTTCTGCAGAGGAACTCCAACGGAAGCTGGAAGAACGTTGGAAAATATACGCACCCGATCCTGCTTTTCAAAAAATATTTGACGCCGAACTTATAGCCCTCAGCAAAGAGATCTTTGGAGAAACAGAAGCATTAAAAGCCATTTTAGAATACTCTAAAAAAGAAGAAGAATTTAGCTACCCCGTCTAAATTTTCAGACCAAACTCTCAAATTTATAAAAGGTTTAACTTGAGAACGAACGGCAGCGGCGGGAAATTTTTAATTCTCTTTGTAGATTGTGGTAAAAAGAAATGAACCATAATGAAGAGCATGAGCTGCGGGAGCAACTGGCAGCGCTGTTATGGGGAGGATTTGCACCGAATATCACCCTTTTAAGAGAATTTGATGATGCAAAAGCAGGAGTTATTCTTGACGGGCTGCACTTTTCTGCCTGGATCCTGCTGGGACATATTCGCGCAAGGCATAATACCTTTCTTGAGTTTATGAAACATCCCGAAAAAGAGTCGGATCTGTGGCCTGAGGCCGAATGGCCGGAAAATCATCAGCCTCAAAGCAGAAAGGAATGGGACAAGGCTATTGATGACTATGAAGCCGAACTAAAAGAGATGATCGCACTTGTAAAGCATCCGGGAATTCCACTTTTTGAGAGGCAGGCGAATGGGCGGAATTTTTCATGGGCTGCCATGACTGTATTACATCATACGGGTTACCATATTGGTCAGCTTAAGACCATTGGCCGGCAGCTCGGGGTGTGGTGAAATTTTAGGAAAAGAGTACTTCCTGGGAAGTAATGATCTCCTTTTTCAATTTTTTGGCATCTTCGGGTGAAAAGCTGCGTCTAAAAATAAATTGTTCATCCATAGCTTCCCTGCCATAACCAAGATAATTGATTAAAGGGCCTGCAATTGTTTCGGTTTTTTCCTGCTGCTCTTCCGTTAAACCTTCAGTCCATTGGCCGTGGGAGCCCTTTTTCAAATGCTTCGGATTTTTTTTCTGAAGATGAGAGAAGGAAACAGCTTTTTCCAAACTTTCTTTTTCTTCGGAGTTCAATTTTAGCTGAAGGTAGTCCAGTAGTAGGGAAAATTCCTGCTGAAAATCATTCAAAAACCCTTCAAAATAGCAAATATGAAGCTTGCTTTTTTCCTGAAGGCGAAGATGATCCCATACATGCCACACCCATTCCTGAAGTAACCTCTCGAAATTCTTTTCCAGGAATGCCTGCGGCTCTGTTTCCTCCTGCGGAAAATATTTCAGCATATAATCTGAGCAGAAATATCTGGAGGCCGAAAGCAGCACGTCCCGCGGATCTCTGATGATATAGACCTTTTTGTCAAAAAGGGAGAAAACTTTCTCACTTCTTTTACAAACAGGGGAATGCGTCCACACATGGTTTGTCTTTTGAAGGTATGTGTTCCAATTTTCTACAGGCATCTTGAAAATACTGCTAATACGATAGGTGGTTTGAAGATCTGTAATGTCAATAACATCGATATCGGCCTGTTCGGGAAAATTCAGCTCCCAGGTTTTGGCCAAAGGATAGATTGGGTGTTGCTGAATAAAATTTTCACTCCCGTTACCTGTGATCTCAAGGAGTTGCTGCAGAATCTGATAGAGCCAGAAATTCCCCGATTTTGGATATCCTATCTGTAGTATTTTCATTTGATTTTGTAATCTTTATGCCCCGGGTTTCAGGGATCCTTTCTTTATAAAAATTACAAAAATCCACAGCTTCCTGATAACTCCTGCTGCGGTTTATGAAATCTTTAATGTTTCAGCATCCTCTTTTATTAACATAGATCAATTAAAACAAATTTTATTGTAAGTAACTTTACTGTAGTTATTTGAGATGGAGCTAAGAACTTTAATGGCATCAGAACTAAAAAACCCAGCTATGCATATTCTCTTGTATGGCAGCCATAAAATTAGAAGTTCATCAACGACAAAAAAGATTACTATGAAAAACAGCATTTTAGGATTCCATCACATAACTGCAATCGCAGGTAATGCACAGCGTAATTATGACTTTTATACAAAGGTCCTTGGCCTGAGAATGGTGAAGAAGACAGTGAATTTTGATGACCCCACAACCTATCATTTTTATTTTGGTGATGAAGTGGGCAGTCCGGGAACCATTCTTACTTTCTTTCCCTGGGCAGGAGCAAGACCGGGACAGGATGGTGCGGGTATGGCTACAGAGATTGGCTATTCGGTCCCCACAGGCAGTCTCGAGTTTTGGAAAGACCGCTTTGAAGATAAAAATATCCGCCATTTCCAGATCAGAGAAAAATTTGGTGAAAGGCAATTGCCTTTTTTAGATCCCGATGGCTTGAAGTTATGCCTGGTCGAAGCTGCGCAAAGGGATGATCGAAAAGGCTATGCAACCCACGAGATCACCGCACAAAACGTGATCAAAGGTTTCCATAATGTTACTCTTACTTTAAACTTTATAGAAGAAACCGCGGCAGTATTAACAGAGATCTTCGGGTACAAAAAAGTCAAAACGGAAGGAAGTTTCCACCGCTATGGAACAGATGCTGTTGAAAATGCCGCTTTTGTAGATCTTTTTATTTTACCCGATGCCTACCGCGGCATCAATTCTGTAGGCACCAACCACCACGTTGCATTCAGGGTCAAAGATGAAGAAAGCCTCATGGCCATGCGTGAGAAAGTCTTGCAACATGGGCTGCAGATCACCGAAAAGATCAACAGGGATTATTTCTACTCTTTGTACTTCAGGGAACCCGGAGGTGTACTGTTCGAAATTGCGACCGATAATCCGGGGTTTGCCACAGATGAAACCGTTGAAGAATTAGGTTCTACTTTACAACTACCCGACAGGTATGAAAGTGCACGAGCCCAGATCGAAAAAGCCCTTCCGGAACTGAAGCAGTGATTGGTTAATCTGGAATTAGGGATTGGTGATTGGAAATGGTTAACGGGAAACCGGTTAACGGGAAACCGGTCAATTGGGGGATGGTTAATTGGGGATGAGGTAATTTGAGAACAAATCGTTGACTTGAGCGAAATTCTTTGCAGCTGAAAATCTCTGGACAAAGAAGTTCTTTTTCAGTAACTTAATGCGCAATTAAATCAGTAATTTATGGAACAGAAGTGGCCGGAGCTTTCTTATGAAAAAGGCAAAAAGACCTATGAAACCCTTCATAATGTTTACGCAGATCCTTGGTAAGATCAAATTGGAAACTCTTCCCTGGCAAAATCACTCCTGGCACCACTTTAACCCTGCCAAATAAAGACCAGTTTTTCCAGATCAACCTGGACCTCACAGAACATAAACTGCAGATCCATACCAGCCATGGGAAAACCCGTGAGTTTGGATTATCGGGACTTTCTGTGGCAGGATTTTACCAGAAGGTTTTCGGCCTTTTACGGGAGCTGGATATTGAGATAAAGATATACACCAAACCCGTAGAGCTCAAAGATCCTGTTCGGTTCGAGAAAGACAACGTCCATAACACTTATGATCCCGAACAGGCGCTGGCATTACACGAGGCACTGCTGGTCATGCAGGAGGTATTCTATGAATTCAAATGTAAATTTAAAGGGAAAAGCAGTGAGGTGCATTTTTTCTGGGGAAGCTTTGATCTTGCCGTCTCCTTTTTCTCTGGACGTAAAGCGCCTAAACATCCCGGCGGAATTCCGAATCTGGCAAACCGGGTGGTAGAAGAAGCTTACTCACATGAAGTCATGAGCTTTGGCTTCTGGCCCGGTAATGAAGCCTTGCCCGAAGCTGCTTTCTACACCTACCTCTACCCGGAACCTGAAGGATATAAGCAAGCAAACATTCAGCCGCGGGAGGCTTATTATCATCCCGACCTAAGAGAATTTGTACTTCCATATAAAGTGGTGCAGCAGGATGCTGATCCGGCAGCAAAACTCAGAGAATTTCTTGACAGCACCTACGCGGCAGGAACCGTCCTGGCAAATTGGAACAGGGAATCCCTTGAATAAAAAGAGACTATGTTTCAGGTAACGAAAATATATACAGATGGAAAACGGTGACAGCCGGTTTGAAGATGTGGAAATTCCATTAGAAGCCTCAGGAGAAATAGGATCTTTATCAGAACTTTTGCCGGCTACCGGAGTTGTTTTAGAGAAGTTTTACCCTATTATGATTTCACTTTTCATAATGCGCCGCATAAACAGTACATTTTTCTGCCGGATGGGGAAATAGAGATCGAAACTTCTCCTGGAGATAAAAGAAACTTTGGCGTAGGGGAGATCCTGCTTATGGAAGATACAGAAGGGAAAGGCCATAAGACCGTAACTTGAAAAAGCAAAAAAGAAGACCGGTCTGTATAGGGCTGGATTGCGCTTTCTAAAAACAGGAAAATATGGTAAAAATGGTAATTGAGGCCCGGCAGGCATCCCTGGGAGAAGGCATGCAGGTAAAACGGATCTTACCTTTCCGGAAGCAGAGAATGGTGGGCCCCTTCATTTTTATGGACCACGGCGGGCCGGTACCACTGCGCCCCGACATGAAGAAATCCATGGATGTATTGCCCCATCCGCACATTGGGCTTTCTACCGTAAGCTACCTTTTTAGCGGAGAGCTGGTGCATCGGGATAGTTTGGGGGTGAAGCAGGTGATAAAGCCCGGAGAAGTGAACTGGATGACCGCCGGGAGCGGGATCTCTCACTCCGAACGTTTTGAAGACCCGGGGGTTCTTGCTGAAAATTCTCTGGAATTGATCCAGACCTGGGTGGCCCTGCCGGAGAAATTCGAAGAAGCAGCTCCGTCTTTTGAAAATTACAAGCCTAAAGAGCTGCCGGTGTTTACCGATAAGGGCGTGTGGATGCGGTTGATCGCCGGTGACGCTTACGGACTTAATAATAAAGTGAGCACCCATTCCCCGTTATTTTATCTTCATGTAAAGCTGGAAAAAGATGCACGTTTCGGACTCCCGGAAAAGCACAGCGAAAGAGGGATCTATATAGCCAAAGGAAAACTTGAAATTTCGGGAAAAACCTATTCCGCAGGGCAAATGCTGGTTTTTGATCCCAAAGTAGATCCGGTCATTATAGCCAGAGAAACTTCAGATCTAATGATCCTTGGGGGCGAATCATTAGGAGAACGATTTATTTGGTGGAACTTCGTCTCTTCCCGAAAAGAGCGAATTGAACAGGCCAAGGAAGACTGGAAACAGGGAAGAATTCTCCTGCCTCCAACAGATGATAAGGAATTCATCCCTCTACCCGAGAACCCGTTCAAGCCAAAATCTACTCCTCCTCCCGAACCGCTTTCCTAAATAAAAAAATGCCTTAAATTTATGCACGGTATCGGTATACTGTTGATATGCTCAAAAGCCTCAATAAAAATCATCTTTAAAACTTCTGCAATGTTTGAATTTCTGCATCAAAAGGTAAATGAAACCATTAATATCACCGATGAGGAATTTGAGTACGCAAAAACGCTTTTCATTCCGAAGAAGCTGCGTAAAAAGCGCTTTCTGCTGGAGGAGGGAGAACCTTGTGTCTATACAACTTTTGTAGAGAAAGGACTTCTCAGAAGTTTTACCGTAGATGACAAGGGAAATGAACACATCCTGCAGTTTGGAATGGAAGGCTGGTGGGTGGCAGATCTTTACAGTTTTCTTACCGGAGAACCTTCAGAATACAATATAGAAGCCCTGGAGGATTCCGAACTTTTGCTTATCACCAAATCTTCCTGGGATTTGCTGCTCGATGAAGTTCCTGCTTTTGAACGTTATTTCAGAACCCTTATTCAGAATAATCTCATTGCCACCCAAAGGCGCCTCATGGGAACCATTAGCACAACAGCCGAAGAGCGCTACAATAAACTCCTTCAGGATTTTCCCCGCATAAGCCAAAGGGTGCCGCAGCATATGATCGCTTCCTATATTGGCGTCACCCGCGAAACCCTCAGCCGACTTCGTAGTCAAATGACCTCAGGATAGATCATTCGCCTATTATAGTATGATTGCAAACTTTCCTATTGCCGCCCCTTCAGGGCTCTTGTATAAGGTCGTTTTTTAAAACCCCGGGCTAAATATATTTCGTTCCGTCTGGGGTTAGAAATTTGACTCTAGAACTTGAATCGAGGATACGGGGTAAAAGCCGGGACTAGTGACATTTGGCCCCTATAGGCATCTTCAAATTTTCCAATTCCCTCATTTTCAAATTCACTTCTGACCACTGACCACTGACCACTAAAAAACCGTGACATACATCACATCCATTTCTTATCATAGGTCATTGGCAAAGGCGAGTCATGCCTGTAAATTTGCAGAGTAAACATTAAATAAAAACTAAAAAAACTCCAATACTATGGCAACTACAAAATGGTTTATCGATCCCACACACAGTGAAGTAACCTTTAAAGTAAAGCACTTAATGATCTCAACCGTAACCGGAAAATTCAAGGTTTTTGAAGGTTCGGCAGAAAGTGAAGGAGATAAGTTCCAAAAGGTAAACAACGTAGAATTCAAGGCTGATGTCAAGTCGGTCGACACGAGCAATGACCAGAGAGATGAGCATCTTAGATCTGGTGATTTCTTCGAAGTAGAAAATCATCCTTATCTGGTTTTTAAAGCCGAAAGCTTTGACGTGAATAATGATACAGTTAAGGGACAGCTTAGCATTAAAGACGTAACAAAAACCGTTGAGCTGGATGTTGCTTTTGGTGGTGAGGTTATAGATCCTTACGGACAAACTAAGGCCGGACTTACTGTTTCAGGAAAAATTAGCCGAAAAGAATTTGGATTGACCTATGATGCAGTAACTGAAGCCGGAAACGTCGTTCTGGGTGACCAGATCAGAATAAATGTTGAAGTTCAGTTTGTAAAACAAGCATAAATAATACTGCAGCGGCGGAAGGTGGTTTTCACTTTCCGCCGCTGCACCAGGAAAGAGACAGATGATGAAGAAAACAATAGCAATTTTAGGAGAACACAAAGGGATCTTTCCCAATGTGATGCAGGTTTTGATGAAGCAGGACCTCCGGTTGCTCTTTGTTTCTGAAGATGAGGCGAAGAAGCTCAAAATAAGCAGGCAGCCGGAATTCCGGTATGCAACTGCCGAAGTAGAATTTTTGAGCTGTGAAAGGGACGGATGCTGGGAAGCCGATATGATCGTGCTGGTCGACCCCGACACCTCCTCTGCTTCTCTTGTGGAAAAAATTAAAGAAGTGGCCACTCAAAAGATCGTGCTGGTAGCTTCTGAAGGTAAAACTAATAAAGATGAACCCGATCTGCGGGAGTTGCTTCCGTGGTCAAAGGTAGTGGAGATCCAACTCAACACCGTTGAAAAAGAATTCTCCTTATGCAGTAATAATTCTGAAGCAAAGGCAGAAGTTAAAAGGCTTTTTGAAGCATCGGGTTATCAACTAAAATAAATGATTATTATGGAAATAAAAATTTGGTCAGATGTAAGATGTCCTTTCTGTTATATAGGAAAGAAGAAATTTGAGGATGCCCTGGAAAAATTTCCGCAGAAGGAAGGGGTAAAAGTAACCTGGAAGAGCTTTCAGCTTGACCCTAACCTCAAAACAGATGCGAGCACGAGCACCCTGGATTATTTCGTGAAGACGAAAGGGGTGAGCGCAGAACAGGCAAGGCAAATGTTAGGCGGTGCAGCGAATATGGCGCGGGAAGCCGGACTGGATTTCAAACTTGAAGAAACCGTTCCTGCGAATTCCTTTATGGCACATCGACTTATCCAGCTGGCAAAATCAAAAGGTCTGGGAAATGAGATCGAGGAAGTGCTTTTTAAAGTCCATTTTACGGAAGCAAAGAACATCGATGATGTTGCAGTTCTGGTTGATGCAGCGACTTCCATAGGTATGGATGCCGAAGAAGTGAAGAAAACTTTAGAATCTGATGATTTCGCTTATGAGGTGAAACAGGATGAAATGGAGGCGCGAAATATTGGAGTGAGAGGAGTTCCCTTCTTTGTCTTTAACGACAAATATGCAGTTTCGGGAGCACAGCCTTCAGAAGCCTTTTTACAGACCCTTGAAAAAGCATGGGAAGAATTCCAGCCTAAATCTGATTTGGAGATCTCTCAGGGTGACTCCTGTGATATTGACGGAAGTTGTAATTAACTATGGATCTGTGAATACTTAAATAAAACTATAAAAACTAATTCAATCTCTAACTATTAAAAAATGAAAACAATGAAACAAGTATTTTCTTTATTAACGATCGCTTTTTTAAGCACCACAACCTTTGCACAAACTACCTGGAAAGTAGATCCCGCACACACGCAGGTTTCTTTCGGGATCACTCACATGGGAATTTCTGAAGTAGAAGGCAGGTTTAATCAATTTGACGGCAACATTACAGCATCAAACAAAGATTTTAGCGATGCAAAATATGAACTCACAGTTGAAGTTCCTTCCATTGACACCGGAGTTGAGATGCGCGACAACCATCTTAAAAATGCAGATTTTTTCGATGCTGAAAAGTATCCAAAAATGACCTTTAAGAGCACGTCTTCAGAAAAAGTTGGTGACAATAAATATAAGGTCGCCGGGGATCTTACTTTTCACGGAATCACCAAACCTGTTACTCTTGATGTATGGTACCGCGGAACGATTGAGAACCCGCAAAACGGTGATGTGATCTCCGGATTCGCGATCTCCGGAGAGGTAAAAAGATCTGACTATAACTTAGGTTCCGGTTTTCCTGAAGCGGTCTTGAGTGACAAAGTTGTAATCGACGTAGACGGAGAGTTTAAAAAACAATAAGCCCCTATTTGTGAGGAAGCCGATGATCTTTTGATAGTTGATATGAGATCCCCCTACCGGCTTCCTTATTTTAAAAAATAAGTCCTGGTTCTTGCCTCTTGACTCTTGATGCAAATAAAAAATGTCTCCATTTTCAGCCTTTAATGATTTCACATCAAACCTGCCATGGCAGGATAAAATGATGCCGGTATTGTTCATTGGTCATGGATCTCCCATGAATGGAATTCAGGACAATGAATTTAGTAGCCGGTGGAAAAAGATGGCACAGGAGATTCCTATACCTAAAGCAGTATTGGTGGTCTCTGCCCATTGGCTTTCCCATGGCACCCGTATTACGGCAATGAATTTTCCGCAGACGATACATGACTTTGGAGGCTTTCCGCAGGAATTGTTTGAAGTACAATATCCTGCCCCCGGAAGTCCGGCGATTGCTGCTGAAACTAAAAAGCTGGTAAAAATGGCTTCTATTGAAGAAGATCATGACTGGGGTCTCGATCACGGCACCTGGACGGTGGTAAGGCATATGTATCCTGAAGCCAACATCCCGGTCCTGCAATTGAGTATTGACCGCAACAAAGGTCCAAAATACCATTTTGAGCTGGCAAAGGAGCTTCTGGATCTTCGGAAAAAAGGAGTGTTGATCATTGGTAGTGGTAATATGGTACACAACCTGGGAATGCTGGCATGGGACAAGATCGATGAACCGGAATTTGGTTATGACTGGGCTTTGGAGATCAATGAACGCTTTATAAAGCACATTTCAGAAGGAGATTTTGATCCGCTTATAAATTTTGGTTCACTGGGAGCGGAAGGCCGGCTGGCAATCCCTACCCCCGAACACTATCTCCCGCTACTTTATACCCTCGCACTTAAAAAAGAGGAAGAACAAGTCTCATTTTTCAATGACAGGGCGGTAGCAGGATCTTTAACAATGACTTCAGTAAAAATTGGATAAAAAATATATGATGAACACATTCACAAATACAAATTTTAAAACCTCCCAGGTAGATCTGGCTTTATTGATCTTAAGAGTGGGAGTTGGAGTTTTAATGCTGACTCACGGAATTCCAAAATTGCAAATGCTTTTTGCCGGGGGAGAGATTCAGTTTCCCGGGGTACTGGGATTAAGCCCTGCTGTTTCACTTGC
The DNA here is from genome assembly GCA_012038135.1 of Salinimicrobium nanhaiense. Taxonomy (GTDB): domain Bacteria; phylum Bacteroidota; class Bacteroidia; order Flavobacteriales; family Flavobacteriaceae; genus Salinimicrobium; species Salinimicrobium nanhaiense. The sequence goes on from JAAVJQ010000003.1 coordinate 263,645, forward strand.
CCTGGCAGTTTTCGCTGAGGTGGTATGTTCTATTTTGCTCATAATAGGTCTGGGAACACGATGGGCTTCAATTCCGTTAATCGTGACTATGCTGGTGGCAGTCCTGTTGGTGCATGGAAGTGATCCCTTTGCTAATCAGGAACCGGGGTTGTTATACCTGTTCCTTTATTTACCTCTATTGATCCTTGGAGGTGGAAGATATTCTTTAGACCACTTGATTAACACCGCACAGAGGCCGCAGTTGGCCAAAAGCTAAGCTGTAGATGCTTCAATTGTCCTGAAAGTCCTGCTGGTAGCCGCAGGACTTTTTAGTTTTTAGTAGTTTTATTAAAGTGAGCTTTAAAAACAACTCTAATTAAGGGAGGAACCAAAGAAGACATGCGTATTTATGAATATAAAGCCTAATATGTTCGCAGCGGTAATAAAAGCCGTTCAGCAAGGAAAAAAATAATCCTTAAAACAGCCAAAATAACAGTAGCAACTACATACTGCCCATAAGTAACAGAAAGAAACCAATTGCGATTGCAATAGAAATTAAGGTGGGTTTCACCCAGCTTTTCTTTTTAAAAGAGAAATCACTGCCAATGAATTTGTTCCAGAAATATTCATTTAAAATGGCTGCACCTATGACATTGGCGACGATGCTTAAGGTGGGGGAAAGACTAAAAACCTGCATCACTACAGCAGTGGCGATCACAAAGATAAATGCAAATAGCCCTACCACAAGTGCGGGTTTATTTTTACCCAGGCTCCGCAGGTTCGCGATGAGCAGTGCTGCTGCAAAGATCGTGGAAAACAGGATGGCGAACATGAGTATAAGCGTTTTGGAATAGAGTTCCGGTAGGTTTCGTTCTGAGTTATCTTCCTGTTCGATCATAAAAATGTCAGCATTTTGAGCTGGCAAATTTACAGGTTTTAACTGATAATATTTTACGCCTTTTTCGCAAATTATCCCTGAAATTCTCAGTCCGGCTGACTCTCATCATAGTTCTCTTCCTGTACGTGTTTTTATTTTGTCTTTTCAAGCAATTTGATGAACTTCCCGACCCGAATGAAAAAAGTTAAGAACAGGTGGCTCATTGCCGCTTCTGCAGTTGGCATTCATCTTTCAATTGGTTCAGTTTATGCCTGGAGTGTTTTTACCACTCCTTTGGTCGAGCAATTGGGCTGGAATTTAAAGGAAACTCAATTCAGCTTTAGTCTGGCGATCTTTTGTCTTGGAATTTCGGCAGCATTCCTGGGGCATTTCCTTGAGAAAAAAGGTCCAAAAATCTCCGGCTTGCTTACCGCGATCTTTTTTGGAATTGGTATGGCGGGATCTGGTCTGGCCGTGCACCTGGGTTCTATTTACCTGCTTTACCTATGCTATGGACTGCTGGGCGGGATAGGACTTGGATTAGGATACATTACCCCTGTAGCCACGCTTATAAAATGGTTCCCCGACAAACCGGGCCTGGCAACAGGAATGGCAGTAATGGGTTTTGGATTTGCAGCCCTTATAAGCAGTCCGCTTATCGTCTACCTCATTGGAGCCGTAGGAATAGCAAATACGTTTTACCTCATGGGTGCCATTTACTTCCTGGTGATTCTCATTTCCTCCTTGTATCTCGCACCCCCGCCAGAGGGGTGGATGCAGGAACAAAAAGCCCCGGGTAAAAAGGAGAAAATAATAAGACCTTTACCTCTTGGACTTGATGCTAATAAAGCCGTGAAAACCCGAAGTTTTTGGTTGCTGTGGCTCATGTTCTTTATCAATATTTCATGCGGGATTGCGATCATATCGGCCGCTTCTCCTATGGCGCAGGAATTCGCCGGCCTGAGTGTTGTTGCCGCTGCAACCATGGTAGGTATTATGGGGTTGTTCAACGGCCTGAGTCGAATTGGCTGGGCATCACTTTCAGATCTTATTGGAAGGCCAAACATCTTCAGTATTTTTTTCCTGGTGCAGATCCCGGTTTTTCTATTGCTCCCGGTGGTGAAAGATCCTCTTTTGTTCCAGGTTCTTCTGTTCATCATTATTTCCTGTTATGGCGGCGGTTTCGCAACCATGCCATCTTTTTTGGGAGATATCTTCGGAACAAGGCACCTGGGAATAATACTGGGATATATGCTTACCGCCTGGGCAGCAGCCGGCATGGCCGGACCATTGTTCGCTGCCTGGACCCGCACAATTTCAGAATCTTATGACATCACCCTCTACTTCTTTGCCGGATTGCTCTTTATTGCAATGATCTTCTCATTTTTGATCCGCAGGGACATTCAGAAATTACAAACCTTAAAAGCTGTCCCAAATCCCGAGCCTTCTCTGGACAAAGCTGAGGTGTAAAACTGTAATACTGCTTCGGCAGTAGGAAGGGAAATTTCTTCAGAATCATTATTTTCAGCAGGAAAAATTTATATTTAGTTCTAATATGAAAAAATTTCTCGGCTACGGTCTCATTTTGTTATTGCTCGGCATAGTGGTCGTGGCTGTCATTTACTACCCCCGCCTCAACCTAATTACAGGTTTTGCTGCAAAGAATATGTGTTCCTGCGTTTTTGAAGCAGAACGAGATCCTGAGACCGTAACTGAATTGGATAACAATTTTGATCCCGTAAATCTTTCCGAAACTGAGGTAGATTACAAAAATTTTTCAGCTTCTTCCACAGTCTTTGGTTTGAAGAAACGTACGGCAGTCTACAATCCGGGGTATGGATGTACACTGTTACCTGAAGAGTCTGGAAAAAATTCCCTTTTTGAATACAAGCCAAAAAGGACATTTTTGGAAAGTAATACTCCTTATCCCTTCGGAAATGCGGAACCCATAGACACCACTTTTGCTGAAGTTGATTCTTCCCAATTAGAAGCAGCCCTTGAAAATGCCTTTTTAGAAGCCAATAAGACCAGGGCAGTTGTGGTGCTGTATAAGGATCACCTAATAGCTGAAAAATATGCTCCCGGTTTTACTTATAAGACGAAACTGCTGGGTTGGTCTATGACCAAAAGTATTACCAGTGCAGTTCTGGGAGTGCTGGAAAAGAAGGGGCAGATAACCGTTAAACAAGATGATCTTTTCCCCGAATGGGAGAAGGATGCAAGAGCAGAGATCACCCTGGATGACTTGCTTCAAATGAATAGCGGCCTGGCGTGGGAGGAGGATTATACCAAAATATCCGATGTCACAAAAATGCTTTTTTTAGCCGAAGATATGACCCAGGTGCAACTGCATAAGAAACTGGTAGGGGAGCCGGGAAGTGTATGGAATTACTCTTCTGGCACCTCCAACCTGCTTTCGGGATTTATTCGGGATCAATTTAAATCTCATGAAGCTTATCTGGACTTCTGGTACACTCAGTTAATCGATAAAATAGGAATGCATTCCATGACCCTGGAGCCGGATCTTGCGGGGAATTATGTTGGCTCTTCATACTCCTGGGCTACCGCGAGGGACTGGGCAAAATTCGGGCTCCTTTATCTCAACAAAGGCAACTGGAATGGCGAGCAGCTGCTTAATGAATCCTGGATTGATTATACCGTGCAACCTGTGGTAGGATCAGATGAACAGTATGGAGCGCATTTCTGGCTGAATTCCGGCGGAATATATCCGGATGTGCCGCGGGATCTTTTCTCTGCAAACGGGTTTCAGGGGCAACATGTTTTTATTATTCCTTCTGAAGATCTTGTAGTTGTAAGGTTCGGATTAGTGGAACACCCTGACTTCGACATCAACCTTTTCCTGAAAGAAATTATTGAAGCGGTGAATTCTGAAGTTGATTCAGTTGTTCCGCAGCAAAAGCAGGAAGTTTCAGAAGTTGAGATCTGATAAGTGAAATTTTAAATCTAAAATTATCTTCCTCCTAATCCTAAAGTTCTGCTAAATCTGTAACTATTCTAAAATTTGATTTGCCAGGAGCCGTTTCTAAAAAAGAATAACCATTCAAAATATTAGAAAATGAAAAAGACCAAATTTTTTAGTTTAGCATTTGTTGCTTTATTGACCCTTAATTCCTGTTCAAGTGACGACGATGGCGATACCGGAACAGAGGTAGATCTAAATCTCATTGCAGAGAGTTCAGATGATCATGTGAATTCCGCGGCACTTCCGCAGGCCATTCTTACTTACATCAGTACTAATTATCCCGAGAATACTATTCGGGAAGCTGAGGTAGAAGACAATGGCCAGTTTGAAGTAGAGCTTAATAATGGAACCGAACTTGTTTTTGATGCCCAGGGAAATTTCCTTGGAATCGATGATGACAGTGATGATGTTTTTGGAGACGAGGATATTGCCGCTGCAGATCTGCCGGAGAAGATCAGGAACTTTATAAGCACTCATTTTTCAGGAGCTACCATTGAAGAAGCCGAACTCGAAAACAACGGGAACTATGAGGTAGAACTTTCTACAGATGTTAAGCTCGTTTTTGATGCCAATGGGGATTTCCTTGGCCGAATAAGTGATGATGACAATGATGACAGTGATGATGAAGACATCGCAATAGCCGATCTGCCACAGGGGATACAGGATTACATCACCACCAATTATCCCAACAACACTATCATTGAAGCTGAAAAAGAGGATGATGGTACTTTTGAGGTGACCCTTAATAACGGCATGGAACTAAAATTTGATGCAGAGGGGAATTTTGTAAGCGTCGATGATCATAACGGGGATGATGATGATGATGATGACGACGATGAAAACGGGGATGATTAAAAATTTTCTTGTTCAGTATAAAAAGAGGGCTTCAGTTTTTTGAAGCCCTTTTTTAATTTTCCGCAGCTTTGAAGAAGCATAAGCACCAGAAAAGTAAAGGCTTCAAAAATGCCTTTTTTGCCACCTTAGTTCTTATGATCAGAGCTGAGCACCCGTTTTAATTTCCATTCTCTATCAACAAGCAGCCATAGGTGAGTGAACAAAGCTGTACTGGTTTGATATAATTCTTTTCCAGGCTCTTTTATGAAGAAATCATGATGCCCAATTTGAATTGCACCATATAACTTACCGTTTTCATACATTGGAAAGACTTGCAGGCTTCCGGGAACCAGTTTTCTTATAGGTTTCTTATTAGGTGAGGAGCAAATATTATTGCGAACATTACTTAAAAAATCTTCTTTATTGGTGGTTACCCCTCCCTGATCGTGGTAAAATTCAAGATCTTCACTTATCAAGTGTTCAAAAGCTGCAATTCTGCAATTGTTGAAACCTTCAACAAAAAGCAAGCTGTCATTCTTTTTTAGAGTGATATAAAGTTCAGAATCTTTGGCTTCCTGAGAGAAAGCCGGAAAAGAGATCAGTGCTGACAGAAATACAAAAAAAGCTGCTTTAAAATTCATTTTTAGAAGGTATGGATGAAAGGATATTTTGAAGTTCTTCCGGTCTTTGTGTTCCAAGGCAGAATTTTTTACCATCTTTAAGTTCAATGGCCAATCCTTTGCTGCCTTGTACATTATAGACCGTGCCAAAGGAGGTGTAGAGCCTAATGCCCCAGCCGCCAACGAACCCGTAATCAACTACTCTGGCCGAGTAGATCTCACTCCACATAAATTCCTTTTTTACAAAAGGAAAGAATTTAAAGCTAATTCCCCGGTCGTCGACTTTGGTATCCAGCCTCATAAATAAAAAGAGCAGGCTCACCGCAATAAGTATGATAGGACCCAGATTGCTCTGCACATAAAAAAGAAGCGTACCAATCCCCAGGAGAAAAATCCATATCCACCATTGGGTAAATTTTTGAGACTCTTTAAAAATGTAGCTGCTCATCTTTTAAAGCTAAGAAAACTTTTCTTCTTACTTCAAAAGGAAATTTTTGGCTTGAAAAAAGCTTGGTGCCGCTAGTATCTTTTTCTATTGGCGTAGTTTACCAGGGACAACATTACAGGTACTTCCACTAATACTCCCACCACACAGACTAATGCCGCCGGACTTTGTAAGCCGAAAAGCCCGATCGCCACAGCCACAGAAAGTTCGAAAAAATTACTGGCCCCGATCATTGCTGCAGGGGCACAAACCTGGTGCTGTAACTTTAATTTCTTTCCGGAAAACCAGGTGATAAAAAAGATAAAATAGGTCTGAATGATCAGCGGAACAGCAATGAGCAGAATAATAAAAGGATTGTTCAAAATATTTTCTCCCTGGAACGCGAACAGCAGAATCAATGTCAGCAAAAGGGCAATAATACTTACCGGCTTGAACTTCGGAAGGAATTCGTCAGTGAACCACTCCCTGCCTTTTGAACCAATTAGTATTTTACTGGTCAATATTCCCGCGACAAGAGGGATCACCACATAAACAAGGATACTTAAAATAAGAGTTTCATAAGGCACCACAACATCGGTTATGCCCAGAAGCAGCCCAACAATAGGAACAAATGCAAAGAGAATAATAAGGTCGTTGACAGAGACCTGCATGAGTGTGTAATTTGGATCTCCATCGGTAAGATAGGACCAAACAAATACCATGGCCGTACAGGGTGCCGCTCCTAAAATTATGGCTCCTGCAATATATTCTCCGGCCATTGAAGGATCGATAAAAGCTGCAAATATTTTGGTGAAAAAGATCCATGCAAAAAATGCCATGGTAAAAGGCTTTACCAGCCAGTTCATCACCACGGTGAGAACAATTCCTTTAGGCCTGCGGCCTATCTTTTTTATGCTGGTAAGATCGATTTGCAGCATCATAGGATAGATCATCATCCAGATGAGAATGGCAATGGGAATATTGACCTGATAGATCTCCCAGCTGCTCACTATTTGCATGGCATCTCCCGCGAGATTACCAATCAGGATTCCGGCAGCTATACATAAGGCGACCCAGAGACTCAGGTATTTTTCAAAAAAGGCGATTCGTTTTTGTTCCAGCATGGGGATTAAATTTTGAGTGGACTATTTTCCGTTTCTGAGGTTCTCAGCATAAGCATTGGGAAGTCGGCTGTCTTCCACTGCTTTTGCAGCTTTTTCCACATCGTATTCAAATCTTACGAATTCCGGTTTGATGCTCTCCATTTTTAAAGCTGAAGCATTTTCGTCTATTTCTAAGATCACATAACAACCGCGGGGATCCCCGTCCTTAGGTTTTCCTATTGATCCGAGGTTAATGGCGTGTCTAAAATGCGGTTTTTCGGCATCACCGGAATTCAGGATGCGGTGGTAAGGCTTATGAGTGTGGCCAAAGCACATGATGTCGGCATCGGCGTCTTCCATGATGCGCAGCAGGCTTTTTTCTGCCCGATCCTCGAACAAGTATTCGTTGATCTTTCGTGGGCTTCCGTGTACCAGCAGCAGGTTGAGCTTTTCCTCGTTCAGCTGAAATTCCACCCGTATATGCGCCGGAAGCGTTCTGAGGTAAGCGCGGTTTTTATCAGAGATCAACTCATTGGTAAGAGAAATGGAAACAGCACCATTGGCTTTTTCCTCTTCAGTTTTGTAGGCACAACCACATTCGTCGCTGTTCCTGCCAATTCCGAAGTCATAATTTCCGGCAATAGTGGGTATTCTCCTGTTCCGGATCTTCTCAACCACTTCATTTGGCCATATATTATAGCCAACGAGGTCTCCCAGACAGTAAACCGCATCAACGTCCCTCTTTTCAAGGTCCCCGAAAAAAGCTTCCAATGCGGGAAGATTGGCATGTATGTCACTAAAAAGAGCAATTTTCACCATAGTTAGTTTAACCGGTTAGCAACATTCTGAAGTGGTGGAAATATCACTGTCTAAAAAGGTATTGAGCAATGCCTTCATCGCCAGCCAATTCTCTTTATGGATGCAATAACAAACGCTGGTACCTTCTACATTTCCTTTTATAAGTCCGACATTTTTTAGCTCCTTAAGATGCTGAGAAATGGTAGGTTGGGCGAGGCCTATCTTGTCTACCAGATCTCCACAGATACAGGAGTCGCTTTGAAAAAGGTGCTGCAGGATAGAGATCCTTGCAGGATGCCCCAGAACTTTTGCCATGGTGGCGATCCTGTTCTGTGCTTCAGTAAAAATTTCAGATTTGGTAATTCCCATACAAATAACTATTAAATGCAATATTACAATAAAGAGCAAAAAGCCCCGGCTATAATGCTAATTTTTTCTAAGAGTAATTTGGATTAAAATGAAGATGCTGTAACTTCAGCTGCTCAACCTAACTTCAAAGTATGGAAATTTTTCTTGAAGTGGACACCTGGGTGGCCCTTCTTACCCTAACCTTTATGGAAATTGTGCTGGGAATCGACAACATAATTTTCATTTCGATCGTCGCCGGGAAACTCCCAGAAGAACAGCAAAATAAGGCCAGAATTGGTGGCCTGAGTCTGGCACTGCTTATAAGGATAGCCTTACTGTTCAGTATCACCTGGCTTATTGGTCTTACGCAACCTGTATTTTCAATGTTCGATTACGACTTTAGCTGGCGTGATATCATTCTTGCAGTAGGAGGGATTTTCTTACTCGTAAAATCTATCCTCGAGATACACTCCAAAGTAGAAGGCGATGAACATGAACATGAGTTAAAACAAATCTCCTCTTTCGGTTATGCGATTTTCCAGATCGTGATGCTGGACATTATTTTTTCCTTTGATTCTATTCTTACTGCGGTGGGGCTTACTGATGAACTTATTCTCATGATCATTGCTGTAATTGTCTCAATTGTAGTGATGATGATCTTTGCCAAAGCCATAGGAGAGTTTGTAAATAAATATCCGACCATTCAAATTCTTGCTTTATCTTTTTTAATACTCATAGGATTCATGTTGATCATGGAAGCACTCCAATATCACGTTCCTAAAGGTTATATCTATTTCGCGGTGTTCTTCTCGCTATGTATCGAGATGCTGAATATAAGGTTTAGAAAGAAGCAGGAAAAAGTAAAGTCGTAGTGCAGTTTATCGCGAGTAATTGTATTTCATCGAAATTATGACTTAAAAAACCACAAACCTTTGTTAATTCAGCTTTACGGAAAACCGTAATTTATACATTTAAAAAAGAATTACGATTTGCATGAAGTTTAAATTAAATAAAACTGTTTTACTGGCAGTCCTGGTTTTCTTGTTGGCTGCAGTGGCATACTTTAATTATTTATTCTCAATGTTATAATTCGATTTTAAGAGCTGGTTCAAACAGAAAAATCCGGAGGCAACTCCGGATTTTTTATTTTAATTGAGGATCTCGTAATGAATAGGTTTAAAACTTCCATTATTGCTGTCTTCTGCAGAGCAGGCGGTGAGGGCGACGATGAGGTCCATTTCGGCTTCAAAAAGTATATGATCGCCGGCTTTACTCATGGGAGGGTCTACACTTAGTTTCCCATTCTTATCGAATTGTACATTCATGAAAATATTAAAGGCCGTTGGCACATCATCAGGTTCGATCCCATAAGGAGCCAGGTTGGTGTAAAGATTTTCAAAACAACTGGGATGATAATCCGGGTTGTTGTACATGATCTTAAAGGTCTCCGGGCTACAGGGGGCAAGGAGAAAATCATTACGCCCGTTGGTATCTTCCAGGATCTTCATCATCTTATTGCTTCGGTTACTCCACAACCAATCACCTTTTGTTATAAGGATACTTTCTTCAAAGTCGAGGGTCTTTCCCGAAGAGATCTTTTCCCGGGGATCTTCCGCATTGAAAAGCACCATATCACTCACCTGCTCCCCCTGCGGATCTATCACCTTTAATTTTTGCCCTTTTTGAAGCCTGAAGGCAGCTCCCGTTTGTTTTTCAATGATCTGTACCATGTTCTTTTTTAATGTTTTCACTTAATGCTGAAGACAAAGCATCCCTGCTTTCCTCTAAATGCCTCGCAACCGAATGAATGTCTTCTTTTTCGAATCCCTGATGCAATTTGGCTATGGCCTGAATTTTAATTGGTTCACACCAGAAGCCGGTGATCAACGGAAGGTGATCTTCTACCATCTCCCTTGGCAGGTCCTCATAATAAACCGGATATTTCTGCTCTTTTTCAAACTTTTTTATGAGGTTTTGAAGACTCTCTTCCAGTTCTTCCCGCGACTGCAGCTTCAGTTTTACGTTCACATGGACGGCAGAATAATCCCAGGTGCTAATGTTTATATCTTTATACCAGGAAGAAGATACATAAGCCTGGGGTCCGTGAAAAATGAAAAGCGCTTCAATCCCATCCTTTAGAAACTTATATTGTTCATTAGCTTCCGCGATATGTCCGTATAACAGGAATTTCTCAGGAGTGCCTTTTATAAGAACGGGAATATGAGTTGCTAATATATTGTCTCCATTCAGCACGAAGGTGGCGAAGGGATGGGTTTGGACAAAATCAAAAATATATTGAGGATCTTCTTTAAGATATTTCTTCTGTCGGAACATGTTTATTTTTGATGGTTAAGAAAAGGACATTTCCATTCTTCTCCAACTTTTCTTCCACTATATTGCCTGGCTTCGCTGCGTTCCCCAAAATCCTCCAGCATAGGATTGATATTTCCCTGCAGGGCGATGTCCCTCTCCCTTATCTTATCTCTTACCGTGTGATAAGTATTCATCTCTCTTAATTTTTCAAATTGCCAGTGAAGATTAAAGGCAATTGCAGGATTAGGTGCCTGTCTTGCCTTGCGGGAACTATTTGGATGTAGGCCTACAATATAGAAAGCCTTGCCGCCCAGGCTAAAACTGAAATTCTTGTTTTCAGGATCCGGACTCACTGCTTCATCCCACTCTGCATCGTCTACTTCATGCAAATGTTGCAATTGCTCCCAGAGGGTTCTTTCGAATTCTTCTTCGGAATAATCCTGCTTTCCTTTAAAAGCTGCCAGAAATGTCAGAAAATCATTTGATTCAAAATCATAGGCAGCTATATATGTTTTCAAGTCAGATAATATAGCTTTTGCGGTTTCCCTGCTTCCGAAGTTATCATACTCATGGAAATCCACCTTATCCATACTAAAAACGGTTTGGGCCATAAGGCATGGATGATCTTTATCAATAATAAATTCTTCAAATTTTGATTTGGAGGAAGGAGATGAAGATGTCACTTCCTTTTGATGTTCCTGCGACATATAGAGGTATTTTCGTAAAAATAAAACCTGGATTCCTTATTTTTACCAGGTTTAAGAATCCCTTAAAAGAGTTTTTAAGCAAGATTAACAGCTTATGCGAAATGAGCTATTAGTTTTCCCGATAATGGTAAATTAAATAGATCATAAAGCTGTTAAGCATAAAGGCAACTCCATTTGTAGCAATAATGGGAATGTCTTTTTGGATCACTCCATAGATGACCCACAGTGCCAGCCCGGTAATGAGCACGAAATACATACCCGGTGAAACATCATCCACCTCTTTAGTTTTCCAGGCTTTCCATATCTGAGGTATCACGGCTGCCGTTGTAAAGACTCCGGCAGTGAGCCCCAATATTTCTGTCCAGCCCAGCATTTAAGCTCCTACTACTTCGCCGCCATTCACATGGATCACCTGCCCTGTGATATAGCTACCGTCTTTACTTGCCAGGAATACATAAGCAGGTGCGACTTCACTGGGCTGCCCCGGCCGTCCCAAAGGCACCTTTTTCCCGAATTCGCTTACATGTTCCTCATCAAAGGTGGCCGGGATAAGCGGAGTCCAAATGGGCCCCGGAGCCACCCCGTTCACCCGAATATTTTTTTCCGCCAGCATTTTTGACAGGGAACGGGTGTAAGCTGTGATAGCTCCTTTTGTGCTGGAATAATCCAGAAGGTGTTCACTACCCCTGTAAGCCGTGACTGAGGTGGTATTTATAATGCTATCCCCTTCAGAAAGGTGTTTTAAAGCCTCTTTTACAGTAAAGAAGTAAGGGTAAATATTGGTTTCAAATGTTTTTTTTACCTGCGCTGAAGTTACTTCTTCAGGAGATTCTTTTGGAAATTGCATGGCAGCGTTATTTACAAGAACATTGAGTCCTCCGAACTTTTTTACTGTTTTCTGCACCACTTCTTTACAGAACTTTTCCTCTTTTAGATCACCTTTTAAAGTGAGGCATTCAGATCCTGCTTTTTCAACCATTTTTTTGGTCTCTTCTGCATCTTCATCTTCAGAAAGGTAAACGATTGCCACTTTTGCACCCTCTTTGGCGAAATGAACGGCAACGCTTTGCCCAATTCCGCTGTCTCCGCCGGTGATCAGAGCGACTTTACCCTTAAGTTTACCGCTGCCTTTGTAATCTTTTCTAATTACTTCGGGCTCGGGGTGCATTTTTTGCTGTTTCCCCGGTTGTTTTTTCTGCTCCTGCTTCGGAAGATCTTTTGGCTTGCTCATAATTCAACTTTTTGAATTTTAAAGTTATAGAACCCCAGGGATGGCTGCAGAAGGTTTAAGAAAGATTTAGCGCAGGCTTTAACAAACAATAACGTCTTCTAAAAATGATACCTTTGAGGCTGAAAAATGACATTTTTGGAACCTCTTTCTTTTGACATTGTAATTATTGGTGGCGGGGCTGCCGGATTCTTCACAGCAATCAATGCTGCGGAAATGGCTCCGCCAGCGAAGATCTGCATCCTCGAAAGAGGAAAGGAAGTGCTTACTAAAGTGCGTATCTCGGGCGGCGGAAGGTGCAATGTCACCCATGCAGAATTCCTTCCGAAGGAGCTCACCAAAAATTATCCGAGGGGAGAGAAAGAACTCCGTGGGCCGTTCCATAACTTCATGACCGGCGATACCATCGAATGGTTCGGGAAAAGAGGAGTGCCGCTCAAGGTCGAGGAAGACGGCCGTATGTTTCCCGAATCCAATTCTTCAGAAACTATTATTGACCTTTTTCTACAGGAGTGCAAAAGGCTAAAAATTGAAGTGCTTACAAAAAGAGCAGTTCAGGCACTTCAGCAGAAAAATGACCTTTGGGAGATCTCTACTTCACAGGAAACTTTTACGGCGAAAAAAATCTTGGTCGCCACGGGGAGTAACCCGAAAATGTGGAATATGCTGCAGGAGTTGGGACATTCAATTGTACCGGGAGTTCCGTCTCTTTTCACATTCAATATTACAGATAGCCGCATCAAAGAATTGCCGGGAGTAGCAACAAATGCCGTGGTCAAACTAAAACGGACCAAATTAGAAACCTCCGGTCCATTATTGATAACCCACTGGGGTATGAGCGGTCCGGCAATCCTCAAGCTTTCTGCCTGGGGTGCGAGGGAGCTAAGTAATAAAAAGAATTTTGAGATCGAAGTGAACTGGCTTCCGGAAATTTCGGGAGATATTATTTCTGAGGAACTACGGCGTCTTAAACAGGATCATGCAAAGCAATCTCCGCACAAATATGCGCAATTTAACCTTCCGAAAAGGCTGTGGCAAAGTCTGCTTTCAGCTTCAGGAATTGAAGCCGAAAATCGCTGGGCAGATCTCAACAAGCAGCAGCTGGAGGAACTGGAGCAGCAGTTGACTCGCGGAACTTTTCAGGTGCATGGGAAAAGCACTTTTAAAGAAGAATTCGTCACTGCCGGCGGGGTAGAGCTAAAAGAGGTGAATTTTAAAACTTTTGAAAGCAAGATCTGTAAAAACCTCTTTTTGGCAGGAGAAGTTTTAAATATCGACGCCATTACCGGTGGATTCAACTTTCAGAATGCATGGACCGGAGGGTATCTTGCGGCCCGGGCTATGACTACCGATTCTGCTGTTTAAACACCATTTTGTTGAACCAGGAAGTTGGCAGGATCTTTCTTGCCAATAACACTGCACCCGCACCTTTTCCTGTAGGATATCTTAATTTTTGATTACTATCTGTTGCTGCTTTAAGGACTGTTTCAGCAACCACTTCGGGACCGGGAGCTTTTTCATTCCGCTTTTTCATTCCGCTAAGAATGTTCTTCTCCATTTTCTCATAACCTTTGACGGAATCATCTTCAAAGACCTTGAGAGATCGTCCATGAAATTCAGTTTTAATAGCCGCAGGTTCGATCATTTTGACCTTTATGTTGAATTGTCGAAGTTCATATTGTAGAGCTTCGGTAAAACCTTCAAGCGCCCATTTGCTGGAGCAATACAGGCTGTACAATGGAATTGTAAAGCGACCGACAACAGAAGAAGTATTGATGATCACTCCCTCACCTTTCTTCCTGAAGTAAGGGATGAACTCCCGGGTAAGGTCCATTATACCAAAGAGATTCACTCTGAACTGGTTGAGTACATCTTCTTCTGAAGACTTTTCAAAAGCGCCCACTGCACCATAGCCGGCATTGTTGAACAGAACCTCTATTGAAGTGAAATCGTCTTCCACCTGTGAAATAATGTTTTGCAGGTGTTCCTTTTTTGTCACATCCAGCCGGTAAAGCTTCAGGTTTTTAAGTTCTTTGAGCTCTGTTTCCTCTTCAGGAGAACGCATGGTGGCGGCTACATTCCAGCCTTTTTCAGCAAAGAGTCTGGCGGTAGCACGGCCAATTCCGCTGGAAGCACCGGTAATAAGAATTGTCTTTGGCATAGTTCTTTTTTTATTGTCTTTCTAAAATAGCATTTTTTAACCGCTTTAGCTTTTGCAGGAAAATCTATCTTTGTGTTATGACCGAAAAAGATTTCATTCCGCAGCCTTATTCCGCAGCAGTGGAGCAGGGGGAAGTGAGCTGGCAGAGCCCCAGTAACATTGCGCTGGTAAAATATTGGGGGAAGCTGGAAAACCAGATTCCTGCAAATCCGTCGATAAGTTTTACTCTTAATAATTGCAGGACCACTACCTCTCTGAAATTTCAGAAGAAAAAAGATTTGGCTACCGATTTCGATTTCGAGCTTTTCTTTGAGGGAGAGAAAAAAGATTCTTTTCGCCCAAAGATCCAGAAGTTCCTGGAGAGAGTAGAGCCGTATCTGCCATTTTTGAAGGATTATAGGTTTGTAATTGAAACATCTAATTCTTTTCCTCATAGCAGCGGGATAGCATCTTCGGCGAGTGGTATGAGTGCTTTAGCCTTATGTTTTATGAGTTTGGAAAAGCAGCTCGACCCCGAAATGAGGGAAGAATATTTCATTCGAAAAAGCTCATTTTTAGCGAGACTGGGATCGGGTAGTGCCTGTCGCAGTATTGAGGGGGAGCTGGTTGTTTGGGGATTGCATAACAGCATTTATGAGAGCAGTGATCTTTACGGGGTGCCTTTTAGAGATGAGGTGCATGAGAACTTCAGGAATTATCGCGATACGATCTTACTCGTTGATAAGGGCGAGAAGGTGGTGAGTAGCACAGTTGGACACGATCTAATGAATGACCATCCCTATGCTGAAACCCGCTTCAGGCAGGCGCATGATCACCTGGATGAGTTGCAGAAGATCTTCCGCAGTGGAGATCTGGAGGAATTCATAAAAATTGTGGAAAGTGAGGCTTTGACGCTGCACGCTATGATGATGACGAGTCAGCCGTACTTTCTCCTGATGAAGCCAAATACTTTGGCGATCATCAACAGGGTATTCAAGTTTAGGGAAGAAACAGGGCTGCATCTGTGTTTCACCCTTGATGCCGGGGCTAACGTACACCTCTTGTATCCCGATAATGAAAAAGAAGAAACCCTGGAATTTATTAAAGCTGAATTGCTGCAGTATTGCCAGGGCGGGCAATATATTGAAGACCATGTAGGCAAAGGGGCAAAACAGGTAAAATTGGCCTAAAATTTGACTTAGATCATATACTGTAATGAATTACATTTCAGCTAAATGTATATCTTTGCAGAGCTAAGAGGAGTCAAATGCCGACTGTACATCTTGAAAAAGGCTTCAGGTTCTTTTTTTATTCGAACGAACATTTGCCGAAACATATTCATGTTGAGGGCAAGGGAGGTGAGATAAAGATCAATCTGGAATTGCTAAATTTGATGTACAATTACAATATGCAGAAACAGGTTATTCATACTTTTCTGGAAATAGTAAAGCAAAACCGGTTCTACTTTCTTAGAAAATGGGATAAGTTTCACGGAAATGAAAACAGTTAAGACTGATATAAATATTAGGGATGTATTCTTCAGGGATGAAAAAGTTTTCTTTTCTTTAGAAGATGGCCGTGAAATTGGTGCTCCTCCGGAGTGGTATCCCAGATTAAGCAAGGCTTTTAAGGAAGAATTGTTAGATTATTCAATTTCCCCCGGTGGTTATGGGGTGCATTGGAACCGGGTAGATGAAGATCTTTCTGCCTACGGAATGGTAACTCATGACCAGGAACATAATATCAAGCCTCTATGAAAGGACCTTTATTTTATTCTAAAATCTTACTCTTCGGAGAATATGGGATCATCAAAGATTCCAAAGGTTTATCTATTCCTTATAACTTCTATAACGGGGCCTTGAAAGTGGATGAAGATCCTTCTGAAGAGGCGCAGAAGTCTAACAGAAGCCTTAAACGCTTTGCAGATTACCTGGAAAACCTTCAGCAGGAACAGCCGAATCTTGTGCAGTTTGACCTGGAGGAGCTAAAAGCAGATATAGAGAAAGGCATGTATTTCGATTCCAGTATTCCGCAGGGATACGGAGTGGGAAGCAGCGGAGCTTTGGTAGCGGCAATTTATGATGAATATGCTGTAGATAAGATCACAGTTCTGGAAAACCTTACCCGCGAAAAGCTGTTAAAACTGAAAAAGATCTTTGGGGAAATGGAATCTTTTTTTCACGGGAAATCTTCGGGACTTGACCCATTGAATTCTTATTTAAGTATTCCTATCCTCATAAATTCTAAAGACAATATTGAGCCTGCTGGAATTCCGTCACAAACAGTCAACGGGAAAGGTGCTGTCTTTCTTCTTGACAGTGGTTCTGTTGGAGAGACTGCTCCCATGGTGAATATTTTCATGGAGAATATGAAGCAGGAACCTTTCAGGAAAATAATTAAAGAACAGTTCGTGAAACATACCGATGCCTGTGTGGATGATTTTTTAAAGGGCGACGTAAAATCTCTTTTTGGGAACATCAAAAAGCTTTCACATGTGGTTCTTGATAACTTCAAACCAATGATTCCGGCTCAATTCCACAAGCTTTGGAAACATGGGATCGAAACAAACGATTACTACCTAAAGCTTTGTGGCTCGGGTGGTGGTGGTTATATCCTGGGATTTACAGAAGACATAGAAAAGGCAAAAAAAGCATTGAAAGATTATCGCCTGGAAGTGGTTTACAACTTCTAAGGAGTAATGGCCACTATCTCTAAAAAGCGGCTTCTGTTAAAGATTCTCAGCTTTATCTCGGTCGTTAGAGGCTATAATATTCTGGTGCTCGTGATCGCGCAGTACCTTACCTCCATTTTTATTCTTGCACCCCATTTGCCAATGAGGCAGGTGCTATTTGACCCTAACCTCTTTTTTATGGTACTGGCTACTGCCTCCATAGTTGCTTCGGGTTATATCATCAATAATTTCTACGACAGCGAAAAGGATCTCATCAACCGGCCTCAAAAAACGATGTTGGATAGGTTTGTGAGTCAGCGCACCAAACTTTCGGTGTATTTTATGCTAAATATGTTCGGGATATTTTTTGCCAGCTATATCTCCTTTAGGGCAGTGGTTTTTTTCTCGCTGTACATTTTTGGGATCTGGTTCTATTCGCACCGACTTAAGAAGATCCTGTTCGTCAATAATTTAATAGCTTCGGTAATTACCATTACCCCATTTTTCGCAGTTTTCCTGTACTACAAGAATTTTGACACCGTGATCCTGGTTCACGCTGCTTTCCTGTATCTCATCATTCTCATGCGGGAGATGGTGAAAGATCTTGAGAACATGAAAGGCGATCTTGCACAGGGATACCGGACTATTCCCATAGTCTATGGTGAAAATTTGAGCAAGATCCTGCTTACTTTTCTAGCGTTGCTTTCCATGATTCCGGTGTACTTCCTGATCTTTAAATTCGAGATAGGGAAGATGTATTATTTCTTCTATGCTTCGGCAGGACTGCTGCTACTTTTTCTACTTATCCTTTATTTCAGCAAAGCCAAATGGCAGTATTTACTGTTGCACAATTTGCTGAAGTTTATCATTGTGGCCGGAGTTTTCAGCATTCTGTTGATAGATGTGGATGCGCTTTTGAGCAGAGTGTTTTAGGGGTTGAATATTTTCTCAATAGTTTCACGCAGAGAGCGCAAAGAGCTTCGCAAAGAGCGCAAAAAAATTCTCTGGTGCCTGAGATTACTCGGTTTTTTCCCGCTGATCCCCGCAGATAATCAATCCCCAATTAACTGTTCTCCAATTAACCAACCTGGAACCTGGAACCTGAACTTGGAACTTGTAATTTGGATAGTTTTCCCGCAGGATAACGCCGATCTCCGCAGATTTAACCAATCCCCAATTAACTGTTCTCCGATTAACAACTTGGAACCTGGAACCTGGAACCTGGAATTTGGTGCCTGGAATTTCAAAATTGTATTGTTAAACAAACCCCTATCTTTGTACCAAATAAAATAGTTATGAGTAGAAATGACAGGTCATCTGGTAGCAGGGGAGACCGTTCCTCCGGCAAATCTTCCGGAAGACAGGGCGGCGGAGAGCGTTCTAAATCCTATTCCCGCGGAAATGCGCCGGTGAACCGAGATGAAAAGGATCCTAAAACAATGTCCCGGGGCAATGCACCGGTGAAAAAGAAAACAGGCGATAAGTCTGAAGGTATAAGATTAAACAAATACGTCGCAAACTCGGGCGTATGTTCAAGACGGGACGCCGATATTTATATTGCAGCCGGGAATGTGACCGTGAACGGGAAAGTGGTGACCGAAATGGGCCATAAGGTCAAAATAACTGATGAGGTGAAATTTGACGGCCGAAAGATACTTCCGGAAAAACCAGAATATATACTTTTAAACAAACCTAAAGGATTCTTCGTAACAGGAAGTCTGGAGAAAAAGAATCGTACGGTAATGGATCTTATTGCAGGAGCTTCCAAATCAAAACTTGATCCTGTGGGGAAACTGGATACCCAGGCGACAGGGCTGCTGCTGTTTACCAACGATGGCACACTTGCCAAGAATCTGGCTAATCCAAAGAACGGGATAAGGCAGATCTTTCACCTGGAACTGGATAAGGATCTGGCATATGAAGACCTTCAGAAAATTAGAGAGGGTGTAAATCTTGAAGACGGTACTGCAAAAGTGACAGAGGTGAGCTATGTAGAGAATAAACCCAAAAAGGAAGTGGGGTTAGAGATCAAAAGTACTAAACCTCATATCGTACAGCGTATCTTCAAAAGTTTAGGCTATGAGATCATTAAGCTGGACAGGGTTGTTTATGGCGGGCTCACCAAAAAAGATCTTGGCCGCGGCCATTGGAGAGTCCTAACCAAGCAGGAGTTGATCAATCTTTCCAACCTATAAGCTCACAATATTTATCTTTTATACTATTATGGGAAAGTTGCAAATTTTTGATACATAAAAAAATCCTGCAACTTTCCTGCTTTTTAATACATTTGCTTTACCTAAGCTAAAATGATGAAAAAAATACCACGGGCTTTATCCGTTTGGTTTTTAGAATATTCCCTCCCCGGCAAGTGCAGCCTTAACAAACTTTTATTACCTTATTTTTTTGGCATTGGCTTATAATTTCTACTTTTTAACTTTAAACCTTATTACGTAAAAATTGAATACGAAGTACAGCGATTTAATCGACCAGACTTATTATTTCCCCCAGGAAGAATTTACAGTAGAAGGTGGTGAACTGCATTTTCATGGGATAGACCTTATGGAACTGGTGAAAGAGTATGGAGCTCCCCTAAAGTTTACCTATCTCCCAAAGATCTCACAAAATATTTATAAAGCAAAAAAGTGGTTTGCCGATGCGCTTGAAAAGCACAATTATCCCGGCACATATAACTACTGTTATTGCACAAAAAGTTCTCATTTTGAACATGTTCTCAATGAGGCCCTAAAAAATGATATTCATATTGAAACTTCGGCTTCAGTTGATATTAATATTGTGGAAAACCTGAAGAAGAAGGGCAAGATCACGAATGATACTTATGTGATCTGTAACGGCTTTAAAAGGAATGGTTATATCACCAACATTGCCAATCTTATTAATGGTGGGCACAAGAACTGTATTCCCATCATTGATAATTATGAGGAGATCGACCTGCTTTCAGAAGCTATTGATGGTAAATATAAAATCGGGATAAGGATAGCTTCGGAAGAAGAGCCAAAATTTGAATTTTACACCTCCCGCTTAGGAATAGGTTATAAGAACATTGTTCCTTTTTTTAATAAGCAGATCAAAGATAATGAGCAGGTGGAGCTCAAAATGCTTCACTTCTTTATCAACACCGGAATTCGTGATACCGCTTATTATTGGAACGAACTGCTCAAGTGTTTACGTGTTTACATCAACCTGAAGCGCATCTGTCCATCGCTGGATAGTCTCAATATCGGTGGAGGTTTCCCGGTGAAAAATTCTCTTCATTTTGAATACGACTATAAGTATATGGTGGAAGAGATCGTGAATCAGATCAAAATTGCCTGTGATGAAGCCGAAGTAGAGCCGCCCCATATTTTTACTGAATTTGGTTCTTTTACAGTAGGTGAAAGCGGCGGTGCGATCTATGAGATCCTTTACCAGAAGCAACAGAATGACCGGGAGAAATGGAATATGATCAATTCTTCTTTCATTACCACCCTGCCCGATACCTGGGCGATTAGCAAGAAATTTGTGATGCTGGCGGTGAATCGCTGGAATGATGAATATGAGAGAGTTTTGCTTGGTGGCTTAACCTGTGATAGTGATGATTATTACAACTCCGAGCAAAACACCAACGCCATTTATTTACCTAAATACAAACGGGATAAACCGCTTTATATAGGGTTTTTTAATACCGGGGCTTATCAGGATACTATTGGCGGTTTTGGAGGTTTGCAACACTGCTTAATTCCGCAGCCAAAGCAGATCCTTATCAACAGGGACAAAGATGGAAATCTGGAGACCAGGTTATTTAGCGAACAGCAGGAACCTCAGGATTTTCTAAAAATTCTCGGATACGAGAAATAGTCTGGAATTTTTTTATTTTTAATTACATATAATTGAAGCAATTAGAACACAACAATCGCTAACAAAATGAATAAAAAGAATTACGCCGGCATTCCGGACAAGTATGCACGTTTAGATGACGCAAAAGTAGTTTTGATCCCGGTTCCTTATGACGGAACAAGCACATGGGGTAAGGGTGCCGACAAAGGCCCCGATGCGTTTTTGGAAGCTTCAGAAAATATGGAGCTTTTCGATATCGAAACCCGTACCGAAGTCTACAAAAAAGGAGTGTACCTTGCTCCGCCGGTGACAGAAAATTCCTCTCCGGAGAAAATGGTGGAAGCGGTTCATAAGACCGTGAAAAATTATATTAAGCAGGAAAAATTCGTTACAATTTTTGGAGGCGAGCATTCCGTTTCTATAGGAACTATTCGGGCATTTAATGAAAGCTTTGAAGACCTTACTGTGGTGCAGATCGATGCGCATGCCGACCTTCGTCCGGAATATGAAGGTACGACCTGCAACCATGCCTGCGCAGTCCATGAAGCGAGTAAGACAACGAATCTTATCCAGGTTGGGATCCGCTCTATGGATATTTCTGAAATGGATCATATGGATGAGAATCAGGTGTATTGGGCTCATGATCTTTATGAGGATTGGATGGATGATGCCATTGGGCAAATGACCCCAAATGTTTTCATTACTATTGATCTCGATGCCTTTGATCCTTCTATTCTGCCTTCTACCGGAACCCCGGAACCAGGTGGAATGTTCTGGTATGAAACCCTGGAATTTTTAAAGTTGATGTTCAAAAAGAAGAACGTAGTAGGATTTGACATTGTGGAGCTTAATCCTAACAAAAATGAAAGGTCATCAGACTTTTTAGCTGCTAAGCTTTACTATAAAATGTTGAGCTACAAATTCAAATATTTAAATAGAAACGAAGAAGACGAAGACGATGAGTAAAGGAAACGGAGCGATTACAGAATTCTTAGATACACATTTTAAACATTTTAATGCTGCGGCTCTTGTAGATGCGGCAAAGGGATACAAGGATCAGTTAGATAAAGGAAACCGAATGCTTGTTACACTGGCAGGAGCCATGAGTACTGCAGAGATCGGAAAAAGTTTTGCTGAAATGATCCGCCAGGATAAGGTGCAGTTCATTTCCTGTACCGGAGCTAATCTGGAGGAGGACGTGATGAACCTGGTTGCTCATACACATTATGAACGCGTGCCTCACTACCGGGATCTTACACCTCAGGACGAGTGGGACCTGCTGGAGCGTGGGCTTAACCGGGTTACTGATACCTGTATTCCTGAAGAGGAGGCTTTTAGAAGAATTCAGAAGCACATTGTGAAGATATGGAAGGATGCTGAAGCTGCCGGGGAAAGATATTTCCCTCATGAATTCATGTATAAGCTGTTGCTAAGCGGAGTAATGGAACAATATTATGAGATCGATCTTAAGGATTCCTGGATGTACGCTGCTGCCGAGAAGAATTTGCCAATGGTAGTTCCCGGGTGGGAAGACAGTACCATGGGAAACATTTTTGCCTCATATGTAATGAAAGGCGAATTGAAAGCCAGCACCATGAAATCAGGAATTGAGTATATGGGCTTCATCGCCGATTGGTACACCAAGAATACAGATAAAGGGGTTGGTTTTTTCCAAATTGGTGGAGGTATAGCCGGGGATTTCCCTATTTGTGTGGTGCCAATGTTGTACCAGGATATGGAGATGCATGAGATCCCTTTCTGGAGCTATTTCTGCCAGATCTCAGATTCTACAACCAGCTACGGAAGTTATTCCGGAGCCGTACCTAATGAAAAGATCACATGGGGGAAACTGGATAAAGACACTCCCAAATTCGTGATTGAAAGTGATGCTACTATAGTAGCGCCTTTGGTGTTTGCTTACATCCTCGGAATGTAAAAGAATATAAAATAATCATTGCTGTCCGATTAAAAAAGGATAAATCCATCAAAACCCTTGCTAATGCCGGTCAAAGACATTCTCCAACGATTTGAGGGGGTGGTTTTCCTTTTTATGAAATTATATTAATTTACCATAGGAAGTAATTTTTTACAATATTGTCTTTCAGAGCTTTACATAGAAGTCTTGGCTCTAGACTCTAGAAGCGGAGCGGTCCAGATTCTTTTATCGGACAATAATGTAAAACAATATATTTACAATCCGGCATCTTCAAAGGCGCCGGATTTTTTTTGCCCCCTAAATCCCCGATGCCGAACTATTTTCCGCACTGTTTCTTGTGGGGAATGGAATTTTAGCCACGGAGGCACGAATAATTTAGTTATGAGAGTTCAGGGTAATGAGTTATGGACTGTCCTTATCTTTATTTGTTCCTATTGTAACTGCCCACAAATCACTGACCACTTTTTTCTTTGTGTTCTTCTTTTTAACTTATTTTTCTTCGTGTGAAATTTTCAGATCCACCTTTCCGTCCTCGGTGAAAACTTTTTTCGTCCTGTGAGAAAATCTCATAAGCTAATACTCCCAGAACAATGAGATATTCAATTGCGATTACCCACAAATTCTCCTCATAATTTAGTTGTGAATACGCAAAGTAACTCACCACCACCATAGGGCTCCAAACCTGCACAAATTTGTATCTGGTGAATACTGAAAGCAGCAACGGAGTCGCCAGATACCAGGGATGTACTGTAGTGGCCAGCAGCAAGTAAATTACTATGGCAAACATCATGTTGATAAGCAAACCTTTTATTTCTGAATTCCTTTTTAGTGTTGCCAGTATGAGCACCGAGATAAATATTAACCCCGCCAAAGCCGGTCCGGCGTAGCCAATAATGTTGTAACCTTCAGCCTGAAATCCTATCCACCTGATGAGGTAATAGATGCTCGCGTTGAATTCAAACTTCTGAAACCAAAGATTAATACTGCTGAAGAAGTTTTCTGCAAAGCTTCCGGAGAGGAAAGGCAGGAAGAAAAGGAGAACCAGAGTTCCGGTAACAGCAAAATACCCAAATGCTTTTTTCCATCCCAGTCTTCTAATCAGGAGAGGGAGAAACATCAAAGTAATCAGTTTTACCGCAATGGAACACGAAAATAAGAGGGCGCTAAAAAGCCATTTTTGACGCTGCAGTAAATACAGTCCTGCCACCATAAAGAACAGCATCACACCTTCAAAATGTAAATTTCCCGTGAGTTCTATGATGATCAACGGATTCAGCAGATAGAGAAATATGTTGCTTTCCGGGAGATTGAGTTGCTTCAGCAATTTTCTTCCGAAGTAAAGAATCCCGATATCTGCCGCGATGATGAAGATCCGCAACCAGATCACAGATCCCAGAATGCTTTTTCCGCCTAAGAGAGCCGCAAGCGCAAAGAAAACCTGGTTGAGCGGCGGATAATTAGTAGGATTCCCGGCACTCAGGTTTCCCATGCCCTCGAAGAGTTCTCGAGCTCCTGCTATTGGTAAGCTTCCGGAAGAAAAGAACTGATCTGGAGTCATTAAATAAGGATTGATTCCTTCCAGTAATAACCTGCCGTCCCAGATGAACCTGAAGAAATCCTGAGACAGGTTTGGAGTAGCGAAAAGAAAGAGCAGTCGAAAAACCAGCGCAGCAGCAAACAGGATCTTTAGGTTGGTACGCTGCATCTGGAAAAACTTCCAGCTCAAAAAGAAGAGTCCGCCGTAGAGGGTCAAAAGTTTAAAAAAATCCGTCCTTTCCAGGTCGTAAGCAAAGGCAAGGTAAAAGGCACAACAGCTAAGGAAAAAAAGAAGCGGGATCTTATGGAGGAGCAGAAATTTCTTCATAGCTCACAAGACCTCACAGATACTGTGTTTAAATCCTAATTTAAATTTAGTAAATTTGATTTCTTAAAGAAGTCACTTTTAGTGACTATCTAGTGGCGGGAGGGAGACCTCCCGTCTTTATTCCTGTCCAC
>JAAVJQ010000030.1 GCA_012038135.1 Salinimicrobium nanhaiense
CCACTTTCAAAGTCTGCTACAATCTGTTTCTTGAATTCTATAGAATAATGTCTGTGCTTCTTTAATAAACGAATGTTTGATTTCATATAAGTTGATTTTAGTGGTCAACCTATATCAGAGACGTACAAATTTCGTACTTCTACTTTCGTACCTCTAACTTCCCTAATTCCCTCTGCTTAATTCGATCATGGCAGACTTAATAGGTTCATTTCCTTCCACAGCCTCGAAGGTCATATTTTTCACAAGAGGATCTGCAAGGGACATGATGAGCAGAAAAGCCACGTCATCCCTTGGGATTTCTCCACCTGAATCGAGCTTTTCAGCCAGTTTAACCTTGCCCATTCCCAAATCGTCTGTAAGGGCTCCGGGTCTTATAATGGTATAGTCCAAACCGCTTTTCCGCAGATGTTCATCGGCAGTGGCTTTGGCCTTGAGATAATGCTCCAGCTTTTTGTGCTTTGACGGTTCATCTGCACCCATAGAGCTCAGCATAATAAATTTTTTCACCCTGGCTTTTTTAGAAGCATCAATGATCTTGATGGCTCCTTTTTCATCCACTTCTGTAGTCTTTTCCGGGCCTGTATCGCCCCCCGATCCTGCCGTAAAGATCACCTTCTCAATTCCTTTAAGTACATGGCTAAGATCTTCCTGTTCCAGGTCTCCCAATACCCACTGCACCTCCATATCTTCAAAAATGGTCTTTTGCTCTTCATTCCTGATCATCGCCACCGGCTCGAAACTTTGGCTGTTATTGAGAATTTCAATGATTCTTTTTCCGGTACTTCCGTTGGCTCCAACGATAAGGATCTTTTCCATAATTGCATTTTTTTGTCTGAAAACAGCAAGTTAAGCATCTAAAAAGGCAAATCCAAAGCTATATTCTATCTATGAGTCGCCGGATTCTTTTGCGGCAGCCTCATTTTTACGCATTTCTGTCACCTTGCGTTCCAATTCCTGCTGAAACTCCTCCAGCACAGGTCTTACAGTACTTTCGGGTAGGTCGGCGATCTTAATATACATCAATCCATCTACGGCATCATTGAATAAAGGATCCACATTAAAAGCTATAACCTTAGCATTCTGCTTGATGTATTTTTTGATGAGGACCGGCAATCTCATGCTTCCCGGCTCTACTTCGTCGATGATCCTATCAAACTTATTAAGATCTGCTTTGGTTTCATCAAAAATGAAATCTTTATCTCCATCCTTCAGCTTCACCTTAAATTCCTTTTTCGGTCTCACATATTGGGCTACATAAGGATCGTAATAATGCGACCTCATGAATTCGATCATCAGGGATTTGGAAAAATTGGAGAATTTGTTGCTTATGCTCACTCCGCCAATGAGAAATTTGTGCTTTGGAAACCTGAGAGTGCAATGCACGATCCCCTTCCACAGCAGGAAGAGCGGCATAGGCCGTTGCTGATATTCTTTGGTAATGAATGCCCGCCCCATTTCTATGGACTCGCTCATCATTTTATGAAGCTCGGGTTCAAACCTAAAAAGGTCCTGCAGGTAAAAACCGTTTATTCCATATTCTGCAAAGATCTCGGCACCCATTCCCATTCTATATGCTCCGGCAATTTTATTGGCTTCATTGTCCCACAGGAACATGTGGTAGTAATAATCATCGAATTTATCGAGATCGATAGGATTATTAGTGCCTTCGCCTATAGCCCTGAAAGTAATTTCCCGCAGCCGTCCAATCTCTTTCAAAATATTGGGAATGATCTCTTTTTTAGCCAAAAACACCTCGTAATTCTTGCTTTCAAGAAGACGCTTGTCCAGTTTTCGGCAGGTTTCCACCTCCTCCAGCATAAGATCACAATGAGTTTCCTCCACGATCTTTTTAGGTTGCTTGGGAATTTTAAAATTCTTTGGAATACCCTTCAAAAACGGCTTTTTTTCAAAAGCATTGGCCAGCATATAGGTCTTTCGGCGTAAGAAGGCGGTAACTGATTCTACTGTTGAGATCTCCTGAATATCCTGAGGATTGATTGCATTCCCTATCCTCACCTTGATCTTTCGCTTCTTTTGGGAGAGCATTTCACTGGGAAGCTTCGCCGTTCTCAAAATATCGCTTACCGATGCCAGCCTGTAAAAGAAAGTGCTGTTCTTGGCATGAAAATAAATTGGGATCACGGGAACTTTTGCTTTTTGAATGAGTTTCATCGCAGCAGGATCCCATGGCCTGTCAACGATCCTGCGTTCATCGCGGTAGGTGGAAACCTCTCCGGCCGGGAAGATCCCCAGGGGTTTTCCATCCCGCAGGTGCATAATGGCTTCTTTAATTCCTTTGGTGCTGCTTTGTGCCTCCTTATGCTCTTCAAAAGGATTCACCGGCATGATGTAAGGTTGAATGGGCTCGATACGTTGCAGCAGAAAATTAGCGATCACCTTGAAATCTTCCCGTTGAGAAAGTAACAATTTCAAAAGGATCATCCCATCAATTCCGCCAAGTGGATGGTTGGAAATAGTAATAAATGCTCCGGATTTTGGAATCCGCTTTAGGTCCTCCTGCGGAATTTCAAAATCGATTTCAAAAGACTTCAGAAGAGAATCTATGAATTGAGGTGCCGGTAAATGTTTCCGCTTCTCATACTCCTTATTGATTACAGAAAGCTTTGTGGTTTTCAAGACAACCCAACCCATGGAAGTTCCCAAAAATCCCAGTTTGTCCAAATTCATGACTTTGGCAACTTCTTTTGCACTCACAATTCCCATATAGATCTGTTTAAGAGGTTAAGCCAATTACGGTATGGTAACTATCTGAACGGTTTCCCGGGTTATTTGTTTTAAAAGGATCTTCTTCTCCTTCTCCAGCTCCTGTACAGCGACTTCATCAAAATGACGAATGGTGTACAGCGATACCCCTGTGTTATAGTTCACTCTAAAAGTGGCCTTCAAATGATTGAGCAACTTTTCTAAGTTATTAAATTTATTATCAATACATACCGAAAAGCTGATGGCCGAATTTTGAATAAGATCCACTTTGACCTGATATTTATGGAATAAACTGAAGATCTCGCTGATGTTCTTTTCGAGGATAAACGAGAAATCCAGGGAAGATAAGGAGATCAATACCTGATCTTTTTTCACTATAAAACAAGGGATCTTCGGAAGGATTGGCTGCCCTTTTCTTACTGCCGTTCCGGGATTCATAGGATGTAAAAAAGATTTTACAAAAAGCGGAATTTCTTTTCGTTGTAAAGGCTGCAGGGTCTTGGGGTGTATGACCGAAGCTCCGTAAAATGCGAGTTCAATGGCTTCTTCATAAGAAATGTGCTCCAGCAGCTGCGGATTCTCAAATACCCTTGGATCTGCATTGAGTACTCCGGGTACATCTTTCCATATAGTGACGCTGTCGGCATTAAGGCAATAGGCGAAAATTCCGGCGGTATAGTCACTACCTTCCCTGCCCAAAGTGGTTGAAAAGTTATTTGGATCTGCCCCAATAAACCCCTGGGTGATCGTAAGGTTTTGAGGATTCACCCGCAAATTGATCTGTGCCTGGGTTTCTTCCCATTGCACCTGGGCATCCCTGTAGGTACTGTCTGTTCTAATGCAGTTTCTCGCGTCCAGTAGTTCATTTTTGATTCCTCGGAAAGCTAGATAATGACTCACAATAGTGGTAGAAAGCAATTCTCCATAGATCACTACCTGGTCATAGACGAAATCGTAATTTGAAGAGCGGTTGTGGTTCAGGAAATTTTCAAGTTCCTGAAAGATCTCCCTCACAGCAGCAAAGGCGGGGTGATCTTTAATTTCAAAGAGGCCCATCATGATCTCCCGGTGGTATTCTTTTACCGGTTGAAGAGCATCATTAAAATCCCCTTTTTGAAGATAATCTTTTACAACCTCTTCAAATGCATTGGTGATCTTTCCCATAGCCGAGATCACAACAAGTTTTTCACCGGTGCCTTCTCCCTGCAATACCTGCAGCACATTTTTTACGCCGGCGGCATCCCTTACAGATGCACCCCCAAATTTGAAGACTTTCATGAGGTCGTTGCTACGAATTTCGTGATCCCGTTCTCATCCATCTGTACCGTGTACCAGTCTTTAAGAATTTTAGCGCCACTGCGTTCGTAAAAGTCTATAGCGTGTTTGTTCCAATCCAATACTACCCATTCTACCCGTTTTAAACCTTGTTCTTTTGCATAAGCAATGACCTTACGGTAAAGAGCATTTCCAATGCCTGTGCCGCGCATTTCTTCTCTCACTATGAGGTCTTCCAAGTGAAGGGTTCGGCCTTTCCAGGTAGAAAAACGGTAATAGACCAATGCCATTCCTTCGATCTTTCCATCGACTTCGGCTACAAAAACGTGGAAAAGGGGATTTTCTCCAAATCCTTCTGTTTCGAGGGTATCAACTGTGGTGATCACAGCATCGGGTTCATTTTCGAATGCCGCAAGTTCTTTTATAAGTTCCAGCACCGCCGGCATGTCTTCTTTTCTCGCGTTTCTAATTTCAAGTTTCACAGATATGGTTTAGGGACAAAAATAGAGATTTGATTTTAAGATTAAATTACGAAAACGTTGTAGTTGCTTAATATAATTTGCTTTAGTTTTGTCCGGTAAAGCATACCAACCACTTCAATGATCAAGAAAAATCAAACATTAGGCGAATTCATAATTGAAAATCAGGCAGAATTCGCTTACTCTTCAGGAGAACTTTCAAGATTAATTAATTCCATCAGGCTCGCAGCAAAGGTTGTGAACCATGAGGTGAATAAAGCCGGACTCGTAGATATCACGGGCGCAGCAGGGGAAACCAACGTGCAGGGAGAAGATCAGCAAAAGTTGGATGTCTATGCCAATGAGAAGTTCATTCAAACCCTTACCAACAGGGAGATAGTGTGCGGGATCGCTTCCGAAGAAATGGAAGATTTCATTACCATTGCCGGGCAAAATGGCGATCATAAAAACAAATATGTTGTCTTAATGGACCCTCTTGATGGGAGTTCCAATATTGACGTAAATGTTTCTGTAGGGACAATTTTTTCGATTTACAGAAGAGTGAGCCCTATTGGCACTCCCGTACAGATGGAAGATTTTCTGCAGCCGGGAATTAAGCAGGTAGCAGCGGGTTACATTGTTTATGGTACTTCAACAATGCTGGTTTACACCACGGGTCATGGGGTGAACGGTTTTACGCTTAACCCTGCTCTTGGTTCCTGGTATCTTTCCCATCCCAATATGCAATATCCCGAAGATGGCCGAATTTATTCTGTCAACGAAGGCAATTATGTGCATTTTCCACAAGGCGTGAAAAACTATATCAAATATTGTCAGGAAGAAAAAGAAGACAGGCCTTATACCTCAAGGTACATTGGATCCCTGGTTTCAGATTTTCACCGGAATATGATCAAAGGCGGAATCTATTTCTACCCCACCAGTTCTAAAGCTCCGGACGGAAAACTGAGATTGCTGTATGAATGTAATCCTATGGCTTTTATTGCCGAACAGGCAGGCGGAAAAGCCAGCGACGGCTTCAACCGAATCCTGGACATCGATCCAAAGGAGCTGCATCAACGCGTACCCTTCTTTTGCGGGAGTAAAAACATGGTGCTAAAAGCCGAAGAATTCATGGCCAAAGACCCTGAATAACATCAGACTCAAAAAAGCTAATTACCGAAGGAAATCTGTCTAAATGCAGTCTTGATTCTTGAACCTGACTCTTGCCTCTTACCTCTTTTTTGCGCAGCGGTCTATTTTTCCCTGTTCAGCAGATATCGGTAATCTTCAAAGCTCATTCCGCTAAAGATCTGCATCGAGCGTTTGATGATCCCTTCAGAAACTTCGGGAGAGAAACCTAAGCCAATAGCATATTTCCGAAGCAATTCTTCTTCTTCCTCCTCGATATCGTGGTCTGAATAAATGATCCTAAACAGGTCATAAAGCCGCTCCAGGCGCCCTTCAACCGAGTTATTGGGATGTATAGGGAAAGCCGTAGGATTTTGAAGCACCTTCGTGTATTCATCTTCCCCAATGTCCAGTTTCCTGGCAAACCTTTTTAACTGCGCCTCCTCATATTTATTGATTTCGCCGTCTGCAGCGGCAAGATTTACAATGGCGGCAAAATGTCCAAGATTGCGGAGGTGTTCTCCGGTTCCAAAAAGGTCTGAAAATGACATATCATTAATTTTTATCCAAATATAGCAAATAGCGCAGTAATTATAATTGATGTGTGGGGGTTTCCCCTGCCGGAAAAGGCAGGGGCCGCGCTTTCCGCTCATAGTCCCTTGCCCTGGCAGGCTGCGGGAGCTATCCGCTGCAATCGCTAACCCATCCAAAAAGGGCTTTGCCGTTTTAATTTTTTCCTAATGCCACAGCTGCCCTGTAGAAATATTCCTAACTTGAATTCATGCCGCTCAAAAATCAGAAAAAACCTCTGCTTTGTTTTGATAAGAAAGGGATCTACTGCGAACCTGCAGGAGTATATCTTGATCCCTGGAAACCCGTTGATAAAGCGATCATCACCCACGGCCATGCAGATCATTCCCGCTGGGGGCATAAACAGTACATCACTCACCACACAAACGTTCCAATAATTAAACATCGGTTGGGAGATATTGAAGTTTCCGGAAAGGAATACGGCGAAACTTTCACCATAAACAACGTAAAATTTTCCTTTTTTCCTGCAGGGCATATCATTGGTTCTTCCCAGGTGCGGGTAGAGCATAGAGGGGAAGTGTGGGTTTTTAGTGGCGATTATAAGACCGAAGATGATGGGCTCGCAGTTCCCTACGAGCCGGTGAAATGCGACGCTTTCATTACCGAATGCACTTTCGGGCTTCCGGCCTTTAAGTGGCTGCCGCAGGAGCAGGTGATGAATGATATCAACAGCTGGTGGCAACAGAATCAATCGGAAGGCAAAACCTCCATCCTGTTCGGTTATTCCCTCGGAAAAGCCCAACGGCTGCTGAAGTTCTTAGACCCGTCAATCGGCAGGATCTTCACTCATGGCGCAATAGAAAATATGACCGAAGTGGTGCGGCCATTTGCACAACTTCCTGAAACCACCCGCATCACCCGGGAGACAAAGAAAGAAGAGATAAGAGGCGGAATGGTATTGGCACCACCCAGTGCCCACGGCAGTACCTGGATAAGAAAGATGGTGCCTTTCGAAACCGGAATGGCCAGCGGGTGGATGGCCTTTAGAGGCGCCCGCCGCCGCAGAGCCGTTGACCGTGGTTTCGTATTGTCAGATCATTGTGACTGGCAGGGACTTTTGTCCTCCATAAAAGCCACAGGTTGCGAAAGGGTGATCTGCACCCACGGTTATTCGGAAATATTTTGTCGTTTCCTGAACGAACAGGGCTACGACGCCCGCACCGCCGAAACACAGTACGAAGGAGAGCTGGCGGAGATGAATTCTAAATCTGAGGAGAAGGATGATGAGAACGAACAAGATTAAAACAGACCTCACAGGTTTCCAAAACCTCGTATGTTTGGCCTATGATTTATTAAGGCTAAATTACATTTTTAATCACAAAGGGCCGGAGAGGAGTAAGATAAAAACCTAGACAACTTTTGTATGTCCACTCACAGATA
>JAAVJQ010000031.1 GCA_012038135.1 Salinimicrobium nanhaiense
CATATTCAACAACAAAACACAATAGATTAGTGATAAAAAATCAAGAACAAAAAAATCTCGTCAACCTGTTCAATTTAGATACAAATCTAATTTAGGGGCCAGGGTGTCCCCGTGCACAAAACAGGACAAGTACGGACCTTTTCAACCCATCAAAGATTTTTATAAAGAAAGGTACGGGCTCAATAAATCTCAGTAGTTCTCCGAATAATATTTTTTTGGGGAGATGAAACTTTAATA
This sequence comes from Salinimicrobium nanhaiense, assembly GCA_012038135.1. Taxonomy (GTDB): domain Bacteria; phylum Bacteroidota; class Bacteroidia; order Flavobacteriales; family Flavobacteriaceae; genus Salinimicrobium; species Salinimicrobium nanhaiense. The sequence goes on from JAAVJQ010000031.1 coordinate 238, forward strand.
TAATGATCTGGAATTTACTGATCATTTTGAAAAAAGAAAAAGAGGAAGGAAAACCTTCCTCTTTTTCTTTAAAAATTTGCAGGTTATCTTATTTGATAATTTTAATTTCCTCCATATTTTCCGGTCTTCTTATATCTTTTAACTCCCGGAATTTTTCAGCGACAAATTCGTTTAGTTGAATATCTTTCCTGTCGATATTTTTCCCTTTTCCAATTTCATCATAGCGATGCAGCCCCTTTAGCATCCCGCTGTGAGTAACGATCTTATATTCTTTTTCAGGATCAAGATCTTTTCCATTAACCTGCACACCATTTATGCGATCGCCGATAGTTTTAGAATAATCCAGGGTATAGCTGACTCCGCTACTTTGGAGCAGGCCGCCCACTACCTCATATTTATCCCCGGGTTTTTGATTGGTTGCGGTTTGCTCCAGGGTAGCCTTGACCTGTTTTCCAGTAAGGCTAAGGGTAGCAACCTTTGGAGGATGTGGAATAAGCCGGTACAGGTTTTCACGTGTAATCTCTCCCTGGAGGGAGATGCCATAACCTACTCCCGGTAAAAAAGCGATTTCTGCATCATATTCCTTACGAAGCAAATTTCCAACGAGTTTATCAAAAGAACTTTCAGTTTTGTATTGCCTGTCTATCACCTCTGTTGCCGTTGCTATACCTTCCTCAAGATGATCACGGTACGAAGCCCGAAGTTCTTCAATAAGATTCTCCATTTCCCGGTCTTTTTCAAAATCACTTAACCACAGTAATCGATGATTTGCTTTTACTCCTGTTAATTTGCGGTCTTTGATCTCCAAATCAATTTCACCCAGAACTGCAGCATCTGACAGAGCCTGTACCATATAAGTATTATTAATTATTTCGGGTTTTGTAATGAGATCGTGGCTATGGCCTCCCAATATGATGTCAATTTCAGAAAATTCTTCCGCAGTTAATCTGTCAACAGCAGTTCCCTGGTGGGAAAGCAGTACAATAATATCTGCCTTGTCTTTAAGCTCAGGTAAAACTTCCTTTAAGACTTCATTCCCACGGAGAAATTCCAGATCCTTCATATTCTCTGAATTACCCGTAAGATTTGTGTTATGATATCCCAGCGACAGAATAGCTATTTTTGTACCTCCTATTTCCTTAATTAAATAAGAATTATCAAAAATACTTTTTCCCGTCCTGTTGTCTCTGATATTGGCAGCCCCAAAAGGGAAACCGGCGATTTTCATCAATTCTTCTGTACGTTCCCTGCCGTAGTCAAAATCATGGTTACCAAGAGAAAGATAATCATAGTCTAATTTTTTCATCATCCTTATTACAGCTTCTCCCTGGGTTAGATTCCCCAAAAGATCATCACCAAAAGCGTCTCCCGAGTCCAGCAAGAGAACATTTTCATTTCCCTTTGACTTCACAATTTCCTTCACCGCGGTTGCCAGTACTGCGAAACCACCTATTTCGGCCTGCTGTTTAAAAGTAATCAACTTATCTCTACCTGCATCACCTGTTTGGGAGGTGGCACTTCCTGTGGTGGTCAGAAATGGCATGTAGTTACCATGGATGTCATTGGTATGGAGTATGGTTACAGTTTGTTGCTGTTCGTTATTTGGAGATTTGGCAATAGGTCTTTGCCCACAACCTGTAATTATTGTAAACATTATCACCATACTTAAGATCTTCAATACATTTTCTCGCTTCATAATCTCAAATTTTGCAATCTTAATTTAAAAATCTTTTAAGGAAAAGCCTGCCAAATCTTTGTTAGAAAAAGGCAGGCTCTCAAATATTTAGTTCCGTTATTGAAATTTATAATCTGTCTCCGGTACTGTGGAAAAAGAATATGGTCCCAAATATTCACAATAAGCACGGCCCTCCAGCTTTGGAGAAACCGGGGAATTCTTTTGGAGATATTCTTCCACCACATCGTGGATGTAGTAATCTTTTACTTCCACATCTTTCACACCGGGAATACGGCACAAGTTGTCAATTGGATCCCCGGGACGTACACAGGCAGAAATGGTGTAATATTCATCCATTTGCATTGGTTCTCCTTTAATGGTGATGGATTTTACGCGTTCTCCTTTATTTCCCTGACTATTGAAGTCAACTTTCATTCCGGAAAATCTTACCAGCCAACCGCCAAACCTTTCTGTAGGCACCTGTGCAAAAGCATTATGCATCTCCCGCTCCAGCCAGTCTTTCACCTGCTGCCCGGTTACCTTTCCGGTCTTCACTTTCTCATTTACCGGAAGCAGGTTCCATAAATTGGCACGGGTAATAGGTGCAGGTTTTCCATTTTCGGGAACTATGGGATTTCCGAACCTGAAGCCGTTGGAAATGGAGATATCGGCTTCGGTTTTCCATCTTGCGGCGTCGGTGATCATGTTGTCCATTGGATTTTCCACCGTAAGATACCTGTAAATAGGTGTAGCTGTATGTCCTACCACAGTTTCCAAATGATCTACATAAGGCTTCTTAGCTTTTTCCACCAACTGCTGAAGTTCAGGATCTGCGGGGTAAACTTCCGGGTCCACGTCCAAAAGTTCGTACTCATCCCCCACCAGCTTACCATCTACAAAATGCAAGGTGAGTTTTCCCACGAAAGAACCAAAAGCTCCGGGTTCAGTCACCTTGGCATATTTTCCCTGAACAGGTTCCCGCAGTCTTTCATGTGTATCATTTCCGAGGATATAATCCACATCTTTCGTCAGCTCCCGGTCAGCAAGATCCACCTGCTTAAAGACTCCAATATGAGTGACCAGGAAAAGCACCTCTACTTCTTCCTCCTTTTTAACTTTAGAGATAAGTTCCTTCACCTCACCTTCGATTCCGCTAAAGCTCATCCCCTCACTAAAAATCGGATTTTGACGCACCGGAACATCAGGATCATTGATGCCGATAAAACCAATTTTTACACCTTCGATCTCCTTGATCCAGTAAGGCGGAAAAAGCGGCTTTCCATTATCCTGATGAAACATATTCTGTGCGATAACGGGGGTATTGTAGTGGGTCATTATATCCATCATCCGGTCTTTTCCATACACCACTTCCCAGTTTCCGGGGATGATCACGTCATACCCCATGTTACTGATGAGCTCCGGGAAAATACGTCCTTCAGAAAGTGCGGCATATCCGCTACCCTGTATGAGATCTCCCCCATCTACGATGATGGTGCGACCGGGATTTTTTCCCCTTTCCTCTTTAAAAAGGGTTTTAATATTCGCCAGGCCGCCTCTTTCCTTAAAGACGATCTCTCCATTTTCCCAGAAGAGTTCCGGGTGGGGATCAAGTTGCCCGTGAATATCTGCCGTCTGCAGTACAGTTATGCTTAGGGTATCTTTTGCCGTTACTGCTGAACCTGCATTCGCTCCTGTTAGCCTGTTACAGGCCGTAAAACTATATATGGCAATTCCTGCCAAAAAAATTCCTTTTAATATTCTCATTTCCGGAGATTTTAAAGGGAAAGACTTGTATATCCCTTCTTTTGCAGCTGAAGGTTATACAGGATCCCGTTATCGACCACCTTGAGTTCAGGGGAAATATCCTTACGGTCCACTCCGAATTTATTCAGGGAGAATCCGCAGACCACAAGCTCCACATTTTGCTCTTTAGCTTTATTTATATGTTCCTGCATCATTTCTTTATCGGTAAGTTCCTTTACGGTTTGGCCGCAAATGATGACCTCGAATTTTCCGAAGTGATGTCCGTCTTCGCGCGCTAATGATTCTGCGGCTAATAAGATGGGTTTTAGCTGCGGCACCTTTTTGGTTAATACCACATAATTCTGCTGTTCTTGCTGTTCCTGAGCATTTACAGGATTGGTAAATACTGCAAGAAGAAATACGAGAGTGCTTAAAAAATACATTTTCATAGTTATTTATTTTTTTACGCTCAATTGCGGTTGAGCAGGGTTTGTTTCGGTTAAAGTCTCTTTAGAAAAGTTATTCAGAATAAAAAACAGGAGTCCGCCCATGATGGCCACATTTTTAAATAAGGGTCCCATGGTATGAGCCTGTCCTACCTGAATGGTAAGGGTAATTGGAATTAGAACTGCCAGAAGGACAGCTGCCGCCCACCGGGTTTTGAATCCTGCAAAAAAGGCCAGTCCTGCCACGAGCATCACAATACCTGAAAGGATCACCAGGATCTCGGGATCTCCAAAGAGGTAAGCGAATCCCTTCATACTGGCTGCGTCTATGCGTTTTGCCGTTTTCTCTACATTCATAAGGTGATTGGCACTTGCGATAAGAAATATCCCGCTAAGCATTACTCTCAATACCTGAATGGAGCGACGGCTGACTGTAATCTGCGTCGTCATAATAAAATAGGTTTTGGTTCAGAACTTTCAGGTTCTGAAAAGGTTGAAAAAAGTTTAGGTTTGGAAGTAAAGCCTAAGCTCTTGGAGGGGGGTAGAATCTGTCTTTAGCAGATTCCGGCAAAGGGAGAGTTTGATCCAGGTATACCCGGGTTTCTTCAGGAATTATCCGTGATTCCCAGGTAAAGACTTCAAATTTAAAAGGGGCATTACAAAAGGAATCAATAGTAAGATCCATAGATTCCTTATCTTCAGCTAAAGCTTCTGCAGAATTGTTGCCCTGGGTTTTTACATTCTGCTTTTTGCAGAAGGGATTTACATATGCGATCTCGTCTGCATCAAAAACGGCCACCAGTATTTTGGAGTCCATCACGAGGAACTTTCCGAAGAAGATCACCGAGAAGAAGATCGCTATGTAAGAATTAAGGTTCATATAGATTTCAAAAATAGGAATTTTGAACCCGCTCTTTGTGACTAATGTTACACAAGGAATTTTCCTTGATCTGGAGAGGGGGATTTGACCTTTCTAAGGATCCTCTTCTGCAGATCAATTTTAAATGGTTAGCGCCCGCTCTTTTTACAATCCTTCAGGTCGATTTGTGAATAAGTATTACTTTTATAAAAGCTAAAATATTCATTTTACTGAATCCCTGCTGATTGTAACAATTGTTACTGCCTCAAGCCCATTTGAAGGTTATTTTTGTATCCATAAAATGAAAAGCTTGTTCAAACAGCATTTCAGTAATTACCAAACAAAAAACAGAAGGAGCTATGACTATAAAACAATTTAAAGACGACCCTTTAGCACATTATTCCTATGCAATAGTAAGTGAGAAGGAAATGGCTTTGGTTGACCCCAGCCGTAATCCTGTTCCATATTATAAATTTGCAGAAGAGCATAATGCAAAGATCGTAGCGGTGTTTGAAACACATCCCCATGCCGATTTCGTGAGCGGACATTTACAGATCCATGAACAAACCGGTGCCACTATCTATGTGAGCGAAAAAGTGGGTGTAAGCTACCCTCATGAGCCTTTTGATGAAGGACAATCGGTGAAGATCGGAAAGATCAATATCCGTCCCCTTCATACTCCCGGCCACTCGCCGGACAGCCTCACTTTTGTTGCCGAAGAGGGTGAGGAAATTGCATTATTTACAGGTGATACTTTATTTATAGGCAACGTGGGCCGGCCCGATCTTCGGGAAAAAGCAGGTAACATGACTGCAAAACGGGTGGAACTGGCAAAAGCAATGTACCACACCATGCAATCCAAATTCAATGACCTCCCCGACGATGCTTTGGTGTATCCCGCACATGGTGCAGGATCATTATGTGGTAAAAATATGAGTGCCTCCCCTTCCAGCACCCTTAGAGATGAACGAATGAGCAACTGGGCTTTTAAAGACCAGACCGAAGAGGAATTCGTAGAAGAGATCCTGAAAGATCAGCCGTTTATTCCTTCCTATTTCGGCTTTAACGTGGACTTGAACCGCAAGGGAGCAGGAAATGTACAGCAGGAAAAATACAGGGTCCCTTTACACATTGGAGTATCCAAAGTAGAAGAAGGGGTGACTGTTGTAGACGCAAGAGATGGAGATGTTTATAAAGCGGGGCATCTTCCAAATAGTATCAACATCATGTCCCGCACAGAAGGCGATAAATATGAAACCTGGTTGGGTGCTATTATTGAGCCCAATGAACCATTTTACCTCGTGGTAAGTTCTGTAAAAGACATCGATGAGCTATTGGAAAGAACAGCCAAGATAGGCTACGAAAAGCAGATGAAAGGGGTGATCACATTAAGTGAAGAAGTCTCTAAAAGATCTGATAATTTCGATCTTCAGGATTTCAAGAACAATAAGGATAAATATACCATAGTTGATATACGGAATGAAAGCGAGCTGGCCGAAGGTAAGATCTTCGACAGGGCACTTGGAATTCCGCTGAACGAACTAAGAAACCGTGCAGGAGAAGTGCCTAACGATAAACCCATCGTGGTACATTGTGCCGGGGGATACAGATCCTCTGCCGGAAGCAGCATTTTAGAAAATAAATTTAAGGATCAAAAAGTTTATGACCTGAGTGAAGATATTCAGGATTTTAAATAAGAATTAGGTTAAATGACCCTTTTAAGCCATCCTGAAATCAAAAGCTTATGTAACAAAAGTAACTGTGTAACCTCTTCTTCGGGTGTAAATTTGTGCTCATAAATTTTTAGAAGGGAAAACTTCTGAAACAAATAAAATCTTATTTAAACATCATAAAAAATGAGTAGAGAAGAAATTATAAAAAATGGGGTATCCAGTCAACACCCGTGATTTTCGTTAATAATTTTATCATATGTCACAGGCTCTGCAATAACAGCCTGCTCAAGTAACCGCATAAATAATAAGCCTCTGCTATTTGATGTTCTCC
>JAAVJQ010000032.1:0-3079 GCA_012038135.1 Salinimicrobium nanhaiense
AAAAGAATTAAGACTAGAAGAACGTTTTGAGCTTTGATTCTCGATGCAAATCGAGATGAAGAAGAGGAATTCCTTAGTAATTGTTATATTATTTAAGATTTAACGATGAAGAGTTTGATCCTGGCTCAGGATGAACGCTAGCGGCAGGCTTAACACATGCAAGTCGAGGGGCAGCACGTCTTCGGATGGTGGCGACCGGCGCACGGGTGCGTAACGCGTATACAATCTACCTTTTACAGGGGCATAGCCCGGGGAAACCCGGATTAATATCCCATGGCATCATTTAGTGGCATCACTTGAATGATTAAAGTTTCGGCGGTAAAAGATGAGTATGCGTCCTATTAGTTAGTTGGTAAGGTAACGGCTTACCAAGGCATCGATAGGTAGGGGTCCTGAGAGGGAGATCCCCCACACTGGTACTGAGACACGGACCAGACTCCTACGGGAGGCAGCAGTGAGGAATATTGGACAATGGGCGAGAGCCTGATCCAGCCATGCCGCGTGCAGGAAGACTGCCCTATGGGTTGTAAACTGCTTTTATACGGGAAGAAACACTCCCACGTGTGGGGGCTTGACGGTACCGTATGAATAAGGATCGGCTAACTCCGTGCCAGCAGCCGCGGTAATACGGAGGATCCAAGCGTTATCCGGAATCATTGGGTTTAAAGGGTCCGTAGGCGGGTATGTCAGTCAGTGGTGAAAGTCTGCAGCTCAACTGTAGAACTGCCATTGATACTGCATACCTTGAGTAATTATGAAGTGGTTAGAATATGTAGTGTAGCGGTGAAATGCATAGATATTACATAGAATACCGATTGCGAAGGCAGATCACTAATAATTTACTGACGCTGATGGACGAAAGCGTAGGTAGCGAACAGGATTAGATACCCTGGTAGTCTACGCCGTAAACGATGGTTACTAGCTGTTTGGACCGATTGAGGTCTGAGTGGCTAAGCGAAAGTGATAAGTAACCCACCTGGGGAGTACGTTCGCAAGAATGAAACTCAAAGGAATTGACGGGGGCCCGCACAAGCGGTGGAGCATGTGGTTTAATTCGATGATACGCGAGGAACCTTACCAGGGCTTAAATGTAGTCTGACAGGGGTGGAAACACCCCCTCCTTCGGGCAGATTACAAGGTGCTGCATGGTTGTCGTCAGCTCGTGCCGTGAGGTGTCAGGTTAAGTCCTATAACGAGCGCAACCCCTGTGGTTAGTTGCCAGCGAGTCATGTCGGGAACTCTAACCAGACTGCCGGTGCAAACCGTGAGGAAGGTGGGGATGACGTCAAATCATCACGGCCCTTACGTCCTGGGCCACACACGTGCTACAATGGTAAGGACAGAGAGCAGCCACTGGGCGACCAGGAGCGAATCTATAAACCTTATCACAGTTCGGATCGGAGTCTGCAACTCGACTCCGTGAAGCTGGAATCGCTAGTAATCGCATATCAGCCATGATGCGGTGAATACGTTCCCGGGCCTTGTACACACCGCCCGTCAAGCCATGGAAGCTGGGGGTACCTGAAGTCGGTCACCGCAAGGAGCCGCCTAGGGTAAAACTGGTAACTGGGGCTAAGTCGTAACAAGGTAGCCGTACCGGAAGGTGCGGCTGGAACACCTCCTTTCTAGAGATTTGCTTCTCTTAATAGAAGCAAACGCAATTACGACAAAGGAGCCTTTTTACAAATTAAGTAAAAGACTTCTTTTGGTCTTAATTCACTGTCAATTTAATTATTTTAAAGAGAAACAAGAATCTAGAGACAAGAGCCAAGACGCTTAAGTCTAGACTCTAGGATCTATAAGTCTAGTCTCTTAAAAGAAACAGTCTCATAGCTCAGCTGGTTAGAGCGCTACACTGATAATGTAGAGGTCGGCAGTTCGAGTCTGCCTGAGACTACGGAAGCAAGCGAAGCTTGCGTTCAAAGTTTAAGGTTTAAAGTTCAAAGTTTGAACCTGGGACAAAGTTCATTGAGAAATACTGTACACCTACGCTAAAGCTGCGGTGTATGTAGAAAAGGAAATTTTAGAAGTTGGGTAACCCAGTTTGCAGTAAGCAGTAGGAGTTAGCAGTAGAGAAGACTGCATACTGAATACTGAGCACTGCCAACTAAAAAACGGGGGATTAGCTCAGCTGGCTAGAGCGCCTGCCTTGCACGCAGGAGGTCATCGGTTCGACTCCGATATTCTCCACATCCGGGTTAAGAGTTCGGAGTTAAGAGTTCAGAGTTTTTTTAACTCATCACTCATAACTCAAGACTTATAACTTGAAAACGTTCATTGACATATTGGAAAATAAGAATACGAGAAACATAAAAATTTCTATAGTTTTTTAAATTATAGATAGAGCAAATTATATTAAATAAGAGTATTGAATTAGGAAAAGGAGTTATTTATAACTCTGAACTCTTAACTCATAACTTTTAAAGAGCATATTAGGTAAAAGCACATAAGCTAAATAAGGGCGTATGGGGAATGCCTAGGCTCTCAGAGGCGAAGAAGGACGTGATAAGCTGCGAAAAGCTGCGGGGAGAGGCACATACTCATTGATCCGCAGATATCCGAATGGGGCAACCCACCATATTGAAGATATGGTATCCTGTAAGGGAGGCGAACCCGGGGAACTGAAACATCTAAGTACCCGGAGGAGAAGAAAACAATAGTGATTGCGCTAGTAGTGGCGAGCGAACGCGCATTAGCCCAAACCGGTAAGTTTACGGACTTGCCGGGGTTGTAGGACCACGACCTTGGTTGTGAACAGAATTAGAACACTTTGGAAAGAGTGGCCATAGACGGTGATAGCCCGGTATAAGTAATGAACATAAACCATAGTGGTATCCTGAGTAGTGCGGGGCACGAGAAACCCTGTATGAATTTGGCGGGACCATCCGCTAAGGCTAAATACTCCTGAGAGACCGATAGTGAACCAGTACCGTGAGGGAAAGGTGAAAAGAACCGTGAATAACGGAGTGAAATAGATCCTGAAACCATACGCTTACAAGCGGTCGGAGTCCTATATGGATGACGGCGTGCCTTTTGCATAATGAGCCTACGAGTTAACGTTGCCAGCGAGGTTAAGGGG
>JAAVJQ010000032.1:3174-5671 GCA_012038135.1 Salinimicrobium nanhaiense
CTTTAGTTGGTAGTGTTAGACGCGAAACCGTGTGATCTACCCTTGGGCAGGTTGAAGCTGTGGTAACACATAGTGGAGGACCGAACCCGTTGACGTTGAAAAGTCTTGGGATGACCTGAGGGTAGGGGTGAAAGGCCAATCAAACTCGGAAATAGCTCGTACTCCCCGAAATGCATTTAGGTGCAGCGATTAATTAGTTTTATAGAGGTAGAGCTACTGATTGGATGCGGGGGCTTCACCGCCTACCAATTCCTGACAAACTCCGAATGCTATAAAATGATGTTGATCAGTGAGGGCATGGGTGCTAAGGTCCATGTCCGAGAGGGAAAGAACCCAGACCATCAGCTAAGGTCCCCAAATGTATGTTAAGTTGAAAAAACGCGGTTGAACTGCTTAGACAGCTAGGATGTTGGCTTGGAAGCAGCCATTCATTTAAAGAGTGCGTAACAGCTCACTAGTCGAGCGGTTCGGCATGGATAATAATCGGGCATAAACATACTACCGAAGCTATGGATAGTCTCCCCCCTTTAGGGGGTTAGGGGGCTGTGGTAGGGGAGCATTGTAACAGCGTAGAAGGTGTACCTGCGAGGGATGCTGGAGCGGTTACAAAAGAAAATGTAGGCATAAGTAACGATAATGCGGGCGAGAAACCCGCACACCGAAAGACTAAGGTTTCCTCAGCTATGCTAATCAGCTGAGGGTTAGTCGGGGCCTAAGGCGAACCCGAAAGGGGTAGTCGATGGACAACCAGTTAATATTCTGGTACCTGCTTTACGTTAAAAGTGACGGAGGCGAGAATTAGGTGCGCACAGACGGAATTGTGCGTTGAAGGAAGTGGTAACACTCCGATAGTACACCAAAGCTTCGGCGGCGGTGATAATCCTGAATATCGACTTCCAAGAAAAGCGAGTAAAGCAGCCCGTACCGCAAACCGACACAGGTAGTTGGGATGAGAATTCTAAGGTGCTCGAGAGATTCATGGCTAAGGAACTAGGCAAAATTGACCCGTAACTTCGGGAGAAGGGTCGCCCTCCAAAGTGCTTGCACGGCGGAGGGCCGCAGTGAAGAGGTCCAGGCGACTGTTTATCAAAAACACAGGACTCTGCTAAATCGAAAGATGATGTATAGGGTCTGACACCTGCCCGGTGCTGGAAGGTTAAGAGGAGATGTTACCCCGAGTAATCGGGGGAAGCATTGAATTGAAGCCCCAGTAAACGGCGGCCGTAACTATAACGGTCCTAAGGTAGCGAAATTCCTTGTCGGGTAAGTTCCGACCTGCACGAATGGTGCAACGATCTGGACACTGTCTCAGCCATGAGCTCGGTGAAATTGTAGTATCGGTGAAGATGCCGATTACCCGCTGTGGGACGAAAAGACCCCGTGCACCTTTACTATAGCTTAGTATTGACTTTGGACAAGTGATGTGTAGGATAGGTGGGAGACGTTGAAGCAGCCTCGCCAGGGGTTGTGGAGTCATTGTTGAAATACCACCCTTTACTTGTTTGAAGCCTAACCCCGATTACTCGGGGGACAGTGCTTGGTGGGTAGTTTGACTGGGGTGGTCGCCTCCAAAAGAGTAACGGAGGCTTCTAAAGGTTCCCTCAGCACGCTTGGTAACCGTGCGTAGAGTGCAATGGCATAAGGGAGCTTGACTGAGAGACATACAGGTCGATCAGGTACGAAAGTAGAGCATAGTGATCCGGTGGTTCCGCATGGAAGGGCCATCGCTCAAAGGATAAAAGGTACGCCGGGGATAACAGGCTGATCTCCCCCAAGAGCTCACATCGACGGGGGGGTTTGGCACCTCGATGTCGGCTCGTCACATCCTGGGGCTGGAGAAGGTCCCAAGGGTTGGGCTGTTCGCCCATTAAAGTGGCACGCGAGCTGGGTTCAGAACGTCGTGAGACAGTTCGGTCTCTATCTACAGTGGGCGTTAGAAATTTGAGTGGATCTGACTCTAGTACGAGAGGACCGAGTTGGACTGACCTCTGGTGTACCAGTTGTTCCGCCAGGAGCACTGCTGGGTAGCTACGTCGGGAAGGGATAAGCGCTGAAAGCATATAAGCGCGAAACCCACCACAAGATGAGATTTCTTTAAAGGATCGTGGGAGACTACCACGTTGATAGGTCACAGGTGTAAAGGCAGTAATGTCATAGCCGAGTGATACTAATAATCCGTATAGCTTAGTGCAGCCCCCCTCCGGCTCCCCCCTAAAGGGTGGAGAGTTGGAGGGGGCGCAAAACCTAAAGCTTTAAATTACCTTTGCTCAAAGTGTTTATCTCAATTTTTATTTTCCAACTATGTCAAAGTTATTAGGTATGACATTTAGTAAGGATCAGAAGGCTACTGCCAACTGATCACTGAACACTGCCGTACTAAAGATCTAAGGTGGTTATAGCAACGGGGCTCACCTCTTCCCATTCCGAACAGAGAAGTTAAGCCCGTTAGCGCAGATGGTACTGCATCCCGTGGGAGAGTATGTCGCCGCCTTTTTTT
>JAAVJQ010000033.1 GCA_012038135.1 Salinimicrobium nanhaiense
CTCTTGACTTTCTTTGTCAAGCTCGTTCCTGAAAAAAAAATGAGCCTCTCATCTCAATTACAGTTATGCTGTTAATTTTCAAAGAACTTAATCTTATATTGTATCCCTGAACAGCGCAGGACACACAGCGTGTTACAACAATGTATAAAAACAATGCTTAATTTAGTCTCGAATCGAAAGTCTGTGGTACTTGCTGCGTCTGATTTTCCGCAGGAAAATCATCGCCGGCAACCGCCGCACTGTTTTTATACGGGACGTTGCCCAAAATTATGAAAAAACCTATAGCTATTTTATTTACACTTTTTTTATTAACCGCATCATTCGGACAAACTAACGAGGAATCCCATCAACTTTGTGTAATCAATATTTTAGGAGCCAAAGTTTATGAGAAACCGACTTTTGACTCAAAAACACTTGCCCATTTACCAGTAGGAAAAACCGTTGTAATTGAAAAGGCAGTAGATTCCCAAGAAATATTAAAAATTGGGAATGGTTTCTCTTTAAAAGGAAACTGGATTAAACCAAAAGGAATAAATGGATTTGTTTTTAGTTCCGACTTGACGGACAAAAAAGCTGAAATTGGGAAAAACCAATTCGGACATAATTTTATTAATGTCCTTGGGAGCTTGATAGAAAAGAAAGAAGAAGAAAAGATGGTTAAAACAGACCAAGGGGAATTTCCGAAGCATTTTGAATACAAATTTTATGAAAATGGGATTTATACCTATACTTCCTGGGATGGATGTTTTGACCACGTTACGGAGTATAAAAATCTTTCTTTAAGTGAAGTTTATCATCAAATGGTAAGTGACTATGGTATAATGATGAATGGAAATGAATTTCAGGTTCCAATGTTTAAAGAGAAATCGGGAAATACCTTAAAATTTGAAGGTGGAGGTGCTACGGAGGACTTGCAAATAGAAATAAAAGATAACGGAACTATCGTAGTTTCATCATACGACTGTACGTAAAAAAACTTTGGGCAACAGCGTATAAAAACAATGCTTAATTTGTTCTTGAATCGAAGTTCCGTGCTTACTTGCTTAGCGGATTGTCCTGCGGACAATCACGCGCGCCAGCTCGCACAGTTTTTATACGAGACGTTGTAACACACTTGAAAAACCAAGGCCTGTTCTTTTTTGCCATTTTTGAGAGGTAAGGTTTCTGATAATGCCAATAGTAATCTCCGGTTCGAAAAGTCGGTTATTACAAGCCATTTTTAAGACCTTTATGGGCAAAGGTTCTGGTCGATCACGAAGCGGACCTAACTCGGACGCGGGGCAATGGTTTGGTTCGAGTGGGAAGTTCGGGTAAAAATGACTATTAACTCATAGCTGGAAAGGTCATAGCGGATTAAAAAAAGCGTGTTACAACAATGTATAAAAACAATGCTTAATTTATTCTCGAATCGAAAGTCTGTGCGTACTTGCTGCGTCTGATTTTCCTGCGGAAAATCATCGCCGGCAATCGCCGCACAGTTTTTATACGGGACGTTGCCCACAATTTAGAAGAAACTCCATAAGAGAATTAACCGGACTTGGAAAATGAATTCATAAATACAAAAAGATTCAATTGGAAGAAGAATTTAAAATTAAGTTAGCCACTAAAAGAAAGATCAATGAGGTGGGTAAGACAATATCACGTCAAGCTGTAGTTTTTGTATTCCTAGTCGGGCTGTGTTTTCTTCCAGCAAAATATTTACCTACCGAATTAGCTATAATTTATTTAATTGAATTTGTCCATAGATACGTCTACTATGTATTCTTTTTCTTTTTTTCCGTCTTAGTGATAGGTGAATACTTGAGAGGATTAAGAACTTATAAAACTGTAGAGATAGAAATAAAACCGGACAAATTAATTATTAAAGATTTGAAAGAGCCATTTGAAATTGAATATAGCTCCATCAAAAAGATTTACGGAGGGAATAATTTAGTACATGATTTTAAGAGTATGCACTACATTAATTTCATCATAAAATTAGAGGACAATACAAAAATTGAAATAAGATCTCATAGTGAATTGTTTAACGGACTGACAGATTTACTACCCAATACAGTCTGAGAAATAAACTGTGGGCAACACTGTATAAAAACAATACTTAAACCTGTCTCGATTCGAAACTTCCCGCTCGCTTGCAACGCCTGATTGTCCTGCGGACAATCAAGCTCGCCAGCTCGCACTGTTTTTATACGAGACGTTGTGTTTAATTTTAAAAAATGACTATTACACCAAATGCGTCTGAGAGCGAAAAAAAATCTCCTTTTTACGAGGTGAATGAAAAGTTTTGCCGCGAATTTGAAGATTTCATCACCAGAAAAGATGGAAAAGTAAATGGTCGCTATAATGCCTGGTCCTACTCAATTTCTGGAAAGATAACTAAACCAAAACCTTGGATTTTACATTACAGGAAATCAACCTATTCAGGTGCAAATCTTCTTCTGACCTCTAAATATCAGAACCTCCTGACACTGGCTGAATGGACTACCTCTAAAACCGCTAATGAGAATGACTATCTAATAAGGAAAAGAACAATAACTGACCTAATCAAAATTTGGCTTTTTAAAAGCTATAAAAAATTAGAAATCTCTGATCGTTACATACTGATTAGTAGAACGGACAACTCCACAGCGGACAGGGAGCTAATGAAAAAATTGAAACCATTGTTTCAATCAAAGGAAATATATAAAATCAAGAGTAAGAAAGATAAATTGGTAATTGAACTGAGAACTGATAAACACTATTTTGACATTTTTAAAAGCATATCCGGAGTATAAAAACTAAACACAACAACATATAAAAACAATGCTTAATTCAGTCTTGAATCGAAATTCCGTGCTCGCTTGCTGCGTCTGATTTTCCTGCGGAAAATCATCCCTGGCAGTCGCCGCACTGTTTTTATACGAGACGTTACCTCACATTCTCAACTGGAAAGACAGTTCTTTTTTGCCATTTTTGAGAGGTAAGGCTTCTGTTAATGCCAATCGCAGTTTTCGGTTCGAAAAGTCGGTTCCTATAAGCCATTTTTGAGACCTTTATTTGGCAACGGTTCTGGTCGATCACGAAGCGGACCTAACTCGGACGCGGGGCAATGGTTTGGTTCGAGCTGGAAGTTCGGGTAAAAATGACTATTAACCCATAGCTGGAATGGTCACAGCGGATTAATAAACGTGAGGTAACAATGTATAAAAACAATGCTTAATTTGGTCTCGAATCGAAAGTCTGTGCGTACTTGCTGCGTCTGATTTTCCTGCGGAAAATCATCGCTGGCAATCGCCGCACTGTTTTTATACGGGACGTTGCCAACAATATGAAAAAACTCCTTTATCTAATTTCCCTAATTCTGATCTGTTCTTGTGGCTCAAATAAAAGTACCTCAAATTCTGTGACGGACGAAAAATTCGAACTTTGCTCCGAGATCAGGTATAACAGACTAATCACAAACTACGATCCTATTGAAGGTAAAGAGATCTATAAGAAGAACATCCACAGTCTATTTGAAAATATACTCCTACAAGAAGGACTTTTGACTGAGATAAGCAAAGCAGGATATAAAGATTTATTACAAAAAGTGGGACAAAATAAAATAAAGGTAGAAATTCTGGAGAAGTTTAAAGAAGATCTTGAATTTGACCCATATATGCTGTTTGCTACCAATTCCTTTTTATCTTGTTATGGATATTTGTTTGAACAGCTAAATATTCTTGATGAAACTGACCATTCTATTTGGCAGTACAAATTTGCACTTGCTTTCAATAAGTTTGATGCTTATGGAAATCTAAAATCGGATAACGTTTTTCTTTTGGATGCATTAAATGAGATACCCGAGGATGAGTTTAAAAAAATTATGTATCGAAAACTCTTTTTAGACTTGATAATAATGGAATTGAACTAAAAAATACTGTTGGCAACACTGTATAAAAACAATGCTCAAACCTGTTCCAAATCGAAAGTCCGTGCTCGCTTGCAACGCCTGATTGTCCTGCGGACAATCAAGCTCGCCAGCTCGCACTGTTTTTATACGGGACGTTGTGTGTCATGTTTAACAAAAAAACTTGTGAAGTTGAAGAATGAAAAAAATAATATGGTTAATTGCCTTATTCGTTATGGCATTTTTAAACTCCTGCGATAACATAAATATGGAAAAAGAAGAAAGGCAGATAAATGAACTCTGGACAAGAGCCAGTGACTATGTCTGTACTGGCAATTGGGAAAAATATAAAGAATGCTGGTCTCACAGTTCGAAAATTCAACTGATTCATCCTGACGAAGGTGAATGGCTTAAAGGCTGGAAAAAAATTGAGCAAAAATATGAAAAAATGCTAAACTCGGGATTTAAGTGCAGGATCCTGAGTAACGAGCTGGATTTGAACGTCTCACCGTCCGGAGACATGGCCTGGGGAACAGTAGATATTATTCTTAACTTCGATGATACGGCACAAACCCGACTGCGCCTTTGGGAGACCTTAATCTTTGAAAAAATTAATGGCGAATGGAAGATTGTACATGGAATGGCATCAATTCCGAAGAATTTAAATGAATAGCAGGAACACGCCACACAACAATATATAAAAACAATGCTAAAATCTGTCTCAATCCGAAAGTCCTTGCTCGCTTGCAATGCCTGATTGTCCTGCGGACAATTAAGCTCGCCCGCTCGCACTGTTTTTATACGAGACGTTGTGGTTAATATTCCATCACGAAAAATCATAAAATGAAAAAACTACTACCTTTTATTATTTTCCTAAGTCCTTTAATAGCGATCTCTCAAAATAATTATCAAGGTACTTTTTGGAGAGCAAATATGGTTGATACTTATGAGTCTATAAAATTTCTAAAGGACGGGAAATTCGAATATAAAAAAGGAGGCGATTTGGGTGATCCCGAACCAAGTAAGGGAGAGTACCAATTTATAGATAATCTTCTAATTTTAAATTTCAATATATGGGGTATCTGATCATCTCCCGTAAAGTTTTATCTTTATGGAATGAAATATCCAGCAGACCAAATGGAATTTGAAGAAATGTTTAAATCGGAGCAAGCATGCATTGATTACTTGGTATCATTG
>JAAVJQ010000034.1 GCA_012038135.1 Salinimicrobium nanhaiense
TTGAACAAAGATTTGAGTTTAATGAAAACAACTCATTATTTAATAAGATATCCAATCAAACTAGTTCAGATCATTGCAGACTTGTCCGATTTCCCAGGAAAGGCAAGCGAAACTATTAAAATAATGGTAAGGTATTGCTCGTACGATAAGAGAAAAAGACCTAATTACCAGCAAGATTTAGAAATGATTTTGCTTTAAGTTAACGCGTATGCCCGCTGGGGCTCTTTCTGGAGGGGGCATTTTTGATGCCGGGGCTCAAACCCCGGGCTAAAAATATGTCGCCCCACCGCGGCTCTCTTTCTGGAGGTGGCTTTTATGATCCCGGTGTCAAAACACCGGGCTAAGATATTGGGCTCTCTGGGGCTTTTTTTGCCGTCCACACTGCTCCACACACTTGCACGAGAAGTTATTAAAATTGCCAAAAGTCATATTGCATGGTAGTCCCGCTTAGCGGGGGAGGTACTGACCACTGATTTCTGAGCACTGAACACTGAACACTGAACACTTACCTAAGGATCTCCTCTTTATCCTGGATATCATCAAAGCCATATTTATCTACCAGGTAAATGAGGGAAGCCATGGTTGCGGCTCCCAGCTCCAGTTCTCTTTTGTTTACCGCTTCAAAGGTATCTGTTGCAGCGTGATGATAATCGAAGTAACGCTGAGAATCGGGACGCAAACCTGCCAGCACCGTATTACCATTCTCTAACGGACTAATATCGGCACCGCTACCGCCTTTTTCAAAGTAATGGATAAGATATGGCCTAAAAAGAGGTTCCCAACTTTGGATCTTTTCGAATTGTGACTGCCGGGCATCAATGGAAAACCCTCTCGGGGTGAATCCGCCGGCATCGCTTTCCAGTGCAAAAATGTGATTTTCCTTGTTCTTTTTGGCAACTTCGGCATATTTATTTCCGCCTCTAAGGCCGTTCTCTTCGTTCATAAAAAGCACAACCCGAATGGTTCTTTTCGGCTTTATTCCGGCTTCTTTCATGAGCCTTAGCACTTCCATCGATTGTACCACTCCGGCACCGTCATCATGAGCCCCGTCTCCTACATCCCAGGAGTCAAGATGTCCACCTACCACAATATATTCGTCGGGGCGCTCGCTCCCTTTAATTTCCCCTATCACGTTATAGGATTGTACATCTTCATAATTGCGGCTGCTTGTTTTGAAGTAGAATTCGAGATCTTTATTTAGCTTAAGCATACTGCTCAAATATTCCGCATCTTTGGTACTTATTGCTGCTGCCGGAATTCTCTTATCATTCGGAAGATCCCCATAGCTCATGGAACCGGTATGCGGATGGTCATCTATTTTATGGGTTAATGACCTAACAATTACTCCTGAAGCTCCGTATTTCCCCGCTTCGGCTGCACCCGAATAGCGTTGATCCACACAAGCGCCATAGGCCGAAAATGTATGAATAAGATCGGCAGGCATCGGCCTGTTGAAAAATACAATCTTCCCCTGAATCTGCTCTTTACCATAGCGGGCAAGATCTTCAATCCCCTGCACCTCGATCACTTTAGCACGTAAACCAGTTTCAGGAGTTGCTACAGATCCTCCCAAGGCCAAAATATTCACTGTATTTGTAGGTCCTCCCTGGGTCTGCACATAAGCATATTCCGCATTGCCGCGGGTCCATTTGGGTACCATCACCGGTTGCAACCAAACCCGATCCAGACCGAGTGCCTCCAGTTCGGCTTTGGTATAATCCACTGCCTGCTGTGCACTCACAGATCCCGAAAGCCTGCCGCCAATCTTGTTGGAAAGATGGTCCAGCCAGGCATAACTTTTACCCTGAAGTAAAGCCAGGTCATAGATCTTCCTGAGATTCAGGGAATCTTCCTGCTGAACGGGCTGGGCTTCAACATTAAAAGTGAGGAGTATGATGACGAGGGCTGCTATTTTTTTCATGGAATTTTCTTATAAATAACAAATGTAAAAAACCATTCCAAACCTGCTCTTAAAATGCCTTTTTTCATAGGTGTTTTTTCTTCCGGGATAGATTAAGGAGATTTTTTGCCCTTTTTCAGAAGTTTTACTGCAGTCAATTTTTTATCTTTCGGCAAAATTTAAGCCCCTTGAATAAACAGGAGATCATAAAGAACGTTTCGACCCTGCTACAGGAAATTCCCACCTCCATGGAAATCGTAAAGGATGATGCGAAACGTAAAAAACGTTTTGATTATCTGGCTAAATACATGGTCGAAAAGGCCATTGAGAAAGATGCATTGATCGTGTCGCCGAATGGAAAAGGAATTGCCATTCTTTTTCGAACAAACAGCAAAGACAAGGATTTTTGGAAGGACACTATCATGGATATCAAGCTGGCTCTAAACGTCACTGGGATCAAAAAGGGACTTAAGGCGATGAAGACCCAGTCTTACGTGAAAGCCCAACGTCCCAAAGAAGGAGACTACCTGTACTGTTGGTTCTGGGGTATCCTCTCTGATGCCCGCGGCAGTGATGACGCCAAGGTCGCTTACGAAATGAAAAATAAGTTCTACGAAATAGCCAAGGATCTGCAACTACCTATTTACGCTGAAACACGGATAAAACGTATTAGTTTGGCCTACCGGCGTTACGGATTTGAGCTATTTAACGAATGGGATCATCCAAGCGGGGATAAAATGTATTTTTTAAGATATTTTCCACCGGCTAAAAATTAGTGATCAGTATTCAGTGATCAGGAGTAGGCAATGGGCACTCGGCAGTTTGCAGTTGGCAGTTGGCAGTTGGCAGTAAAAAAGCTTATTTCTTATAGGTTTTAAAATTAATTATTAACTTCCTTCAGAAAGCTAAGGTGTTGCCGCTCCTAAGGAGCTTTTTTAAGTTTATTCCTGTTTTGTGCACGGGGACACCCTGGCCCCTAAATTAGATTTGTATCTAAATTGAACAGGTTGACGAGATTTTTTTGTTCTTGATTTTTTATCACTAATCTATTGTGTTTTGTTGTTGAATATGG
>JAAVJQ010000035.1 GCA_012038135.1 Salinimicrobium nanhaiense
GTGGTTATTTCGGAGGGACCGTGCCACCTATTTCGGTTCAAACAGTGCCACTTTGAAAGATACTGCAATTATATAAAAAATTAATGTTACTCGTTTTTTAGAACTCCTTTTCTTAATGATTCTCCTTTCAGGTCTATCCTATGTGAGGAGTTTACTATCCTGTCCAGGATTGCATCAGCAATAGTTCCTTCACCAATAATATCATACCACGCAGACACCGGTATTTGAGAGGATAGTATGGTGGAAGTTTTATTATAGCGATCATCTATAATATCCATTAAGGTCTCTCTTGCGTGATTATCGAAGGCCTGAAGCCCAAAGTCATCAAGGATGAGTAGATCTGCTTTAAGCAGTTTATTTAGTTCCTTAAGATAGGTTCCGTCAACTTTACTAAGTTTAAATTTCTTAAACAGACGAGCGGTATTGGAGTATACAGTTTTATATCCCATAAGGCAAGCCTGATGCCCTAAAGCCTGGGCTAAATAGCTCTTGCCAACGCCGGAGGCACCAGTGAGAATGACATTTTCCTTTCTGGCCATAAAGTCCAGGGAACCCAGCCGTACAAACATATTCTTATCCAGGTTACGGCTGGAGGTATAGTTTATTTCAGCAAGACTTGCTTTTTGCCTGAAGTTTGCCTGCTTAAAAAGACGGTCAATCTTTCGGTTCTCGCGATCCTCCCATTCATGGTCTGTGAGGAGTGCCAGGTATTCATCGGCAGTGATATCGTTTAGTTGATTGTTTTTTACGTGTTGAAGGTGTAGCTGGGCCATAGCCCCCAGTCGCATTTGTTTTAGTTTTTCAATAGTCTGATTGTTGTTCATATTTCTGGTTTAGATGAGTATTTACTTGTAAGCAGCGGCACCTCTAATGTTTTGATGTGGTGGGATATGGGCTTTATCCTCTTCAAGGTCCTGGTAAAACAGGGAGCTTTGGTCAAGGTTGTTTTCTAATATCTTTTTTATACGCCTGTAAGAAGCGGCATCTGCCTGCAATGCTCTTTTACAAGCATTGTCAAGCCTTTTGGAACTGTAGGACTTGTGGAGCTGGATAAGCCCCATCACCCGTTTGTAACCTGTTTCCGGGTAGTCGCTATCAGCAAGGATCTTTTCTACACAGCCCACTACGTTAGCCCCATGAGCGGCCGCTTTGTTTTTAAAGTATTCAGGACTCCAGGATGTATATCCTTTATGGGTGCTACTTAAGTGCTCTGTATTTGTGGTGTAGATTCCTTTAACGGGATTTCGCTGATGTAGGGCTATTCGAACGTGGTTATAATAAACCTCTACCACACTTTTTGTATAATGGATCAGAGTTTTTTTACCGATGTATCGGTAAGGAACGCTATAATAGCTTTTATCTGGAGAGAAGTATACATACCCCATCTTCTGAACCTTTGCACGCTTATAATCCTTGATCTCATAGGCAGATGTAGGCAAGGGTTTTAAATACTCCCGTTCTATAGATTGAAAGAGTTCCCTGCGGCTGGCTTCTTTTCGCTGGAACAGTAAATTATTATAAGGGACGAGCAAGCGTTTTATCTCCCGATTTAGATCTTTTAAGGAGAAGAAGGTCATCTCCCTCAGAGGATAGTAGATCCGTTGATAGACCAGGTGAACTGCATTCTCCACCAGGGCTTTATCCTGTGGGGCATAGCTGCGGGTTGGATTAATCACACAGTTATAGTGGCGGGCAAAGTCTTTAAAGCTCCGGTTGATCTCCGGCTCGTATTTACTTGCCCTGGTCACTGCCGATTTTAAATTATCTGATACAATGGCTTTAGGTACCCCTCCATAAAATTGTAATGCATTGCCGCAAGAAGTGATAAGATCCTCTCGTTTCTGGCTTAAGCTGGCCTCTACGTAAGTATACTGGCTATTGGGAAGGATAGCTATAAACACTTCTACAGGAATAAGTTCTCCGGTATCCTTATCAACGATATGCAGTTTTTTTCCCGTGTAATCAATATACATCTCATTACCAGCTTCGTGCTCAAGCTTCATCGAACCTTTGACCTTGACATATTTACGCCGATAATGTTCCATAAACTGCGTGTAGCTATAGGGTTGGGAAGCCTGCTGCGCATATTCCTGATAATGGTACAGAAAGGTAAAACCAGGATGATTCCGGGCCTTGTTGACCCCTTCAAAGTAGAGCATCAGTTCATCATGCCGCTCATTATCAATGGTGGTATGTGAAGGGAAAAGAGCATCCAGACGCGCATTGTCAAAAGATAGTAATTCTTTAAATGAATAGTCACTGGCCGTGAAAAGCTTTATGTAGCTGTTGACAGTGTTTCGGGAGATGCCCAGAGTGGTACCGATTTTACGGTTACTAAAACCATCCAGGTTTAAGGTAATAATTTGTTTTAAGTCCATCGGATCAAGGGTGTTGGCCATATCTTATTACATTTTTTGCAACAAGATATTACTTGATCTTCCAAAGTGGCACAAAACGAACCGATACGACTGGCACAAAACGAACCGTAATGATTTTCTTTGCTGCCAAAAAGTGGCACAAATCAAACCGAAATGCCTGGCACTAACCGACCGAAATCACTGGCACAATTCGAACCGAAATAGCCA
>JAAVJQ010000036.1 GCA_012038135.1 Salinimicrobium nanhaiense
CTTGACTTTCTTTGTCAAGCTCGTTCCTGAAAAAAAAATGAGCCTCTCATCTCAATTACAGTTATGCTGTTAATTTTCAAAGAACTTAATCTTATATTGTATCCCTGAACAGCGCAGGACACACAACTATTGCCAACAATGAATAACACAAATTGCGGAATACCTGCCAAAAATGCCATTTTTGACTACCGATAAAATTCGGGTTTAACTGAAAAACTAAAGTTCCAAAGCCGCAACTTGCGTTATTCGAGACGTTGTAGCCAATGCAGGAAAACCTTCTAAAAAAGATAAAATGGGACTATTTAAAGCCTTATTTGGATCAAGTAATTCAAAAGTAAACCTGACGGACCTTAAGCAAAAGACGGAGCAACTTCGTGCGGATAATAAAGCGTGGGAATCGGACTTTGAAAAAGTGACTTCACTTAGAAAACAGGCTCAAGATCTGGAAAAAAACAAGGATCTTGAAAAGGCAATTGAAACTTATATTTTATCCATAAATACCGGTGAAAAAAGTAAAAGACTGACTTTTAATAATTATGCGTTTGACATCCATAGGGTAATAATTGTACTCGGTAAGACAAAACAGAAAGAACAGTTAAGAGAATTTCTCCGAGAAAAAATTGAAAAATATCCGACTGTTGCGGAATCCGAAAATTGGAAAGATAGGTTGCAAAAGTTGGAAAGTAAATAAGCACTGGCTACAACAACGTATAAAAACAATGCTTAATTTAGTCTCGAATCGAAGTTCCGTGCTCCCTTGCAACGCCTGATTGTCCTGTGGACAATCACGCTTGCCAGCTCGCACTGTTTTTATACGGGACGTTGTGCTACATTATGAAAACGACAAAACTCACAATCATTTTTATTCTCTTTTCAACTGTATCTTTTGCTTGTAGTTGTGACTGGGGAGGAAACTTTATAAGTACTGCAAAGAACGCGGATTTAGTAGTCTTAGCTAAGGTAGTTCAACATAACTTTCATTTAGAAAAAAACGGGAAGACATTTTCCAGTTTGGAAGAGGCGGTAGAAGAAACCTTCAAAAGTGAATACGACAACGAAACGGACTTCTATGAATCTATAGACCTGGAAATATTAGAAGTAATAAAAGGAAGAGAAACCAGAAAAATTATTAGAATATTCGCCTCTGACGGTGCTGACTGCCGATCCGGAGTTAGAAATTTCGAAACTGGAAAAACATATTTGTTCACACCTACTTTATCGAAATATTCATTAACGGATATGCCAAACGAAAAGGAGACGGATTTTTTCTTGTGGAGTTGTTCAGAAACATCAATTGAATACAGAGCAGACAACAATAAGGTTTACGGACTAATCAAAGGGAAATCAAATGCCAAAAAACCGATTCAATATGATTACGCCAAACTGCTTCGAAAAATAACGTAGCACAACAACGTATAAAAACAATGCTTAATTTAGTCTCGATTCGAAGTTCCGTGCGCACTTGCAACGCCTGATTGTCCTGCGGACAATCAAGCTCGCCAGCTCGCACTATTTTTATACGGGACGTTGCCCGCAATACCTCCGAACTTAACTTTAATTATTCAAAAAAGAAAAATTCTACTTCTGGAGATTGAGAACATACAATCACTCAGCCGTGGATTTACTTTATCACTCTTGCGGACAAAAAAAAAGATAAATTAGAACTTAAAAGATTAATTAAGGAAGCGAGATTATGAAGTTGCGGACGCCAACTCTGCCGGAAAAAATTTTATCACTGTTGCGGATAAAAATGAGACCTAAAAAGATTAATAACAACTATAATTGGAAACCAGGCGGACTTAAAAACAGTGCGGCAAATCTTTGGTGCTCACTCGGCTCTGTCGCTACAGCGGGCAACAATGAATAACACAAATTGCGGAATACCTCTTAAAAATGACATTTTTGAGTACCTTTAAAACTAAGTTTTTAACTGACAAATGCGAGTTCCCAAGCCGCAACTTGCGTTATTCGGGACGTTGTAACACACTTGAAAAACCAAGGCCTGTTCTTTTTTGCCATTTTTGAGAGGTAAGGTTTCTGATAATGCCAATAGTAATCTCCGGTTCGAAAAGTCGGTTATTACAAGCCTTTTTTGAGACTTTTATGGGCAAAGGTTCTGGTCGATCACGAAGCGGACCTAACTTGGACGCGGGGCAATGGTTTGGTTGGAGCGGGAAGTTCGGGTAAAAATGACTATTAACTCATAGCTGGAATGGTCATAGCTGATTAAAAAAGTAGAGTAGGCAAAGGGGAATTTCACCCCTAAGCCTCTCACAGAACCGTACGTGATACTCTCGCATCATACGGCTCTTCTTAACAAGTCTAAGGCTTAAAGCCATATTGCCAATGCACAAACAG
>JAAVJQ010000037.1 GCA_012038135.1 Salinimicrobium nanhaiense
GCTGTTGTTGATTGTCAGGTTAAGGGTTGCAACATTGGTACATCCTGCCTCATTCTGGCTTTCAAAAGTATAGACACCACTTTCAGTATATTCAGTTCCGTTCCAGGTGTAAGAATCACAAGCTGTTACGGTTTCTTCAGAAGTTGTGCTGCTGTTGATAGTCAGGTTCAGCGTTGCGATGTTGGTACAACCTGCTGCATTCTGGCTTTCAAAAGTATAGGCACCACTCTCAGTATACACAGTTCCGTTCCATGAGTAAGAATCACAAGCTGTTGCAGTTTCTTCAGAAGTTGTGCTGTTGTTGATGGTCAGAGTCAGCGTTGCAACATTGGTACATCCTGCCTCATTCTGGCTTTCAAAAGTATAAACACCGCTTTCAGTATATTCAGTTCCGTTCCAGGTGTAAGAATCACAAGCTGTTGCAGATTCTTCAGAAGTAGTGCTATTGGTGATGGTCAGAGTCAGGGTTGCAACCTTGGTACATCCCGCTTCATTCTCACTTTCAAAAGTATAGACACCGCTTTCTGTATATTCAGTTCCATTCCAGGTGTAAGAATCACAAGCTGTGTGAGTTTCTTCAGAAGTTGTGCTGTTGTTGATGGTCAAAGTCAGGGTTGCAACATTGGTGCATCCTGCCTCATTCTGACTTTCAAAAGTATAAACTCCGCTTTCAGTATATTCAACTCCGTTCCAGGTGTAAGAATCACAGGCTGTTGCAGATTCCTCAGAAGTTGTGCTGTTGTTGATGGTCAGGTTAAGGGTTGCAACATTGGTGCATCCCGCTTCATTCTCACTTGCAAAAGTGTAAACACCACTTTCAGTATACACAGTTCCGTTCCATGTGTAAGAATCACAGGCTGTTGCAGATTCTTCAGTAGTTGTGCTGTTGTTGATTGTCAGGTTAAGGGTTGCAACATTGGTACATCCTGCCTCATTCTGGCTTTCAAAAGTATAAACACCGCTTTCAGTATATTCAGTTCCGTTCCAGGTGTAAGAATCACAAGCTGTTGCAGTTTCTTCAGAAGTAGTGCTATTGGTGATAGTCAGGTTTAGGGTTGCAACATTGGTGCATCCTGCTTCATTCTCACTCACAAAAGTATAGACACCGCTTTCTGTATATTCAGTTCCATTCCAGGTGTAAGAATCACAAGCTGTGTGAGTTTCTTCAGAAGTTGTGCTGTTGTTGATGGTCAAAGTCAGGGTTGCAACATTGGTGCATCCTGCCTCATTCTGACTTTCAAAAGTATAAACTCCGCTTTCAGTATATTCAACTCCGTTCCAGGTGTAAGAATCACAGGCTGTTGCAGATTCCTCAGAAGTTGTGCTGTTGTTGATGGTCAGGTTCAGGGTTGCAACATTGGTGCATCCCGCTTCATTCTCACTTGCAAAAGTGTAAACACCACTTTCAGTATACACAGTTCCGTTCCATGTGTAAGAATCACAGGCTGTTGCAGTTTCTTCAGTAGTTGTGCTGTTGTTGATTGTCAGGTTAAGGGTTGCAACATTGGTACATCCTGCCTCATTCTGGCTTTCAAAAGTATAAACACCGCTTTCAGTATATTCAGTTCCGTTCCAGGTGTAAGAATCACAGGCTGTTGCAGTTTCTTCAGAAGTAGTGCTATTGGTGATAGTCAGGTTTAGGGTTGCAACATTGGTGCATCCTGCTTCATTCTCACTCACAAAAGTATAGACACCGCTTTCTGTATATTCAGTTCCATTCCAGGTGTAAGAATCACAGGCTGTGTGAGTTTCTTCAGAAGTTGTGCTGTTGTTGATGGTCAAAGTCAGGGTTGCAACATTGGTGCATCCTGCCTCATTCTCACTTTCAAAAGTATAGACACCACTTTCGGTATATTCAGTTCCGTTCCAGGAGAAAGAATCACAGGCTGTTGCAGATTCCTCAGAAGTTGTGCTGTTGTTGATGGTCAGGTTCAGGGTTGCAACATTGGTGCATCCCGCTTCATTCTCACTTGCAAAAGTGTAAACACCACTTTCGGTATA
>JAAVJQ010000038.1 GCA_012038135.1 Salinimicrobium nanhaiense
ATTCGGTACGCCAAGAAGCGTGCATTAATTATAAACCCAGTAATATGAAAGGATTACACAGACCACTTTGTCGTTCAGTCTGAAGCAACCATGAGGTGCGTGCGGGAGACCAATCGTGCTAAGTTCATGGTGAGCGTTCAGGTAAGCCGTAATACCAGTGAATCCAGTTAGGCCTCGTTACACGACTTTGCAGTGATCAACCTTCCGAATATGGCGAAATCTGACACATATTGAGAAGCAACGACAATACGCATCAATATGGCTGCACGGGGTAATATGGAATGGCGTGCCTGGAGAGGGAAATGCATGAACTTGGGAAGCCCTAACAGAGTTGGTGAGCCAGCCAACCGCTGAGGGTGGCGGATATGCTCGTAGTACTGTTGATATGCAGGACAACATAACCTGCAAGGAGGGAAGGAGCATTACTTATAACCATTGTTTCAGATAGAAGTAACCAGATAGAATTAAGGAATTGAGTACTTATCAAAATATCAAAAAGGAGATAACAAAACTGTCGCTAAAGAAGCGCAACGAGTTAAGCTCGCGGGAAAGAGTGCGACTTTTACAACTGAAACTATATCTAAAAGCCAAACAGGAAAAGGAGTTTAAATTCTACGTTCTCTATGACAAAATATTTCTGCCACATATTTTAAAAGAAGCCTACCGTCGCTGCAAAGCGAAAGGAGGTATTGCAGGGATAGACAACCAGAGGTTTACGGATGTGGAGACTTACGGTAGCGAAAAATTCTTGAACGAACTTCAAGAAGAGCTCCGAACCCGTAAGTACAAACCACAAGCGGTTAAGCGTGTCTTATTAGAGAAAGAAAACGGTGGAAAGCGCCCCATAGGCATACCGACAATAAAAGACAGGATTGCACAGCAAGCCTGTAAGATTGTTATCGAGCCTATATGGGAAGCAGACTTCGATGATTCATCACACGGATTTCGACCCAAACGTGCTGCAAAAGGTGCGGTTACCGAGATCCGCAACAACCTTAAACAAGGAAAGCAGGAAGTTTACGATGCCGATTTGAGTAAATACTTCGATACAATACCTCACGACAAACTGGAAATAGCTTTGAAGGAACGGATTGTAGACCCCCGGGTACTATACTTGATCAAACAATGGCTGAAAGTGCCAGTTGTAGAAGAAAATGGCAGGTATACCGGAGGGAAGAGGAGTAAAAAAGGCACACCACAAGGAGGAGTAATCTCACCATTACTGGCAAATATCTACATGAATTTGTTAGATAGGATAGTCAATAGGGTAGGAAGCTATTTTCACAAACAAGGAATCAGGATGATACGCTATGCTGATGATTTTATATTAATGGCAAAACAGATCAACGAAGAATCCCTGTCAAAACTGGTGCGCCTACTTGAAAGAATGGGTTTGACACTCAACGCTGATAAAAGCAAGCGAGTTAACGCCCGGGAATCATCATTTGACTTTTTAGGTTTTACTTTTCGTTACGATCGAAGTCCATTTGATAAAGGGAAACGCTTTTGGAATATTGTTCCCAAAGCAAAGTCCCAGCAAAAGATACGGCAGAAAATCAACGAAAAACTGAAACAGATTGGGCATTTTCCAGCTAATGACGTGGTAAGAGAGCTAAATCCTATAATAAGAGGATGGATGAATTATTACAAGATAGAAAAAGTGAGCTACACACAGATTTCTTCTAGAAAATTGGAAGAATATCTCCGTATACGGCTCACCCGTTTCTATAATCGTAAAAGTCAACGTAAGTCGAGCTTGTATGGCACACAAGCCTTTGCTATTTTAGTAAAAGAATATGGTTTAATTAAGCCGTATAAGACTTCAGGCATACGACCTGTGAATGCCCGCCGATGAAAATTATAAGGAAAGCCGTATGCGGGAAAACCGCACGTACGGTTTGATGAGGGGGCTGTGCAACTATCGAAGAGGTGGTTGCGCACTCTACTCTACTGGC
>JAAVJQ010000039.1 GCA_012038135.1 Salinimicrobium nanhaiense
GGAAATCGGACAAGTCTGCAATGATCTGAACTAGTTTGATTGGATATCTTATTAAATAATGAGTTGTTTTCATTAAACTCAAATCTTTGTTCAAGGTACTTTTAATTATATTTCTACAAGGTTTAAAAATGAACTGTGTACAAATAATTACCATAATAAAGCGTGCCATAATAATGACGTAAAGCTGGTTTTGAGAGACGTTATGAACTTTATCAAAACCCATGTTGCTTTTCCACGATTTAAATATGATCTCAATTCTCCATCTGAGCTTATATAAACTAAAAATAGTATTTGCCTCTGCCTTGTTTTTTGGCAGGGTGGTGATATAGATTGACCAGCCCAACAGCTTTAAATACTCAGAGTCGGGAGGAGTTTTTTTTCCTTTTTAGCTTTCATTCGTCTATTGTTTGCCACTTCATCAGATACAGGAAAGGCAATTAACCTAACGGTAGTTTTTTCCTTATTGTTAAGCTTGACTTCCCAATCTATTGTTGGTGTCTTTTCTAATATGGATAGTATATCGAGTGGCTTTTCGGTTACAGAGTTGAGTAGGATCATTTTGTTCTTGTAGCGGTAGATACAGTCAGCACCGATATGAATATGGCGCTCCACTTCTTCCTGAATAAAATATCCCCGGTCTCGTAAACTCAGATCTCCTTTTTCCAGAAGGAGTTCAGGGGCAGCCAACAAGTCGTTTTTACTGTAGGCATCAATAGAAAATGAAATAAATCGTTCATTAAGGATATCATAGACGCCCTGAATACGTGCATTGCATACTTTTGAATGTGCGTTAGCCACCCCTGAGAATATTTCAAATAACCTTTTGGGAAGCCTTATAATGGTGCTGTCCTGAACGATCATTCTGTTGAAAACAGCACTCAAATTTCTATCCTGGACTGCAACATTGGTAATTTTTTTCAAAATCATTACCTCAAGTACTCCTTTAAAAAATTCCACACAGCAGCTATTGATTTTTTTCCAAATGGCCACTTTTGAAACGCTGGTATCCGTGCTTGATTCTAAATGAGCGGCAACATCGTTATGGCTTACCGTGCCATTTGAGGATTCCAGACAAAGTGAATACAAAAGGTCTGATGGGTAAATAGCCCGCTTACGTTTTATCAGGCCGGTTTCATATGCGATATCCAAAAGGGTATCATTATCAATGCCGAGTTCAGAAAAGTAGTTGAAGAAGCTGATTTTTTCCATTTTTTTTAGGGTTAGTAAGAATTAAACAATATATTTGTAATAGTATAAATACTATTATTAAAAAGCAAAAAAAAATGGGATATAAAGTTAAAATTCAGAAAGTTGATAGAGGGAAGACAAAGTCGTTTTATGTTAATTTCCCAGCAGCGGTGGCTGAAGCATGCAACCTGGAGAAAGGTGAGGAAATGGAATGGGTAATTGAAGACCGGAATTGTTTTGTATTAAAAAGGGTGAAGCAAACCAAACCAGTCCTAAAAAAGGATTAATTAACTAAATAAATTACTCATGTATTTGATTATCAAAAGCTTACATCATAAGTTAACGCGTATGCC